>JASLQF010000058.1 GCA_030744625.1 Rhodospirillales bacterium
GGTCCCCCACGCCCTTCTCGTGGAGATGTTCACCGAGCACGGCGCGGGAACCCTGATCCGATCCCGCTAGAGCAACCCCCGGTTAGTTTTACGCAGCGTAATGCCTATTCGACACTGTCGGGTCTGAGACCCGCCCCTACAGTCCACAAATAGCGTAGGGGCCGGTCCCGGACCGGCCCGCTAGCGGTGATTACATCTAAACGGATAAGGCTCTAGTGTCCTGCTTCTGAAGTTTTGAGGATTGAAGATTGGGTTTCGGCGATTTTCAGGTTTGCCATGCAAAAGCGCTTGACGGCGCCGAGGATATCGTCGGCGGACTTGGTCCAGCGGAATGGTTTTGGATTTTCGTTGACGGCGTCGATGTGGGCCTGGATGGCCTTTTCCAGTTCGTCGGTTGAGCGATGGACGCCGCGACGCAGTTGCTTCTCCGTCAGCGCTGCGAAGACGCGCTCAACCTGATTAATCCATGAAGCACTGGTCGGCGTGAAGTGGACATGCCATCGCGACCGTTTGGCGAACCATGCCTTGATGGCCGGGGTCTTATGGGTAGCGACGTTGTCCATGACGATGTGGATATCGAGATCGCTCGGCACGTTGGCTTCGATGGTGTTGAGGAAGGTCTTGAACTCCTTCGCCCGGTGACGCTTGAAGCATTGAGAGATGACCTCACCGCTGGCCGTGTCGAGCGCCGCGAACAGCGACAGGGTTCCGTGGCGGACATAATCGTGGCTGCGCCGCTCTGCTTGGCCAGGACGCATCGGCAACAGCGGCTGGGTTCGGTCGAGTGCCTGGATTTGGCTCTTCTCATCGACACAAAGCACCAGCGCGCGTTGCGGCGGCGCCAAATAAAGGCCGACGATATCGCGGACCTTTTCGACAAAGAACGGATCGCTCGACAGCTTGAAGGTCCGCGAACGATGTGGCTGAAGCCCAAAGGCCTGCCAGATGCGGTGGATCGTCGACGGCGCATGGCCGACCGAGCGCGCCATCGAGCGCAGCGACCAGTGGGTGGCGTCCGGCGGCGTCTCTTCCAGCGTGCGGCGCACCGTCTCGGCGATGGCGTCGTCGCCGATGCGGCGCGGCGCGCCCGGGCGCGGCTCATCGTAAAGTCCGTCCATGCGCCGTTCGGCAAAGCGCCGGCGCCATTTGCCGACCGTATCCGGCGCCGCCGCCAGCTCCACGGCAATCATCCTGTTCTCAAGTCCCTCGGCGGCCAGAAGGACAATCCGCGCCCGGCGCGCCAACCCCTGCCCCGTTCGCCGTCGTCGCGCCAATCCCTCTAGCTCGCGACGCTCCAGCGCCGACAAGTCAATCGATACCGCTATCCGGCCACGCCCCATCGACAAAACCTCCAATCATCAAAAATCAATCATAGAAACTTCGCGATCAGGACACTAGCGTCCTGGATCACTTGTCTGATCCAGGACACTGGACGCGCGGCGTTCCCGCCTCCATTTCCCTTAACGGTCCCGGCCCGCCGCCCGGCCTTCCGCGGCCTTGGTGGGGTGTGGCGCCATCTCGAAGTCGCTCTTGCCCGAGCGCTTGACGGTGTACATGGCGGCATCGGCGCGCGCCACCAAATCGTCTAGGCTTTCGCCGTCCTCGGGATTGTAAAGGGCGACACCGACGGAAAGCCCCAGCGGATGCTTCTGGCTACCCGAGAAATGGGCCAGTTCCCGGCCCGCGGCGATGAGCGTGCGGGCGCGTTTCACCGCCACCTTCTCGGTGATGCCCTCGATCCACATGGCGAACTCGTCGCCGCCGTGCCGCGCGATCACGTCGCCCGGCCGCGAATGTTTGATCAGCATGTCGCGGACGGCCAACAGCGCCTCGTCGCCCCGCTGGTGGCCGTGGGCGTCGTTGACCTGCTTGAAATTGTCGAGGTCCACGTAAAAAAGAGCGCTATGCCTGCCGCCGCGCTTCAGGCGCTTGAGCCGCCGCGGCAGCTCGTCCTCTAAAAGGGCGCGGCGGTTGAGCAACTCGGTGAGGGGATCGGTGCGCGACAGCCGGACGATCTTTTCGTGCTTGTCTATTTGGGCGTTGGCGACGCCCAAATGGCTGGCCACGTCGCCAAGGAGGATGTAGTCGTCGTCCTTCCAGTCTCCGCCTTCCTCGGCGTTCCAAAGCATCACGGCGCCGTTGACGGTGTCCTGGTAGCGGGTCGCCGCGGCCAGGAGTCGCTTGCGCGCGGTTTCGTGATCGATGGTGCCGGGGGCCCCGGCGAGCCGCGTGAGAAAGGACTTCGAGACCTTGAACCCGTCCGCGTCGCCGTATTCCGCCGCCACGTCGAAGGTCTCAGACGGCGCGCGGCGATAGATGCGGCACCCTTCCGCCTTCAGGGCGCGCGCCGTGGCGGCGGCGGCGGCGGAGAGCATGTTCCGCGGCTCCACTTCATCGCGGAACGTGCTGACCACGTGGCCGAGGAGCTGTTCGCGGTAGCGGGCGCGGGCCAGCGCGTCTTCCAAGGCGCGCGCCTCGGTGGCGTCACGGCACACGCCCCTGGCCCCGCGCCATCGGCCGTTGTCATCGAAAAGCGGGATGCAGGCCAGGATGACGCAGGCCTGCGTCCCATCGGCATGGCGCATCCAGATCTCGACTTCCTCGAGGGGGCTCTCGGTGGTGAAGGGCACCGGCGCATCGCTCGCCGTGTCCAGTATCAGTTCTGCGGGCCGCCGACCGACAAGATCGGCGGTGCTGTAGCCAAGCGCGCCGCGCGGCGACACGAAGACGAAAGTACCGTCGGCTCCCACCTCCCACGCGAAATCGCTCGACGCCTCGACCAGGTCCTTGTAGCGCTGGCGCGATTCGACGAGCGCGTCGCGCACGTAATGGCCGAGCGTCAGGTCGCGGGCGAGGACGAGCAGGCTGCTTCCGGAAAGGACCGGCACCACGGTGATCTCCTGAACCGCGCCGCCCCCGGCGCCGGGCAGGGATAGGGTACCGTTGGCGACCGACTGTCCGGCCACCGCGGTTGCGATGAGGGCCGCGATCTCCGGCGAGTCGCCCCGCTGCAAAAGGGCTCGGACGGCGGCGCCCCGGGCGTTGGCGGCGATCACCCCGCCATCCGGGCGCACCAGCACGGCGGGGCCGGGGCACCCGGTGACCAGCGTCTCCGCTGCTGCCGCGCCGGCGTCCTCGTTCGCCTTCCGTGGTTTGGCCGATTTATCCTTGCTCATCAAACCATTCGCGTGTTGGCGAGGTGTCGCTACATGATGACATTGCCCCAGATGGCGGTGTGCCCTCAACTAGTGAATACGTATATGGGGCCCGCGAAATGCCGGCGCGGCGGCGATTGAGCTTGCCAGAAGGCCGGCGGGAGCCCACTAATTGGCCATGAACGATTCCGACAAGTCGCCGCGCCGCGAGGCCGCCGCCGGCCTTCGCGAGGCCGCGGCCTGGTTGTTCGACCTGGACAACACACTTTACCCGCCCTCGAACAACGTATTCCGGCAAATCGAGAAGCGCATGACCGAATACGTGGCGACCTACCTTGGTGTCGACCTGGAGGAGGCTTTCGCCGTTCAGAAGCGCTACTTTCGGGAGTTTGGCACGACCATGCGCGGCATGATGAGCCGCCACGGCATGGACCCGGCGCCGTTTCTCGAATTTGTTCATACCATCGACCTCGGCGACATGGCGCCGAGTCCGTCGTTGGACGCGGCGTTGGGCCGCCTGCCGGGGCGCAAGCTTATCTTCACCAATGCATCCGCCGCCCACGCCGGCCGGGTCATGGAGCGTCTCGGCGTGAGCCATCATTTCGACGATGTATTCGATATCGCCGATGCCGAGTACGCCCCCAAGCCCGAACCCTCGGTCTATAGCAAACTCGTCGAACGGCATCGGCTGGACCCGGCGAGGACAGTGATGATCGAAGACATGGTGCACAATTTGGAGCCCGCCGCGGCGCTTGGCATGACCACGGTCTGGCTGCCCCCGGGGCCGCGGCCGGAACCGCACGAATCGGAATTCAGCTACGTCGATCACGTCATCGACGACCTGGTCGGCTGGCTTGAAGAGGTGGCGGCGGGCGCCGGCGACTGAACGCCGCCCGCCGTGTTGACAGCCCGCATCCCCTGGACCATTGTCTCAAGCCGTCACCCATATGTTAGTTTCCATCCACTAGGATCCTCCTTGCGGCCGTTCCCGCCATGAATCACACCGATTTGCAATCCCCCATCGAAGCCGCCTGGGAGGCGCGCGAGACCATCGGACCGGAAACCGAGGGCGCCGTGCGCGAGGCGGTGTCAGAGGCGCTCGGCCTTCTCGATTCGGGCGCGGCGCGGGTCGCCGAAAAGATCGACGGCGGCCAGTGGCATGTCAACGAGTGGCTCAAGAAGGCGGTGCTTCTGTCGTTTCGCCTGAACGACATGGCGCCCATCGCCGGGGGACCGGGGCGCGCCGCCTGGTTCGACAAGGTGCCTTCCAAGTTCGACGGCTGGGATGAGGCGCGCTTCCGCTCGGCGGGCTTCCGCGCCGTGCCCAACTGTACCGTGCGCCATTCCGCCTATCTCGCGCCCGGCGTCATTCTCATGCCGTGTTTCGTCAACCTCGGCGCCTACGTGGACAGCGGCACCATGATCGACACCTGGGCCACCGTCGGCTCCTGCGCCCAAATCGGCAAGAACTGTCACATTTCCGGCGGTGCCGGCATCGGCGGCGTGCTGGAGCCGCTGCAGGCCGGTCCGGTGGTCATCGAGGACAACTGCTTCATCGGCGCCCGCTCCGAGGTCGCCGAGGGTGTCGTCGTCGAGGAGGGCGCGGTACTTTCCATGGGCGTCTACATCGGCGCCTCCACCAAGATCGTCGACCGCGCCACCGGCGAGGTCCGTTTCGGCCGGGTGCCGGCCTACTCGGTGGTCGTTCCGGGCGCGCTCCCGGGCAAGCCGCTGGCCGACGGCGAGCCGGGGCCGGGGCTCTACTGCGCTGTCATCGTCAAGCGGGTGGACGAGGGAACCCGCGCCAAAACCTCAATCAACGAGCTGCTACGCGATTGACCCAGACCATCGACCCGCTCGAGCTCGCCCAGGCGCTCATCCGCTGTCCCAGCGTCACGCCCGAGGACGCGGGGGCGCTTGGCGTATTGCAGGATGCCCTCGAGGGGTTGGGATTCGCCTGCCACCGCCTCGTCTTCTCGGCGCCGGGCACGGCCGATGTGGACAACCTCTATGCCCGCCTCGGCGACGGTGCCCCCAACTTCTGTTTCGCCGGCCACACCGACGTGGTGCCGGTGGGCGATGCGGCGGCGTGGACGGTGGATCCCTTCGGCGCCGAGGTCATCGAAGGCCGCCTTCATGGCCGCGGCGCCGTCGACATGAAGTGCGCCATCGCGTGTTTCGTGGCTGCCGCGGCGCGCTTTCTCGCCGACCGCGGGTCCGGCTTCGGCGGCTCCCTAAGCCTGCTGATTACCGGCGACGAGGAAGGCCCGGCCGTCAACGGCACGGCCAAGGTCCTCGACTGGCTGGCCGGGCGCGGCGAGGCACTCGACGCCTGCCTGGTCGGCGAGCCCACCAATCCCGAGCACCTCGGCGAAATGATCAAGATCGGCCGCCGTGGCAGCCTCAACGGCACGCTCACGGTGTTCGGGACCCAGGGACACACGGCCTATCCCCACCTCGCCGACAACCCGCTGCCGCGCCTGCTCGCCACGCTGGCGGCGATCACCGGGAAGCCCCTTGATGACGGCACGGAGCACTTCCCGCCCTCGGGCATCGAGGTCACCTCCATTGACGTGGGGAACGAGGCGGCCAACGTGATCCCGGCCAGCGGCCGGGCGCGCTTCAATATCCGTTACAACGACCGCCATGACGGCGCCGGCCTCGAGCAATGGCTGCGGGCGTGCTGCGACGCGGTCGGGGGGGCTTACCAGCTCGACATCGAGGTTTCCGGGGAGGCCTTTCTGACCCCGCCCGGCCCCTTGAGCGACATCGTCGCCGCCGCCGTCGAGGGCGTCACCGGGCGGAGGCCCGAGCTCGGCACCACCGGCGGCACCTCGGACGCGCGCTTCATCAAGGACCACTGCCCGGTGGTGGAATTCGGGATGATCAACCAGACGGCGCACAAGGTCGACGAATTCGCGGCGCTTTCCGATATCGCCATGCTCACCGGTGTCTATCAGGCCGTGCTCGAGCGTTTCTTCGAACAACCATCGTGATGCCGACGGCGAGCGAAACGCTCAAAGCCCTCTACGGCGCCTACCGGCTGGCCCGCCTAGATGCCGGGGGGATGGCCTATTTCGACAGCTCGATCGGCGGTTTCTGGCGTTCGTTCTTCGCCGCCGTCATGGTGGCGCCTTTTTACGCGCTGTTGCTGCAGATGCGTTACGAGACAGGGGCGGTGGCCGCCAGCGCGGGGAGATTCGCGGCGGTCGAGATCATCGCCTACGTCATCGCCTGGGTTGCCTTCCCCCTGGCCATGGTGAGCGTGGCGCGCGTGCTGGAGCGCGAGGAACGCTACCTGGGCTACATCGTCGCCTACAACTGGGCGGCGGTGTTGCAGAACGCCCTCTACCTGCCCATCGCCATGATCGGGGTGGCCGGCGGGATGGGCGCCGGATCGGCCAACGCCGCCGGCCTCGTCGCCCTCTTCCTCATCCTCGGCTACTCGTGGTTCGTGGCGCGCACGGCGCTTGCCGTGGGCGCCGGCACCGCCGCCATCGTCGTCGCCCTCGACCTGGTGTTGGGGATCGTCATCAACAGCGTCGCCGAGAGCATGCTGTAGGGGACGGGAGTTCGTGGGCGCGTCCTCACACCTCAGTGGTGCCGGGAAACGCCGGTAGGCTGTCCATCAGGTGCTGCAGGAACAGGTGCAAGGCCTGGAGGCCGATGAAGATGAGGAACGTCGGCGTCGTCAGAAACCCCACCACCGACAACAGGACACCGAAGACCCCCCACCCCGCCTGTCCGATGAACATGGCGGCGACGCTGAAGACGAACGCCAGGGGCACGAAGACGAGGCCGCTGGCGAAAATGCCGGCGATGCCGAAGCCCACCGCCAGGTAGCCGACGATGGGCCGCTTGGCCGGCTCCGGCGTCAATTTCAGTTCCATTTGGGCCATGGGAGTGTGTTCGGCACTTGGCGGGGGGCGGCGAGTATAGGCGCGGCGCCTCTCGGGGACAACGGAGGCGGCGGCGTCCGCCCCTTCAATAAACCACCTCCACCAGATAGAGCCCGCAGGCCGGCGCCGTTGGGCCGCCCGCCGCGCGGTCGCGTGCCTCGAGCGCGGCGCGCACGTCGTCCGCCGTCCACTTGCCGGCGCCTACCCGCTCAAGGGTTCCCACGAAGTTGCGCACCTGGTGGTGAAGAAAGGAACGGGCCCGCGCTTTGATGCGAATCTCGTCGTCGGCGCGCTCGACCTCCAGGGTGTCCAGGGTCTTGATCGGTGATTTCGCCTGGCAGCCGGAGGCGCGGAAGGTGGTGAAGTCGTGGCGGCCCACAAGCAGGCGGGCCGCTTCGGCCATGGCGTCGGCGTCGAGGGCCGCCGGCAGCCACCAGGCGCGGCCGCGCTCGAGGGTGGGCGGCGCCGCCCGGTTGACGATGCGATAGCGGTAGGCGCGCTGGCGCGCCGACAGGCGGGCGTGAAACTCTTCGCCGACGGTCTCCGCCGTGAGAACCGCGGCGGCCGCCGGCTTGAGGTGAAAATTCAGGGCATCGCGAACGGTGTCGGGAGGATGGGCGCGCTCCAGGTCGAAGTGGACGACCTGGCCCAGGGCATGGACGCCCGAATCCGTGCGCCCGGCCGCGAAGGTGGTGGCCGTTTGGCCGCAAAACCGTTCGATGGCTTCTTCCAGCACCTGCTGGACGCTGAGGCCGTTTTCCTGGCGCTGCCATCCAACGAAACCGGCGCCGTCGTATTCCAGGATGATCTTGTAGCGCGGCATGCCCATTTGTAGCCGGAGTGCGCCGGGGCTTCGACCGTTTTGTTGGGCCGCCCGGCCGCGTCGATTTTCACTACTCTGGAGAGAATAGACTTCCCCCTCAATGCTCCGCATCTGGTAGAGTCACCGCTTGGGTCGGGGCGTGGCCGAAGAGGTTGTTTGAAATATGGCTACAATGGCGGAACTCGAAAGTGTGCGGGATCTCTCGGAAGAGGGGGACGAGGATCGGGATTCTCTTCACGCCTTGCCGCTATACATCATCCCCTTCGAGACACCGGCGGTCAAACGGGCGCGGATGGTCAAGAACGCGCGTCTGGAAAGCATGGTCGAGTTCTTCAAGGGTGAAAAATCAGGCAGCGGCCAGATGGAGATCGCCCACGTCGGACCGGAGTTCGGCTGGGAACCCAATACACCCAACCCGGATTGGATCATCCTGCGCAAGCTCGGCAAGTTGGCGAGCTTGGATGTCTATAGTCTGCGTGTCACGCTCCGCGAGCATGGAATTCCGGTCAACGACTTCGCCGAACTCAAGCTCTCGGAAAGCAAGAGCAAGGAACTCACCGGTTACATGACGGCCTTCACCCGCCCCTTGATGGTCGAAATCTACGGCGGTGACGACATGAATATCCAGAGCTTCGAGGACGTGCTCGCGCTGTTCATGGACCCGGACGTCGAGAAGGTGCGCCAGAAACTCAAGATGATGGCGCGCAAGCTGGAGATCAAGGTCGAGGACATCCCCCGTTTCATGGAGGATTACGGCGATATCTTCCTGTCCCTATCCTACTACCGGCAGGCTTTGGACCAAATTACACCCATCGCCAAGGGGTTCCTGGAGTCCCTCGATGAACTCAGGGAGAACTGGCAGCTCAAGAGCGATCCCGGTCTCATGCAGTCGTGCGATCTGATGGAAACTTTCGTCAAGCGCCACTTCTCCGCCCTCAATCGGCGCTTCCTCAAGTTCGACCGCGAAACCAAGGACATGTGGAGCGAAATCACCGCCCAGCGTTTTCGCCGCGTCGAAAGGATGATCGAGTCCTACCACACGAACATCGGTGGCGTTCTGTGCGCCATGACGCTGAAGATGAACGCGTGGGCCGAATTGTTTCCCAACAAGACGTCGGGCGGCCTGCGCCGGCGCGCCGAGTTCATCATGTCCGAGATGAGACAGGGCATCGACACCATCCAGATGATCGAGGAGTCGACGCCGCTCGACGAGTTCAAGGAATAGAGTCTTGGCGTCTTAGACCAATACGATCCAGGACACTAGGCGGCGGCGAGATTTTCCAGGAGCGGCGGGCGGCGATGCGCCCAGGGGCGGACCGCCTCGAGTTCGGCGGCGGCGCCAAGCAGGCGTTCCTCGGCGTGCCACGGCGCGACGAGTTGCAACCCCACCGGCAATTCCTCCGATGTCCACCCCGCCGGCACCGAAATCGCCGGGTGGCCCGTGTGGTTGAACGGGTGGCTGTACGGGAGCCAGTCGTAGCGCGGCGATCTCAGGACCTTGCCGTTGACCGTCACCGGGTCCCAGGAAAATTGATCGATCGGGATGGTCGGCATGGTGAGCGTCGGCGTGGCGATCAGATCGAAGCCCGAGAACAGCGCCTCGATGTCCTCAAACAACTTGACGCGCGCAAAGGCGGCCTCGAACACGTCCGCGCCGGTCCATCTTGCGCCATCCTCGATGGCTTGGCGCAGGGCGGGGTCAAGTCGCTCGCCGAATTCCTCCAGCTTGTCGCCATAGGCGGCGTGGAGGCGGGCGCCGACCAGCACGAACAGAATGTGCACGGACGCCAACAGGTCGAGGTCTATTTCCTCGACCTCGGCGCCAAGTCCGCCAAGCGCCTCCACCGCCGCCTCGCATTGGGCCAAGGTGTCATGGTCGACTTCCGTGTTGCCCACCTTGGAAGTCCAGGCGACACGCATCCCCTTCATGTCTCCACGCGCATCGGCGGCGGCGCCGAAATCCCGGCGGCGCGTTCCAAGCGAAAGGGGATCGCGCTCGTCGGGCCCGGTCACCACGCTCATCATGAGCGCCCCATCCGACACCGTTCTCGTCAAGGGGCCGATAACATTGGCCTTGTCGAAGAAATCAAGAACGTCGGTGTTGGGCCAGGCGCCCGCCGTCGTCTTCAGGCCGACGACGCCACAGCAGCTCGCCGGGATGCGCACCGAGCCGGCGCGGTCGGTGCCGATGGCCAGTGCCCCGCAGCCGCTGGCCAGCGCGGCGCCGGCGCCGCCCGACGAGCCGCCGGGCGTGTGCTCCAGGTTCCAGGGGTTGCGGGTCGTGCCCCAAAGCGGGTTGTCGGTAACCCCCTTGGGTCCGCACTCGGGCATGTTGGTGATGCCGAGCACGATGCCGCCCGCCGCCTTGAGACGGGCGACGACGGGCGCGTCTTCGGCGGGGACGTTGTTCTCGAACATGTACGAGCCCCAGGTGATGCGCTCCCCCGCCACGTCGATCATGTCCTTGACGGTGAAGGGAACACCGTGCAGGAGGCCCAGCGCATCCCCGTTGCCGACCGCCGCCTCGGCGGCCTTGGCTTCGGCGCGGGCGGCTTCGGCGCGGACAACGGTGAAGGCGTTGATGTGGGGCTGCACGGCCTCGACGCGCGCCAGGATAGCGTCGACGAGTTCGACCGGGGAGAGCTGGCGCGCCGCGATCAGGCGGGCGGCCTCGCCGCCCGAGAGAAAACACAAGTCGTCGCCAGTCATGATACGCCTCCCATGATACGCCTCCCGTTCTGCCCCCAGGCCTTGTTTTCAGGGGCGGTCCTCAAGGATGCACGTAACCCACGTTGGCCGTCCGCACAACCCCCCACGACCCCCTCACGACCCAATGAAGCCGCACGCCGGCTCAATCGAGCCGCGTCCCCGGCGCCACGGCGTAGCCGCGCAGGAAGGCCTCTGTCGCGGCCGCGGCGCGTCCCGCCCGTTGCACCGATAGCGGCCGCAAGGCGCCGTCGCCGCAGGCCACGCTTAGGCGACCGTCAAGCACGGTACCGGGTGCCGCCCCGGCGGTGCCCCCGACGACCTCGGCGGTAAGCACCTTGATGCGCTGGCCGTGGTGTTCGAACCAGGCTCCCGGCCACGGATCGAAGGCGCGCACGGCGCGCTCCACCTCGGCGGCCGGGCGCCGCCAGTCGAGGCGTCCCTCGCCGCGCGCCAGCTTGGCCGCGTAGGTGATGCCCTCGGCGGGCTGCGGAACCTCTTGCAGGCGCCCCGCGGCGACGCCCTCGAGGGCGTCGACCATGAGCCGGGCGCCGAGGGCGGCGAGCCCGTCGTGGAGGGTCGAGGCGGTGGCGTCGGCCGCGATGGGCAGGCTTTCGGCGAGCACGATGGGCCCGCTGTCCAGGCCCTCGTCCATGCGCATGATGGTGATTCCGGTTTCCGCGTCGCCGGCCAGGATGGCCCTCTGGATGGGTGCCGCGCCGCGCCAGCGGGGCAGCAGCGAGGCGTGGACGTTGAAGCACCCGAGCCGGGTCGCCTCGAGAACCCCCCCGGGCAGGATCAGCCCATAGGCGGCGACGACGGCGGCGTCGCACCGAAAAGCGGCGAAGCGCGCCCGTTCGGCCTCGCCGGTGAGTTTCGCCGGTGAGTGCACGGCAAGCCCGGCATCCTCGGCTAAGGCGTGGACCGGGCAGCGTTTTTCACGGTGTCCACGGCCGGCCGGTCGCGGCGGCTGGGTGTAGACGGCGGCCACATGGTGGCCGGCCTCGATAAGGCCGGCGAGCACGGGTACCGCGAAGTCGGGACTGCCCATGAAGACCAGCTTTAGGGGCGTGACCGGGAAAGCGGGTTCTCCTTTCTTGCCGCGGGGCCGCCTAGGCCGTGGCCGGCTCCTTTGCCTTCTTCGTCTTGGCCAGCTTGCGCAGGATGATGTTGCGCTTGAGCGCCGACAGATGGTCGACGAACAGCACGCCGTCCAGGTGATCCATCTCGTGCTGGATGCAGGTAGAGAGGATGCCCTTGGCGTCGAGTTCGCGGATCTCGTTGTCGCGGTCGAGGTAGCGCACGCCGATCTCGGCGGGCCGCGTCACCTCGGCGTAGTGCTCGGGCAGGGACAGGCAGCCCTCCTCGTTGACCATCATCTCGTCCGAGGCGCGCACGATCTCCGGGTCGGCCATGCCGAGCGGCGTGCTTTCGGCGTCGGAATGGGTGACGTCGACGACGATGACGCGCTTTTGCACGCCCACCTGCGGTGCCGCCAGGCCGATGCCGTCGTCGGCGTACATGCTCTCCATCAAGTCGTCCATGAGGGTTAGCACGTCGGCGTCGACCCGCCCGACGGGTTCGCACTTGACCTTCAGGCGCGGGTCGGGCGCGATGATGATGGGCAGGATGGCCATGAGTGGTCCCGGTTTGCTTGGGTTCCTAGGCCGTCCACATATGGCCTTGGGGGGGCCGCGTCAAGGGTGGTCAGGGCGGGGGAGGTGGATTAAGGTCGCCCAGTCTCGGCCCCGTGATGCACGGTACGGACCCGCCCCATGGACGTCACGCTTCTTTTGATCGTTCTCGCCGTCGCCGTGGTCGTCGCCATTGTTTTCGGAATTGTGGCGGTGCGCGGCGCCCGCGCCGAAAGCGCCGCCCGGCTCGCCCGCCTCGCCGAGATCGCCGAAGGGCTGGCGACAACCCAGGCCGAATTCTCCGGCAAGTTCGACGAGGCCCGCAAGACCACCGGCGAGCGCCTGGATGCGCTCTCCAAGCGGCTCGGCGACGGCCTCACCGAGAGCGCCGAGAAGACCGGCGAATCCCTCAAGGGGCTGCACGAGCGCCTCGCCGTAATCGACGCCGCCCAGAAGAACATCACGGACCTGTCCCAGCAGATGGTGGGATTGCAGGACATTCTCTCCAACAAGCAGGCGCGCGGGGCGTTTGGGGAAATCCAACTGCAGGACCTGGTGACGGCGATCCTGCCGCCCTCGGCCTACGCCATGCAGGCGAAGCTGAGCAATGGCAAGATCGTGGACTGCCTGCTCAACCTGCCCAATCCGCCGGGGTTCATCGCCATCGATGCCAAGTTCCCGCTGGAGAGCTACAACGCGCTGCGCCAGGCCGACGGCGATACGGAAAAGGTGCGGGCGGAGCGAGCCTTTTCCGCCGATGTCCGCAAGCACGTCAGGGACATCGAGGAGAAGTACATCGTGCCCGGCGAGACCGCCGAATCGGCCCTCATGTTCCTGCCCTCGGAGGCGGTCTATGCCGAGCTCCACGCCAATTTCCGCGTCGTCGTCGAGGACTCCTTCCGCCGCCGGGTGTGGATCGTCTCGCCGACCACGCTGATGGCCACCCTGAACACCGTGCGCGCCGTCCTCAAGGACGCCCAGATGAAGGAGCAGGCGGGCCTCATTCAGGCCGAGGTGGAGAAGATGCTCGTCGACGTGCGGCGCCTCGACGAGAGGGTGGACAGCCTGCACAAGCATTTCGATCAGGCCGGCCGCGATGTCGAGCAGATTCGCACATCGTCGAAGAAGGTCACGGGCCGCGGCGTGAAGATCGAGGGAATGCAGCTCGAGGCGCCGTCGCCGGCCGAGGACCTGGCGCCGCCGCAAGACCGCCTGCGCGAAGTCTAGGCCTCCGTGGCCAGCGCCGCGAGCGCCTCGCGCACGGCCTCGAAGACGGAATCCCAGTCCCCGGCGCGGCGCTGCCTGAACAATTTGAGCGTCGGGTACCAGGGCGTGTCGTCGCGCCCGGCCGGCCACAGGTAGCTGGAGGCGAAGGCGGCCAGTACCCACGCCGGACGTCCCAGCGCGCCGGCCAGGTGGACGACCGCGGTATCGACGGCGATCACCAGGTCGAGGGCGGCGATGGCAGCCGCCGTATCGGCGAAATCACCGAGTCCGGCCCCCAGGTCGATCACGTTGCCGGCGGCGGGCAGGGTCTCGAAGCCGGGGCCCGCGCCGCCCACCTGCAGGCTGAAGAAGCGCACCCCCGGAATCGAGAACAGAGGCTCGAAGCGCCCGGGCTCGACGGAGCGCTTGCGGTCCTCGCGGTGCGTCGGGCTGCCCGCCCAGGCGAAACCGACGGCCAAGCCATCGCCCTCAGCGATGCGCGGGTCGGCGGCGGCGCCGGCGGGGACCGCCAGGTAGGGGATGTCGGCGGGGACCGTCTCCACGGTGGTGCCGAAAATCCCTGGCAAGCTCATCAGCGGCGCGTGGACGTCGAAGGGCGGCAAGGGGTCTCCGGCGTCTATTGCGTCGGCGACGCCCTCGATCTCCTTGAACAATCGGGTCAGCCCGGCCCGGCATTCGATGACCACCCGGGCTTCCCTGGCCGCTACCAGAGGGGCGTAGCGGACAAACTGCAGGGCGTCGCCGAACCCCTGCTCGGTGTGTAGGAGGATGGTCTTGCCGTGGACATCGCCGCCGTCCCACAGGGGTTGTTCCAGGTCCTTGCGGGGGGTCGTGAAATCCGGGTTATTCCAGCGCCACTCGTATTCGCGCCAGCCTTCCTCGTAGTCGCCGTTCTGCAACAGCGCCAGGGCCAGGTTCCAGTGCAGGTCGGCGTTGGGCTGGTCGGGCGGCGCCAATTCAAGGGCGCGGCGGAATCTGGCGATGGCGTCTTCCATGCGTCCCAGGGATTGCAGGGCGCTGCCCAGATTGACGTGGGCGTCCAGGTATTCCGGGGTAATCCGGATGGCCCGCTCGAAGCTCTCCACGGCGTCCTCGTGGCGGTCCAGGGCGAGGGCGGCGTTGGCCAGGTTGTAATGCTTCTCGGCGCTTTCCGGGCTGAGCCGGACCGCCTCCTGGTAGTGATTCAGGGCTTCCTCGCCCTGGCCCAACTCGAACAACGCGTTGCCCATGCTGAACCAGGCGTTGGCGTTGCCCGGATCGCCCTCCAACGCCAGGCGGTAGTTCTCCACCGCCTTCTCGTGCTTGCCGAGGCCGAGCATGGCGTTGGCCAGGTTGGCGCGCGCCGCCGCCAGGTCCGGCTTGGTGTTCAGTGCGTCCTCGCAGATGGCCGCCGCCTCCACGTGGCGGCCCAGGTCGTTGAGGGCGCTCGCCAGGTTGCTTACCACCTCCGGCATCAGCGGGTTCATTTTCAGCGCCACCTGGAAGATCTCCACCGCTTCTTCGGCGCGTCCCGCCGCCTGCAGGGCGTTGCCCAGGTTGACGTGGGCGGCGAAATAGTCGGGGGCCAGTTCGGTGGCCCGCTGGATCAGCCCCACCGCGGCTTGCGGGTTGCCCGCCGCCTGCATGATGACGCCCAACAGGTTGAGGGCGTCCACGTTGTCGGGGTCGCGCTCGAGAATGGTTTTGTAGATGCGCCCGGCTTCGGCCAGGTCGCCGGTGCGGTGCAGCTCGAATCCCTTTTTCAGCTCCTCGCCGGTGTTGGCGGCATTCATGGGCGCGTTCCCTAGACCGGCCGGCGCGCCTTCAGCGCGGCGCTCAGCGTTCCCTCGTCCAGGTAGTCGAGTTCGCCGCCCACCGGCACGCCGTGGGCGAGGCCGGAAAGGACGACGCCGCATTCGCCCAGCGCGTCGGCGATGTAGTGGGCCGTGGTTTGGCCGTCCACGGTGGCGCTCACGGCGAGGATGATTTCCTCGACTTCGGAGGCCCCGGCGCGGGCAACAAGCCTGGGGATATTGAGGTCGTCCGGCCCCACCCCGTCGAGGGCGGAGAGCGTGCCGCCGAGCACGTGGTAGCGCCCCTTGAAGGCCGCCGTGCGCTCCAGCGCCCACAGGTCGGCCACGTCCTCGACGACGCAGATGACGGAGCCCTCGCGCCGGCCATCGGAACATATGGCACACGGGTCGCGCACATCGAGGTTTCCGCATTCCGAGCACGTGCCCACGTTCTCCGCGGTGTTGGCCAGGGCTTTGACGAGGGGTTGCAGGAGGGACTCGCGGCGCTTGACGAGATAGAGCGCGGCGCGGCGCGCCGAGCGTGGCCCCAACCCAGGCAGTTTGGCGAGGAGCTGAATCAGCTTTTCGATGTCGGAGGTGATCATGACTTCCGGCTTCCGGCCATCGGCATGCGGCGCGGCTTGGTGGCGGCCGGACGCCGACCGCCGGGCTCTCTTAGAAAGGTGGCATCATTCCCGGCGGCAACTGCAATCCGCCGGTAAGCTCCGACATTCTTTCGGCGATTACCGCCTCGACCTTGGCCTTGGCGTCGTTGAAGGCGGCCACGACAAGGTCCTCCAGGACCTCGCCGCCGCCGGCCTCCATGAGCGAAGGGTCGATCTTCACCTCGCGCAATTCGGTCTTGCCGTTGAGCGTCACCCGCACCATGCCGCCGCCGGAGGACCCCGTGACCTCGACGCCGGCAAGCTGCTCCTGAAGCTCCTGCATGCGGGACTGAATCTGCCCGGCCTGCTTCAACATCTCGCCAAGGTTCTTCATGGGTGGCGGACTCCGATTCCTGGCGCCGCGGTGGGAGGACCTCTGCGCACAGTGTATAACAGGCCGGGGGTACGAGTCATGCGGCACCAAAGCCTATTCGTCTTCGACATCGAGACGGTGCCCGACACCGACGCGGTGCCGGCGCTCACCGGCTTCGAGGACACGGACGTGGCGGCGCGCCGCGCCGAGATCGAGCGCTATCACCTGGACATCACCGACGGCCGCAATGCTTTCCCGCGCCAGCCTTTCCATCGGGTCGTCGCCATCAGCTTCCTGGAGGCCGAGATCGAGCGCGACGGCACCTTTGAGGCCTATCACCTGCGCGAGCTGCGCTCCGGCGGCGAGGCCGGGTTCGACGAAAAGCAGCTGCTGCAGGGCTTCTTCGGCTATTTCGAGCGCTTGCGCCCGCGTCTCGTCAGCTTCAACGGCCGTGGCTTCGACCTGCCGGTGCTCAAGTACCGGGCCATGAAGCATGGCATTCCCGCCTCCCATCTCCACCAGGCCGGGGACAAGTGGAACAGCTACACGAGCCGTTACGCCGAGGACTGGCACTGTGATTTGCAGGACGTGCTCTCCGATCACGGCGCCTCGGCGCGGGTCAGGCTCAACGAGGTGTGCTCGGTGATAGGGTTCCCCGGCAAGTTCGGCGTCGACGGCGCCCAGGTGGCCGGGCTCTTCGACGAAGGGCGCCTCGGCGATATCCGCGACTACTGCGAAACCGATGTCCTCAACACCTACCTGGTCTACCTGCGCCACATGCTGCATCGGGGGACCATGACCCCGGACGGCTACAACCGCGCTATCGCGGACGTAATCGCCCTGATCGAGGCGGAAAAGGAGAAGCGCCCCCACCTCGGTGCCTTCCTCGATGCCTGGGGCGCCGCCTCGGAAAACACGTTCACGATTTAGGATGCGGCCGCGACTCCCGGGCGGGCGAGAATAGCGGCCGGAGGTGCTTATTCCGCCGCGTACGCCTCTTTGGTGGTGGCCGGCATGTCTCCGCGTGTGATGTAGGCCAGCGCCTGGACGACTTGGCGGGGCTCACCGGCGACGGCGCTGGCGGCGGCGTCGATCTCTTTCAGGGCATGGTCGTGTTCGCTCGGGTGCAGCGTGATGATCGGCTTGCCGAGCGTCACGGCGCAACCGGCGTCGAAGGCGGCGTTCCATTGCTTGTATTTCTCACCGAAACGAACGACGACGATGTCGGCGTCGGCGATCAGGGTGCGGTTGCGGATGGCGTTGAGCCGCGCGCCCTTGCGGTCGTGCCAGATACTGCTGTTCTCGGCGCCGAAGATGGCGACGCCGCAGTCGTCCGAATCGTTGTGAACGGTATTCGGTGCGCACAGTTCGACCGGGAGATCCATCTCCGTGACCCCGGCGGCGATCTGTTCGCGCCAATCGCTATGAATTTCGCCGGACAGATAGACCTTCCAGACCCGCTCGCTCATCGCTCGCCTCCTTTTATTCGGATACTTGTTTGGTTCTCAGCTTTCGTCGGCGCCGTTTCCCCCATCCACCGGTGCTTTTGCCGCAGGCGTCTCGACGCCCCGTACGTCGGCGATGGTGGCGCCGGGGAACGTATCGAGGACCGCCTTGACCACGGGGTGCTTGGCGGCGGCGGCCTTGGCATGGGCCTTTCCCTCCGCTTCTCGTTCGCGCAATGTCTGCGCCCCCGCTTCCTGGGACACCGTCACCACCCAACGCCGGTCGGTGATGGCGTTGAGGAAAGTACTGAGCTGGTTGGCGAGATCGGGCGGTGCGTGTTCGCCGGGCCGGAATTCGACCCTTTCCGGCTCGAACCGCACCAGATGCACGTTATTGATGAGGTTGGCGTGGAGGATGGCTTTCTTGCGCTCGGCCGCCAGGGTTACGACGTCGGCGAAGGATTGCGGGTCGGGGGGGGGCGTCTCGTCCCCGGGTTGCGCCGCGAGGCGGGGCTCGGGCGGCGCTTCCGGGGCCATCTCCACGGCGGCCAGCGCCGCTTGTGGCGGCTCGCCGCCGCCGGTCGGGACATCGGCCGCGGCGGGGGGCGAGGGCGCCGTCGCCGTGCTCACGGCGGGCGGATTCTGGGCCGCCACGCCGGGTGCTGATTGGCTCAAGGCCTTGACGGCCTCGGCGGGGGTCGGCAGTTCGGCCGCGTAGGCCAGGCGCACGACAACCATCTCGGCGGCCAGCAGGGGCGCCGGCGCCGAGCGCACTTCGTCCAGGCCCTTGAGCAGCATCTGCCAGGCGCGGGTCAGCGTCGACATCGACAGTTTGGCGGCCATTTCCCGGCCGCGCACCCGCTCGGCCTCGGGCACACCCGGGGCGTCGGCGGCGTCCGCGACCACCTTGAGGCGCGTCAGCCAGTGGGTGAGTTCCAGCATGTCGGTGAGCATCACGGCGGGATCGGCGCCCGAGCAGTACTGCTCGGTCATGAGGTCGAGAGCGGCGGCGACGTCGCCGCGCATGAGCGCGTCGAACATGTCGAAGGTCACGGTGCGGTCGGCGAGGCCAAGCAAGCGGCGCACCGCCTCCTCGCCGATTTCGGGTTCGCCGGAATCGGTGATCGCCTGGTCCAGCAGACTAAGACCATCACGCACCGAGCCGTCGGCGGCCCGCGCGATCAGGTGGACCGCCGCCTCGGTGATGCCGGCGCCTTCCTCCTTGGCGACGGCGGCGAAGTGGCGGGCCAGGGTATCGATGTCGATGCGGCGCAAATCGAAGCGCTGGCAGCGGCTGAGGACGGTCACCGGAACCTTGCGGACCTCGGTGGTGGCGAAGATGAATTTGACGTGTTCGGGGGGCTCTTCCAGGGTCTTCAGGAGCGCGTTGAAGGCGTTCTTGGAGAGCATGTGCACTTCGTCGATGACGTACACCTTGTAGCGTGCCGAGGTGGGGCGGTAGCGCACGCCCTCGATGAGTTCGCGGATATCGTCGACGCCGGTGCGGCTGGCGGCGTCCATCTCCAGCACGTCCACGTGGCGATCCTCTGAAATGGCCCGGCAATGCTCGCATTCGCCACACGGCTCGGGCGTCGGTCCGCCCGTGCCGCCGGGGCCGATGCAGTTCAGCCCCCGCGCGATAATGCGCGCCGTCGTCGTCTTGCCGACGCCGCGCACGCCGGTGAGGATGAAGGCGTGGGCCAGCCTCCCCGAACGGATGGCGTTGGTCAGCGTCTGGACCATCGCTTCCTGGCCGATCAGCGCGGCGAAGGTGGTGGGCCGGTACTTGCGGGCGAGGACGCGGTAGTCGCCGCCCGGTGCGGCGCCGTCGGCGGGCGGGACGCCGTCATGGAGGCTGTCGGTCGTGCTCTCTTGCGGCTCGGTGGAAGGATCGGGGGCTTGGTCTTCGGTCATGGGGCACCCCGGTGGCGGTGTGCCGGGCGCCCGTCGGCGCTCCAGGCGATGGAGGTGAAAAACAAGGTGGGAGACTGAACGAACGACCCGGGCGATAACTCGTTACGGCTGCTTCCTTCCGGATCTGACCGGGTTGGCGAGACGCCCGTCCGCCGCCAGCCTCCCACCTGCACTATAGCAAGGGGACGGCGTCTTCGGAAGGAACTCTTGATTTACTGGACGTAGATGATGCCCATCGGGTTGCCGAAATCGAGCCACGGCAAGTCAATCAAGTTGTCGGCGAACTCGAAACGGCCGTCGCGAACCGTCACGAACACTACCTCCGCCGTCTGGCCGCCACCGACGCTCACCCGCGAGATGCAGGTCCGGTCGTCTCTATCGCCGCCCTCGTCGACCTTGGCGACGGCCACGGAACGGAAGAAATCGCTGGCCCCGAAGAAGTGATGCTTATCGTCGGCGTTGGTGATGCGGATGACGTAGGGCCGATCCTGCTTGAGGTCGATGATCATCGGGTTGAATTCGTTTTGGCGGATTCTGAGGGGTATGACCTCGACCTTCGACCAGTCCGCCGCCTCGACGCGCTCGCGGGCATCGGCCACGCAGGTGGTTGCGAATAAGGAAAAGTTGCTCCCCGGATAGGAGCACGCTTGCAGGACGCCTGCCGTCAGGAAAAACGCCGCGGCCCGGGCGAAATTCGCCGCACGTCCAGCACTCATACCGATCCCTGCGTTCGCTATTATATTGCGCGCCACTCGTTGGCGGCGCGCAAAGTTTCACGAAAGGTAGCAAGCGCACCCGGCGCGGCCAAGGAAAAACTGTGTTGGCGGGCGCCGAAGGGGAACCGGGGCGAGCACCATTGCCTGCGCGCAAGGCCTGTGTCAGTTTCGCGCCATGCCGAAGGGCCTTTCCTACACGGACACCGGGCTAGACCGCGCCGCGTTGCTGCGCCGCAAGGACGCATGGACCGCGAAGCGGCTGCGGGATCCGGATACGCGCATCTTGCCGGTTTGGCGCAACCGCAACCTGATCAGGCCTGGCGACACCCCCAAGGCCGCTTCCCTGAAGGGAAAAACGGCGCAAAAGTTCCTGCGGATCGCCTCCGACGTGGCCTTGCTCGGGGTCAACGGAAAAGTCGTCTACTTCGCCGCCGATGCCTCCGATTGCGAGCCCGAGGAGCTGAAATCCGTGTCCCGGCGCGCCGAGTTCATCGACCTGCGCCAGGTGGGCCCTGTCATGGAGCCCCGGGAAGCGGCGATACTGGCCTATGCCCGCGCCATGATGTACTGGCACCGCAACCACCGTTACTGCGGCGTCTGCGGCAGCCCCACCGAGAACCGGCAGGGCGGACACGTGCGGGTGTGTACCGGCGCCGACTGCGAGCGGCCCCATTTTCCACGCACCGATCCCGCCGTCATCATGCTGGTGACGCGCTTAGGCAAGGGTGGCGAGGCCTGCCTGCTGGCCCGCCAGGCGGCGTGGCCCGAGGGCATGTATTCGACCCTTGCCGGCTTCGTCGAGCCTGGCGAGCGCCTGGAGGAGGCGGTGGTCCGGGAGGTCCTGGAGGAATCGGGCGTATCCGTTGCCGATGTGGAGTACCGGAACTCCCAGCCCTGGCCCTTCCCGGCGTCCTTGATGGTGGGGTTCCGGGCGAGCGCCACGAGCCGGCGCATCAAGTTCGACAAGGAGGAACTCGAGGACGCCCGCTGGTTCACCCGCGACGAGATTGGGAACTTCGAGAAACTGGGCTTTCGCCTGCCCCGGTCCGACTCCATCGCCCGCTGGCTGGTCGACACCTGGCTCGCCGAGGAGTGACACCAAGAACCGTTGGCAGGAGGAGCGCGCCCGGGATCAGCTCGCGCCGCCGCTTCCCTCCAACCGGTAGGGGTGGGCCGGATAGACGCCTAGGATGTTCACCTCGTGGGTGAAGAATTCCAGCTCATCGAGGGCCAGCTTCAAATTTCTATGCTCCGGGTGGCCCTCCACTTCGGCGTAGAACTGGGCGGCGTGAAAGCGTCCATCCTCCAGATAGCTTTCCAGCTTGGTCATATTGACGCCGTTGGTGGCGAAGCCGCCGAGCGCCTTGTAGAGGGCGGCCGGCACGTTGCGCACGCGGAAGACGAAACTGGTGATGGAGCGGTCCACCTTGGGGTGGGGGATGATGGCGTCCCGCGCCATGATCAGAAAACGGGTGGTGTTGTGTTCGGCATCCTCGATGTTGGCCTTCAGGGACTCCAGGGAATAGGTCTCTCCGGCCAGCGCCGAGCCGATGGCGCCCTGGGTCTTGTCGCTGCCAGCGGCGATCTTGGCGGCGGCTCCGGCGGTATCGGCGTGGACCACCGGCTCGAGCCCGTGTTCGCCGATGAACTCGCGGCATTGGTTGATGGCATGCACGTGGCTGTGCACGTGGGTGAGGTCGGCGAGCTTGGTGCCGGGCAGGCCGAGCAGGTGATGGTCCACCCGCTGAAAGTGCTCGGCGATGATGTGCAGGCCCGAATCGGGGAGCAGGTGGTGGATGTCGGCTACCCGCCCGGCCACCGAGTTCTCGATGGGGATCATGGCAAGCGCCGCGGCGCCGTCCCGCGCCGCGGCGAAGGCATCCTCGAAGGAGCGGCAGGCGAGGGTCGCCATCTCCGGGCGCGCGGTGCGACACGCGAGGTCGGAATAGGCGCCGGGGGCACCCTGAAAGGCGATGGTCTTTGCCGGATCGGACATGGGTCGGTCTCGGCTGTCTATTCTTTTCCGGGATCGGCGAGCAGTCGGCGGGCGCGTTCGAGGTCGGCGGGAGTATCGACACCGAGCGGAACCGTGTCAACGAGGGCGGCGTCGATGCGCATGCCGTTCTCCAGGGCGCGCAACTGCTCCAGCCTTTCGCGCTTCTCCAGTGCCCCGGGGGGAAGCTCGACAAAGCGGGCGAGGGCGGCGCGGCGGAAGGCGTAGATGCCGATGTGGTGGTAAAGCGGTCCGTCGCCGGACGGCACCGGGGCGCGGCTGAAATAGAGGGCGCGCCCGATCGAGGCGCCCGCCGCCAACGAAACCACCGCCTTGACCACGTTGGGGTCGTCGCGTTCCTCGGGCTGGGCGGCGGCGGCGAGGGTGCCGATGTCCACGGCTTCGTCGGCAAGCGGTGCCAGCACGGCGCCGACGGCTTCGGGAGCGATGGCCGGCAGGTCGCCCTGCAGGTTGATGACGGCGTCGAAGCGCCCCTCTTCGTCGATCACCTCGACGGCCTCGAACACGCGGTCCGAGCCGGATACGTGGTCGGGCCGGGTCAGGACGGCGCGCCCGCCGGCCGCCTCTACGGCGTCGGCGATCTCGGCCTCGGCACAGGCCACCACCACGGGCCCCAAGTCGGCTTCGGCGGCGCGCCGCCAGACGTGCACGATCATCGGCGCGCCGCGGATGTCGGCGAGGGGCTTGCCGGGCAGGCGGCGCGCCGTCATGCGGGCCGGGATGACGACAACTGGATTTTGCGGCTGGCTCATGGTCGGCGCCCCACCGGGAGGACGCTCCCGCGGGCCTGTATTGGTTGACGCGGAGGAACCATATACCGCCGCGCGGGCCCGTGAAACCGGCTTGTGGCAATGGGACGATAGAAGGGGATGATTGAACGGACCATGGGCTTGGAGCTACATTCCCTGTCGTTACCGCTGGGTCCAATTCTGGAAGGGTACTTCATGCGTTTCTCGCTCCTCGAAAAAGCTGGCGGCGCCATCCTGGTGACGGTGTGGTTGCTGTATGGCACCATCGCCGTCGGCAACCTGTTGCTCCCCGTCGAGGAGCCGGCGGTGGCCACGACAATGGCCAAGGCGCCGTCCAAGCAGGCGGCCAAGACGGATGTGGCGCCGGCCACCCAGGACTTGACGATGTTGTTGGCGGCGGCCAGCCCGGAGAGCGGCGCAAAGGCCTTCAAGAAGTGCAAGGCCTGCCACACCACCCATTCGGGTGGCGCCCACAAGGTCGGCCCCAACTTGTGGGAGGTGGTGGGGCGTTCCAAGGCCGGCGCCCAGGGCTTCGCCTATTCCTCCGCCCTCGACAAGTTTGGCGGCACCTGGGGCTACGAGGACCTCGACGCCTACCTTACCAAGCCGAAGGAGTACGTGCCGGGCACCAAGATGAGCTTCGCCGGGCTAAAAAAGGCGCCGGAACGTGCCGCCGTGATCGCCTATCTGCGCTCCCTCAGCGAGTCGCCCAAGCCCCTTCCATGAGTGGCGCGGGGACAGCCGCCGCACCCGAAGACGCCTGCCCGGTCGCGTTCGTGGAGCTGGCCGGGCGGCTGGCCGACGCGGTGCGCCCCATCGTCCTTAAACTCTTTCGCGGCGTCGTCACCGTCGAGACCAAGGCCGACCGCTCACCGGTCACCGCCGCCGACCGCGAGGCCGAGACGGCCATGCGCGCCATGATCGCCGACGCCTACCCGGACCACGGCATCCTTGGCGAGGAGCACGGAAACGAACGCCTGGAGGCGGAATACGTCTGGGTGCTCGACCCCATCGACGGCACCAACGCCTTCGTCACCGGAAAGCCGCTGTTCGGGACCCTGATCGCGCTGACGCATCGGGGGCGGCCCGTTCTCGGCGTCATCGACATGCCGGCGCTCGGCGAGCGCTGGGTGGGGGCGCGGGGCCGGGCTACCCTGTTCGACGGCGCCCCGGCGAAGACCCGCCCCTGCGCCGAGGTGGCGGCGGCGTGGCTGTCGGCGACCTCGCCCGGGATGTTCGCCGACGCCGAGGCGGCGGCCTTCGAGCGCCTCTCCTCCGGTGTCCGGCGCACCGTCTACGGCGGCGATTGCTACAACTACGGCCTGCTGGCCAGCGGCCACCTGGACCTGGTCGCCGAGGCCGGGCTCAAGCCCTACGATTTATGCTCCCTGGCGCCGGTGATCGAAGGCGCCGGCGGCATCATCAGCGATTGGCGGGGGCAGCCGCTCACCATCGATTCGGACGGTCGGGTGCTGGCGGCGGGCGATGGGCGCGCCCACGCCGAGGCGCTCGCCGTCCTGGCCGGCGGCGGCGCCGTCACAAGCCGGTGAGAACGTACACGGTCCTTGATCCGGGGCGGCCTGGTCCGCCAATATCCCACTCATGCGCGAACTGATCACACCGGCCGGGCTGAGGGGAGCGAAGGCGGCGCTGGCGCTGACGTTTGTCCTGAGCGCGGTGGTGGCGCCGCCCGCTGCCGGTGCCGAGGCGGTCAAGCCGCGCCACGCCATCGCCATGCACGGCACGCCCAAGTATGGCCCCGATTTCAAGCACTTCGATTACGTCAACCCGGAGGCGCCCAAGGGTGGCGAGGTGCGCTACGCCGCCATCGGCACCTTTGACAACCTCAACCCCTTCATCCTCAAAGGGCACCCCGTGGCGAGTGCCGGGGCGTTGTTCGAAGCCCTCACCACCCGTGCCCAGGACGAGGCCTTCACCCGCTACGGGCTGTTGGCCGAATCCATCGAGATGCCGGACGACCGCTCCTGGGTGGCGTTTACGCTACGCAAGGAGGCGCGCTGGCACGACGGCAGGCCGGTGACGCCGGAGGATGTGATCTTCAGCCTGGACGTGCTCAAGAACAAGGGCCACCCGCGCTTCCGCTTCTACTACGCCAACGTGGCCAAGGCCGAGAAGGTGGGTCCGCGCAAGGTGCGCTTCACTTTTTCCGGCCCCGAGGATACGCCGGGACCGCGGACCGCCGCCGCCGGGTCCGGTTGCGAGTTTACCCTGGGCAGTTCCATCAACCGGGAGCTTCCCCTGATCGTCGGCGAGATGGCGATCCTGCCCAGGCACTATTGGCAGGGTAAGGATTTCACCAAAACCACCCTCGACCCCGGGATCCTCGGCAGCGGCCCGTATAGGATCAAATCGTTCGAGCCGGGGCGCACCATCGTCTACGAGCGCGACAGGAATTACTGGGGGGCCGATCTGCCGGTCAACCGGGGGTCCAACAATTTCGACATCATCCGCTACGACTACTACCGGGATTCGACGGTGGCACTAGAGGCCTTCAAGGCCGGCGCCTACGACTTTCGGATGGAAAACACGTCCAAGTCGTGGGCCACGGCCTACGATTCGCCGGCCGTCAAGGCGGGCCTCATCAAGAAGGAGGAAATCCGTCACGAACTGGGCACCGGCATGCAGGCCTTCGTCTTCAACACGCGCCAGCCGATCTTCCGGGACCGCCGGGTGCGCCAAGCCCTGGCCTACGCCTTCGACTTCGAATGGACCAACAAGAACCTGTTCTACGGGCAGTATGCGCGCACGGCGAGCTACTTCTCGAATACCGAGCTGGCCTCGCGCGGCAAGCCGGGGCCGGAGGAGCTGAAGATATTGGAGTGTTTCCGCGGGCGCATCCCCGACGAGGTGTTCTCCCGCCAATACAAGGTGCCGGCCAGCGACGGCAGCGGCAACATCCGGCGCAACCTGCGGGCCGCCCTCCGGCTGCTCGGGCAGGCCGGCTGGGGGATCAAGGAGGGCAAGCTGGTCGACGAAAAGACCGGCCAGCGCCTGAGCTTCGAGATCCTCCTGAACCAGCCCATCTGGGAGCGCATCGCGCTCCCCTTCAAGCGCAACCTGGCGAAGCTCGGCGTGGAGGCGAAAATCCGCACCGTCGACACCGCCCAGTACCAGAAGCGCACCGAGAAATTCGATTTCGACATGATCGTTGGCGGCTGGGGCCAATCCCTGTCGCCGGGCAACGAGCAACGCGACTTTTGGAGTTCCGAGGCCGCCGACCGGGAAGGCGGACGCAACACCGTCGGCATCAAGGACCCGGTCATCGACACCCTCATTGACCTCCTCATCGCCGCCCCCGACCGCGAAAGCCTGATCGCACGCACCCGGGCGCTGGACCGGGTGCTCCTATGGGGCCACTACGTCATTCCCCACTGGCACATCCGCGCCTTCCGCGTCGCCGCGTGGGACAAGTTCGGACGGCCTGAGGTGACGCCCAAGTACGGCCTCGGCCTCGGCACCTGGTGGGTGGACGCCGCCAAGGCGGCCTCCCTCGAAGCACGCAAGAAGAGGCTCAGGTGAAGGCGGGGACCGTCCCCGGAGGGCGCCCATGACCGCCTACATCATCCGCCGCCTGTTGCTCATCATCCCGACCCTGTTCGGGATCATGGTCATCAATTTCTTCATCGTGCAGGCCGCCCCCGGCGGCCCCGTCGAGCAGATGATCGCCGTCATCAAGGGAACCGCGGTGTCGGCCACGGCGCGGGTCAGCGGGACGGCGACGGGGGACGTGTCGTCGCAGAGCGGCGAACGCGGCGCGCCGGGAAGCGCCGCCGACGCCGTTACCAGCAAGTACCGCGGCGCCCGTGGCCTCGACCCCGATCTCATCAGGGAGATCGAGAAGCTCTACGGCTTCGACAAGCCGGCCCATGAGCGCTTCATCCACATGATGAAGAGCTACGTGGTGTTCGATTTCGGCGACAGCTTCTTCCGCGACCGCAAGGTGGTCGACCTGGTGATCGAGAAGATGCCGGTCTCCATCTCGCTCGGCCTGTGGACGACGCTCCTGGTCTATCTGATCTCCATCCCGCTCGGTGTCGCCAAGGCGGTGCGCGACGGCACCGCCTTCGACGTGTGGACCAGCGCGCTGGTCATCGTCGGCTACGCCATCCCGGGATTTCTGTTCGCCATCCTGCTGGTGGTGCTGTTCGCCGGCGGCAGCTATTTCGACTGGTTCCCCCTGCGCGGCCTGACCTCGCCCAACTGGGTCGATTTGAGCTGGCCGGCGAGGATCGCCGATTACTTCTGGCACATCACGCTGCCCGTACTGGCCCTGGTCATCGGCGGTTTCGCCGGGCTCACCATGCTGACCAAGAACTCGTTCCTCGATCAGATCAACATGCAGTACGTGACCACGGCGCGCGCCAAGGGGTTGAGCGAGAACCGGGTGCTTTACGGCCACGTCTTCCGCAACGCCATGCTCATCGTCATCGCCGGTTTCCCCGGCGCCTTCATTTCCATCCTGTTTACCGGCGCCCTGCTGGTCGAGATCATCTTCTCCCTCGACGGGCTCGGGCTCCTGGGCTTCGAGGCGGCCCTCAACCGGGATTACCCGGTGATGTTCGGCACCTTGTTCTTCTTCACCCTGCTTGGGCTTTTCATGCAGCTCATCGGCGACTTGGCGTATCACGTGATCGATCCGCGCATCGATTTCGAGGCGCGGGAGGTCTGAGCCATGGAGAGAGAGCGTTTTTTGGGCCTGCCCATTACGCCCCTGACCCGGCGGCGCCTCGATAACTTCCGCGCCAACCGGCGCGGATTCTGGTCGCTGTGGATTTTCCTGGCCCTTTTCGTGGTCACCCTCGGCGCCGAGCTCATCTCCAACGACAGACCGCTGCTGGTGAGCTTCGACGATGCCCTTTACGCGCCGGTGCTGGTCACCTATCCGGAAACCGCGTTCGGCGGCGACTTCCCCACCGAGGCCGACTACCGCGACCCCTACATCATCGAGCTGATCGAAGCCAAGGGCTGGATGGTGTGGCCGCCCAACCGCTATTCCTTCGACACCATAAATTACGATCTGCCGGTGCCGGCCCCGGCGCCGCCGAGCGCCGAGAACTGGATCGGCACCGACGACCAGGGCCGCGACGTGGTGGCGCGGCTCATCTACGGCTTCCGCATCTCGGTGCTGTTCGGCATCACGCTCCCCTTCTTCCGCTCCAGCGTCGGCGTCGCGGCGGGCGCCGTGCAGGGTTTCTTCGGCGGCCTCACCGACCTCGTGTTCCAACGCTTCATCGAGATGTGGGCGGGGCTTCCGACGCTCTATCTCCTGATCATCCTGGCCAGCGTCGTCGAGCCCAACTTCTGGTGGCTGCTTGGCCTCATGCTGCTGTTCAGCTGGATGGCCCTGGTCGGCGTCGTGCGCGCCGAGTTCCTGCGCGCCCGCAACTTGGATTACGTGCGCGCCGCCCGTGCGCTGGGCGTCAGCAACGCCATGATCATGTTCAAGCACATCCTGCCCAACGCCATGGTGGCGACCCTGACCTTCCTGCCCTTCATCCTGTCGGGCTCGGTGGTGACGCTGACGGCCCTCGATTTCCTGGGCTTCGGATTACCCCCGGGCTCGCCGTCCCTGGGCGAGCTCCTCAACCAGGGCAAGGCCAATTTGCAGGCGCCGTGGCTCGGCCTTTCCGGCTTTTTCATCCTCGCCGCCATGCTGACGCTCCTGATCTTCATCGGCGAGGCGGTGCGCGACGCCTTCGACCCGCGCAAGACGCTGCAATGAGCGACGCGCCCCCGCCTACCAGCCCGTTGCTGAGTGTCGACGGCCTGCATGCCTCCTTCGGGCGCGGCGAGGGCGAGATCAAGGCGGTGCGCGGCGTCTCCTTCGACATCGGCAGGGGTGAGACCGTGTGCCTGGTCGGCGAGAGCGGCTCGGGCAAGTCGGTGAGCGCGCTCTCCGTGATGCGCCTGTTGCCGTATCCCCGCGCCTGGCACCCGGGCGGCGGCATCCGCTTCGCCGGCGAGGACCTGATGACGACGCCCGAGGAACGGCTGCGCCAGTTGCGCGGCGACCGCATGGCCATGATCTTCCAGGAGCCGCTGACCTCGCTCAATCCCCTGCACTCGATCGAGCGCCAGGTGAGCGAGGTGCTGCTTCTGCACAAGCGCATGGAAAAAGACGCGGCCCGCGAGCGGGTGGTCGAGCTTCTGCGCCTGGTCGGCCTCGACGAGGCTGTCGACCGTCTGCACGCCCTGCCCCACGAGTTCTCGGGCGGCCAGCAGCAACGCGTCATGATCGCCATGGCCCTGGCCAACGAGCCCGACCTGCTGATCGCCGACGAGCCCACCACCGCCGTCGACGTCACCATCCAGGCGCAGATCCTGGGGCTCCTCGGCGAGTTGCAGGCGGAGCTCGGCATGGCGCTCCTCCTGATCACCCACGACCTCGGCATCGCCAGGCGCATGGCGAAGCGCGTGTGCGTGATGAGCGAGGGCCTGATCGTCGAGCAGGGCCCCGTCGCCCAGGTCTTCGACGACCCCAGGCACGCCTACACCCGGCACCTGCTCGCCGCCGAGCCCGAGGGCCGCCCACCGGCGGCGCCGGAGGCGGCGCCCGTGGTCATGGAGGCGCGCGACCTGCGCGTGTGGTTCCCCATCAAGAAGGGCGTCATCCGGCGCGTCATCGGCCACGTCAAGGCGGTGGACGGGGTGAACCTGGAAGTGCGCCAGGGGCACACGCTGGGCATCGTCGGCGAAAGCGGCTCGGGCAAGAGCTCGCTGGGGCGCGCCCTGATCCGGCTCGACTCGTCGGAAGGCGACATCCGTTTTGCGGGGCAGGACATCCAGGGCCTGGGATGGAAGGCTTTGCGTCCGCTGCGCCGCCAGATGCAGATCGTCTTCCAGGATCCCTTCGGCAGCCTCAGCCCGCGGCTGTCCGTCGGCCAGATCGTCGGCGAGGGGCTCAAGGTCCACGATCTCGGCGGCTCCTACGAGGAGCGCCGCGCGCTGATCGGCGAGGCTCTCGTCGAGGTGGGGCTCGAGCCGGCCATGATGGAGCGCTATCCCCACGAGTTCTCGGGCGGCCAGCGCCAGCGCATCTCCATCGCCCGGGCCCTGGTGCTCAAGCCCAAGTTCATGGTCCTCGACGAGCCGACCAGCGCCCTGGACATGTCGGTGCAGGCGCAGATTGTCGATCTCCTGCGCGCCTTGCAGGAGCGCTACGGCCTGGCCTATCTATTCATCAGCCACGATTTGCGGGTGGTGCGCGCCCTGGCCCACGAGATTATCGTGCTGCGCCAGGGCAAGGTGGTGGAGCAGGGCCCGGCCGACGCGCTGTTCGCCGATCCGGCGGAGGCCTACACCCGCGCCCTGATGGCGGCGGCCTTCGATCTGCGGGCCGACGAAGAGGGAGCGGTAAGGAGTTGAATCATGGCCATCCTCTTTTCCAGCAAGACCGACGACCCGGAGCCCTGGCGCGCTGCCCTGGCCGCGCACTTCGAGGATCTCGATTTCCGGGTGTGGCCGGACGACGGTGGCGATCCCGCCGATGTTGAGTTCGCCCTGGTGTGGGCGCAGAAAGAGGGGGCGCTCAAGCACTATCCCAACCTGCGCGCCATCTTTTCCCTGGGCGCCGGGGTCGAGCACATCTTGCGCGATTCTAACCTGCCCGCCGGCGTCCCCATCGTGCGCCTGGTCGACGCCCAGCTCACCCGCGACATGACCGAGTACGTGCTGGCCTGGGTGCTCTACTACCACCGCGACCACCACCGCTACCGCGCCCAGCAGGCGGCGCGCCAGTGGCGCGCTTTGCCGCCGGTGGTGGCCGCCGACAGGCAGGTCGGCATTCTCGGCCTCGGCGAACTCGGGCGCGCCTCGGCCTCGGCGCTCGCCGGCCTCGGCTTCCGCGTCAGGGGGTGGAGCCGCACCGCCAAGGAGATCGAGGGTGTCGCGTGTTTTGACGGGGCGGGCGGGCTGGGCGAATTCCTCGACGGAGTAGAAATCCTGGTCTGCCTGTTGCCGCTGACGCCGGAGACGCGCGGCATCGTTGACGGCGCCCTGCTGGCGGCGTTGCCGGCGGGGGCCTGTTTCATCAACGCGGCACGCGGCGGCCATATGGTTGCCGCCGACCTCGTCGCGGCCCTCGCCTCAGGTCACATTGCCGGCGCAACCCTCGATGTCTTCGAGCCCGAGCCCCTGCCTGCCGCCGACCCTCTATGGAGCCACCCCGGCGTTAACGTCACGCCGCATGTGGCCAGCATCACCTACCACAAGACGGCGGCCGCCGAGATCGTCGAGGACATCCGCCGCATCCGCGACGGCGGCCGGGCGCGCCACGTGGTCGATCCGGCCAAGGGGTATTAGAGCATTTTTCGTTCACAAGGGTTCACGAAAAACGCTCTAACTTATTGATGTTACGCAAATACGTCGTCGCAAACTGTTTCAGTTTGCTCGGGATTTGCTCTAGCCCGGGCTCGGCCCGCACCGCCCCCCGGCGCCCGGTCAAGCGAAGGCGCCGTAGGCGTGGCCCAGGAGGAAGGCGCCGAGGACGACACGGTAGATCACGAACGGCGTGAAGGTGGCGTGTCTCAGCCACGCCATCATCATGAATATGGCGAGCCAGGCGGCGGTAAAGGCGAGGCCGGCGGCGACCAGGGTGTTGGCCGTGAGATCGGCGTCGTCCGCCTGGTAGAGTTCCCACGACTTGAGGCCGCCGGCGCCGAGGATGGCAGGGATGGAGAGCAGCATGGAGAAACGCGCCGCGTCGGTGCGCTCGAGGCCCAGCATGCGGCCCGCCGACATGGTGATGCCGGCGCGGCTGGTGCCCGGAACGAGGGCCAGGACCTGGGCCAGGCCGATGACGACGGCGTCGCCGAGGGTTGTGTGCTCGATGCGGCGCACCGTCATGCCCAGGCGGTCGGTGACATACAGCACGATGCCGAAACCGAGCATGGTCCAGGCGATGACCGTGAGGCTGCGCAGGTCGTCGTACATGTAGGCGTTGACCACGAAGCCGGCGGCGATTACCGGCACGGTGGCCACGATGACGAGGCCGGCGAGCCGCGCGCCGGCGTCCTCGCGGCCCCGCGCCAGGCGCCCCAGGCCGGCCACCATGGACCACAGGTCGCGCCAGAAGTAGGCCATCACGGCGCCCAGGGTGCCGACGTGAACGGCGACGTCGAGGACTAGGCCCTGGTCGGGCCATCCGGTGAACACCGGAACCAGGATCAGGTGCCCCGAAGAGCTGATGGGGAGAAATTCCGTGATTCCCTGGACAAGGGCCAGGACCACTATATGTAGGAGCGTCAAAATACTCTCCCCCCACACCTTGCCCATTTATAGCACCCGCCCGGCGCCGTCCAAAGCCCCAAATAGTCTCGTATCGGAACTAAATCATTTTCATGTATTGCTTTGAAAATCGTCTGTGGTAAGATGTGGGCGCCGGGAGGCCTTAATAGGTAACTAATACTGACCTTTTCTGGTGGTGTCTTACGGTGGCCGGGCTGCTCGCGGTCCATGCCGGAAACCATCAGGCCGCGACTTTGCCTCCCGCGCGTGCCGGTAAAGGGAGATCGCGGCCATGGCTAATTCCATGATGAAATTCGTCAGCATCGACAGATCGATGCCGGTGAAGCGCGACCCCATCGTGCGGCTCGGCGATTTCGGCGAAATCTACGACGATTTCGAGTCTCCGGCCCTGGTCCGCCAGTCGTCGCGGTGCGAACAGTGCGGCATTCCCTATTGCCAAGTCCATTGCCCTCTCTCCAACAACATTCCCGACTGGCTGGCCCTGGCCGCCGAAGGGCGCATGGAGGAAGCCTACCGGGTCAGCCAATCGACCAACGACTTCCCCGAAATCTGCGGGCGCATCTGCCCCAGGGACAGGTTGTGCGAAGGCTCCTGCGTGCTCGAGCAGTCGCGCCATGGAACGGTCACCATCGGCGCCGTCGAGACCGCCATCACGGAGAACGCCTGGAGGGAAGGGTGGGTCGAGCCGCCGCGGCCGCGCCGCGAACTGCGGGAGTCGGTCGGCATCATCGGCGCCGGCCCGGCCGGGCTCACGGCCGCCGCGCACTTGCGCCGCCGCGGCTACCGCGTGCACGTTTATGACCGCTACGACCGCGCCGGCGGGCTTTTGATCTACGGCATCCCCAACTTCAAGCTGGAGAAGCACGTGGTGGAGCGTCGCACCCGACTTCTCGCCGAGGGTGGTGTCGCCTTCGAGCAGAACTTCGAAGTCGGCCGCGACGCCACCCTCGACGACCTGCGCGCCCGTCATGACGCCGTCCTCATCGCCACCGGCACTTACAAGGAAAGGGACAGCGACGTTCCCGGCGCCGGTCTCGACAACATCTTCCACGCCATGAAGTACCTCACCGCCTCCAACCGCAAAAGCCTGGGCGACGCGGTGGCCGCCTTCGACGACGGCACGCTCGACGCCAAGGGCAAGAACGTGGTCGTCGTCGGCGGCGGCGACACGGCCATGGATTGCGTGCGCACCGCCGTCCGCCAGGGGGCCAAGTCGGTCAAGTGCCTTTACCGCCGTGACCGTGCCAACATGCCGGGCTCCATGACCGAGGTCGCCCACGCCGAAGAGGAAGGCGTCGAATTCATCTGGCTCGCCCAGCCCGAGGCGTTCCTCGGCGACGGCGCCGTCGGCGGACTGCGGGCAACGCGCATCCACCTCGGCGTCCCCGATGCCGGCGGCCGCCAAACGCCGCAACCCATCGAGGGGTCGGGATTCACCATTGACGCCGACATGGTGCTCAAGGCCCTGGGCTTCGAGCCCGAAGACCTGCCGGGGCTATTCGGCGCGCCCGAGCTGGCGCTCAGCGAGTGGGGGACGATCGCCGCCCATCCAACGACCATGATGACCAACCTGGACGGCGTCTTCGCCGCCGGTGACATCGTGCGCGGCGCCTCGCTTGTGGTGTGGGCCATCCGCGACGCGCGTCTCGCCGCCGAGGGCATCCACATTCACCTGCAAGCCAACCTGCCGGCGGCGGCCTGAGGGGGAGAAGAGCTTCATGTCCCATCCTCCCGAATCAGGTGCCGCCTTCGTCCGCGACTGGCCGGCCCAAGCCCGGCACCTGGCCGAGAAGGGGCTTTACAACCCGGCTGACGAGCACGCCGCCTGCGGCATCGGTTTCGTCGCCGCCATAGACGGCAAGCCGCGCCGCCAGGTGGTGGAGGCGGGGATCGCGGCGCTTACCAGGGTCTGGCACCGGGGCGCCGTCGACGCCGATGGCAAGACCGGCGACGGCGCCGGCATCCATCTTCAGATCCCGCAAGTCTTCTTCAGGGAACACATCCGCTACACCGGCCACGAGCCGGCCGAGGGCACCATCGCCGTCGGCACGGTATTCCTGCCCAAGACCGACCTCAATGCCCAGGAACGCTGCCGCTGCATCGTCGAGACCGAAATCATCGACTTCGGCTACACCATTTACGGCTGGCGCCAAGTGCCGGTGAACGTCGACGTCATCGGCGAGAAAGCCAACACGGCGCGCCCCGAGATCGAACAGATCATGATCGCCAACAACTTGGGCGTCAGCGACGAGCAGTTCGAGCTCGACCTCTTTGTCATCCGCCGGCGCATCGAGAATACGGCGCTCGACGACCACATAACCGACTTCTACATCTGTTCGCTGTCGTGCCGCTCCATCATTTACAAGGGGATGTTCCTGGCCGAGCAACTCACCGCCTTCTACCCGGACCTGCTCGACGAGCGCTTCGAATCCAACTTCGCCATCTATCACCAGCGCTACTCCACCAACACCTTCCCCACGTGGCGGCTGGCGCAGCCCTTCCGCATGCTGTGCCACAACGGCGAAATCAACACCCTCACCGGCAACGTCAACTGGACGGCGGCGCACGAGCCGCGAATGGCGGCCGAGATCTTTGGCGAAGCCATCGAGGACATCAAGCCCATCCTACAATCGGGCATGTCGGATTCGGCGGCCCTCGACGCAGTCTTCGAGGTGCTGGCGCGCGCCGGGCGCCCGGCGCCCGCCGTCAAGGCCCTGATGATTCCCGAATCGGTGAGCCAGAACGCCACCATGCCCGATTCCCACCGCGCACTGTTCAACTACTGCAACAGCGTCATGGAGCCCTGGGACGGTCCGGCGGCGATCTGCGCCACCGACGGGCGCTGGGTGATCGCCGGCATGGACCGCAACGGTCTCAGGCCCATGCGCTACACCATCACCGGTGACGGCCTCGTCATTGTCGGCTCGGAGACCGGCATGGTCGAGATCAAGGAATCGGAGGTCGTGGAAAAGGGCCGTGTCGGTCCTGGCGGCCTCATCGGGATCGACCTCGCCGAGGGACGGTTCTATCACGACCAGGAGCTCAAGGACTGGGTGGCGGCGCGCCGCCATTACGGCGAATGGGTGAAGAAGAGCAAGCCCCTCGACAGCGTTATTCGATCGGGCACGGAAGAGCCCCAAGTCTACTCTAGCGAGGAGTTGCTGCGCCGACAGCTCACCTACGGCATCACCATGGAGGACGTGGAGCTCATCCTCAGGCCCATGGCCGAGGACGCCAGCGAGGCAGTGGGTTCCATGGGCGACGATACGCCGATCGCCGTGCTCTCCGATCACTACCGCGGTCTGCATCACTTCTTCCGGCAGGCCTTCAGCCAGGTTACCAACCCGCCCATCGATTCCTTGCGCGAGCGCCGGGTGATGACCTTGAAAACGCGGCTCGGAAACCTCGGCAACATCCTCGACGAGAACGAAGACCAGTGCGACCTGCTACAGCTCGAATCGCCCGTTCTTTCCAACGCCGAGTTCGAGGCCATGCGCCAGTACATGGGCGAAACGGCGGCCGAGATCGACTGCACCTTCGACCCCAAGGCCGGCTCGGGGACGGTGCGCGCCGCGCTCAACCGCATCCGCGCCGAGGCCGACGACGCGGTGCGCGGCGGCTGTACCCATCTGATCCTCAGCGATAGGGCGGTCGGCCCGGAGCGCGCGCCCCTGCCCATGATCCTGGCCACGGGGGCGGTGCACGCCCACTTGGTGCAGCAGGACCTGCGCACCTTCACGTCCCTCAACGTACGCGCCGGCGAGTGCCTGGACGTGCATTACGTCGCCGTTCTCATAGGTGTCGGCGCCACCACGCTCAATGCCTATCTCGCCCAGGAGGCCATCGCCGAGCGCCACCGGCGCGGGCTGTTCGAAGGCAAGACCCTGGACGCGTGCATAGGAAATTACAAGGCCGCCATCGACAAAGGCCTTCTCAAGATCATGTCGAAGATGGGGATCGGCGTGGTCAGCTCATACCGCGGCGGCTATTGCTTCGAGGCGGTGGGCCTTTCCCGTTCCCTGGTCGCCGAGTTCTTCCCCGGCATGGCCTCGCGCATCTCGGGCATCGGGCTCTCCGGCATCAAGAGCAAGATCATCGACATGCACGCCAAGGCCTACGATGAGGACGTGGTGTCCCTTCCCGTTGGCGGCTTCTATCGATACCGCCAGAGTGGCGAGCTCCACGCCTTCGAGGGCCAGCAGGTCCACACCCTGCAGTCGGCGGTGGCCAGCGATTCGTTCAGTATCTACAAAAAATACGCCGAGGCGGTCTACGCAATGCCGCCGATCCATTTGCGGGATCTCCTCGACTTCAGGCTGGTCAATCCCCCGGTGCCGGTGGATCAGGTGGAATCGATCACCGAGATCCGCAAGCGCTTCGTCACTGGCGCCATGTCGCACGGCGCCATATCGCGCGAGGCCCACGAGACCCTGTCGATCGCCATGAACCGGATCGGCGCCCAGTCCGACTGCGGCGAGGGCGGCGAATCGCCGGAGCGTTTCAAGCCGCGCTCCAACGGTGACAACCCGAGCTCGTCGATCAAGCAGATCGCGTCGGGGCGCTTCGGGGTGACGGCGGAATACCTCAACAAATGCCGCGAGATCGAGATCAAGGTGGCCCAGGGTTCGAAGCCCGGCGAGGGGGGGCAGCTTCCGGGGCACAAGGTCACCGTGGAGATCGCCGGGCTGCGCCATTCGACGCCCGGCGTCATGCTCATATCGCCGCCGCCCCATCACGACATCTACTCGATCGAGGACCTCGCCCAGCTGATCTACGACCTCAAACAGATCAACCCCGACGCCCGGGTCTGCGTGAAGCTGGTGGCGCGTGCCGGCATCGGCACCATCGCCGCCGGCGTTGCCAAGGCCAAGGCCGACGTGATCATGATTTCCGGCCATTCCGGCGGCACCGGCGCGAGCCCGCAGTCGAGCATCAAGTTCGCCGGCATTCCCTGGGAGATGGGGTTGGCCGAGGTCAACCAGGTGCTCATCCTCAACAGGCTCCGCCATCGCGTTAAGGTGCGCGTCGACGGTGGCATCAAGACGGGCCGCGACGTGGTCATCGCGGCCATGCTCGGCGCCGAGGAGTTCGGGGTGGGCACCGCCGCCTTGGTGGCCATGGGCTGCATCCTGGTGCGCCAGTGTCACTCCAACACCTGTCCGGTGGGCGTGTGCACGCAGGATCCCAAGCTGCGCGAGAAATTCAGCGGTTCGCCGGAGAAGGTCGTCAACCTTTTCACCTTCATTGCCGAGGAGGTGGCCGATATTCTGGCCTCCCTCGGCGCCCGCTCTATCGAGGAGATCATCGGGCGCTCCGACCTGCTGGCCCAGGTCAGCCGCGGCGCCGCCCATCTCGACGACCTCGACCTCAATCCCATCCTCGCCCAGCCCGACACCGGCGGCTTGGCGCGCCACTGCGATCAGGAAGGCCGCAACGAGGTGCCGGACACCCTCGACGCCCAGATGATCAAGGATTCACAGCACATACTGGACGCCGGCGAAAAGATGCAACTGACCTACACGGTGCGCAGCACGCACCGCGCCGTGGGTACGCGCATCAGCTCCATGATCACGCGGCGCTACGGCATGAAGGCCATGGAGCACAACCACCTGAGGGTGCGCCTGCGCGGCTCGGCGGGACAATCGCTCGGCGCCTTCGCCGTGCAGGGGTTGACCCTCGAGGTCATGGGCGACGCCAACGATTACGTGGGCAAGGGACTATCGGGTGGCATCATCATGATCAAGCCACCCGTTTCCAGTCCCCTGGAATCCAATGCCAACACCATCATCGGGAACACCGTGCTCTACGGCGCGACGTCGGGAAAATTGTTCGCCGCCGGCCAGGCCGGAGAAAGGTTCTGCGTGCGCAACTCGGGCGCCGAGACGGTGGTCGAGGGGTGCGGCTCCAACGGCTGCGAATACATGACCGGCGGTGTCGCCGTGATCCTCGGTCCCACCGGCGCCAACTTCGCCGCCGGCATGACCGGCGGCATGGCCTTCGTCTACGACCCTGGGGAGGAGCTCCCCGTGCGCATCAATCCCGACGCCGTCGTCTACCAGCGCATCGAGACCGACTACTGGGAAGGGCTCGTCAAGGGGCTCATCGCCGAGCACGTCGAGCGGACCAATTCGCGTTTCGCCTACCGGCTGCTCAACGACTGGGATCTGGAGGTGAGCAGGTTCTGGCAGGTGATTCCAAAGGAGATGCTGGACAAGCTCGAGCATACGGTCAGCCGGGAGACGCCGCCCGATCAAATGGCCGCGGCCGGGGAGTAGGGTGCCGCCGGCGGAGACCAGGACATGCGGCTATGGCTATTCGTGGCGGGCCTGAACGGACTTCTGGCGGTGATGGCCGGCGCCTATGGCTGGCACTGGCTGGAGGCGGCGGACTCGGGACTGCGCGATATCTTCATGATGGCCGTTCAGTATCAGATGTGGCACGCCCTCGCGTTGCTGGCGGTCGCTTGGCTGGCCGGCCGGGAGGGGGGCAAGGGCGCCCTCGCCCCGCGTGTCGCCGGGGGGGCGTTCACCCTGGGCATCGTGCTCTTCTCGGGCTCGCTCTACGCGCTCGGGCTCGGCGGCTCGGTCCCGGTGCCGGGCGCGGCGCCCATCGGCGGCGGGCTGCTGATGATCGGCTGGGCGGCCTTGATGGTGGCGGCTCTCAAACGCAACTAGGCCATGGACAAATAAATCAGCTTGTTGAGTAACGATGTCCACAATTGGTCGCAAAGCGGACATACGGCCTCGATAGACTCTCCCACCACCTCCGCATAGAATTTCGCGGTCAACGCGCAGGTTAAACCATGACCGAGAGCCTTTCGAACAGCGGGCGCCGTTGCCTGCTGGTTTCCTGTCATCCGCTGGCCGACAGCCTGTGCAACCATCTGGTTGCCCGGGTCAATCAGCGTTTTGCAGGCCACCCGATCGAGGTCGAGCATCTGGACCTCTATGACAGCGATTTCGCCGCCCCACTGTCGGCGGCGGAGCGACGCGGTTACTTCACCGGTGAATTCGATGCCTCTGCGCTCAGCGAGCAGATTGCGGCGCTCAAGCGCGCCGAGATTCTGGTCCTGGTCTTCCCGACCTGGTGGTTCGGCCTACCGGCGCTGCTGAAAGGCTGGTTCGACCGGGTTTGGGCACCCGGTGTCGCCTTCGATCACCCGACCGTGCCGGGTGGCCGCATCACCCCGAAGCTCGGTGGGTTGAGGCACTGTCTGGTCGTTACCACGCTTGGTTCGCCGTGGTGGGTCGACCGCTTGATCGTGCGGCGCCCGTTAAGGCGGATCCTCAAAATGGGGCTTATCGGTCCCTGCGCACCGGCCGCCCGGTTCGATATGCTCAGCCTATACAGCGCGATGGCCCTCGAGCAAGCGCGTCTGAAGCGGTTTTTAGGTCGGATCGACGGAGCGGTGCTGAGGATCATCCAGTCCGGTCCGACAAGTTTCTGACACCTATGTCCCCCTCGGCTAAAAGCAGACTTGGCGGCATGCACCGCCCGACGTCTGCTCCCGGGTGGAAATCAGACATCGGCGTGGCGATAAAACCTTAATAAATTCATAGAGGGCGATTCACGTTTCAAGTTGAATCAATTTGAAACGATCGCGACCTACGCGGCGGCGCGGATGGCGGCGGCCTTCACCTTGTCGTCCACGTTCTTTTCGAATTTCGCGAAGTTTTCCTCGAACAGGGAGCGCAGATGGCGCGCTGCGGCGTCGTAGGCATCCTTGTCCTTCCAGGTGTTGCGCGGGTCGAGAACGTCGGCCGGCACGCCGGGGCAGCTTTCCGGCACGAGCATGCCGAAGTTGGGGTCGGCCCGCGTCGCCACCCCGGCCAGTTGCCCGTCGAGGGCGGCGTTGACCATGGCCCGGGTGTGGGCGATTTTCATGCGCTCGCCGACGCCGAAGCCGCCGCCGCTCCAGCCCGTGTTGACGAGCCAGCAGTCGGTGCCGTGCTCCGCGACCTTCTTGCCCAGCAGATCGGCGTACACCGTCGGATGGCGCAGCATGAAGGGCGCCCCGAAGCACGTCGAGAAGGTGGCCGAGGGCTCCTTCACGCCCCTTTCCGTCCCCGCCACCTTGGCGGTGTAGCCGGAAAGAAAGTGGTACATGGCCTGATCGGGGGTCAGCCGGCTCACCGGCGGCAGCACGCCGAAGGCGTCGCAGGTCAGCATGATGACGTTCTTGGGGTGTCCGGTGAGGCCGGTCTCCGAGGTGTTGGGGATGTACGATAGCGGGTAGGAGGCGCGCGTGTTCTCGGTGAGGGACGCATCATCCAGGTCGAGGGAACGGTCGTCCATGTTCATGATGACGTTCTCGAGGACGGTGCCGAACATGCGCGTCGTGGCGTAGATCTCGGGCTCCGCCTCGGGGCTCAGGTTGATCACCTTGGCGTAGCACCCTCCCTCGAAGTTGAAGAGGCCATCGTCCGTCCAGCCGTGCTCGTCGTCGCCGATGAGGGTGCGCGAGCTGTCCGCCGAGAGCGTCGTCTTGCCGGTGCCCGAAAGCCCGAAGAAAAGGGCGCTGTCGCCATTCGGGCCAACATTGGCGGAGGCGTGCATGGGCAGTATGCCCTTCGCCGGCAGCAGGAAGTTCATGATCGAGAAGACCGACTTCTTGATCTCGCCGGCATAGCCGGTGCCGCCGATCATCACCATGCGCCTTTCGTGGTCGACCAGGATGAAGACCTCGGAGTTGGTGCCGTCGGTCTCCGGATCGGAATGGAAGCTGGGCGATTGAATGATGGTAAAGCCGGGCTCGAAGTCGGCAAGCTCCTCGGGCTTCGGCTGGATGAACATGTTGCGGGCGAACAGGTTGTGCCAGGCCGTCTCGGTGATGACTCGGACCGGTAGCCGGTGTTCTTGGTCGGCCCCGGCGAAGCAGTCCTGGATGAATACGTCGCGTCCCTGCAGGTAGGCCATGAAGCGCTTGTGCACGGCGTCGAATTTGGCCTTATCGATGGGGCGGTTGATGCTGCCCCACGCGATGTCGTCCTTGCTGGTCCGCTCCTCGACGATGAACTTGTCGTTGGGGGCGCGGCCGGTGTTGAGGCCGGTGTGACAGACCAGCGCGCCGCCCGGCGACGCGTTGCCCTCGTGGCGCCTCAGGGCCTCTTCGAATAGGGCCGCGGCCGAGTAGTTCCAGTGAGCCACGTCCACGTTTTGAATGCCGTGGTTCTCGATACCGTGGCTGCTGATATATGGTCCCAGTTGCTGCACGTTTTCCCCCCGCGGCGACGTTTGCGAAATGCTTCTTCGTTGCAATTATTACAGGTTCGGAAACCCGGCGAAAGGGTGCAAATGGCGGTGCTCCCGGCCAGCGCCAACTACTCCCCGGCGGGATCAGATTGCTTGTTTGCGCCGTGCAGCCACGCGAACACCGCGGTCGCCAGGACGGCGCCGGCGAGCTGCGCCACGATAAAGGCCGGCACATGGCCGGGGACGATGCCCGAGAACGTGTCGGTCAATCCGCGGGCGATGGTGACCGCCGGATTCGCGAACGATGTCGAAGCCGTGAACCAGTAGCCGGCGGAGATGAACAGGCCCACCGCGTAGGGAACCGCTTCGGGGCGCCAGCGCACGGTGCCGAGGATGGTGGCCACGAGACCGAATGTTGCCACGCCCTCGGAGAACCACTGAGACGGCCCCGTGCGCGTCGTGGTGGAAACCTGCAACAGCGCCATGTCGAACATCAGGTGCGCCGCCAAGACGCCGATCACGCCGGCGATGATCTGCACCGCCATATAGGCCAGCGCGTCGCCGACGGAGATCTCCCGGCGCAACGCGAATGCAACGGTGACGGCGGGGTTGAAATGGGCGCCCGAGATGGATGCGAAAACGAGGATGAGCACGGCGAGGATGGCGCCCGTCGCCAGCGTATTGCCGAGCAGCGCCAGTGCCATGTTCCCTCCGGCCAGGCGTTCGCCCATGATCCCCGAGCCGACGACGGTGGCGAGCAGGAGAGCCGTGCCCATGGCTTCCGCGGCGAGCCGGCGCGGTCTGTCGAAAGTGGGCATGGAAGCCTATGCCGCCTGGCGGCCAGCTACCGCGGCCCGATCGGACATCCATCGGCCCACGCCATCCACATCGATGGCGTAGTTTGGGTGGCGCTGGCGGCACCACGCTCCGAGAAGCCCGGCTCCCCCCAACGCCGTCGGTCTATCAACGGCCTGATTCAATTCCATAAATCGAATATAGTCGAATCATGGAAAGACGGGAATGGGGATTGCCCCTTACCCCGCCTGGTTGCCGCGACCCGCAACCCGGCGCGCCTTTGCGGCGAGCGACACCAGCGCCCGCCGGCAGGATTCCGAGTCCCCGACGGGGTTTTCGAATTCGAGGCGCGCGAAGTGGGCGCCGCGCCTGAGGTCGGCGCCTTCGGCGTCGATGCCGACCATCTTCCAGCCCGTGCCCCGGCGCCCCAGGAGGGCCTTGGCGAATAGGTCGATGGCCTCGGCGTGATCGCCGTTCATGTGCTCGATAACGCCCTCCTCCAGCGCGGCGAGCGCCACCGCCGCCTTGACCTCGGAAAGCAGCTTGCGGCCCTTGATCCACACCGCCTTGGCGAAGCCGCCGACATAGTGGGCGCGCTCCACCTTCATGCGGTAGAAGCCGAAATCGGCGAAACCGGCGTAACGTTCGGCGCCCGGGTGGCGGGCCAGGAAGCGCCGTGCCAGCCGCTCGTCCGCGGTCGGCTCGATGCGCCCCATCACCGTGACCCTGGGGCCGGTCTGCGGGTTGAAGCGCCGCGACGCCGCTTCGAAGAGGAGCGAGGCCCGTCCATCGGCGTCCAGGTTGCGGGTGTGGTCGGAAATTTGGGATAGCAGCAGGATCGGGCTGGCGTCCGTGTCGCAGGCCACGGTCACCAGCGAGGCATAGGGCCAGTTCTCTCCCGAGCCGTGCCGGCCCTGCTTGGCCTTCGAGGGGGACACCCCCGGCCTCGCGGCCTCCGCCATTTTCTTGTCGGGGGACGCCCCCGGCCTCGCGGCCTCCCCCGGGTCGGGCCACATCGCCGTGGCCAGGGCCGCCGAGCGGGCGGTGCGGATGAGCCGCCGGCAGGCAGCGGCGGGACTGTCGGCGGCGTGGGCCGGCCTATTCATCCTCGATCGTGCGCAGCACCATGTCGCGCAGGGTGACGATGCCGACGGGCTTGCGCTCGAGGTCGATGACCAGGGAGCGCGCCAGCTTGAAACGGGTCAGCAAGCGGACCGCGTAGCGCACCTGCATTTCCGCCGCCAACGCCATTATCGGCTTGGTCATGATTTCGTAGACGTTGACCCGGTCGGGCGAGCGCCCCTTGGCGATGACCTCGGCGGCGATGTCGGTGACGGCGAGGAGGCCGTACTCGTCGCCCTCTTCGCGGCGTTCGATAATGATGGAACTGATTCTCGAGTCGCGCATCATCCTGACCGCCTCGCGCACCGTGGCCGTGCGGTCGATGGTGTGCACCTCGGGTGTCATGACGTCCTTGACGGTGATTGCGGTTTCATCACTCATAGCGATTCCTCGATTTCATCCAGGAGGACCGACTCCTGGGTCTTCAGGCCGACGGCATCCTCGATGTTGACTTGAAAGGCGATGCCGCTTCCGGGTTCTTCGTCGAAGCGTCCCTCGCGGGCGATGGTTTCCAGGATGAGGCCCGCCCTGTTGCCGGCGACCAGGAACAGCAGCACGTCGCGCTGCCCGGTGAGTTCGAGGCCGAGGAAGGTCTTCTCGGGCTTCAGCCCCTCACCGCGCACGCTGGTGATCACGGTCGCCCCCGTCGCCCCCTTTCGACGTGCTGCCTCCAGCACCACGTCGGTCTTTTCGACAGCGACCAGTGCCATGATCAATCTCAGGTTCATGGTGCTTTCTCCTTTCCGCGAGCGCCTTCGCCGCTTCCTTTCCTCTTGGCGCGCAGCCATGACGTCAGCGTGGCGTAACCCATGACCGACATTATAGGAAAGACGCTGGCGAAGGCGATTAAACCGAATCCGTCGATGAGCGGGCTGCGCCCGGGGATGGTGGACGCCAGGCCGAGGCCCAGCGCCGCGACCACCGGCACCGTCACCGTCGAGGTGGTGACCCCACCCGAATCGTAGGCCAAGGGAATGATCATCTTGGTGGCGCGCAGGGTCTGCAGGATGACGATCACGTAGCCGGCCATGATGTAATAGGGCAACGGCGTGCCGCTGACGATCCTGTAAGCGCCGATCGACACGCCGGCGGCGACGCCGATGGCCACCGCGATACGAAGTCCGAAGGCGCCGATGCTGCCGCCGGAAATCTCCTCGGCCTTGAGGGCCACCGCGATCAACGAAGGCTCGGCGATGGTGGTCGAAAAGCCGATGGCGGCGGCAAAGACGTAAACCCACAGATAGTCGCGCCAATCGATGGCGCCATCCCTGACGACCGCCGAGCCGCGGATGAACTCGGGCGCCGTCAACTGGCTGGCCATGGTTTCGCCGAGGGGGAACAGGGCCTGCTCCAGCCCCACCAGAAAGAACGTCAGTCCCACCAGGACGTAGCCGAACCCGGCGAGGACACGCTTCAGGTTGGGTGGCCGCCGCCGGATCACCAGTATCTGGAACCCGAACAGGACGGCGGCGATGGGGAGCACGTCGACCATCGTCGAGAGCCCCGTCGTGGCGGTGTGCATGAGGAGATCCATCACACCACCATCCCGTAGATGAGCACGAAGATCATCGGCGTGAGGCTGGCGAAAGCGATCAGCCCGAAGCCGTCGATCATGGGGTTGCGGCCGCGGATGGTGGAGGCGAGCCCGACGCCGAGCGCCGTGACCAGCGGTACGGTAATCGTCGAGGTGGTGACGCCGCCCGAATCGTAGGCGATGCCGACGATCTCGGGCGGTGCGAAGACGGTCAACACCACCACCAGAACGTAGCCGCCGATGATCAGGTACTGAATGGGCCATCCCTTGAGGATGCGAAAAACGCCAAGCACCAGGGCGGCGCCCACCGAAAGCGCCACTGTCATGCGCAGGTAAAAGGCGTAGCTGCCCCGGGCCTCCTCGGTATCGGCGATGGCGCCGCCCGCTCCGGCGACGCGGCCCGCTTCGGCGGCGACGGCGATGAGCGCCGGCTCCGCCACGGTGGTACCGAAACCAAGGCAGAAGGCGAAGGCCAGAAGGGCGATCAGGCTGCCCTTGCGGGCAAACGCGTTGGCCATCGATTCACCGATCGGGAAGAGCCCGGTCTCCAGGCCCTGGACGAACAATGAGAGCCCGACGAGCACGAAAACGAGGCCGATGATGACCTTGTCCAGATTTGGAAAGGGCTGTTGCAGGATGACGGCTTGGAAGAAGGCGATGACCAGCACGATGGGCGCCAGGTCGCGCGCCGAGGAAAGCAGCAGCCGCCATAATCCCCGCAGCGTCGACATCACGCCGGCCCAAGGGTAGCGGCGCTGGGCCGGTGGCGCCTAGCGGTGCTGACGGACGATGGAACTGGCGCGATCATGTCATGGATGTATACCGCATGGCCGGCGCCACCCCCTTGACGCGCGTCAAGGGGGTGGCCATGTGCCGTCGTCGCGCCCATCTTACCGCAAGCCCCCCGGGGGGGCGTAAAGCGGCGCTTGATTCTCGGCGGCGCTGCGTCATGATGAGCCCCGCTATGAAATCCGTGATTGTCGCCCTGGTGGTGTTCGCCCTGTTTGCCCTGATGGCGCCGGCAACCGCCGGCGAGTACCGTCTCGGCGCGCTTGTGGTCGGAAATTCCTGGGCGCGGGCGACGCCGGGCGTGGCGCGCAACGGCGCGGCTTACGTGACGATCGAGAACCGGGGCCGGGACGCGGACCGTCTGATCGCCGTATCCTCGCCCGCCGCCGCGGGGGCGGCGCTCCACTCTCACGCCATGGAGGCGGGCGTCATGAAGATGCGCCCCGTCGCCGCCGTCGAGGTCGCCCCCGGCGCGGTCACCGCCATGAAGCCGGGTGGATTGCACATCATGCTCAAGGGGCTGGCGGCGCCGCTCGTCGAAGGGGGGAGCTTCCCCCTGACCCTGACCTTCGAGCGCGCCGGCACGCTCACCCTCGAGGTCACGGTCATGAAGATCGGCGCGCGTCACGGGCGAAAATAGGGAACGGTGGCGGCGGGCAGGGTGCCCATCGTCTCAGGACGGCTCCAGGCGCCGGTAGAAGTAACCGGTCAAAGCGCCGAGCAGCATCCAAAAAAGGCCGGTGATCACCAGGGTGGCCACCGCGAACTGGGACGCCAGCTCGGCGGGCAGCGGGCCCGGCCCTATTTCGTGCCCCGGGGCGCCGACCAGATGGGGGACGAGGATCAAGGCACCCCCGGCGATCTTGGCGGGGCGCGGTCCGGCCAGGAAGATCAAGGCCAGGCCGCCGGCCGTGCACGCCGCCGTCGCCAGCCACCACAGCTGACGTTCGTGGAGGTCGGCGGCCTGCATGCCCGGCAGTTCCGGGGGCAGGCCGAAGGCCGGCGACAGATAGAAGGCGGCGAAACCGCACAGTCCCCACAGGATGCCCCTTTGCCAGTCGACGCCGCGCCCGGCCAGCGCCATGGCGCCGGCAAGCATGAAGGCGAAGCCGATGGAGCTCAACATGTCGGCGAGGAGGGTAAAGGCGCCGCGCTCGATGCCGTCCGCCGGCGCCCACGATTCGTCCTCGGCGGCGGTGGCCGCGGCGGTGCCATGCGAATGGGCGGGAGCGGCGTTCTCGTAGACCTCGGCCTGCAAAATCAGCGGCGTCGTCTTTATCATGTGGGCGCCCCACACGAAAACGCCGGCGATGGCCCCGGCGGCCAGAGCCGTCAGGACAATCCGGCCAAACATGGGCGTGTCTGTCCTGTCTTCAGTGGCAGGGGAACGACATGGCGTGGCGGGCGTCGTGGGCGGCGTCGTGAAGAACCGCCGGGCTGGCGAAACCGGTGCCCCACACCAGGAACAGCCCGAAGACGACGGCAAGCACGGCGGGCAGGGCGACGGTAGCGCGATGGTGCGCCAAATGGTGGGTCTGGGATGAAGCGAAACTCATCATAACCTCCGTTCCGGTGAACTCCGGTCAACAGCGTCAACCGCCACCGCAAACGGACAACCCGCCCCACCGATGTTGCCCCGTCCGGCGGGTTCGCGATGACATTCGATGGCCGGTCTCCTGGCTCGCGGCTCGGTGCGGGTGTTTCACCTTCCCAGGCTCCGCTTCGGCGGAGGCCCAGTGGCTTCCGAAACACCCACTCGCCGCCCACAGTTGCGGGGGCAGCCACGGCATTGGCCCGAAAGGAATTCGGACCGCACCGTATTCCCGTTTCATCTCCTTAGCGGAGAACCATCGAAGAGACTATAATTTTGCCACAAATGCGCCGTCAATTGCTTATCGTCGGATTGTCCGAAAAAGGGAAGGTTTTCCGGGGATGCCGGCGGTGCCGCGTTTTTGGAATTTGGAGACACAGCCAATGTCCCACACCATTGCCCTCGTCGACGACGACCGCAACATCCTGACCTCGGTGTCCATGGCGCTCGAGGACGAGGGTTTCGGGGTGACCGCCTATTCGGGCGGCGCCGAAGCGCTTGAGGGACTCGAACGCCGGCCCGTGGACCTCGCGGTGCTCGACATGAAGATGCCGCGCATGGACGGCATGGAACTGTTGCGCAAGATTCGCGAGAAATCGGACATGCCGGTGATCTTCCTCACCTCCAAGGACGACGAATTCGACGAGATGCTGGGCCTGCGCATGGGCGCCGACGACTACATCAAGAAACCTTTTTCGCAACGGTTGCTGATCGAGCGCATCCGGGCGCTGTTGCGCCGGCGCGATCTGGCGGCGAAAAAGACCGGCGACGAGGACGACAAGGAGGTCATGCGCCGCGGCGACCTTGTGTTGGACCAGGCGCGCCACGTGTGCGCATGGCGGGGCCGCCAACTCAATGTCACCGTGACCGAGTTTCTGCTCGTGCAGGCTTTGGCCCGCCGTCCCGGTCACGTCAAGAGCCGCGACCAGTTGATCGACGCCGCCTACGGCGAGCACATCTACGTCGACGACCGAACCATCGATAGTCACGTCAAGCGCTTGCGAAAGAAGTTCAAGGAAATCGATCCGGCGTTCGCGCACATTGAGACGCTTTACGGCGTCGGCTACCGTTACCGCGAAGGGTGATCCGGCCCGGGGGATATGGCGACAAGGGCTCATAACCGGAGGAAAAGGCGCGCCGTATCGCCCATCACGCGGCGCATACTAGCCGTCAACGTCCTGGCGCTGGCCATCCTGGTGGCCGGCTTGCTCTATCTCGGCGAGTACAGGCGGAACCTGATCGCCGCCGAGCTGGCGGCGCTCACCACGCGCGCCGAGGTGTTCGCCGCCGCCCTCGGCGAGAGCGCCATCAGCGACACCGGCCTCTCGAGCCGCCACTTGGTGCCCGGAACGGCGGGCCAGATGGTGCGCCGGCTGGCCCAGGCTACCGCCACCCGGGCGCGGGTCTTCGACAGCGGCGGCAAGCTGATCGCCGACAGCCGCCTGCTTGTCGGCGCCGGCGGCGTCGTGCAGGTCGAGGAACTGCCGCCGCCCGGCGGCGACGGGCTCATGGGAGCCGTCCTCGCCTTTTACGAGCGGCTTGCCGAAGCATTGGCTGGGGACGGCGGCATGTCGGAGTACCGCGAAAACGCCGTTCAACGCGCCGCCGACTACGATGAAGTGGGCAGCGCCTTCTCCGGCGAGGTGGCGACGGCGGTGCGCCACTCCAAGAACGCCGGCATGGTGCTCAGCGTCGCCGTGCCGGTACAACGATACAAGCAGGTGCTGGGCGCCCTGATGCTTTCCAGGGGGTCCTCCGACATCGACGCGGCGGTTCTCGACGTGCGCCTCGACATCCTGAAGATGTTCGCCGTGGCGCTCACCATCACGGTCCTGCTTTCGGTGTACCTTGCGGGGACCATCGCGCGGCCGATTCGCCTCCTGGCCGCGGCCGCCGAGCGGGTGCGCGGCGCCCACCACCGCCAGCACACCATCCCCGACATGGCCGGGCGCGATGATGAGATCGGCGATCTGGCCGGCGCCCTCGCCGACATGACCGAAGCCCTATGGGGCCGCATCGATGCCATCGAGGCCTTTGCCGCCGATGTTGCCCACGAGATAAAGAACCCGCTGACGTCGCTGCAAAGCGCGGTGGAGACCGCGGCCCGGTTGAAGGACCCGGAGCAGCAGCGCAAGCTGATGGCCATAATTCAAGAGGACGTGAGGCGCCTCGACCGCCTGATCACCGATATCTCGGATGCGTCCAGGCTCGATGCCGAGATGTCGCGTGCCGAGACCGCGCCCGTCGATCTCCGCGCCATGCTGGCAATCTTGGTGGACATGCACGGCGAGGGCGTCGTCTCTCCGGCGGCGGGAGGCGGACAACCGCGCTTCCGCCTGGATACGGCGGACGGACAGGAGTTGGTCGTCGAAGGTGTCGAGGGCCGTCTCGTGCAGGTGTTCTCCAACCTCATGGCCAACGCCTCGTCTTTCAGTCCGCCGCGCGGCACGGTCACGATCAGGGCGTTCCGTGACGGCGACCTGATAAGGGTGGAAGTCGACGATGAGGGCCCGGGTGTTCCCTCCGGCAAGGAGGAGGCCATCTTCGAGCGCTTCTACACCGAGCGGCCCGAAGGCGAGGTGTTCGGAACCCACTCGGGTCTGGGGCTGAGCATCTCCAGGCAGATCGTCGAGGCCCACGGCGGCACCATCACCGCCGAAATCCGCCGCGACGAACAGGGTGGCTCGGCCGGCACCCGCTTCACCGTGGGCCTGCCGGCGGCGTGAACTCGCGGCGCGCCTCCCGCCATCTGTTGACAGCCGGCACCCTTGGTCTCAGGCTTCGGGCCATGGAGCAGGTTCACGGCACCTGTATCGAGGTGGAGGGAACGGCGGTGCTGCTGCGCGGCCCGCCGGGGAGCGGCAAGTCCGATCTGGCGTTGCGCCTGATCGAGAGCGGCGCCCGGCTGGTTGCCGACGACCGCGCCAACATCGGCCTCAAGGACGAGCGCCTGGTGGTTTCGCCGCCACCGGCCATCGCCGGGTTGTTGGAGGTCAACGGCCACGGTGTCTTCAAGTTGGGGTTTCTCGCCGAATCGCCCCTCGGGCTGGTCGTCAACCTGGTCTCCGAGGACGAAGTGGAACGCCTGCCCGAGCCCCGGTCGTGGGAATGTCTTGGGGTATCGGTGCCGGTGATCGACCTGGCGCCGTTCCATGCCTCGTCGACGGTCAAGATCCGGCTCGCGGTGCGCTGGCTGGCCGGGGACGTCGTCCGGGTGCCATGACCAAGGGGCCCACCTCCGCACCGGCCTTCCCCAAGGACGGCGGCGATGACCGGGCCAAGGGCACCGGCAAGGAGGCCAGCGTGCTTCTGGTCACCGGCATGTCGGGGGCGGGCAAGTCCTCGGCCTTGAAGGTGCTCGAGGACATCGGCTACGAGGCGGTCGACAACGTGCCGCTGTCGCTGTTGGGCAGCCTGGTGACGCCCGGCCGGCGGAGCCCGCCCGCCGATCGGCGGGAGCGTGCCATCGCCATCGGCGTCGACATCCGCACCCGCGATTTCGGCATCGAGCCCTTCGTGCGGACCCTCGACCAGCTCCTCGCCGACGGGGGAGTGAGCGTCAGGGTGCTGTTTCTCGATTGCGAGGACGAGGAACTGCGTCACCGCTACACCGCGTCGCGCCGGCGCCATCCGCTGGCCGAGGACCGCCCGGTGACCGACGGCATCGTCCGCGAGCGGCGGTTGGTTTCTCCCCTGCGCGCGCGGGCCGACGTGGTGCTCGACACCACCGAGCTGGCGCCTGGCGACCTCAAGCGCATCCTGCAAGGCAACTTCGGGCCGCGTCCGGGGCCGGATATGACCCTTTTCGTCACCTCCTTTTCCTACCGCCAAGGGCTGCCCCGCGAGGCCGATCTGGTCTTCGACGTCCGTTTCCTGGCCAACCCCCATTACGACGCGACTTTGCGGCCGTTGACGGGCCTCGATCCGGAGGTTGCCGTGTTCATCACCGCCGACGCCGGCTACTATCGCTTTTTCGAGGGCGTTACGGGGTTGTTGATGTCCCTGATCCCGCGCTACGCTGCCGAGGGGAAAAGCTATCTGACGATCGCCGTGGGGTGTACGGGCGGACGCCACCGCTCCGTCTTCGTCGCCGGCAAGCTGGCGGCGTGGCTGGAAGAGCAGGGGCAGGCCGTGCAGGTGCGCCACCGGGATCTGGGAAGCGCCGAATAAGGCCAGCGTGAGCCGTCGGCGATACCCGCAAGGGGGAGGATTGGCAAGCTATGATCGGAATGGTTCTCGTGACCCATGGCCGGCTCGCCGAAGAAATGATCGCGGCGCTGGAGCACATCGTCGGCGCCCAGACCAACATCGGCATGGTTTGCATCGGTCCCGACGATGATATCGAACGCCGCCGCGCCGAGATCGTCGAAAGTGCCGCCAAGGTCGACAATGGCGACGGGGTCATCGTGCTGACCGACATGTTCGGCGGCACGCCCTCGAATCTGGCCATTTCCATCATGGACAAGGCTCACATCGAGGTCATTGCCGGCGTCAACCTGCCGATGCTGATCAAGCTGACAACGGCGCGCCAGACGGAATCGCTTGCCGAGGCGGCGCGCAGCGCGCAGGAGGCCGGGCGCAAGTACATCAACATCGCCTCGCAACTTCTCGTTCAAGATCGAGAATGAGCCGGCGCAAGGCCTCATCCCGACGCCGCGGCACCATCGCCGGGCGCACGGTCGTCATCCGCAACCAGCGGGGCTTGCACGCGCGGGCGGCGGCCAAGATGGTGGAGATGGCCAACTGCTTCGACGCGGAGATCACGGTGAGCAAGGGCGGGCTCGAGGTCTCGGGAAGATCGATCCTGGGCCTGATGATGTTGGCCGCCGCGCCTGACAGCGAGATCATGCTGAACGCCCGGGGGAGCAGCGCCGAGGAAGCCGTCGAGGCATTGTGCCGGCTTGTCGAGGAAAAATTCCAAGAGGACTGATCCCGGCCGCGGGATGTGCTTGCAATGATAAAGAACAGGCCCAAGGAACTGACCGTCAACGGGCTGGGGGTGTCGCCCGGCATCGGAATTGGCGTCGTCCATGTGCGCCAATCCGGCGACATTTCGGTGTCCGAGCACAAGATACCGGCGCGCCGCGTGGCGGCGGAACAAAAGCGCTTCACGGATGCGGTCAAGCGCGCCCGCCGGCAGATCGGGCGGCTTCGGAACAAGGCCAAGAGCATGCCGGGAACGGCGGCGGAGGAACTGGGCTATCTGTTGGACGCTTACGACCATATGCTCAGGGGGTCGCGGTTGGTGCGCGGCGTCGAGCGCCGTATCGCCGATGCGCGGATCAATGCGGAGGCCGCCGTCCAGGCCGAGTTCGCGGAGATATCGGCGGGCTTCGCGGCCATGGACGATGCCTATCTGGCGGCGCGGCTCGACGACATTCGAGAAGTCGCCAACCGCCTCGTCCGCAACTTGACGAAGGCTACCGTCAAGACGCCCACCAAATTTCCCAAGGGCAGCGTCGTCGTCGCCGAAGAGCTGACGCCCGCCGACACCGCCCTCATGGATCCGCGCCGCGTCGCCGCCATCGCCACGGTTCTGGGCGGGGCCGAGGGACACACGGCCATCATGGCGCGGGCCTTGCGCCTGCCCGCCGTGCTCGGCGCGCCGGGCCTGCTTCGGACGGCGAAATCGGGCGACGCCATCGTCGTCGACGGCACCGCCGGAAAGATCATCATCAACCCGACGTCGGCGACGCTTGCCGCCTACGAGCGAAAGCGAAGCGAGCGCCAGGAAGCGGAAAAACGCCTGGCCCGCCTGAGGCGTCTGCGCGCCGTCACCCTGGACGGCATCGAGATAAAGCTGCGGGCCAATGTCGAGCTGCCCATCGAAATGAGCATGGTGAGCCAAGTGGGTGCCGCCGGTATCGGACTCCTGAGAAGCGAGTTCATGTTCATGAACCGCGACGACATGCCATCCGAGGACGAACAGTATCGCATCCTGCGCGATATGGTGGACGGGGCCGGCGGCCGTTCGGTGACCATTCGCACCCTCGACGCGGGCGGAGAGAAGACGACCGCCGCGTTGATGGAGGATTTCGGCGAGAGCACGTCCTCGGCGCTGGGGCTCAGGGGCATCCGAGTGGGCCTGAAGCGGACCGACATCCTGGAAACCCAATTCCAGGCCATTCTACGGGCCGGCGTGCGCGGCAAGGTGCGCATCCTTTTGCCCATGGTTACGTCGGTCTCCGAAGTGCGGCGTGTCCGCGAAATCCTGACTAGGGTGGCGCGGCGGCTGAAGCGCCGCGGCGTCGCCATCGCCGACCCCCTGCCCCCCCTTGGCGTCATGATCGAGGTGCCCGGCGCGGCGCTTTCCGCCGACGCCCTGGCTCAAGCCAGTGATTTCCTCGCCGTCGGCTCCAACGATCTGACCATGTATACGTTGGCCATCGACCGTAGCGACGAACAGGTGGCCCACCTTTACGATCCGCTGCACCCCGCCGTGCTGCGATTGATTCAGTTCACGGCCGACGCCGGCTTGCGCGCCCGCATCCCAGTCACCATTTGTGGAGAGATGGCGGGCGATTCCCGTTATACCGCTTTGCTGCTGGGGCTCGGATTCCGTGAGCTGTCGATGTCGGCAATGAGCATTCCACGGGTCAAGCAGCGTCTGCGGAGCATAGACGCAGGCGCGGCGCGTCGGCGCGCCGGGGTCGTCATGGAGCAGATGGATTCGGGGCGCATCGCCACGTTGATAGACGATTTCAACGCTTTGGCATGAGGCTTGAGGAGCGAATTTGACGTTGCGGGCGTTGCGCCGCGTTGCTAAGACCGCCACCGATAGCAAGAGGGTCTCCGGGAAAGGAACGGGATGAGTTCATTTACAGACTACAAGGTCGCCGACCTCGGCCTCGCCGATTGGGGCCGCAAGGAGATCGCCATCGCCGAGACGGAGATGCCGGGCCTGATGGCGTTGCGCGACGAATTCTCCGGCAACAAGCCGCTTGAGGGGGCGCGCGTTGTTGGTTGTTTGCACATGACCATCCAGACGGCGGTCCTCATCGAGACCTTGGTGGCGCTTGGCGCCGAGGTGCGCTGGAGTTCGTGCAACATCTTCTCGACCCAGGACCACGCCGCCGCCGCCATCGCCGCCGCCGCCATCCCCGTCTTCGCCTGGAAGGGGGAGACGGAAGAGGAGTACTGGTGGTGCGTCGAGCAGACCGTCACCGGCCCCGACGGCTGGCGTCCCAACATGCTGCTCGACGACGGCGGCGACCTGACGGCGGTGATGCACGACAAGCACGCCGATCTGATGGACGAGGTGCGTGGGGTTTCCGAGGAAACCACCACCGGCGTCCACCGGCTTTACGAGATGGCCAAGGACGGCACGCTGGCGGTGCCCGCCTTCAACGTCAACGATTCGGTGACCAAGTCCAAGTTCGACAACCTCTATGGGGTGCGCGAGAGCCTGGTCGACGGCATCAAGCGCGCCACCGACGTCATGCTGGCCGGTAAGACCGCGGTGGTCGCCGGCTACGGAGACGTGGGCAAGGGCTCGGCGGTGAGCCTGCGCGGTCAGGGCGCGCGGGTCCTGGTTACCGAGATCGACCCCATCTGCGCCCTGCAGGCGTCGATGGAGGGCTTCCAGGTGGTGACCATGGAAGACGCCGCGCCCCTCGGCGACGTCTTCGTCACCACCACCGGCAACGTCGACGTGATCACCGTCGAGCACATGCGCGAGATGAAGGATCGCGCCATCGTCTGCAACATCGGGCACTTCGATTCCGAAATCCAGGTGGAGGCGCTGAGGAACTACAAGTGGCACAACGTCAAGCCGCAGGTGGATGAGGTCGAGTTCCCCGACGGCAAGCGCCTGATCCTGCTGGCCGAGGGACGGTTGGTCAATCTGGGCTGCGCCACCGGCCACCCCAGCTTCGTCATGAGCACGTCCTTCACCAACCAGGTGCTGGCTCAGATCGAGCTGTGGACCAACCCGGACAAGTACGAGAAGAAGGTCTACGTGCTGCCCAAGGACCTCGACGAGAAGGTGGCGACGCTGCATCTGGAGAAGCTCGGCGTCAAGCTCTCCAAGCTCACCCAGAAGCAGGCCGACTACATCGGCGTGTCCGTCACCGGCCCCTTCAAGCCCGAGCACTACCGCTATTGAGCGCTCGGCGCCGGCTCGATGGCGCTCTTGTGGTTGATCAGCCGCCGCATGGCCTCGACCCCAAACGCCGGGCCGAGGGCCATGAGGGCGAGGGTGGCCGGCCAGCCGGCGAGTTCGACGACGGTGGGGACGACCTGTACCGTAAACGCCGTCAACGTAAAGCCTAGAGCGGTCTGAAAGGTCATCAGGCTGCCCGCCCGCTCGTCCGGCGCGGCATCCGCGACCAGGGCGGAGAATTGCGCCGAATCGGGGACCACCGCCATTCCCCAGAACAGCATCAGCGCGAACGTCGCCCACGCCGCTTCTCCGAAGCTCAGCGCCGTGGCCAGCGCCGCGCCGCCACTCAGGATCATCGCCCATTGGGCGACGCGCGCCTTGCCGATGCGGTCGGCCAGCATGCCGGCCGGCACGCAGGCGAATCCGCCCAGGCCGATTGCCAAGAAGGCGGTGAGCTTGGCGAGGCGCCCCGCCTCCTCGGCGCCCATGGTGGCTCCGTAGGAAGCCGCGGCCGCCGCCCCAACCCACGCCCAAAAGGCGTAAAGCTCCCACATGTGGCCGAAATAGCCGGCATAGGCGAGGCGGATTTCCCGGTTGGTCCATGCCAGGCGGATGGATTTTGGATCGAAGGTGGGGGCCGGCGCGTGCAGGGGACCGAGGCCGGCGGCCAGTACCGACAGGCCGCCGGCCGCCGCCAACGCCGAGGCGACCATCACGGTCATTCGCCAATCGCCGTCCCCCAGATAGGAGATGAGATGCGGGGCGGCGGTCCCCACGGTCAGGGCGCCGATCAGCATGCCGACGAGAAAGCCGCGGTCCCTGGAGCCCCATCCGACGGCGATCTTCATGCCGACGGGGTAGACCCCGGCGAGGCTGGCGCCGGTGAGCACCCGCAACCCCACCGCCACGACGCCGTCCAATGGAACGACCAGAAGCGCCAGATTGGACGCGGCGCCGATCAGGGCGGAGACGGCGATGACGCGGCGAGGGTCATAGCGGTCGGCCACGCCGAGGATGGCCAGCGTCAAGGCGCCGATCACGAAGCCCGCCTGCACGCCGCTCGACAGCGCCGCCTGCCAGGTCGGATGCAGCCCGGCCTCGGCGGTTATCTCCGGCAGGATCGCCGCCGAGACGAACCATAGGCTCATGGTCGCCGTCTCGCCGATCAGGAGAAGCAGGATGGAGAGGGCCTTGGTCCGTGCCACCATGCGCCGTTAACTATTTACCGGCCGCCGCGGAGACACCCACCGTACCCCCTGGGTCCGGGCCTACAGCCAGACGCCGGCGATGATGGCCAGTCCGGCGGTCGACACGGCCGCCCCGGCCAGACGGACCAGGGGCCGGCCCACGGGCCGGCGCGCCGCCGACCCGAAGACCAAGCCAATTCCATGAAGAAGCACGGTAGCCATGACAAAACCGGCGCCGTAAAGCCAGGGGTCCGCCGTCATGGGCAGTTCGGTTCCGTGGGCGTGGCCGTGAAAGAGCGCAAAGAACCCGACGACAGTGGTCGCCACCGCCAGCGAAGGTCTGGCGGCGAGGGCGACGAGGAGGCCGAGAACCATCGCGGACCCGGCGATTCCCGCCTCCACCCCCGGTACGGCGAACCCAAAGGCGGCGAGGCACGCGCCGGCCGCCATGACCGCGAGAAAGGCCAGTGGTAGAAGAAATGCCGCCGGGCGCTTCATCTGCGCCGCCCACAGACCGACGGCCACCATCGCCAGCACGTGGTCGAGACCCGAGAATGGGTGCGCCAAGCCCTCCGCCCATCCGGCGCCGGCGGCGCCGGGCACGTGGGCGTGGGCGGCCGTGGCGCCAAGCGCGCTCAAGACCACGGCGGCGGCCAAAGCCGGGAGTAGTTTACTGGCGGGATGGAAAATCTTCATTTGTCGTCGGCCTCCCAAGGACTTTTCTCCGCACCTTTCGGGCGTGCGGCCTGTCTCTTCTAGCCCAACGAAGCGCCGCGCTCAACCGCCCCGGGGCACGGCGCGCCAGGGGATTCGGGGCGGCCTTGTTCGGCGGACGGATGAGGCTTAAGATTCGAAGGTGTGCGAGCCCCTTGACGTGAACGCCGCCCGCCCGGCGGCTCCGGACTTGACGCCGGACCCGTGATGAGCGCCTCTGCAGCATTGGCGCTTGGCGCGCTTGGTTTTGCCGCCCTGGTGGCGCTCATGGCGCTCAGGCTGTGGCAGCGCCTGGGCCGTTCGGAACGCCGCCTCCGCGACCTGGAGACAGAAGTCGAGGCCAGCCGCGAGATGCTGGCGGCGGCACCCGACGGATTGTTGTCGTGGGACCGCGTCGGGGGCGGGGAGTATTGCTCGCGCCGTCTGGCGGTGTTGCTCAACCTCGCAAATGGAACGGCATCGCGATACGCGGATGTTCTCGGCTGTTTCGATGGTGACCACTTCGATGCCTTGGAGAGAGCGGTGGCGGCCTTGCGTGACGTGGGGCACCCCTTCGATGTCGTCCTGCCCGTCGCCGGCGGTTCGAGAAGCATGCGGGCGCTTGGCGTTCGCGCCGCCGCCGCCGACGGCCGCCCGCTGGCCGATCTCTTGTGGATGCGCGATGCCGCCGAGACCGTCCCAGGGGCCGCGGCCGGCGCCGGCAATCCGCATGCGGCGCCGGCCTCCGAGGACGCGCATACCCAGGAACTCCTCGACGCCCTGCCCATTCCAGTGTGGCTCAGGGACGCCGAATGCGAGCTCGTTTTCGCCAACCGGGCCTCGGCGGGCGGCGCCATCGCCACCTCGACCCGCGAGCTGGCGGCGCGTGCCAAGGCCGAGAACAAAGGGTTGGCGGAGCGCCGCCGCGAGAGGACGGACGGCACGGATGGCACAAATGGCATGGCGCGGACCATGGAAATCTCCGAAGTGCCGGTAGCGGGGTGGTCCGGAAGCATCGGTTTCGCGATCGAGCTGCCAGCGGAACCGGTGGGACGCGGCCCCGCGGAGACGGAGGTGCTTGAGGGCCTGGCCACCGCGGTGGCCATCTTCGGCCCCGATGCCCGCCTCAAGTCCTTCAACCCGGCCTACGCGGAGCTGTGGCAACTGGACGGCGGCTGGTTGTCCTCGCAGCCCGGCTTGGGTGAAATACTGGAGCGCCTGCGCGGTGCCAGGCGCCTTCCTGAATTCGCCGACTTTCGTGCCTTCAAGGAAAAGCAACAGGCGCAATTCAGTCAGTTGAAGGAATCGGTCGAGGAGCTGATGCACCTTCCAGACGGCACCACGCTGCGTGTCGTCGTCGGCCCCCATGCGGGGGGCGGCCTCTTTTTCTCTTACGAAGATGTTTCCGACCGCTTGGCCCTGGAACGTTCCTACAACACCTTGATCGCCGTTCAGCAAGAGACCCTGGACCACCTGCACGAGGGCGTCGCCGTGTTCGGCAGCGACGGGCGGCTCAAGCTGAGCAATCCGGAGTTCAGGCGGCTATGGAGCCTGAGCGACAGCGAAGTAGCCGAAACGCTCCACGTTTCGGAATTCGTCGAAAAGATGAAACCGCTGATCATCGGCGAGGATGACTGGGATGGCTATAAGGAACGGGTGGTCGCCGGGCTGGTGAGCCGCGAGCCGCGTTCCGGCCGACTGGTGCGCGGCGATGGCCGGGTGGTGAAATACGCCAACGTTCCCCTGCCCGATGGCGCCTCCCTGGTCAGCTATCTCGACGTGACCGACAGCGTGCGCGTCGAGATGGCGCTGCGCGAACGCGCCGAGGCGCTTGAGGAAGCCGATCGCCTGAAGTCCGAGTTCATCGCCAACGTTTCCTACGAGATTCGCACCCCGCTCAACACCATCATCGGTTTCGCCCACTTGCTCAACGAGGAATACTTCGGAAAGCTCAACCGGCGGCAGTTGGAATACAGCGGCGGCATCATGGAGACGTCGGAGGGCCTGATGTCGGTGATCGGCGACATCCTCGATCTGGCCACCATCGAAGCCGGCATGATGGCAATCGAGGTCGAGACGGTGGAACTGCACTCCATGCTGGTCGGCGTGTTGTCGCTGGTCCGCGAGCGCGTACGGCGCAAGAATCTGAACTTGGAATTCGACTGTGCGCCGGACATCGGCTGGATCGTCGCCGACGAGAGGCGCCTCAAGCAAGTCATGTTCAACCTGCTGTCGAACGCGGTGGCTTTCACGCCCGCCGGAGGCAAGGTGACGCTGGCGGTGGCACGCGATAGCGAGGAAGTGGCCATCGCCGTCAGCGATAGCGGGCCCGGCATCCCCAAGGCCGAACAGGCCCGCGTCTTCCGGGCTTTCGAGCAGGGCGTAACGCCAGACGCGGACCAGTCGGGGGCCGGGCTCGGGCTCTCGCTGGTCAAGAGCTTCGTGGAACTGCACGGTGGTCGGGTTGAGCTGCGCTCGCTCCCCAACAGGGGGACGACCGTCACCTGCACGCTGCCCGCCGCGCCGCATAGCGGCCCCGACGCGGATCCGTCCTAAAGGACGCAGGCGACGACAGCCTTTAGGTTGAGGGTGGAAGCACCCGGGCGTTGGTGTCGCGCAGCCGCCGCGACATGGTAAGCAGCACGGAATGATAAAAGCGGCCGGCGAAAGTGGAATCGGCCTCCATCATCTTGCTGATCGCGGCGCCCGGACTGGCCAGGATTTCGACGTCACCATCGGCGATCAGCGTGGCGCTCGCCCCGAGGCCGTCGATGAACGACATCTCGCCGAGGGGCTCCCCCGGCCCGCGCGGGCCCACGAACTCGGCGCTCACGGTGCCGTCGACGTTGCGCGTCACGCGGACCTCGCCCTTCGCCACGACGTAAAACGACTCGATCTTGGCGCCTTCCTTGATGATGACGTCGCCGAGCCCGAAGGTCAGGCGCTCGGCCTTTTCGAGGAGGCCCTCCCGCTCTTCGGCCTTCAGCGCCGTGAAGGCGCGGTCCAAGATGGCATTGGAAGTCATTGTCCAGCCTCCCCCGAAAAATTCTCGGTCAACCGATCAGGCGCGGAGGCTAATTCTAGGTCCTCGAAGCCCCCCGCGCGAGTGCCCAACCCAACAAGTTTGCCGCATAATGATATCTTTGCAAGGCGCGTGGAAGGGTTTCGTATCGGCCACGACAGCCGCGTGCCATTTTGGACCGCACGACGGAGGCTAAGTTCGTGAGTATCCGGGTTGCCGCAACGTGGTCGTGGTTTGGGGGCGTCTGGTGAACCAGTTCTCGCTGATGGCCCGCTTCGGCGGCTGGGCCAACGAGCGGCTTTATGGCGCCGTATCGGGGCTTTCCGAGGACGCCTACCGGAAAGACGGCGGGGCCTTCTTCGGCTCCATCCACAACACCCTCAACCATCTCTTGGTCGTCGACCGGCTGTGGACCGGGCGTATCGAGGGCAGGGATCGCGGCATCACCGCCCTCGACCAAATCCTCCATGACGATTTCTCTTCTCTGCGCGAGGCTCGCACGGCGGAAGACCGGCGGCTCATCGACGTAGTGGACGGCTTGAGCGACGCCGCGCTGGAGAGGCCCGTCACCTATCGGCGCATCATCGGCGACGGCGAGCAGAAGACGCGCTGCGACCACATCCTGCTTACCCTTTTCAACCACCAGACCCACCACCGCGGCCAAGTGCACGTCCTGCTGACCCAGGCCGGCATCGTGCCGCCACCCCTCGACGTCGTCTTTTTCCTGGAGGAAATCGGCTTCAGCTAGTGTCCTGGATTGGAGCGTTGGCGCTCCAAGGACCGGTCCGATGCCTCACCCGGCGACGGTGCTCAGGATGCCGCGGCCGATGGCGATCAGTTTGCCTTCGTCGTTGGCGATCTCGACATCGACCACGGCCAGGGTCCTTCCGGCGCGCCGCACCATGCCCTTGGCGTGCAGGTCGGTATTGATGGCGGGGCGCATGTAATCGATGCGGACGTCGATGTTGGGCGCCATGCGGCCGATCTTGACAGCCGCCGCGGCGTGCGCGGTCAGATCGACGAGGCCGGAGATGACGCCGCCATGGAACGCCGGCTCGCCGCGCACCCGCTGGAATTCCGGGCGGTAACGCAAAAGGATCTCGACGACGCCGTTGTCTGCGTCGGCGGACACCGCCCGGGGCTGGAGAAAGTCGTGATAGGGCGGATGCTCGAGCTCGAACTGAAGGCGTTCGAGCGCCGATAGGTGTTCGGTCGTTTGCGCGCGTTTTGCCACGGGGTCCTCCCTTTGCGGCTAGGGTACCAGCATCACGATCTTTCCGAATAACTGGCGCTCTTCCATGACCCTTTCCGCCTCGCCCAGTTCCTGCAGGGGGAAAGTGCGGATCTCCGGAAGCTTGTAGCGCCCCTCGGCGACGCCGACCATGCCTTGGGTGATGTCTTCGGTGGAGTAGCTGTTGGAGCCGATGATGCGCATCTCGCGCTGCCATATGTAGCGAATATCGGTCGCGGGATCGAAGCCGGCGGTGGCGCCGACGGTGATCAGCTTGCCGTGGTGGGCCATGGCCCGGATGGAGGGCACCCAGGTATCGCCTCCGGTGAAGTTGACGCAGATGTCGACGCCTTTCTTCTGGCTGATCTTCCAGGCTTCCCGCGAAAAGTCGTCCTTGGAGTAATTGATGACGTAATCGGCGCCCATCTCGTTCTTGAGGCGCTCGCACTTCTCGTCGCTGCCGGCGCACGCGATGACCGTGCAGTCGTGCGCCTTGCATACCTGGACCGCGGCCATTCCGACGCCGCCGCTCGCCCCCAGAATGAGGACCAGTTCACCGCCCTTCATCTCACCGTTGGTGAACAGCATCCGATAGGTTGTCCCGAAGTTGATAGGGATGGCGGCGCCTTGCGTGTAGGACAGGCGCTCGTCGAGCTTGATGAGGTGGGCCTGGGGGACGCGGCAGTATTGGGCCATGCCGCCGTAAACGACCTCGCCCATCATGCCGTCCGGGGTCTCGGGATGAACGACGCAGCGATCACCGACTTTCCAGCCCGTGACCTCGCTGCCGAGCTCGGCGATTTCCCCGGCGATGTCGCCGCCCGAGATGAACGGCATCTTGACGGGCCAGCCGGGCATGCCACGGCGCACGAATATGTCGAAGTGGTTGAGCCCGCAAGCGTGCACGCGCAGCTTCACGTCGTCGGGCCGGATTTCCGGATCCGGGAAGTCGCGGTAAACGATGTTCTCGATGCCGCCCTGCGCTTCGATGACCGCTGCTTTCATGTCTCACGTCTCCTTTTGTGCGAACTCATAAAATCCAATCCCATAGGGCGTGGCCAT
>JASLQF010000059.1 GCA_030744625.1 Rhodospirillales bacterium
GCCGAATCAAAATCTTCACGAAGTGGGACAGGTGTCATCGTAGGCCTCCAAGATACCGAATCTTGGGGCCAAGGGAATCACACAACACCAGATATGGGAATCCCTTAACTGCGAGTCACATTCAATGTCGGCTGGTATTACGTCATAGAGCATGCGGATTCTGTTCGCCACAGGACATTCCTATCCGCCGGACAAGGTCTCGGGTGGAGCACAGTCGACCCACGACCTAATCGTCGAATTGGCGGCCAAAGGCAACGCCACCGCGGTGCTGTGCGCCCGCGACCCCAAGGATGCGCGTGACGATGGCGTCGTGCGGGGGGAATACGGAGGTTACCCTGTATTTCGGGCGCCGCATCCGCATGTCGCGATTCCTGGCGTCATCAAGGAATTCCAGCCGGACGTGGCCGTCGTGTCGGTTGGTTTGATCCATCCCATCGTCGTCGTACTCCTGCGTGAACGAATTCCGACGGTCGTCTATTTCCGAGATGTTGAAATCCGCGACTACGGCGGACTTTTCGCACCCGGCCCCAGGATGTTGTACTTGGCCAATGCCCGGTTTGTTGCCGAGCGCATGAAGACCATGCTTGGCCTGGATTGCCATTACGTGCCCTCGGTCATCGACGTCGATCGATACGCGACGGAAACAAGCAGAGAGCGGGCTCTATTCATTGGATACCACCCGTACAAAGGAATCGAGATCGCGTTCCAGCTGGCCGAGCATCGGCCCGGTATTCCGTTCTCTTTCGTCGAATCGTGGCCCATCGCCGACGCCTGGCGAACGTATTACAGGGCGCGCGCAAATCAGGCCGGAAACATCGAATGCAGCCGTCCTGTCGATGACATTCGGCGCTTATATTCCGAGGCGCGGGTGTCGTTGGTTCCGAGCGTTTGGGAGGAAGCTTCAGGGAGGGTCGTCACCGAGGCACAGGTCAGTGGCATCCCCGTGCTTGCCAGCAATCGGGGCGGGCTGCCTGAGTCCGTGGGACCGGGAGGCCTGGTCGTCGACCTCGACGCGCCTCTCGACGACTGGCTGGCGGCCCTCGATCTCATGTGGGAAGACGAGGAAGAATACGCCCGGCTGTGCGAAGCCGCGCGTCTCCACGCTCGGCGCCCGGAAATCGCACCCGGCAAAGTGGCGGAGACGTTTCTCGAGATCGTCGGGGACTTCCTCACGGCATGGCGGAAATGATCGTTCAAGCGGACGCCGGCAACGTGGAGCGCGCCTTCCGGGAACGCCCTTGGCCCACACGCCAACAACCGCCGCGTTCGGTTCGAGATCAGGCGTTCGGGTCAACTCGATCCGTCAGCTGTGGCCCGTTGGTTCCGATCCTCGGCAGTTCGCGCGACCGACTCTTCCAGTAGAGCCGCAGGCATGCCGAGCTTGGCTGCCGCGTCCTCGACGGTTCCAAAGTGCGAAACCACACGGTCAACGATCTCGTCGTTGTATCCGCCGTCGTCCCAGTCGAGCTGGCCGTCCGCACCTCGATGCCGTTTGCCACCGCCGCGCGACAGACTTTCGAGGTAGTCTGGATATATTCCCGTCACCTGGGCCGTCCGCTGGACGTCACCGAAAACGTCGAGCAGGCGAACGAGAAACTGCTCGGTGGCCGACGTCCTGTTGGCCCATGGGAAACCGACATCCGGAACCGGTTTCCCGAGGAATTCGCAGATCGGCTCCCAGGCCGGCGGTTTTCCGCAAATATCGACGACAAGGAGGTCGTCAGGGCGATCAGAGAAATAGTCGCGGACACGAACATCAAGGCGTTCGTAGGCTTGAATGAAAAGTTCCCGATCGTAACCCATCGCACCCAGGAGGATTTTTCGAACCTTGCCTACGAATGGATTGGTTACGCCCTGCTGTTTGAGATAGTGGCGCTGGCATGATTCCAGCCACTCCTCGAGGTCGCGGACGGTATAGATGAACCTGCTGCCCGGATACAACGCGTCGAGCTTCTCGAAAATGATGGTGACCGGAGCGTCGGTGGCGGCGTCGTGGGCCTCTATTTGGCGCATGTTCGTCGGATAGTGGATTGCCGAATATCCGAGATATTGGAGGGCCACGGTCAGGCTGTAGGTGCCCGTCTTGCCGTGGCCAATGCCGAATACCTTGGAAAGGGCCTGGGTCTGCTTCACACGATCCTCGCGACCACGATCAAGAGACGAATAGGGTGGTTCTCATCCGATTATATGAAACAAGCCATGCCCGCAATGGGTCATCAGCGAACCTGCCGAGAATCTTGATTGCTCAGCCCGCCTCGCCTACTCGCCGACTGGCGAGGGCCCGACCAGCAGGCCGGGGTCGACGTGGGTGGCGAACCATGTCACGCCCCAGTGCAGGTGCGCCCCGGTGACGCGGCCGGTGGCCCCGACGAGGCCGATAGGGGCGCCCTTGGCAACGGGCTGGCCCTCCTTGACCAGAATGCCGCTCATGTGCGCGTAGACCGAGGTCAGGCCGTGGCCGTGGTCGATCATCACGGTCTGGCCGGTCAGGAACATGTCGGGGCGCGCCAGGGCGACGATACCGGCGGCGGCGGCCATCACCGGCGTGCCCCGGGACGCCGTGATGTCGAGCCCGTTGTGGGGGCGGCGCGGCACGCCGTTGAGGATGCGCCGGCTGCCAAAGACCCCGCTGAGGCGGCCTTCGACGGGCCACGCGAACCCGGACGCGAAGTGGGCCCCGGCGCTGTCGCCGGCGCGCACGCCGGCGATGGCCGCGTTGTCGGCCTTGATACGGCGCAGCTCCGCCGCCCCCGGCGTCACCTGGCGTCGGGGCAAGCCGTCGATGCGCTGGACCTGGTAGGTACGGCGCGCGATCTCCAGGGTGCGCGTCGTCGTGGCGCCGCCTGCATGCTTCACGCGCACCGTGAGGCGCGGCGGCGCGTCGCGGCCCAGGCCGATGAGAAAGAGGCCGTCAGCCGAGACCCGCAAATCCCGCGATGCCCGCCCATCGACGGCGACGGCGACGGCGGCGCCCGGCTCGGTGTGCCCGATCACCAGACCGCCCTGCACGAGGGGACCGTCGAGGCGCAGTGTCTCGGCGGCCGTCGGAGCGACGAAAACCAGCAACAAGGACAGCCCGAGCGCCGCCCAGCCGGGCAACACCGTCACAGGAGCCGGCCCTGGCGCGTGTCCTTGGCGGGCCGGCGGCGGCGGGCCGGCGGCGTACGCTTCCCGGCCGGGCCGCGCCCGCCCTCCGTGGAGGTGACACCGGTGACCGTGGCCGCCGCCTCGCCGTCGTGGAAGCGCATGCCGATACCCATGCCCGGAGCCACCGCCTCGACGCTGGTCACGGGAGCGCCCGCCTCGTCGCTGATGAGCGCGAAGCCGCGCTCGAGCACGCGGGCATGGGAGTAGCTTTGCAACAGGTCAGAGGCATGATCGAGGCGCCGCGTCTGCTCGGCGAGGCGGCGCTTCATGGCGGATTGCAGGGCTTGCGCCTCGCGTTCCAGATCCTTGCCGGCGTGGACGATCATTTGACGGGGGCTGGCCAGCCGGGCGGCGAGCTGGGCGAGGCGGGCGCCGCGCGCCTCGATGCCGACGCGGCCGGCATTGATCAACCTTTCGGACCAGTCGTCGACCCTGTGGGCCGCCTCCTCGACCATGCGCCCGGGATGGGGCAGGCCGCGCCCCAGTCCCTCGACCTGGGTGCGGCGCTCGGCAAGCATGCGGTTGACGGCGGCGGCCATGCGCCCGGCGTCGTCCATGACCTGGGCGAGAAGCTCGATGCGCACCGGCACCGCCATCTCGGCGGCGGCGCTCGGCGTCGGCGCCCGCACGTCGGCGGCGAAATCGATGAGCGTGGTGTCGGTCTCGTGCCCCACCGCCGAGATCAGGGGGATGCGGCTTTCGGCGGCGGCGCGCACGACGATCTCCTCGTTGAAGGCCCACAGGTCCTCGACGCTGCCACCGCCGCGCGCCACGATGAGGACGTCGGGCCGGGGCACGGCGGCACGACGCCCGAGGCCATTTAAGCCGGCGATGGCGGCGGCGACCCGGGGGGCCGCGTCCTCGCCCTGCACCGGCACCGGCCACACCAGCACGCGGCGCGGGAAGCGGTCGCCAAGGCGGTGCAGGATGTCGCGGATGACGGCGCCGGTGGGCGAGGTGACGACGCCGATGACGTCGGGCAGGAAGGGCAGCGGCCTCTTGCGCTCGGCGTCGAACAGGCCCTCGGCGGCGAGGTTCTTGCGGCGGTCCTCGAGGAGCTTGAGGAGCGCGCCCTCGCCGGCCAGCTCCACGCTCTCAACCACGATCTGGTACTTGGAGCGCGCCGCGTACGTGGTGACGCGCCCCGTGGCCACCACCTCCATGCCGTCCTCGGGGGCCAGCCCCAGGCGCGCCGCGGCGCCGCGCCAGCACACCGCTTCCAGGACCGCGTCCTCGTCCTTCAGCGAAAAGTAAAGGTGGCCCGAGGCGGCGCGTTTGAAGCCGGATACCTCGCCGCGCACCCGGACGCGGCCGAAGGTGTCCTCGAGGGCGCGCTTCAGCGCCTGGGAGATTTCGCCGACCGAGAACACCGGCATATTGTGCTCGACGGCGACAGCGGGCGGGTTTTCGCTCATCGCGGCCAGTATTTATGATAGAACGCGGAGCGGCAAGGGACGCACGCAACGGAGCACGGCTCATGAAGGTTCTAGTGGTCGGATCGGGGGGGCGCGAGCACGCCTTGTGCTGGGCCATCGCCGCCTCGCCACTGTGCCAAGAACTCCTGTGCGCGCCCGGCAACGCCGGCATCGCGCAAGTGGCTACCTGCGCGGGCGTGGCGGCGGACGACGTGGGAGGGCTCGTCGAACTGGCCGTCAAGGAGGGCGTCGACTTCGTCGTCGTCGGTCCCGAGGTGGCCCTTGTCGCCGGCCTCGTCGACCGCTTGGGGGACAAGGGGATCACCGCCTTCGGGCCGTCCGCCGAGGCCGCCGAACTGGAAGGCTCCAAGGGGTTCATGAAGGACCTGTGCGCGCGCTTCGATATCCCCACCGCCGCCTACGCGTGCTTCGACGAACCCGACGCCGCCAAGGCGTACATCCATGCCCGCGGCGCCCCCATCGTGGTCAAGGCCGACGGCCTCGCCGCCGGCAAGGGCGTCGTGCTGTGCCGCAACGAAAACGAGGCCCACGCCGCCGTCGACCACATCATGAGCGAGCGCGCCTTCGGCGCCGCCGGCGACGCGCTGGTGGTTGAAGAGTTCCTGGAGGGTGAGGAGGCCAGCTTCTTCGCCCTCGTCGACGGCACGCGGGCGCTGCCCCTGGCCTCGGCCCAGGACCACAAGGCGGCCTTCGACGGCGACACCGGACCCAACACCGGCGGCATGGGCGCCTATTCGCCGGCACCGGTGATCACCGACGAGATGGCCGACACCGTCATGGAGCGCATCGTGACGCCGACCATCGAAGGCATGGCGGCCCTGGGCCGCCCCTACAGGGGCGTCCTCTACGCCGGCCTTATGATCAACGCCGACGGCCCCAAGGTGCTGGAATACAACGTGCGCTTCGGAGACCCCGAGTGCCAGCCCCTGATGCTGCGCCTCAAGTCGGACCTGCTCGAGGTGCTCGTCGCCTGCGCCGAGGGGCGGCTCGACGAGGCCGCCGTCGAATGGCACGCCGACACCGCGCTCACCGTGGTCATGGCTGCCAAGGGCTATCCCGGGCCTTATGAGAAGGGCACCGAGATCAAGGGGCTGGACGCGCTGGCCGGGCGCGACGACGTGGTCGTCTTCCACGCCGGCACCATGGCCGACGGCGGGCGCACCCTCGCCAACGGCGGGCGCGTGCTCGGCGTCACGGCGCGGGGCGCCACCGTCGCCGCCGCCCAGGAGCGCGCCTACGAGGCCATCGACCGCATCGAGTGGCCGGACGGCTTCTGCCGCCGCGACATCGGCTGGCGCGCCATCGGGCGCTAGCCGCCTTTGCGCGGCGGGCGCGCCGCGCCTATATTTTCGGCAAGCATAAAAACCAAAATACGGAGGGGAGACCCATGGACGACAAGACCAGGACCGAGCTCGAGGCCGCCGCCTTCCGGGGGCTGCGCGACCACCTGCGCCGGCGCACCGACGTGCAGAACATCGATCTGATGAACCTCTCGGGCTTCTGCCGCAACTGCCTGTCCAAGTGGTACGTGGCGGCCGCCGAGGAGCGCGGCATCGACATCTCCTACGACGAGTCCCGCGAGATCGTCTATGGCATGTCGTATGGCGAGTGGAAGGAAAAACACCAGACCGAGGCCTCGGACGAGCAGAAGCGGCTCTACGAGGAAACCAAGCCCCTGCACGCCAAGATCGCCGGCCACGATTGAGGGGCCGGGCCCCTCCTACCGCCTTTCCCCAAAAAACTCCTTGAGAAGCTCGGCCGCTTCCGTCTCGGCGACGCCGCCCACCACTTGCGGCTTGTGGTGGCAGGTGGCCTGCTCGAAGACCCGCGCCCCGTGCTCGACGCCGCCCGACTTGGGGTCGTAGGCGGCGAAATAAAGGCGCCGCAGGCGGGCCAGGGAAACGGCGCCGGCGCACATGGCGCAGGGCTCCAGGGTGACGTAGAGGTCGCACCCGGGAAGGCGCGGCGCGCCCAGTTTGGCGGCGGCCTCGCGCAGCACAACCATCTCGGCGTGGGCGGTGGGATCGGCCAGTTCTTGCGTGCGGTTGCCGGCCGCCGCCACCACCTCGCCGGTGGCGCCGTCGACGAGCACGGCGCCGACCGGCACCTCGCCCCGCGCCGCCGCGGCGCGCGCCTCCTCCAGCGCCTGTACCATCGGGGCCTGTTCCATCGGGGAATCGTCCGTGCTCATGGGCCAAACCTTGCGGGTGGCGGGCGGTGCCGTCAAGGGAGCCGCTTGCCGGGTCGCTTCACGCCACCTAGAGTGCGGCCATGACACGGCCCCTCATCGGCATCACGCTCGATTCGGAGGAGCCCGGCCCTTACTCGGCGTTTCCGTGGCTGGCGGTGCGCCAGAACTACGCCGGCGCCATCACGCGCGCCGGCGGCCTGCCGGTGGCGCTGCCCCACGAGACCGGCCTCGCCGACGATTACCTCGACGCCATCGACGCCCTGGTGGTGACCGGCGGCGATTTCGACGTCGACCCTTCGCTGTTCGGCGCCGCCGAGCGCCACCAGACGGTCAAGACCAAGGCCGGGCGCACCGCCTTCGAGCTGGCCATCACGCAAGGCGCCATGGACCGCGACTTGCCGGTGCTGGGCATTTGCGGCGGCCAGCAGCTTTTGCACGTGGCGCTCGGCGGCACGCTGATCCAGCACATCCCGGACGCGGTGCCCGAAGCCCTGGCCCACGAGCAGCCCAACCCCCGCGACGAGGCCGGCCACGAGGTGGAAATCGTCGCCGGCACGCGTTTGCACCGCATCGTCGGCACCGACCGCCTGGCCGTGAACAGCGCCCACCATCAGGCGGCGGCGGACGAACCGGCCGGCGTCGTCGTCAACGCGCGCGCCCCGGACGGCGTCATCGAGGGCATCGAGGCGCCGGCTTACGGATTCTGCCTGGGCGTGCAGTGGCACCCGGAATTCGAGATCAGCGAGGGCGACGGGCGCCTCTTCGCCGCCTTCGTCGAGGCGGCCCGCGGCACCCCATGACCGCACCCCCCATGACCACACCCAAGGGCGAACGCATCGCCAAGGTCATGGCGCGCGCCGGGCTGTGCTCGCGGCGCCAGGCCGAACGCTGGATCGCTACGGGGCGCGTCGCCGTCAATGGACAGGTGCTGGACACCGCCGCCCTCAACGTGACGGCGGCCGATACCGTCACCGTCGATGGCAAGCCTCTGGCGGCGCCCGAGCGCTCGCGCCTGTGGCGCTACCACAAGCCGCCGGGCCTGGTGACCACGCACAGCGACCCGGAGGGCCGCCCCACCGTGTTCGAGCGCCTGCCCGCCGACATGGGCCGCGTCATTTCGGTGGGCAGGCTCGACCTCAACTCCGAGGGGCTGCTCCTGCTCACCAACGACGGGGAGCTGGCGCGCCGCCTCGAGCTGCCCGACACCGGCTGGACGCGGCGCTACCGGGTGCGCGTCTTCGGCACCGTCAACGAGGACCGGCTGGCATCGTTGGCCAAGGGCGCCAAGGTCGGCGCCGTTTCCTACGGCCCCATCCGCGCCCAGCTCGACAGCCGCAAGGGCGCCAACGCCTGGCTCACGGTGTCGCTGAGCGAAGGCCGCAACCGCGAGGTGCGCCGCGTGCTCGAGCACTTGGGGCTCACCGTCAACCGGCTCATCCGCCTCGCCTACGGCCCCTTCCAGTTGGGGGGACTCAAGCGCGGCACCGTGGCGCCCATCCCCCGCAAGGTCATCGCCGAGCAGTTGGGAGGGGGGTTGGCGCTTTGAGGATCATCGCCGGCGCGCACCGGGGACGCCGCCTGCGGGCGCCGGCGGGGGGCGCGCGGCCGACGGCGGACCGGGCGCGCGAGGCCGTCTTCAACATCCTCGCCCACGGCGTGGCGGGGGCGGAGATCGACGGCGCCTCGGTGCTCGACGTCTTCGCCGGCAGCGGCGCGCTCGGCCTCGAGGCGCTGTCGCGAGGGGCAGCCCACGCCACCTTCATGGACGACGACGGCGCGGCCATGGCTTGCGTGCGCGCCAACGTAAAGGCCCTCGGCGCGGCGGCCGACGCCACCCTCCTCGACGCCGACGCCAGCCGGCCGCCGCCACCGCCCCTGGCCGCCCGGGCGCCGTGCGCCCTGGTCTTCCTGGACCCTCCATATGAAAGCGGCCTGGCGCCCGAGGCCCTGGCGGCGCTGGCCGCCAAGGGATGGATCGCCGGCGGCGCCGTCTGCGTCGCCGAGGTGGGGGCGCGCGAGGATTTCGCGGCTCCCGAGGGATTCGAGACCCTGAAGGAGCGCACGTACGGCGCGGCGCGAGTGGTGTTCCTGAGGCGTGCCGGCTGAGGACCAGCGCAACGCCCAGTTGGTTTTACACAGCGTATTGCCCATTCGGCACGGTCGGGTCCGGGACCCGCCCCTACATTCGGCAAATAGCGTAGGGGCCGGTCTCGGACCGGCCCGCTTGCGGTGATTGCATCTGAATGGATAAAGCACTAGCGCCGGCCGAACAGGCGTTCGATGTCGGCGAGCTTGAGCTCCACGTAGGTGGGGCGGCCGTGGTTGCTCTGGCCGGAGTGCGGCGTCGCCTCCATCTCGCGCAGGAGCGCGTTCATCTCGGCCACGTTGAGGCGGCGCCCGGCGCGCACGCTGCCGTGGCAGGCCATGGTCCCGCACACGTCGGCGAGGCGTTCCTTGAGGGCCAGGGCCTCGTCGTACTCGGCGATCTCGTCGGCGAGGTCGCGCACCAGGCCCTGGACGTCGGCCTCGCCCAGGAGCGCCGGCATCTCGCGCACCACCACGGCGCCCGAACCGAAGGGCTCGATCATCAGCCCCAGGTCGCCGAGCTCGTCGGCGCGGGCGGCGAGGCTGGCCGCGCCATCCTCGCCGAGTTCCACGACCTCGGGGATAAGCAAGCCCTGGCGCGCCACGCCTTGGTTTGCCAGCGCCTTCTTCATGCGCTCGTAGACCAGCCGCTCGTGGGCCGCGTGCTGGTCGACGATGACCACCCCGTCGGCGGTCTGCGCCACCACGTAGGTGGCGTGGAGCTGGCCGCGGGCGACGCCGAGGGGGTAGTCGGCCGGGGCCTCCCCGGGCTCTTCCGCTTCCTTGGCGGCCGGCGGCGCCTCCAGATCGGGCAGCGGCGCATGGTAGGCCGCGGCGCGCTCGGCCAGGCCGCGGCCGACGGCAGACATGCCGCGGGCCGCGCCGGTGGGTCGGGCGCCAGGGAACGCCGTCGTTCCACCCTCGGGGCGGGCCGCGCCCAGCGCCGCCGCCGCCACCGTGGTCGAGGCCCGGTGCCCGGCCTCGGCCAGGGCGTGCTTGAGGGCGCCGACGATGAGCCCGCGCACCAGGCCGGCATCGCGGAAACGCACCTCGGTCTTGGCCGGGTGCACGTTGACGTCGACGGCCCCCGGCGGCGCGTCGACGAACAGCGCCAGCAGGGGATGGCGGTCGCCGGCGAGAAGGTCCCGATAGGCCCCGCGCACGGCGCCGAACAGCAGCTTGTCGCGCACCGGGCGCCCGTTGACGAACAGGAACTGCATGGCCGCCGTGCCCCGGTTCAAGGTGGGCAGCCCGATATGGCCGGTGAGGCGCACGCCCTCGCGCTCGGCCTCGACGGCGAGGGCGTTTTCGGCGAACTCGCGGCCCATGATGGCGGCCAGGCGATCGAGGCGGGCGGCAAACAGGTCGCCCTCGGCGGGCGCCAGCTTGAGCAGGCTGCGCTCGCCGTCACTCACCGAGAACGCGGCCTCGGGGTGGGCCATGGCGAGGCGCTTCACGGCGTCGAGGGCGTGGCTGGTCTCGGTGCGCGGCGTCTTCAGGAACTTGAGCCGGGCCGGCGTCGCGAAGAAGAGATCGCGCACTTCGACCCGGGTACCCGGCCCGCCCGAGGCCGGCCGCGGGGCGTCGGCGCGCCCGCCCTCGAGGCTGAGCATCCAGGCCTCGGCGGCGCCTTGCGGGCGGCTCGTGATCTCGAGGCGGCTGACGGCGCCGATGGAGGGCAGCGCCTCGCCCCGGAAACCGAGGGTGGCGATGTTCTCGAGGTCGTCGCCGGGAAGCTTGGAGGTGGCGTGGCGTCGCACCGCCAACTCGAGCTCCGCCGCCGTCATGCCGGCGCCGTCGTCGGCCACCGAGATCAGCGTGCGTCCGCCGTCGCGGATAACCACGTCGATGCGCACGGCGCCGGCGTCCAGGCTGTTCTCGACCAGTTCCTTGACGGCAGAGGCCGGGCGCTCCACCACCTCGCCGGCGGCGATGCGGTTGACGGTGGTCTCGGGCAACAGGCGGAGGGTCATGGCGGTCCCGCCCTCAGAGCTTTGAAATGGTTGATCAGGCCGTCGGTGGACGAATCGTGGCCACGCGCCGGTTGGGCGTCTTCGATCGCGGGCAGGATGGTGCCGGCCAATTCCTTGCCCAGTTCGACGCCCCACTGGTCGAAGGAATTGATGCCCCAGATAACGCCCTGGACGAACACCTTGTGCTCGTAGAGGGCGATCAGCATGCCCAGCGTGCGCGCGTCGAAGCGGCGCACCAGGATCGAGTTGCTGGGCCGGTTGCCCGCGAGCGCCTTGTGGGGCGCCAGGGGCGCCGCCTCCATGGCGCTCCCGCCGGTCATCAAGGCGGCGCTCTGGGCGAAAAAATTTGCCAGCAGGAGGGCGTGATGGCCGTCCACCGGGTTGTGGGTCTCGGCGGCGGCGATGAAGTCCGCCGGGATCAGCCGGGTGCCCTGGTGGAGAAGCTGGAAGAAGGCGTGCTGGCCGTCGGTGCCCGGCGCGCCGAAGACGACGGGTGCGGTGGCGCGCGCGGCGGGCGCGCCGTCGCGGGTGACGCTCTTTCCGTTGCTTTCCATGTCGAGCTGTTGCAAGTGGGCGGGCAGGCGCCGCAGGTACTGGTCGTAGGGGACGACGGCATGGCACCCGGCGCCGAAGAAGTCGATGTACCAGACGCCAAGCAGGGCCAGGACCACCGGCATGTTGGCCTCCAGCGGCGCGCTCAGGAAGTGCTCGTCCATGGCGTGGGCGCCGTCCAGAAGTTCCTCGAAACGGTCCATGCCGACGGCGACGGCGATGGAAAGGCCGGCCGCCGACCACAGGGAAGTGCGCCCGCCGACCCAGTCCCAGAGTTCGAATACGTGCTCGGCCTCGACGCCGAAAGCCGCCGCCGCCCCGGCTTCTGCCGTGACGGCGGCGAAATGGCGCCCCACCGCCGCCTCGCCCAGCGCCCCGGCGAGCCAAGCCCGCGCCGTCTTCGCGTTGGCCACGGTCTCGACGGTGGTAAAGGTCTTGGAGACGACGATGAACAGGGTGGTGGCGGCCTCCAGGCCCTTCAGGGTCTCGACCATGTGGGTGCCGTCCACGTTGGAGACGAAATGGACGCCGAGCCCGGGCTTGCGATAGGGGGTCAGCGCCTCCACCACCATCGCCGGGCCGAGGTGCGAGCCGCCGATGCCGATGTTGACGACGTCGGTGATCGGCGTGCCCGTGGCCCCCTTCCAGGCGCCGCCGCCGAGTTCGTCGGCGAAGGCCCGCATGCGCGACAGCACCGCCTCGACGGCGGGCATGACGTCGGCGCCGTCGACCGCCATGGGGCGCCCGGAGCGGTTGCGCAGCGCCACATGCAAGGCGGCGCGGTCCTCGCTGGTGTTGATGCGCTCTCCGGCGAACATGCGCCGGCGCCAACCCTCGACGTCGGCGGCGCGCGCCAGATCAGCGAGCAAGGACATGGTCTCGGCCGTGACGCGGTTCTTGGAATAGTCGAGAAGCAGGTCGCCGTGCTTCAGCGAGAAGCGTGAAAACCGTTCGGGGTCTTCCTCGAACAGGGTCCGCATGTGGGCCGGCGCCACCCGGCTGTGATGGGCTTGCAGCGCCTTCCAGGCCGGGGAGCTATTCGAGGACGCCATGCGAAGGTCCGGGTTCCAGACGCCTATGCGGGAGCCTCAGACTACCAGACAAAGGACAGCGCAACCACCCCGGCCGGCGCCGTCTCACTCGGTGGCGGCGAGGCCATCGGGCTCGCCGACGACGACGACAGTGAGCCCGTCCGGGTCGAGAAAGCGGCGCGCCACCCGACCCACGTCGGCCAACGTCACCGCCTCGATAATGCCGTTGCGGCGGTCCAGGTAGTCGATACCGAGGCTCTCGAGCTGCATGGCGACGAGGATGCCGGCGACGCTACGGCTCGAGGTGAAGCGCAGGGGGAAGGAGCCCGTGAGGTAGGTCTTGGCGTCGGCCAGTTCCTGGGCGCTCGGGCCCTCCTCCGCCATGCGCCGCCAGATGGCGCGGACGACGGCGAGGGTGTCGGCGACGCGCTCGTTGGCGGTGCCGGCGCCGCCGACGATGAGCGCCGCGTGGTCGAGCGGGTTGAGGTAGCTGTAAACGGAATAGGCGAGGCCGCGCTTCTCGCGCACCTCGTTGTAAAGGCGCGACGTGAAACCGCCGCCGCCCAGCACGTAGTTCATGACATAGGCGGCGTAAAAGTCGGGGTCGTCGCGCTTCGGCCCGCCGTGACCGAACACGATGGCGCTCTGCGGCACCGCCTTGTTGATGACCACGGTCTTACCGCTCGCCCGGGGTCGGGTATCGGCGACCTTCCAGGAGGAGGCCTTGGCCGGCAGCGCCCCCAACGTTCGGTCGAGGAGGGGGGCCAGCTCATCGGCCGAGATATCGCCGACAACCCCGATCACCAGATTGTCGCGCCCCAGCCGCTCGGCCACGAAGCGCCGCAGGTCCCCGACGGAGACGGCACCGACGCTTTCCAGCGTCCCCCGCACGGGCCTGCCGTAGGGATGATCGGGAAAGAGGGCGCGCGCTAGTGCACGCCGCGCGATGGCGTCCGGGTCCTCGAGAGCCCTCTTCAAGCTGGTCAGAATCTGGGTGCGGATGCGCTCCACCGGCGCCTCGTCGAAACGCGGTGCGCCGAGGGCCAGCCGCAACAGCCCGAAGGCCGCGTCGCGGTTCTCGGTCAGTGTCCTCAGGCGCCCGCCGAAAACGTCGCGCCCGGCGTCGAATCGCAACGAGATCGACTGGTCTTCGAGGCGCCCTTGAAAGGCCTGGGAGTCGAGGTCGCCGGCGCCCTCGTCCAAGAGCGACGAGACCATCTCGGCCAGCCCCTCCTTGCCCGCCGGGTCGAGGGCGGCGCCGCCGCGAAAGGCCAAGCGCACGGTGATGATGGGGTTGGCGTGATCGCGCACCAGCCAAGCCTCGATGCCACCGGTGCTCCGTACGCGCTCGACCTCGACGGCCGCCGCCGGCTGGGCGAGGGCGGCCATCGCCAAGGCCAGCCCCAAGACCACGCACCATGGGCGAAGGGCGGCGGCAAGGGCGGAAGCGGCAGTCACGGCGGTGCTCATTTCCGCCTCGGGGCCTTTTCGGGCAACAACAGCGCCGTGACCGAACGACTTTCGTCGAACACGGCGCGCGCCCCGGCGGCGATCTGGCCGGCGGTGACGGCGTCGATGCGCGCCGGCCACGATTCGACCTCTTCGACGGTGCGCCCGGTGGCCAGCGCCGCGCCCAGCACCCGCACCCCGGTGCTCAGGGAATCGCGGGCATAGACGGTGCTTGCCCGCATGCGCCGCTTGGCGCGCGCCACCTCGTCCTCTCCGACGCCGTCGCGGAGAAGCGCCGCGATCTCGCCGTCGACGGCGACGGCCAGGGTTTCCAAATCGACGCCGGGCACCGGACTGGCGTAGACGACGAAGGTCGATGGCCCGAGACCGTCGGCGTCGTAGAAGGCCCCGGCGGAGACCGCCAGTTTGCGTTCCACCACCAGCGAGCGGTAGAGCCGGCTGGTCGCCCCCTGGCCAAGGATCTCGACCAGCACCTCGAGGGGGTAGGTGTGGCGCGTCTCTCCGGTGCCATGGCTGGGAGCGAGGTAGGTGCGGCTCCAGGTCGGCTGGCGCACACGCGCGTCCTTCATCACGACGTTGCGCGCCGCCCTCTGCGGCGGTTCCTGGGGACGCGCGCGGGCCGGCATGGGACGCGGCGGAATGGCGCCATAGTACTTCTCGGCGAGGGGGCGCAGCTCGGCGGCGGTGATGTCGCCGGCCACCGTCAGGATGGCGTTGTTGGGCGCGTACCAACGCCGGTAGAAGGCGGCAAGGTCCTCCGAACTCAAGGCGCGCACTTCGTGCTCCCAGCCGATGACCGGCCGGCCGTAGGGGTGGTTGAGATAAAGGGTGGCATTGACGTGTTCGCGCAGGATGGCGGCGGGGTCGTTGTCGGTGCGGGCGCGGCGTTCCTCGAAGATGACCTGGCGCTCGGGTTCCACCTCGTCCTCATTGAACACCAGGTTGGACATGCGGTCGGCTTCCATCTCCATGACCAACTCCAGGCGGTCCTTGGCGACGGTCTGGTAATAGCCCGTGTAGTCCGACGACGTGAAGGCGTTTTCGCGCCCGCCATTACGCGCCACCATGCGGGAGAATTCACCGGCCGGCCGCGTCTTCGTCCCCTTGAACATGAGGTGTTCGAGGAAGTGCGCGATGCCCGACTTGCCGGGCGGCTCGTCGGCGGCACCGACCATGTACCACACCATGTGGGTGACCACCGGGACACGGTGGTTGGACACCACCACCACCCGCATGCCGTTGTCCAGCGTGAAGGTCTCGGGGTTGAAAACGCCGGTCCGCCCGGCACCTCCGGCCGTGGCGGTACGTTCTTCCCCGGCCCGGGCCGTCGCGGCGCTCCACGCCACGATGCCGAGGAGGGCGATCGCCACGGCCACTTGCATCCATGTTCGTAGCGAGGTTCCGGTTGCCATGTTCACACCCAAGATCCCTACGAAGGAGCACCGGCGCGTGCCGGCGGCCGGTAATGTAGTCGCACCAGGCGCGCCCGCAAAATCACAGGCGTGTGACGGACGCCCGGCGACCGGCACCGGCGCCCGGCGGTTCCGCCAACGTCCCTTCGCGTCACTTGCGTTGGATGGTCGGAGATTCTTCCCCGGTGACCGGTTGGCCCTGCTCGATGGCATCGCGGATGCGCTCGGCTTCCTTCGCGGGGTCGATAACGGGCTCATCCTTGGCGCCGCGCCAGAACAGCAGGCGGTCGGTCAACGTCTTGTCGCCCGTCGCCACCAGCGAGGACTCCTCGTTGATGAGCGCGCGGATGTCGGGGTTCGCTTCGAGGGCGCCGGTCTCGCGCAACAGGACTTGCACGCCCAGGCTCGAGCCGCGCGGCGGCGGGCGCAGAATGGGATTGCCGCGCCCGGCGCCAAGCACGGCGCGCTTGGCCTGGAAGCGCGGCGTGCTTTTCTGCGGGCGCGGCGTACCGGGGCGCGGCGGGCGCAAACCGAAATCCGGAGGCATGCTGAGCGGCGGCTCCGAGAAGACGGCGAATTCATCGGGCGCCGACTTTTTCTCGGTGAACATCTCGCTTACCGAGTCGCAGCTCCCCAGTCCGATCGCAAGGAAACACGCGACCATGAACAAGCTTGCTCTGTTCATTGTCCGCTGTCCGTCATATCGCTGGTTCCGTCTCTATTTTTAGGCCTTTCGCGGCGCGCAAACAAGGATTCAAGAACGAGTATGGCGGCGCCCATGGTAATGCCTGCGTCGGCGACGTTGAAGGCGGGCCAATGAAAGCCGGCCGCGTAAAAGTCCAAAAAATCGGCGACCGCGCCGAAGCGCAAGCGATCGACGACATTGCCGAGGGCGCCACCGATGATCAATCCGATGGCGACGGCCACGACGGGCCGATCGTTGCGCCACAGCCAAACCGACAAGACCGCCACGATGACCACCGCCACCAGGGGCAGAATCCAGGCGCTCAACGCCGATTCATGGTTCATCAGCCCGAAGCTGATGCCCCGGTTCCAACCCATGACCAGATTGAAGAACGGGGTCACCGGAATGACCCTGGGCGGGTTCATGACCTCATTGATCACCCACCATTTGCTGGCCTGATCGACGATCAGGACCAGCGTCGCCAACGCCAACCCCCAGCTGCCTGGAACCTTCATGTCGACAAGTCCTTGCCCTGGCGGCCCTCGGCCTCAGGCGTTCGTGGCGAGGTGGACCTTGACCGCGTCGGCGCAACGCCCGCAGACTTCGGGAAGCTCGGGATCGTCGCCGACGTCTTCCAGAACCCGCCAGCAGCGATCGCACTTGTGGCCCCCGGCCGGGCCGATGGCAACCGCCACGCCAGGCACTTCGTCCAACGTGAAGGCGTCCGCCGGCGCCTCGCCCTGGCCGATCGTAATACCCGAGGTGATCGCCACTTCCGCGAGATCGATGCCATCCAGCGCGTCCAGGTACCGCGCGTCGGCGTAAACTTCGGCGTGGGCCTCGAGGCTCGATCCGATACGCTTGCCGGCGCGCTCGACCTCCAGGATTCCGGTAATCACCCGGCGCATCTGGCGGATGTGGTGCCAGCGCGCCGCCAAGGCGTCGTTGCGCCAGGTCAGGGGAATCTCGGGAAAGAGGCGCACATGCACGCTTTCGTCCTTGCCGGGATGGCGCGCAATCCAGGCCTCCTCGGCGGTAAAGCAGGTGATGGGGGCGAGCCAGGCGGTGAGACAGTCGAACAAGGTATCGAGCACCGAGCGCGCCGCCCGCCGGCGCCGGGCATCGGCGCGGTCGCAATAGAGGCTGTCCTTGCGCACATCGAAGTAGAACGCCGACAGGTCGACGGCGCAGAAATTGTGAAGCTCGGTGAACAGCTGATGGAATTCGAAATCCTCGCAGGCCTGGCGCACCACGCGGTCCAGTTCCCAAATCCGGTGCAGGACCCAGCGCTCGAGTTCGGGCATGTCGGCGAGGTCCGCCCGTTCGCTATCCTCGAAGCCGTTCAAGTTTCCGAGAATGAAACGCAACGTGTTGCGCAGCCGCCGGTAGATGTCGGCGTGGTGCTTGAGGATATCGGTACCGATGCGAAGGTCCTCGGAATAATCGGAACCCACCACCCACAGGCGCAGGATGTCGGCCCCGCGGCTGTTCACCACGTCATGCGGCGAGACGATGTTGCCCAGCGACTTGGACATTTTCTGGCCGTCCTCGCCCATCACGAAGCCATGGGTGAGCACCGCCTCGTAGGGCGCCCGGCCCCGGGTCCCGCAGGATTCGAGAAGCGACGAATGAAACCAGCCACGGTGCTGGTCGGTGCCCTCGAGATAGAGGGAAGCCGGCCACTTCAAATCGGCGCGGGTCTCGAGAACGAAACCGTGGGTGGAGCCCGAATCGAACCACACATCGAGGATGTCCATGACCTGATCGTAGTCCTCCGGGTCGTACTCGGGCGCCAGGAAGCGCGATGCATCGGACGAAAACCAGCAGTCGGCGCCTTCCTCCTCAACCGCCTCGACGATGCGCTGGAAGACCGACTCGTCGCGTAGCGGCTGGCCGCTTTTCTTGTCGACGAACACGGTGATGGGCACGCCCCAGGCGCGTTGGCGCGACACGCACCAGTCGGGCCGCGTCTCGATCATGCCATGGAGCCGCGCCCGCCCGGATTCGGGGACGAAGCGGGTCTGTTCGATGGCATCCAGGGCTGTTGCGCGCAGGCCCGTCTTCTCCATGGAGATGAACCACTGGGGCGTATTGCGGAAAATTAGCGGCGCCTTGGAACGCCAGGAATGAGGATAGCTGTGGACGAGGCGGCCCGAGGCGAGCAGCGCCCCGGCCTCTTTCAGCGCCTCGACAACGGCGCCGTTGGCGTCCCCCGGCTTGCCGTCGGCCGTCAGCACGCGTTTGCCGGCGAACAGCGGCACGGCCCCGATGAAAACGCCATCGGCGTCCACCGTGTCGGGCATCGGCAGGCCGTGCTTGACACCAAGATCCCAGTCGTCGGCCCCGTGGCCCGGCGCGATATGGACGACGCCGGTGCCGGCGTCCACGTCGACGAAACCGGCGGCCAGCGCCGGGACCTCGAAATCGTACCCGCCCCCGTGCAGGGGGTGGCGGCAGACCGTGCCTTCCAGACCCGTGAGCTCCGCCACCAGCCACCATTCGGTGATCCTGGCTTCCTCCCTGACCGCTTCGGCCAACGCCTTGGCCACGACCAGGCGCTCGCCGGGGACTGCCAGGCTGTCCTCGCCGGTGCCCATCACTTCATAGACCCCATAGTCGACATCCTTGCCGTAGGCGACGGCGCGGTTGCCTGGAATGGTCCATGGGGTCGTCGTCCAGATGAGGACGGACGCGCCCTCGATGCCGGGCGACTGCGCCATGGCGACGGGGAAGCGCGCCATGATCGTCGTCGAGGTGTGATCGTGGTACTCGACCTCGGCCTCGGCCAACGCCGTCTTTTCCACGACCGACCACAGCACCGGCTTGGCGCCCTTGTAGAGCGAACCGTTCATGAGAAACTTGCCGAGCTCGCGCACGATCTGGGCCTCGGCCGCAAAGCTCATGGTGGTGTAAGGGTTCTCCCAATCGCCGACGCAGCCCAGGCGCTTGAACTCGTCGCGCTGGACGCCGATCCAGCGTTCGGCGAACTCCCGGCACTCCTGGCGGAATTTCACGATGGGGACGGCGTCCTTGTCCTTGTCGGCGGCGCGGTACTTCTCCTCGATCTTCCATTCGATGGGCAGGCCATGGCAGTCCCAGCCCGGCACGTAGTTGGAATCCTTGCCCAGCATCTGTTGCGAGCGGGTGACCACGTCCTTGAGAATCTTGTTGAGCGCGGTGCCGATGTGGATGTGCCCGTTGGCGTAGGGCGGTCCATCGTGGAGGATGAACTTCTCGCGCCCCTCGGCGGCTTGCCGATTGCGGCGGTAAAGGTCTAGTTCTTCCCAGCGCTCCAGGATCTCGGGCTCGCGGCGCGGCAGGCCCGCCTTCATGGAAAAGTCGGTGCGGGGAAGGTACACCGTCGATTTATAGTCCACGCTCATTTTTCGGCTCGCTGGCTTGGTGGGTCTTGGGCTCGATTCCCGGGCATTCTTCAGTCGTCCGCCAAAATTTGCCGTGCCCGGCTGCTGTCATCGGCGATTTGTGCCTTCAATTCGTCGATTCCGTCAAACTTCTTTTCGGGGCGCAGATAGTCGACCAGGGCAACGCGCAGGTGGCGGTCATAGAGATCGCCGTCAAAATCGAAGAGGTGGGCCTCCAACACGACGCCGTCTCCCCCGAACGTGGGCCGCCGGCCGATGTTGGCGACGGCGGCTTGCCAGACGGTACCGGGGCCGTCGTCGATCCCCGCCTTGACCGCGTAGACGCCGAGCGCCGGGCACACGTAATCGCCGAGCGGCACGTTGGCGGTGGGATAGCCGATGGTGCGGCCGCGCTCGTCGCCGCGCGCCACGCGCCCCTCGATCTCGAAGAACCGGCCGAGCACCCGGGCGGCGCCGGCGGGATCGCCGTCGCGCAAGCAGCCGCGCGCCCGCGTCGAGGAATAGGCCTCGCCCGCCTCGTCGCCGAGCGCCATCACGCAGGTGAACCCGAAACCCCGCTGGCGACCCGTGCGGAGCAGAAGCTCGCTGTCGCCCCGCCGTTCGTGTCCGAAGGCGAAGTCGTAGCCCGAGACCACGTGGCGCGCCGCCAGGCCTTCGACCAGGATCTCCTCGACGAAGGTTTCGGCGGGCCGGCGCGAAAACGCCACATCGAACCGCAGCACGACGAGAAAATCGACCCCCATGGCCTCGAGATGGCGCGCCTTGAGACGAAACGGAGTCAGGCGGAAGGGCTCCGAATCGGGCTTGAACACCCGTCTGGGATGGGGCTCGAAAGTCAACACCCCCCACTGGACGCCCGCGTCGCCGGCGATGCGGCCGGCCTCGGCGATCACCGCCTGATGGCCGCGATGCACCCCGTCGAAATTACCGATGGCGATCGCCGCGTCCCGTGTTTCCCCGGGCAAATTGTTGAAATGTCGAAATATCCGCATGGCGGCAAGAAAGTGTCAGCGCCCCGGAACAGGGTCAAGGGGAAACCGTGGAAGGGGGGAGCGGCGCTGCAAAATAGCGGGGCGGGGGCGCCTACGGGGCGCGCGACGGCACCATGATGGTGGCCTCGCCTTCGATGACCACCGTGTCGCCGACCGTGCAAACGGTCTCCAGCTTGACGAACTTCTTGTCCACGATCAGTTCGGTCACGGTGGCGCGCGCCTTCACCGTGTCCCCTGATTTGACCGGCGCCTTGAAGCGCAACACCTGATCGACGTAAATGCACCCGGGTCCGGGCAGCTTGGTGCCGATGACAGTGGAAATGAAGCTGGCGGTCAGCATGCCGTGGGCGATGCGGCCCTCGAACATGGTCTGGCTGGCAAACTCGTGGTTCAGGTGCACCGGGTTGATGTCTCCCGAAATGCCCGCGAAAAGCACGATGTCCGTCTCGGTCATGGTCTTGGCGTAAACCTCTGTCATGCCGACCACCAGGTCCTCGAAGTAGTACCCGTGGAGGTCATCGTCGATATCGCCGGGGGCGGTGCCGTCGTCGGCGCGTTCGGCGACGGGAATACCTGTATCGTCCATGGATTTCGCCCTTTATGTTTTGCGTCGCAACAAATTTTATGTGCGGTGCAATATTACAGACGATGTTACAGATACGGAGGATTTACGGCAACCTTGCATGCAAAACAACTTATACATAGGTATCAACTTCGCGCCTGCGAAGGCGGACGGGGATCGATGGGCACCTCGGCGCCGAGGGCGAAGACATCCTCGGCCAGGACCGCCGCCGACAGCAACGCCGCCTCGCCGCGCGGCCTTCCCACCATCTGCAGACCGACCGGCAGGCCTTGGGCGGTGAAACCGCAGGGAAGCACCAGGGCCGGGCATGACGTGAGCGTGATGGCATAGGTGATGGCGATCCAGTCGATATAGTTTTCGAAGCGGTGGCCGCCGATCTCCTCGACATAGCGGTGGCCGACGTCGAAGGGAGGCACCGACGCGGCGGGACTGAGCAGCAGATCATACGGGCCGAAGAAGTCCGCCACCCGTTGCACCAGCCGGGCGCGCGCCGAAACCGCCCGGAAGATTTCCCCTGGCGTCAGGGCGAGCCCCTTTTCGATGTTCCACACCATCTCCGGCTTCAAGCTCTCCCGGTGATTCCTGAGCAGGGGCTCGCGGGCCAACGCGAACTTGGCGGCGCGCAACACCTGAAAAATATCCATGGCATCGGAAAAATCGGGGCACGCCTCCTCGACCGCTGCGCCGAGCTCGGCGAAGCGGCCGGCGGCGGCCTCGCAAATGTCCGCCACCTCCGCCTCCACCGGCAAGAATCCGAGGTCGCGGCTGAATCCGACGCGGGCCGGCGCCACCGGCGCGTCCACCGCCTTGACGAAGGGCTCGGCCGGTGCCGGCAGGGCCAGGGGGTCCTCGACGCTGGGACCCGTCATGGCGTCCAGCATCAGGGCGATGTCGCCCACCGTCCGCGCCATGGGGCCTTCGACCGAAAGCGTGTCGAAGGGATCGGCAACGGGGCCGCGCGCCACGCGCCCCGGTCCCGGCCTGAGCCCAACGACGGAGCAAAAGCTGGCCGGCGTACGCAGGCTGCCACCGAGATCGGAGCCCGTGGCCAGCCACACCTGGCCGCTGGCCAGCGCCACCGCCGAGCCGCCCGAGGAGCCGCCGCACGTCTTGGCGGTATTCCACGGATTGAGGGTGGCGCCGAAGACCTCGTTGAAGGTATTGGCGCCGGCGCCGAATTCCGGCGTGTTCGATTTGGCGAGGACGACGGCGCCACGGCGTTCCAGGGTCTCCACGGCCACGTCGGAGCGTTCCGGCACGTGGTCGGCGAAGATGGGGGAGCCATAGGTCGTCCGCACCCCGGCCACGTCGTTGAGATCCTTTACGGCGATGGGAAGCCCGGCGAGCCAGCCCGGCGCCCCGCTTGCCGCGTCGTCCGGGGCGATGCGGCGGGCGGCCTCAATGGCGCGCTCGGCGCACAGCGTGGGCAGGGCGTTGAGAGCGCCGTCGGTGGCCTCGATGCGTGCCAGGGCGGCATCGATGGCCTCCAGGGGGCTGATTTCGGCGCGCCCGAGGAGATCCACCATGGCGCGCGCCGTCAACTTGAAGAGTTCGGTCATGCCCGGTTTTCTACCACCTTTCACCGTGCCGGTGGTTGCGGCATTTCCTTGTGCCCGCATAATTGCTAAGCAAGGGCCATGAGCAACCTGCCACGACCCTCACGCGCCGGAGGCCTCCTGGCGGTGGCGCTGGCGCTGGCCGCCGCCCTGGCTTGGCCGGGCCCGCCGCCGGCGGGCGCCGCCGAGCCGCCTGCCCTCGGGCTCGGCCTGCCCCTGTCCTGCGAGATCGGAAAAACGTGCTGGATCGTCAACTACGTCGATCTCGACAAATCCAAGAAAGTCAGGGACTACAACTGCGGCAAATCGAGCTACGACGGGCACAAGGGTGTCGACTTCGCCATCCGCGACATGGGCGTCATGCGCAAAGGAGTTCCCGTGCTGGCCGCCGCCGCCGGAACGGTGGCCGGACTCCGCGACGGCATGAAGGACGTGGACTTCAACCTCATCGGCGGCCCAAGGGCGGTCAAGGGGAAGGAATGCGGCAACGGCGTCACGCTTCGCCACAAGGACGGCTGGAGCACCCAATACTGCCACCTGCGCCGGGGCAGCGTCAGCGTCAGAAAGGGGCAGCGCGTGGCGGCCGGGGAGCGCCTCGGCCTGGTCGGCCATTCCGGCCTCGCCATGTTCCCCCACGTCCACATCCAGGTCCGCAAGGGCAGGAAGATCGTCGATCCCTTCGTCGGCGCGGGCCCGTCGAAGAAGTGCGGGCTCGGCGTGACCCCGCTTTGGAAGCGCCAGGTGCTGGCCGCGCTGCCCTACCAGTCGACGGCCATCTACAGTGCCGGTTTCTCGGCCACCAAGCCCGAAGTCCGGGGGGTGCGCGACGGCAAGTATCAGGAAACGGAACTGCCCCGGAACGCCGCCAAGCTGTTCCTGTGGGCCGAGATATTCCATGTCCGCGCCGGCGACCGGCTCACCCTCACAATCACCGGCCCCGACGGCAAGACCCTGGTGCGGTCGTCGATGACGGAAAAGAGGGACCTGGCCCGCGCCTTCAGGCCGGGCGGCATCCCGCGCCCGGGGGACGCCTGGCCAGAAGGCGTCTACCGTGGCGAGTTTCGCCTCACCCGCAAGGCGGGCGCCGGCCAGCCGAGGACGTTCACGGCGGTGCGCCGGATCACCATCCGCTAGGCCAGGCGCCAGCACCGATGTCACCGCGCGGCGGGGCGGCGCAGCACCAGCCGGGGGGTGGAGCGCATCGCCTTGGTGGCGCCGCCCGAGACATCGGAGGGTGGCTCCTGCGGCTCCTGCGGCTCCTGCGGCTGCGGTGGCTCCGGCGGCGAGGCGGTAGCGGTGAAGTCCTCGTCCCGGAAGAGGGCGGCGGCGTGCCCGCCGCGGCGCCGTTCGATCATGCGCAGGGTGCGCGTCACCGTCGGATGGCGCACCGGTGGCTTGAGGCGCTTGAGGAGATGCACCCGGGCGATCTCATCGAGGCGCCGGACGATGGCCGGATAGCCCTGGCGGCGCTCGCACCAGCGGGCATAGGCGGCGACGGTCCACGGATGGGCCGGAAGCGGGCGCAGGCGGCGCGTCCGGCACCACGCCTCGAAATGCCTCCACGCCCCGTCCTGCCGTCTTCCCCGCATGCGCCGCCCGCCCTCACCGACAAAATCGTTTCCACGGGACCCGAGTATCCACCGTTTCGCCACCCGGCACTAGGCAGACAACGCGCCGTGGGGTAAGTGTGCCGGGCCACACATGCGACAGATGCCACGGATGCGGATGCCACAAATGCCGATGGGCTACGTCACGTTCCTGCGCGAAAACGTCCGCTTCCTCGCCTTCGGCTTCGTCCTGACCCTGTCGTCGAGCTTCGGGCAGACCTATTTCATCGCGCTCTTTAGCGCCGATATCCGCGGCGAGTTCGGCCTGTCGCACGGCGACTTCGGCATGCTCTATTCCCTGGCCACCCTGGCCAGCGGCCTTTCCCTGGTGTGGGTGGGGCGCCAGATCGACCGCGTCGATTTGCGCCTCTACACGGCCCTGGTGTGCGCCGGGCTGGTCGCTTCGTGCTGGTTCATGGCGCTGGTGCCGTCGGTCGCCGCCCTGGTCCTGGCCCTGTTCGTGCTGCGCCTCACCGGCCAGGGCCTGATGGGGCACACCGCCATCACCAGCATGGCGCGCTACTTCGACAAGGGGCGCGGCCGCGCCATCGGCATCGCCTCCCTCGGCCACGCCACCGGAGAGGCGGTGTTCCCGCTGATGGCCGTCGGCCTCATCGCGACCCTCGGCTGGCGCCACACGTGGGGTGCCGTCGGCGTGGGGCTGGCCCTTACCCTGGCGCTTGTCGTGCCGTGGCTGCTCAAGGGCCACGCCACCCGCCACGGCGAGCACCTGGAACAGGCGGCGCGGGCCGACGGCACCACCACCACTCGCCGCCAGTGGTCGCGGCGCGAGGTGGTGCGCGACGTCCGCTTCTACATGGTGCTGCCCGCCGCGCTGGCCGCCCCGTTCATCCTCACCGGTCTGTTCTTCCATCAGGTCCACCTGGTCCAATCGAAGGGGTGGGAGCTCACCTGGTACGCCGCCTGCTTCGTCGCCTTTTCGGCGGCGGCGGTGGCGGCGGGCCTGTTGAGCGGGCCCCTCGTCGACCGCTTCGGGGCCGGGCGCATCCTGCCCTGGTCGCTGCTGCCCCTGGGGCTCGGCCTCCTCACCCTGGTCGCCTTCGACGACGCGGCGGCGGCGGCCCTCTACCTGACGGTGGCGGGCATCGCCGCCGGGGCCAGCTTCACCGTGCCCAGCGCCATGTGGGCCGAGGTCTACGGCGTTGCCCACCTGGGCGCCATCCGCGCCCTGGTCTCGGCCGTCATCGTGGTCTCGACCGCGGTCTCGCCGGCCGCCATGGGCGGGCTCATCGATCTCGGCGTGTCCATGGAGGCGATCGCCGTCATCGCCGCCGTCTACGTCGGCGCGGCGGCCGCCCTGGCCGCCGCCGCCTGGCGCGTCGCCACCCCGGACCCGGCCCCGGAACCAGACCGACCGGCGGACCCGGGCAGTTGATTTTCATCAAGAGCGCCCCGACCCGCCCATGCTAGCTTGAAATTCAGCGCCCACAGCCGGAGGGCCCCTTCGCCGTGACCAAAGCGCTGCAAATCATCCGAAACGAGCACCGCAACATCGCCCAGGCGCTGGCCTGTCTCGACATCGCGACGCGCGACCTGCGCGCATCGGACACCAAGCCCGATCTCGAGCTTCTGTTCACGGTCGTCTACTACATGCGGCTCTTCCCGGGGCGCCTCCACCACCCCAAGGAGGAGCACTACCTGTTCGCGGCGCTCTCGCAGCGCGACCCCGCGGCCAGGGAAATCGTCGACAACCTGCTGCGCGAGCACGAAGCCGGAGAATATGCCCTGGCCACCATCGAACACGCCCTGAAACACTATGACCGCCATTATCCCCATGGCCTCGACGCCCTGGAGACGGCGGTGCGCGAATACCTCGATCTGGAGCGCCGGCACATGAAAAACGAAGAGGAGGTCGTCTTCCCCCTGGCCCGGCGCTGCCTCACCGACGAGGACTGGAAGGACATCGACAACGCCTTCGCCAAGAACGCCCTGTCGCTCTTTACCGACGACCTCGCCATCGGCTTCCAGGGCCTGCGCCACCGCATCAACGAGATGCTCAAGGCGACCCATCCGCCGGCCTGATGGCGGGCGCCGCCAGGGCCTCCCCCCCGTCCACCCACCGGCCGCCCACGAGCGCGAAGTTGACGCCCCGGCCCGGGACGCCGACAATAGCCCCTTGATGGGCGCCGGCGCGCGCCGCCGCCGACGCCGACAAGGGAGCAACCCCGATGACGCCCGAGCAAGTCCTGGAGGCCCCGCCCAAGGTCCTCACCCAGGAACAGCGCCAGTCCTACTTCGAGAACGGCTACCTCCTGGTCGAAAGCGTCGTGCCCGAGGACTTGATCGCGCGGGCCCGCCAAGTCACCGCCGAAATGGTCGAGCGCACCCGCACCCTGACCAAATCGGACGCCGTGTTCGACCTGGAGCCCGGGCACTCTGCGGACAGCCCCAGGCTGAGGCGCCTGACCAGCCCCGTCGAGCACCACGCGTTTTATTGGGAGTTCGCCTCGCAATCGGTGATCGCCGACCTCGCCGCCGACCTGGTGGGGCCGGACGTCAAGTTCCACCACTCCAAGCTCAACTTCAAATGGGCCGGCGGCGGCGAGGAGGTGAAGTGGCACCAGGACATCTCCTACTGGCCGCACACCAACTACAGCCCGCTCACCATCGGCGCCTATATCTACGACGTCGGCCCCGATCAGGCGCCGCTCGGCGTCATCCCCGGCAGCCACGACGGCGAGCTCTTCGACCAGTACAACGACAAGGACGAGTGGGTGGGCTGTCTCTCCGACGAGCAGTTGGAGCGCGTGGCCCTCGGCGACGCCGAATACCTCATGGGCCCGGCCGGCTCGGTGACCATCCACAACTGCCGCACGGTCCACGGCTCGGCGCCCAACGATTCCGAGCGCGGGCGGCCGCTGCTCCTCAACGCCTACTCGGCGGCCGACGCCTTCACCTACACGGCCAACCCGGTGCCCAGCCGCCACATGGGCGCCATCGTGCGCGGCAAGCCGGCGCGCTACGCCCACCACGACCCGCGCCCCTGCCAGGTGCCCCCCGACTGGTCGGGCGGCTACACCTCGCTGTTCGCGCTGCAGCAGGAAGAGGAGTGGGACGCCGACCAGCTCGACGCGGTGGCCAGCCAGACCTCGGCGATCCGCGGCAAATCGGCGGCGGAGTGAGGGGCGGCCGGGCAACATCACCGGCAACATCACCCGCGTCCTCACCCGCAGCGCCGGCAGCGCACGGTGCCGAATATCTCGTCCCAGTCGCCGTCGGTGGCGGCAAAATCGAGCAAGATGCGCAGCGCCTTGGAGGCGTCGGGCAGGTCGTAGCGCGCCACGATGCGGGCCAGCATGTCGCCGGCCTCGGCGTTGATCTCGAAGGTCGCGCTGATCTTGGCGCCGGCCATGGGCTTCCCCCTCACACCTGCTTGCGTTTTTCGACCAGGGTGAGGAATTTGTCGTACTCCTCGTCGTTGACCGAATACGTGTGGTCGTCGTCGGGGAAGGTGCCCGACTTGACCTCGTCGACGTAACGAGCGATGCCGCCGACCGCGACCTCGGTGAGCTGGGCGAAGCGCTTGGTGAACTTGGGCTTGAAGTCGGTGAAGACGCCCAAGAGGTCGTAGCACAGCAGGATCTGGCCGTCGCACCCGACCCCGGCGCCGATGCCGATGGTGGGGATGTCGAGCTGCCCCGAGATGACTTGGGCGATGCGCCCGGGCACCGCCTCGAACTCCAACATGAAACACCCGGCGTCCTGGATGGCGAAGGCGTCCTCCAGGATCTTGACCGCCGCGTCGGCCGTGCGCCCCTGGATCTTGAAGCCGCCGAACATGGCAACCGTGTGGGGCGTCAGGCCGATGTGCGACGCCGTCGGGATGCCCGCGTCGACCAGGGCTTTCAGGATATGGGCCTGGCTTTTGCCGCCCTGGGGCTTGACGGCGTCCGAGCCTGCCTCCTGCATGAAGCGCGTGGCGTTGACCAGGGCCACCTCGATGGTGTGGTAGCTCTGATAGGGCATGCAGCCGAGCACGAAGGTGTCGGGGGCGCCCCGGCGCACGGCCTGGGAATGCAGCACCATCATGTCCATGGTGGCGGGGATGGTGTTGGGGTGGCCGTGGGCGATCATGGCCAGGCTGTCGCCGACCACGGCGACGTCGACCCCGGCCATCTCGGCCCATTGCGCCGAGGTGTAGTCGGGCACCGACATGTAGACCATCTTCTCGCCGGTGGTCTTGGATTGGCGTATCTCGGTAATGGTGCGCTTCTTGCGCCCGTCTGCGTTATCCGCTTTGTTCGCCTTGTCCGTCTTGGCCATGGTGTCTCCCCTTCCTGTCTGATGCCGGCCTTCTTCGAGGGCCGGTTTTTACTTTTTCCAATTCGGCTTCATCCTCCGCGGCGGCCTTCCGGGCCTACTCGAAGCCGAGGCTCCGCTTCGTCGAAGGCGTCTCCAAGCATCCTTCGGCGGCGCCCCGGATCGGGACCAGCCATTTCGAATGATGACATTTTGTCAGCATTTGTCATCATTCGCCTTTTCCCGTCACTTGGCGGCGCGGCGATGGGAGCCAGCCGTGGGAGATGCGCATGAACGTCTTTCCCGCTGTCGAAACAAACGGGAACGGTTATCACCGAATGCCACCAAGATCAAGAACAAAAAAGGAACATTTGTAGACCCATCCTTCGCGACGCAGCCCCGTGGGCTGCCCCTAGAGGCAAGTAGAGCCGCTTAATACCAACAGGGAAAGCCGGCGGGCGTCGGCCTCGCGACTGTTCGGAAACCGACACCGGTTTTCCGGAAGGGAGGTTGATCAATTTCGCCGTTGGACCGATCGGGTGGGGGGTGCTTTAAAACGGAGGGGGGTGCTTTAAAGTAAAGCGGGGTCAATTTACCAGCAGGAAACGACGTGAGGGGTTGATATGGCCGAAGTCCCCATCGAAAACATCATCCGCAAAGCCGTGGATCAGTTCAACGACGGAGACATGCTGGCGGCCAGACAATCGTGTCTTCAGGCCTTGGCGAGAAACCCCAACAATTCCCAAGCCCTTCAAATATTCGGTGCCGTCAATTATTCCGGCCTTCGCGATCCCTTCAGGGAAATGCTGCTTCTGCTGGAGAAAATCGGCTTTGATCCCGTACTCGTCCTGGATATCGGCGCGTATTCCGGCGCTTGGACCCGCGCCTTTAAAGAGATCTTCCCCCAGGCAAAAGTGCTGATGGTGGAAGCTCAGGCCCCAAAAGAGGCCGATCTGGCCAAAGTCAAAGTCGATTTGCCCGGAACCGACTATGTCATTGCGTTGCTCGGTCGGGAGGAGCGGGACTCGGTTCCATTCTATTTGATGAAGACCCCTTACGGCTCGACGGGGTCTTCCGTTTATGAAGAACAAACCTCTTTCGACCGCGAGAAGCAGGACCTTCCCATGACCACCCTGGATCGGTTGACCCGGGACCGCGAGGAAGGCCCATGCGGTTTATTGAAACTGGACGTTCAGGGGGCTGAACTGGACGTTCTGGACGGTGCCCCACGGGTGTTGGCGGACGTCGAGTTTGTTTTCATGGAGGTGGGCGTCGTGGAATACAACAAAGGCGCTCCCCTGTTCGCCGAAACCGTGGAACGTATGGCCAAAATGGGATTTGTGGTCTTCGACCTGTTTGAACAACACCGTCTGTCCGGCAATGTTCTGTTTCAAATCGATGTGCTGTTCGTCCGGGAAGGGTCTCGATTCCAGCCCAAGGGCGTTCTTTTTTGACCATGGATGGATGGAGACCGCACATGGCCGGTCGCCGCGTCCCTCGGCGTTGCGCGGGCCATCAGTTAAACGCCAAGGGCGCGAAACATCACGGAGAAGCGGCAGCCAGCCCCGCCGCCAGGCGCCGCGCCAGGTTGCCGGCGACGCGGCGCCGGTACCAGGGCGCCACGGTGGTGGTGCGCATGGGCTGGGCCTGGGCGCGCACCATCTCGCGCAGGTCATCGAGGGCGGCGCCGTCGAGGGGCGCGTCGGCGAAGCGTTCGGTGTCCTCGACCAGGAAGGGCCTGGGGCCGACGGCCGTGAGGCCGACGCGCAAGTCCTCCACGCCGCCGCCCTTCATGGCCAGCGCCACGGCGGCGCCGGCCAGCGGGAAGTCGATGGAGCCCCGGACGCGCGCCTTGGCGTAGGCCGAGGGCACCCCGGCGACGGCACCGGGAAGGTGGACGGCGGCGACCAGCTCACCCGCCTTCAACGCCAGGTGGTCCATGCCGTCGTCGTTGTAGAGTTCGGCCAAGGGGATGCGCCGCCGCCCCTCGGGCCCGGCCAATTCCACTTCGGCGCCTGAGACGAGCAGGGCCGGCGCCACGTCGCCCGAGAAGGCGGCGAAGCAGAAGCTGCCCTTGGGCGCCACGTGGCAGGTCTCGCCCTCCTTCTTCAGGCAGTAGTCGTTGGCGCCGCGCCACCATTCGCTCTGGTTATAGAAGAGGCACCGGGTATCGAGGCAGAGGTTGCCGCCGAGGGTGGCGTATTCGCGGTGGGTCGGCCCGGCGACCGCCAGGGCGGCCTCGGCGACGGCGGCGAAATCGCGGCGGAGCGTCTCGTTTTCGGCCAGGTCCCTGAGCACGACGCCGGCGCCGAGGCGCAATCCCCCGTCGTCCTCGTCGATGTCCTTGAGTTCCCCGATGGCCGAGAGATCAATCAGGGCGGCCGGCCTCTCGATGCCGCGGCGCACGTTGACCACCAGGTCGGTGCCGCCGCTTAAGTAGCGGGCGCCGGCGTCGGCGGCGGCCAGCCCGACCGCTTCGTCGACGCTGGCCGGCGCGCACAGGCGGAATTCCGGCATGTATTCCATCAGCCGGAACGCCCCCCTTTTTCCATGAGCCGCATGAGGCGGTCCGGGGTCATCGGCAACTCGACCGGGCGCACGCCGATGGCGTCGGCGACGGCGCTGGCCAGGGCCGGCAGGAAGCCGGACAAGGAGCCCTCGCCCGCCTCCTTGGCGCCGAAGGGGCCGTGGGGATCCATGCTCTCGATGATCTTGACCTCGATGGGCGGCGATTCGACGATGGTCGGCACCCGGTAATCGAGCATGTTGGAGGTGATGCCCAGGCCCTTGTGGTAGTGGGTCTCCTCGCTGAGCGCCTGGCCCATGCCCATCCATACCGAGCCCTGCACCTGGCCCTCGACGGCAAGCGGGTTGAGGGCCTTGCCGCAGTCGTGGGCCACCCACACCTTTTCGACGGTGATCTGGGCGGTGTCGGGGTCGACGCTGACCTCGACCGCCTGGGCGGCGTAGCTGAAGGCCATGGAGCCGCCGATGGCGGCGCCCCGGTACTTCTTGCCGCCGTGGGATTCGGGGATGGTGTCGTAATTGCCCTTGACGGTGAGGGTGCCGGTCTCGGCCAGGGCCGCCACCACCACCTCGTCGAAGGCGAGGCCCTCGTCCTGGGTGGCGGCGCGGTAGACCTCGCCCAGGCATTCGACGTCCTCGGGCCGGGCGTCGAGCTTGGCGGCGGCGGCCTCGACGAGCACGCGTTTCAACTCGGTAGCCGCTTGAATGGCGGCGTTGCCCACCATGTAGGTGACGCGCGACGAATAGGACCCGTTGTCCTTGGGCGTAAGCGCGCTGTCGGCGGCGATGATGCGGATGCGCGACATATCGAGGCCGAGCACCTCGGCGACGCACTGCACGAGCACCGTCGACGACCCCTGGCCGATCTCGGCGGCCCCGGTCAAGAGCGTGATGGAGCCGTCGAAGTCGACTTTCAAATGCACCGTGGCGTGGGGCTCGCCGGTCCAGTTGACCGGCTTCGACGCGCCCGAGATGTAATGGGAGCACGCCATGCCCAGGCCCCGGTTGGGGCCGAGCCTGCCCTTGCGCTCCTTCCAGCCGCTCGCCTCTTCCACCCAGTCCAGGCATTGGGGCAGGCCGTAGCTGTTGATCATCAGGTCGTTGGTGGTGAAGGTCGGTGCCTTGAGCATATTGGCGCGGCGCACGGCGAAGGCATCGAGGCCCATCTCGGCGGCCATGGCGTCCAACAGGTTCTCGAAGGCGAAGCGCGCGTTGACCGTGCCGTGGCCACGCATGGCGCCGCACGGCGGCGTGTTGGTGAGCACCCGGAAGCCCTCATACCTGATCGCCTCGATGTCGTAGAGGGCATAGAGAAGCGAGCCGTTGTAGAGGATGGTGACGAGGCCGTAGCCGGAATAGGCGCCGCCGCGTTGTACGGCATGGCATTCGACGGCGGTGATGGTGCCGTCTTGCTTGAGGCCGATCTTGAGGCGCAGGCCGGTCTCGGGCCGGCCGCGGTGGGTGATGAAGGTCTCCTCGCGGCTGGCGACGATGCGGACCGCGCCCTTGGCGGCGCGGGCCAGGAGCGCGCAGATGAGATCGACGTTGAGGGCCTCGGTGCGGCACCCGAAGCCGCCGCCGATGTACGGCTTGACGACCCGGATGCGCGACTTCTCCATCTTCAGGGTCTTGGCCAGCATGAGGTGCACGTAGTAGGGCACCTGGGTCGAGGGGCTGACGGTGATGCGGTCGCGCTCGGCGTCGTAATCGGCGAGGACGGCGTGGGGCTCGCTCTGCACCTGGCAGATCTCGGCGCAATGGTAGGTCTCCTCGCGCACCAGGTCGGCGGCTTCGAAGCCGCCATCGACGTCGCCGAGTTCGAACTCGGCGTGGCGGTCGATGTTTCCCGGGCGCTCGGCGTGCAACTCGACGGCGCCGTCGGCGCGCGCGTCGGCGGCCGTGTAGTAGGCGGGCAGCTCGTCATAGGCGAATTCGATGGCGTCGATGGCGCGCTGGGCGGTCTCGGCGTCGACGGCGGCGACGGCGGCCAGTGGCTCGCCCCGGTAGCGCACCCGGCCCCGTGCCAGGGGGTATTCGTTCTGGGCGATGGGCAGGATGCCGAACGTCTCGTCGCAGTCATCGCCGGTGATGACGGCGACGACGCCGGGAATGCGCCGCGCCGCGGAGGTATCGAGGGCGGTGATCTCGGCGTGGCTGACGGGGCTCCTCAGGAGGCGCCCGACGAGGGCCTGGGGACTGGCCAGGTCGGCGGCGTAACGGGCTCGGCCTGTGACCTTTTCGGGGCCGTCGACGAGCGGCTGGGAGAGGCCGATGGAGCTGACGGGGGCGGCGACGCGGTTCATGGCGCGAGTTCCCGGGCGGCCGCCTGCACGGCCTCGATGATCTTAATGTAGCCCGTGCAGCGGCAGATGTTGGAGGCCATGGAGGCGCGGATATCCTCGGTGCCGGGATCGGGGGTAGCGCGCAGCAACCCCTCGGCGGCCATGATCATGCCCGGCGTGCAGAAGCCGCACTGGGCGCCGAGCTTCTCGTGGAAGCCGCGCTGGAGGGCAGCCATGCGCCCGCCTTCCTCCAGGGACTCGATGGTCTCCACGTGGCGGCCCTGGCAAGCGCCGGCCAGGGTCAGGCAGGAATGGCGCGGCCGGCCATCGACGAGCACCGTGCAGGCCCCGCACTCGCCGCCGTCGCAGCCGATCTTGGTGCCGGTGAGGGCGGCCACCTCGCGCAGATAATCGACCAGCAGCATGTTGTCGGGAACAAGGTCGCCGCGCCGGCGGCCGTTGAGGGTCAGGTGGAGCGTACTTTCCATGGTGCCTCGCGCGTTCATCAAAGCGCCGCCGCCATCTGGCGCAGCTTGAATTTCTGGATCTTGCCGCTCGGGGTGAGCGGCATCCGGTCGATCACTTCCAGGTGCTCGGGCAGGTATTGGCGGGCCATTCGTTTTTCCTCGAGGAAGGCGATCATGGCGTCGAAGGTGAGGCGCTGGCCCGGCCGTAGCGTGACGAAGCCGCAGGCCTTCTCGCCGAGCCTGTCGTCGGGCATGGCGACGATGGCGACTTCCTTGACCGCCGGGTGCTGATAGAGAAGGTTTTCCACCTCGACCACGGGAATGTTCTCGCCGCCGCGAATGATGATGTCCTTGGAACGGCCGGTAATGCGGATGTAGCCGTCCTCGTCCATGCAGGCCAGATCGCCGGTCTCGAACCAACCTTCCTGGTCCACATTATACAGATCCGGACGCTTCAGGTAGCCCACGAAATTGCCGCACCCGCGGACCCACAGGTGGCCATCGGCGCCGCTTTGCACCGCCCCGCCCTGGTCGTTAAGGATGCGCGCTTCCATGCCGCGCAGCGCCGTGCCGTCGGTGCCGAACGCCTTCTCGTCGGCGTCGCCGGGCCGGGTCATGGTGGTGGCGTTGCTCTCGGTCGTGCCGAAGACGGCGCAGATGCTGGCCCCGAGCACGTCCCTGGCGCGCGGCACCAGGGCCCGGGGAATAGGCGAGCCGCCGGCCACCATGATGCGCAGCGAGGAGAGGTCATGGGCCTTTCCGGCGACCGCCTCGATGAGATCGAAGAGATACGGCGCCGGGCCCTTGGTGAAGGTACAGCCCTCGGCGCCGATGAGCCGCGCCGCGGCGTCGGCGTCCCAGACGTCCAGAATCACCGCCTTGGTGGCCAGATAAATCGGCATCAGGACGCCGTGGGTGAAGCCGATCTGGTGGGCGAAGGGCGCCCCCATGAAAACGGCGTCGTCGCCGTCGAGCCCGAGGTGCTCGACATAGGCCGTGATCGTGCTGATCAGGGTGTTCGACGTGTGCATGGCGCCCTTGGGCTCGCCCGTGGTCCCCGACGTGTAGAGGAGAAGCGTCACGTCGTTGGCACCGGGGCGGCGCCCGGCGACGAGGCCCGCCCCATGGCGCCGGTCGTCGCCGGGGGGGGCGGCGAGGACCGCCTCGAAGGACTCCTCGCCCTCCCCGCCGACGACGAGAACGTGCTCGAGATTGGGGAGATCGGGCCGCAATTTCCGCATCATGGCGACGTGGTCGAAACCCCGGAAGGTGCCCGGCACCACCACCACCTTGCTCTCGGCGAGGCCCAGCATGAAGGCGATCTCGCGCTCGCGGAAGATGGGCATGAGCGGGTTGGTCACGGCGCCGAGGCGCACGCAGGCCAGATGGAGGACCGTGAACTGCCACCAGTTGGGGAGCTGCATGGAGACCACGTCGCCCGGCCCCACCCCGAGCCCGGCCAGCCCCACCGCCAGGCGGTCGACCAGGCGGCCGAGCGCCCCATAGGTCAGGCGCATGCTGTCGCCGGTCGTCGAATTGGCGGCGACCAGGGCCAGCCGCTTGGGATGGCGCTCCACCAACTCGTCGAGATAGTCGGTGATCAGGCGGTCGGACCACAGGCCCCGGGCGGCCATCTCCTCGACTCGTTCGGCGGGCAGGATCGGATCGCATCCCATGTCGTCGGTGTTGCCTCCCCTGGACACACTCAAGCCGGCTCGCTACCCGCTTGCCGGGGCCAGGGCCTTGACTGCAGTCAAGCCGCGCCCCCCGAGCCTGGGCGAAATTCTGCCAGCCGCGGCGGCAATTAGGAAGGGGCTTGGCGTGTTTTTCGGACGCCCCCCGCGCCGTGGTTCCTTGCTGGAACAAATCGCGCCGGCAACCGGGCGCGCTTACGCATTCTCTTCCGCCGGAATCCACTTCCCGGCGCCGACGTTTGTCCGTGCATATTTCGGTGCAATGTTTTATGCGTATAAACTGTTTTTTTGGTCGACATAGTCAATATTTTCGTATATTCCATACGGATTGACGCGTGGTGCGACTAAGCTATTTATGATTGATATTTATTACGATAAGCAACCGTGAAAACATAAGGCCGCAGACCAAATGACTGCGTTCTTGCGACCCAAGACAGGAGACCCGCCCATGGGCTTGGTGCAACGAATCTCTTCAAAACTCGTCCTGGCAATAGTTAGCTTCGTCGCAATCACGATATTAGCGGCCACGCTTTTGCCCGGAGTGGCGTGGGCCGGAGAGAAAAAATACCCGCCTTACCCAGACATCTGGGGGCGCGAATTGCCGGTGCAGGAGCATTTGGTCGCCACTATGGGAAGCGTCGATGTCCTTGAAAACCCAAACGGCGATCGGTTGTTAATGTTCGTTCACGACAGTCCCGTATCCTCCCGCGCGCTCAAACAGCGAGAGTGGTGGACCTTCACTTTCTTCGGTGGCGCGCTCACCAGTATCGACGCGAAGGAAGCAAACCGACTCTTTCGTGCCTATTGGGACGCTGGGCGGAACTACA
>JASLQF010000060.1 GCA_030744625.1 Rhodospirillales bacterium
CCCCATGGGTGGACCAAATCAGGCCTCCGCGGCGTTGCCGCTTCTTGCCGATGCGCCGGCATCGCCGGCGAAGCGGCGCCTTGCGGCCTTCCTGATTTGGTCTCATCACAACCGCCTCCAGTTATTCGGATAGGCTCTTAACCCAGGTCGGCGCGGGCGATGCCGTTGAGCGCCTCGATCTGGTCCTTGGGCTCTCCGACGGCCGCCTGGCGCGCCGAATCGACGAGGCGCAGCAATTCCTCCTTGGCCTCGCCGATGGTGGTCACGGAGAGCGGTTCCTGGTTGTAGCGTTCGCGGAAGTGCTGGGCGGCGCCGGCCAGCAGGCCGAAGAAAGCGGCATGCTGGGGCTGGTCCGCCATGCCCCGCTCGCAGTCATGGATGAACTCCTCGAACGCCCCCAGGCCCGGCGCCCTTTCGCTCAACGCCTCGCGCAAGTCCTCCAACGTCATCGCCGGAACCTCCAATGCATGACGGTTTGCCCCAACCGGCCGGCGTCATTTTCGCGCCCCGCGCCACAGGGATACACGTAGCGATACACGTAGCGATACACGTAGCGATATACGTAGCGACACACCTATAGCATGCCCGCCGACGCCATTGGGACTGGAATCGTGGGCCGAAGGACGGCAACAATGTTAAGGTTCGTTGGCGCACCTGTGGCGCCACCGGTGCGCATCCGCGGCGCGCAAGACAACACGTGGACCGGATATGCCTTTCCGATTCGAGGAAATAGGACAGCGCCTGCGCGCCTACAGGATGGGCTCGGGCCTCGGCGCCGAGGAGATCGCCCAGCGCCTCGGTATCTCGCGCGCCGCCCTCTACCGCTATGAAAAGGGCGAACTCGCCAAGATCGAGACCATCGCCAAGCTCTCCGATCTCCTCGGGGTCTCCGTTCCCTCGCTGCTCGGCGTCGGCGTGGAGTACGCGGCGAGCGCCCTCAGCTTCTTCGAGCGCATGCGCCAGATCGAGGAAAACGCCGAGCACATCATCGTGCTCTTCGGTCCCATCTCGTACCTGTTGACCTCGGATGAATACGACGAAACCCTGGCCCAGGTACTGAAGGAGAGCATCCCCGAGGACATCGAGGATGCCGCCAGGGCCCATGCCGAGGTCGACGAGCTCATGGGCGTGCTGCGCCAGCGCAAGGAAGCCTACCGGCAACGCCGCCCCAGCCTGGTCAGCCTCATCGCCGCCGGGGAGCTGGAGCGCTTCCTCGCCCACGGCCTTCTCGGCGCCCGTACCCTGGGCGAAGTGCAACGCACCGAACGCCGCGCCATGGCGCGGCGCGAGGCGGCCCACATCATCGGCCGCATGTCGGACGAGCCGATCGGCGTGCAGATCGGCGTCGTCGAGGACACCCTGCCCAACACCAGCTTCCAGATATTCCGCCAAGGCGAGCGCTCGTTCGTCGCCGTCAGCCCCTTCCGCCTGGGCGAACAACCCAACGTGCGCGTCGGCGTCGCCATGATCACCTCGGCCCCCGAAGCCCTCAGCCTCCACGAAGAGGTCGCCGCCGCCCTGTGGCGCCGGGCGCTGAAGGGCCGCCAAGCCGCCGACTTCGTGCGCCGCCTGCTCGCCGACGCCGAGGGTTAGGACGTGTCCTCTGACAAGCGCCTGAGATCAAACCTCCACCGGAGCATTCGTCACTTCCGGCTATAGCCACAACCCGAGTTCGGGTGCAAAGCCTGGAAGGTCTTCAAGACCACGGTGGAAAGCCCTGCCACCCCGTGCCTTTACCGTGGGGCGTCGATGCGGTCATAATCCAAACATGTGATGCCTTGAACCGACTGATTTCAGTCCGTAAGGAAGCCACATGGCCGCGGTCGATATGAGCAAGCTTCATGTCCTGGTCGTCGAGGACCAGATATATGTGCGCAACATAATCAAGGAAGCGCTGACGGTAAGAAATACAGGCAAGATTTCCGCCGTTGCGAATGGGTATGAAGCACTTGCCACCCTGCAGAATGCCGAGCGTAAGGTGGATGTGATTCTTCTCGACCTGGTGATGCCAAGGCTGAATGGCTACGATTTCATCAAGAAATTGCGTAACGAACTACCACCGTCGCTCTCGGGAACCCCGGTGATTGTCATCAGTGGCCTCAGAGATAAAGAGGCCCTCGACAAAGTGAAAAAATTGGGCATCGATTTGTTCCTGCTGAAGCCCATAACCGCCGACCATCTGGTAACACGGATCAGTGCGGCAATGAGGCGTCAGCTTGAATGAGGCTCGGCGCGCCGGCCACACTCCGTAGCGGGGTCGCCAAGGGGTGCGCTATGGGGCCGTAATCGGAACCTTATTTTATGAGTGCACGACCCAGGACGCCTGAAGGTCAGCGTGACTTGGCGCTGGGGAGCCCGTGAACGTCTCATTTTTGAGAATAATTCTTGTCTTTTATACAAAAATGGGCATCATGGCTCGAATGGGCCGTTCCCGCGCCGAGAATTAATGGCGCCGCGCGGCCCGCGACAGCATCGCAGATAGAGCCCGCCGCACGGGCTTGGAGGAGTCGCCTGTGACCGCGACAGCCAACAGCGATTCGATGGCGGCAACACCGCCGGCCCCCTTCGCGGCTGCCGAGAACGTTTGTACCGTGGTCTCCAACCACCCGGTCAACGCGCGCTACAATCACCTGGTGCTGGCCGCGCCGCCCACCGCGCTGACGGCGCGGCCGGGGCAATTCTTCCACCTCTTGTGCGAGGGGGTGCCGGGCGATCCCGCCTTCCTGCGCCGACCCATGAGCGTCTACCGCCTCCGCCCCGCAGATGGCGCCGATGGCGCAAGTGGCATCGTCGAGTTCCTCTACAAGGTTGTAGGCGCCGGGACGCGCGCCATGGCGCGCCTCGAGCCCGGGGGGTCCTTCAACATCCTGGGCCCCCTCGGCCAGGGCTTTCATCTGGACCCCGGGTGGCGCCACGTGGTCATCGTGGCGCGCGGCGTCGGCCTCGCCACCCTGGCACCCCTGGCCGATATGTGCCGGCGGGCGGGCGTCGGCATCGGCGCCATCCTGAGCGCCCAGAGCCCCGAACTCATCATGGCCGAGGACGTCATGGAGGCGGTCGGCGCCGAGGTCGTCCGTGTCACCGATACCGAAGGCACCAGCACGGTAGCCAACGTCGAGCGCCTGGTGCGGGGGCGCATCGCCGAGGGGCGCGCCGACGCCTTGTTCACCTGCGGCTCCAACCGCCTGCTCATGCTGTTGCAGAAGATCGCCCGCCAGGAGGGCATCCCCGGCCAGGTCGCCCTGGAACAGCAGATGGCGTGCGGCCTCGGCATGTGCGTCTGTTGCGTGCGCCAGGTGCGGCGCGGCGGCCAGACCCTGGACCTCAGGGTGTGCCGCGAAGGCCCCGTCTTCGAGCTCGAGGAGCCGGTGTCGTGGTAGACCTTTCCGTGCAACTCGGCGGCCTCACCCTGGCCAACCCCATAATGCCGGCGTCCGGCACCTTTTCCCCCGACATCGCGGACGTCATCGACCCCAACCGCCTGGGCGCCCTGGTCACCAAGAGCACCACCCTTGGCTTCCGCGCCGGCAACCCGACGCCACGGGTCAGCGAGACCGCCGACGGCATGCTCAACTCGATCGGCCTCCCGAGCCAGGGCATCGACGCCTTCATCGGCGAAGTCATCCCAAAATACCGGCGTTTCACGCCACCGCTGGTGGCCAGCGTCTCGGCCGACACGCCCGACGAGTTCGTCACCATCTGCGAGAAGGTGTCGATTCCGGCGGTCGACGCCATCGAGGTCAACATCTCGTGCCCCAACCTGGAGGAAGGCGGGCGCGCCTACGCCATGCGCGCCGAATCGACCCTATCGGTGATGCGCCGGGTGCGCGCGTGCTCGGACAAGCCGCTGTGGGCCAAGCTGACACCCAACACCGGCGAGATCGCCAACGTCGCCCGCGCCGCCGAGGAAGGCGGCGCCGACGCGCTGGTGGTGGCCAACACGGTGCTCGCCATGGCCATCGACACCGAAACCCGGCGCCCCCGGCTGGGCAACGTGATGGGCGGTCTTTCGGGGCCGGCCATCAAGCCCATCGTCGTCGGCATGGTGTACCAATCGGCCAAGGCGGTGGGTATTCCGGTGATCGGCTGCGGCGGCATCATGGGCACCGACGACGTGGTGGAATACATGCTGGCCGGGGCCGCCGCCGTACAGGTCGGCACGAAGACCTTCCTAAATCCTACCGCCATGCTTACCATCATCGAGGAGCTTGAGGCATTGTGCGCGGCCAAGGGCATTAATTCGGTCAGCGAGTTCACCGGCGCCGTGGTGGTGGAGCCGGAAGAGGAAGGGCTTCCTCTGTTCGCGTGAGGATAGGAAAATGACGGCGAAAATCACCTCTTTTCCGGATGCGGCTGGTGTCGGCGGGAGCAAGCCCGCCGCCGAGACCATCGCCGGCTACGACCGACTGGCCGGGGAGATATTCCAGCACCTGCGCGAGCTGTCGGCCGACGGTCCCGGCGTTACCCGGCCCTCCTATGGCGACGCCGAGGAAAAGGCGCTGCACTACATCGCCGGCCTTGCCGAGGCCGAAGGCCTGTCGGTGCGCTGGGACGAGGCGGCGAATTTGGTCGTCACCCTGGACGGCCAGCACGCCGGGCGCCCCGCCGTCGCCGTCGGCTCGCACCTGGATTCGGTACCCATCGGGGGCAACTTCGATGGGGCGGCCGGGGTCGTCGCCGGGCTCATCAGCCTCATCCACATGAAACGTTCAGGCTTAGTGCCGCCGCGCACCGTCCGCCTCTATGGCTTCCGCGGTGAGGAAAGCGCCTGGTTCGGGGCCTGCTACATCGGCTCGCGGGCCCTTTTCGGCGAACTCACGGCCGAGGACCTGAAGAGCAGGCACCGCCAAACCGGCGACGCGCTGGAAAGCTACATGGCGAAGGCGGGCGCCGAGGTCGCGGCCATCGCGTCGGGACGCAAGTTCGTGCGCGCCGAGGACATCGCCGGTTTTATCGAGCTTCACATCGAACAGGGGCCGGTGCTGATCGACCGCAAGCTGCCGGTCGGCATCGTCACCGGCATCCGCGGCAACATCCGCCACCAGACGGTGGTCTGCCGGGGCGAGGCCGGCCACTCGGGCGCGGTGCCGCGCTGGCTGCGCCACGACGCGGTGATGGCCGTATCGGACCTGTTGGTGCGCCTCGACGAGCACTGGCGGGTGCTGCTCGAGCGTGGCATCGACCTGGTCATCACGTCGGGCATCGTCACCACCGACCCGGCCCATCACGCGCTTTCGATCATCCCCGGCGAGGTCAAATTCAGCCTGGAAATCCGCAGCCAGAGCACCGATACCCTGGAGACCTTCTACGGCCTGATGCAAGCCGAATGCCGCGCCGTCTCGGCGGCGCGCGGTGTCACCTTCGACTTCGACCGGCGCGTCAACGCGCCGCCCGGACGCATCGACGGGGCATGGGTCAACAGGCTGGAGGAGCTCGCCGAGGAACGGTCCATCGCGTGCTGCCGCCTGCCCAGCGGGGCCGGCCACGACGCCGCCGTCATGGCCAACGCCGGCATCCCCATCGCCATGATCTTCGTGCGCAACGAGCACGGCTCCCACAACCCCCATGAAAGCATGGCCATAGGCGATTTCATGAAGGGGGTGGACCTCCTCTACCACGCGCTGACGAAGCCCGTCCTTTGAGCGGCGGCCCGCAAATAATCACGCTCCGCCGTCCCGACGACTGGCACCTGCACCTGCGCGACGGCGCCATGCTGGACACCGTCCTGCCCTACTCCGCCGATTGTTTCGGGCGCGCCATCATCATGCCCAACCTGGTGCCGCCGGTCACCGACACGGCAATGGCGCTGGCCTACCGGGAGCGCATTACCCGGGCGCTGCCCGAAGGTGCCAGCTTCCAGCCCCTGATGACCGGCTACCTCACCGACCAGACCGACGCCGACGAGATCGAGCGTGGTTACGGCTCGGGCGTCCTCGCCGCCATGAAGCTCTATCCGGCGGGCGCCACCACCCATTCCGACGCCGGGGTAACGGACATGGGCCGCGTTGGCGGCGTCCTCGCCCGCATGGAGAAGATCGGCATGCCGCTCCTCGTCCACGGCGAGGTGGTGGGCGACGACGTCGACGTCTTCGACCGCGAGGCGGTGTTCATCGAGCGCGTGCTGGCGCCGACGCTGCAATCCTTTGCCGGCCTCAAGGTGGTCCTCGAGCACGTCACCACCGCCGAAGGCGTCGCCTTCGTGCGCGACGGGGCCGCCACAATCGGCGCCACCATCACCGCCCACCACCTGATGATCAACCGCAACGCCCTGTTCGCCGGCGGCATCCGCCCCCACATGTACTGCCTGCCCGTGGCCAAGCGCGAGCGCCACCGCCTGGCCCTGCGTCAGGCCGCTACCTCGGGCGAGGCGTGTTTCTTCCTGGGCACCGATTCGGCGCCCCACCCGGCGTCCGACAAGGAAAGCGCCTGCGGCTGCGCCGGCATCTTCTCGGCGCCCGCCGCCATCGGGCTCTACGCCCAGGTGTTCGAGGAAGAGGGCGCGATCGAGCACCTGGAGGCCTTCGCGTCGCTCAACGGCCCCCGCTTCTACGGCCTGCCCGCCAACGAGGACACCATCACCCTGGAGCGCCGTCCCTGGCCGGTGCCCGAGCGCCTCGCCGCCGGCCCGGACGAGATAATCCCCTTCGCCGCCGGCGAGGACGTGGCGTGGCGGGTTGTAGAGGAATGACCGCCAATCCCGGCTTTCGAGGGCGCCGGCGCACGAAAGAATTTGTAAGCGCCACGGAATCAGGCTAGACAACCGGTCACCCCCTTGGGGCGCGGTTCCGACCCCGAATTGTCGATCAAGGCACGCCCATGGACCTCGGTACGTCATTGCCCGAAGACGCCCTCATGGCAAAGACGACGGCCAAGATTCTCCTGGAGATCGAGGCCGCCTACTTCAATGTGGAGAAGCCCTTCATCTTCACCTCGGGCTGGGCCAGCCCGGTCTACATCGATTGCCGCAAGCTCATCTCCTTTCCCCGCGCCCGGCGCACCATCATCGAATTCTCGGTAGCCAAGATCCTGCGCGGCGCCGGCTTCGAATCCCTGGATGCGGTGGTTGGCGGGGAAACCGCCGGCATTCCCTTTGCCGCCTGGATCGCCGACCGCCTGCAGCTGCCCATGCTCTACGTGCGCAAGCAGCCCAAGGGGTTCGGCCGCCTGGCGCAAATCGAGGGCGACCTGCACGAGGGGCTGCGCCTCATCCTCGTCGAGGACCTCACCACCGACGCCAAGAGCAAGGTGAACTTCTGCAAGGCCCTGCGCACGGCCGGCGGCCACGTCAAGCACGCCTTCGTGGTCTTCCACTACGGCATCTTCCCGCAAAGCCTGGAGACCATGAAGGAGATCGGCGTCAACCTGCACGCGCTGGCCACGTGGTGGGACGTCATCGAGGTGGCCGAGGAGGAAGGCTACTTCGACGTCCACACCCTCAAGGAAGTGCGCCGCTACATGGAAGACCCGGTGACCTGGTCGCGTGAGCACGGGGGCCTCGCCGAGTTCTCCTCGTAGGCGGAAAACAAAGAATACATGCCCGAGGCCGAACAGACCCTTCTCATCAAAGGCGGCAGAGTCTACGACCACGCGGGCGACACCGACAGCCCGGCCGCCGCCGATGTGCTCATCGCCGGCGATACCGTGGCCGCCGTCGAGCCCGGCCTGGCGGCGCGCATCGAGGCGGGCGAGGCCCATCCGGCGCTTGGCGGGGCGCCGCCCGGGCGCGTCATCGACGCCGGCGGGCGGCTTCTCGTGCCCGGCTTCGTCAACGCCCATTACCACTCCCACGACGTCCTCCTGAAGGGCTGCTTCGAGACCATCCACCGGGAAGCCTGGCTCCTCAACTCCCTGCCCCCCAACTACCCGCGGCGCAGCCGCGAGGAGCTACGGGCGCGCACCCTCCTGGGCGCGCTGGAGTGCCTGCGGAGCGGCATCACCACGGTGCAGGACATGTGCACCGTCTATCCTTTCGACGAAGGCGATCTCGACGTCATCCTTGACGCCTACGACGAGATCGGCATCCGCTGCGTGTTCGCCCCGCAGGTCGCCGACGTCCAGGGCGCCGCCTTGACGCCCTTCTGGGAAGAGGTGGTGCCCGCCGAATACCAGTCCCGGCTGACCGGCCCGGCGGGCGGCCTCGGTGGCCAGGGCGATCTGTTCGACGTGGTCCGCGACGTCACCCGGGCACGGCGCGGCCGCCATCGGCGCATCACCTGGGCATTGGGTCCCACCAGCCCCGAGCGTTCGAGCCCGGAGCTGCTCGCCAAGCTCGCCGGGCTTGCCGAGAGCGACGACCTGCCGGTCTACACCCACATCAACGAATCGCGGGCCTCGACCCTGGCCGGGCGCCAGCTCTTCGGTGCCCATGACGGCTCCCTGGTCCGCTACCTCGATGACACCGGCCTGCTGGGGCCGCGGCTCAACCTCGCCCACGCCGTGTGGATGAAGCCCGACGAGATCGAGGCGATCGCCGACGCCGGCGCCATGGTCATCTTCAACCCGGTCGGCAACATGAAGACCCGTTCCGGGGTCGCTCCCATCCGCCGGTTCCTCGATGCCGGCGTGGGCGCCGCGCTGGGCTGCGACAACTGTAGCTGCTCGGACGCCCAGAACATGTTCCTGGCCATGAAGATGTTCGCCGGCCTGGGCGCCGCCATACCATCGGACCCGGGCCCGCCCTACGCCACCGACGCCCTTGCGGCAGCCACCGTGAACGGGGCGCGGACGGCGCGCCTGGAGGGCGAGATCGGCGCCATCGCGCCCGCCATGAAAGCCGATCTCTTCATCGTCGACCTCACCGACGTCTCCTTCGTTCCCCTCAACAGCGCGGCGCGTCAGCTGGTGTTCACCGAATCGGGGCGCGCCGTAGAGACCGTCATCGTCGACGGCCGCATCATCCTCTTCGAGCGCCGCGCCGAAACCATCGACGAGGCGGCCCTGCGCCAAGTGGTCGAGGATTGCATGATCATCCTGGGCAAGGACCTGGAAGCGGTGCAGGCCCGCACCGACACCATGGAAGAATACCTTCTCGAAGCCTGGCGCCGCGCCTGGGCCGAGGACATCGGCGTCGAACGCTTCGTCAACAGCGGCCGCGGCTGACCGAGGGCCGAGGGAATTCCGTTTCCTTGGTGGCTGAATCGAAGTAGGATTCCCACTAATTCGGAGCTTTTCTGGAAGTCCAAGTCGTGGAAGATGTGGGGCAAACGTGCTGCACTTGATCACATGCGTGTCCGACGTGGCGTTGTGGCTGCCACGGGTGGTTTGATATTGAGGTGAGCGATGCGGTCATGGATCGAATTCATCCTGAACGGTGAACCGCAACGTCTGGAACACGTCGATCCGACCCAGACCGTGCTCCGCTATTTGCGCGAGCACAAGGGGCTGGTCGGCACCAAGGAAGGATGCGCCGAAGGCGATTGCGGCGCATGCACCGCCGTCATCGCGGATCTACATGAGGGTGCCGTTCGCTATCGTGCGGTCAATACCTGCATCCAGTTCCTCGCCATGCTTGACGGCAAGGCACTGATCACCATCGAGGGCGTGAAGGGAGAGGACGACCTTCATCCGGTGCAGCGCGCCATGGTCGAAAACGACGGGTCGCAATGCGGGTTCTGCACGCCGGGCTTCGTGATGAGCCTCTATGCGGGATACCGGGAGGGAATCGGCACGTCGCGCCGCGATATTGACGACCTGCTTGCCGGAAATCTGTGTCGCTGCACGGGATACAGACCGATCGCCGCGGCTGCGGAGGCCGCATTTCGCGCCCGTCCGAACGACAACGCCGAGGCAGACGATGCCGAACTCAAGGAAGGGCTGTCGAAGTTGGCGGAGCGGCCCGGCGCCCATGTCGAGAGCGACGACCGGCATTTCATCGCGCCGGCGACGGCCGATGAACTTGCCGATGTGGTGGAACGTTTCCCCGATGCGACCCTGGTCGCGGGAGCAACAGACGTCGGCCTCTTCGTGACCAAGCAGGGCCGCCGCCTCGACGTCGTGGTGCATCTCGCCAACGTCCGGGAACTCAACGCAATCGAGGAGAATGCGGACGGCGTTCGCCTCGGCGCCGGCGTCACCTATGAAGCCGCACAGCCCATCATCGAGCGGCTTTATCCAGACATCGGCGAGCTGATCCGGCGCATCGGCGGACGTCAGGTGCGCGCTGTCGGCACAATTGGCGGCAATATCGCAAACGGATCTCCGATCGGCGATATGCCGCCCGTGCTGATCGCGGTCGGCGCCACAATCACCCTGCGACGGGGTGCGGAAGGGCGTACGATCTTGCTCGAGGACTACTATATCGAATACGGGCGTCAGGACCGGCGGGCGGGTGAATTTATCGAGTCGATCTTCGTGCCCGCGCCCGGGCCGGGCAGCGAATTCCGCTGCTACAAGCTGTCCAAGCGTTTCGATCAGGACATCTCCGCCGTCTGCGGCGCGTTCGCGATGACGTTCGCGGACGAGGGAGGGACGCGCGTCGTGCGTGATGCGCGGATCGCCTTCGGCGGCATGGCCGGCACGCCGATGCGCGCCGCCGACTGCGAGACCTTCCTGGAAGGGCGCCCCTGGTCACAAGAGACGATCGACGGCGCCGTCGAAATCCTCGATCAATGTTACGCGCCGATCACCGACTGGCGCGCCTCGGCGGAATACCGGCGCCGCGCCGCCGCCAACCTGTTGCGCAAGTGTTTTCTCGAAACCAGTAGCCCGGCTCGCTTCCGCTTGGCCGGAACACGGGAGATGGCCGATCATGGACGGTAACGTTCCAGCGCCGAGTAGCACAATCGGCACCTCGCACCTGCATGACAGCGCGCAGAAGCAGGTCTGCGGGGAAGCCGTCTATATCGACGACATTTTGGAGCCGGCGGGGACGCTCCACGTCCACATCGGACAGAGCGAGCACGCCCATGCCCGCATCAGGCGGCTCGACCTCGCGCCGGTCCTCGCCCATCGGGGCGTGGTGGACGTGCTCAGCGCAGCCGACATTCCGGGCCGCAACGAGATCAGCTGTTCGCATGCGGGCGATGAGCCGGTCCTGGCCGACGATACCGTTCACTATCATGGTCAGCCGATCTTCGTGGTCGTCGCCGAGACGCTTGATGCGGCACGTGAGGCGGCGCGCCTCGCGATCGTCGAATACGAGCCGCTGGAACCGATCCTCACCATCGACGACGCGATGGCCAGGGAAAGCTTCCTGACGCCACCGCGCAAGATCCGCCGCGGCGATCCGGAAGGCGCACTGTCACGATCGCCTCACCGGGTCCAGGGACGGATCGAGATCGGCGGGCAGGAACACTTCTATCTCGAAAGCCATATCTCGCTGGCCGTTCCCCGCGAGGACAGAGACCTGCTGGTCTATTCTTCGACCCAGAACCCGAGCGATGTGCAGAACCTCTGCGCCCGCGTCATGGACGTGCCCGATCACGCCATCTCGGTCGAGGTGCGCCGAATGGGCGGCGGTTTCGGGGGCAAGGAGACACAGGGCGCGATCTTCGCGGCCATCGCCTGCCTGGCGGCCGGGAAGACCGGGCGTCCTGCCAAGCTGCGGCTGGACCGCGACGACGACATGCGGATCAGCGGCAAGCGGCATGATTTCGTGATCGACTACGACGCCGGTTTCGACGATACGGGACGGATTCTCGGCATCTCGTTCGAACAAAAGCTGCGCTGCGGTTACGCCGCCGATCTGTCCGGTTCCATCGCCGATCGCGGCATCTTTCATGCCGACAACGCATACTATCTCGAGAATGTCGCGATCACGTCCTACCGCTGTCGCACACATACCGCCTCGAACATAGCCTTCCGTGGGTTCGGCGTGCCCCAGGGCGCGATGGGCATCGAGCGGGCGTTGCTCGACATCGCGCACCATCTGGGGCGCGATCCGGTCGAGGTGCGAAGGGCCAACTTCTACGGACCGGGCCGCGACGTGACCCATTACGGGCAGCGCATCAGCAATTTCATCGTGCCGGCCATCGTCGACGAACTGATCGACGACGCCGACTACGAGCACCGCCGGCGGGAGATTGCCGCCTTCAACGAAGCGAATCCGGTCTTCAAGCGTGGCATGGCTCTGACCCCGGTGATGATGGGGATCAGCTTCACGCGCATCAACCTCAACCAGGCCGGCGCGCTGGTTCATGTCTACAAGGACGGCAGCATCGCGCTGAACCACGGCGGCACCGAGATGGGCCAAGGGTTGTTCGTCAAGGTTGCCCAGATCGTCGCCAACGAGTTCGACGTCGATCTCGGGCGCGTCCGGGTGACCGCGACGACCACCGAGAAGGTTCCGAACACGTCGCCCACCGCCTCGTCGTCGGGCTCCGATATGAATGGCATGGCGGCCCGGGACGCGACCCGCAAGATCAAGCGGCGGCTTGTCGCGTTCGCGGCCGAGGCATACGGGGTTGCCGAGGACCGCGTGCGGTTCATCCGGGATACGGTGCACATCGGCGACGATGTCGTGCCGTTCGAAAGCCTGGTCAACGAAGCCTATATGGCCCGCGTCCCGTTGTCGGCGACCGGGTTTTACGCGACACCCCGAATTCACTTCGACAACGACGCGTTCTGGGGCCGCCCGTTCCTTTATTTTTGCTACGGCGCGGCAATCTCGGAGGTCATCGTCGACAGCCTGACCGGAGAATACCGGGTCGAGCGGGTCGACATCCTTCACGATGTCGGACGCTCGCTCAATCCGGCCATCGACATCGGGCAGATCGAAGGTGGGTTCATCCAGGGCATGGGCTGGCTGACCACCGAAGAGCTGTGGCACGACGATAGCGGGCGCCTGCGCACTCATGCACCGTCGACCTACAAGATCCCGGTGGCATCGGACCGGCCCACGGTCATGAACGTCCGGCTGGCCGATAATTTCGAGTTTCGCGGTGACACCCCCTACTGGTCGAAAGCGGTCGGCGAACCACCGTTGATCCTGTCGATCTCGGTACACCAGGCCTTGATCGAGGCCGTGACCGCGGCGCGTGGAGACGGTGGCCCGGCGGCGCTCGATGCGCCGGCCACACCCGAACGGGTGCTGATGGCGATCGGCGCCAAGGACATGCGCCGCGAGGCCCGAAAAGGGAAGTCGGCACGCGACTCCATGTCGTCGGCATAGACGCCGATCTTGGCGTTCAAGCTATTGCCGATGCATCCGTGAAACCCTATCCCTTCAAATACGTGCGCGCCGAAGGCCTTGCCGCCGTCTTCCAACAATTCGAGGAGCACGGCGATGACGCCCAGGTCCTGGCCGGCGGGCAAAGCCTCATGCCGGTCCTCAACATGCGCCTGTCGGCGCCTCGGGTGCTGGTCGACATCAATCGCATCGAGGAGCTTCGAGGCATCGCCCTCGATGGCGGCGAGGTCCGCATCGGCGCGCTGACGCGCCACCGGGAGGTCCTGGAATCGGAAGTCGTGCGCACCCATCTGCCCCTGCTCGCCGAAGCCATGCCCCACGTCGCCCACGTCGCGGTGCGCAACCGCGGCACCCTGGGCGGCAGTCTGGCGCTCGCCGATCCGGCCGCCGAGATGCCGGCCTGCGCCGTTGCCCTCGGCGCCACCCTGGTGCTTAGGAGCGCCGCCGGCGAGAGGACCGTCGCCGCCGAAGACTTCTACCAGGGCCTCTACGAGACCGAGCGGCGCCCCGACGAGGTGCTCACCGAGGCACGCTATCCCATCGCCGGGCCCGGATATCATGGCGCCTTCCAGGAATTCGCGCGGCGCCAGGGGGACTTCGCGGTGGTCGGCGTCGCCGCCCGGGGGCGCGTCGAGAGCGGCGTGCTGTCCGAACTCAGGCTCGTCTACTTCGGGTGCGAGGGGCACGCCCGCCTGGCGCGCCAGACGGCGTTGGCCGCCGAGGCCGGCGGGCGGCCGTACACGCCGCAAGTCTTCGCCGCGCTCAAGGACGCCCTCGCCGAGGAACTGGACCCCATGGAGAACATGCACGGCAGCCGCGCCACCAAGCTCCACATGGCCCAGACCCTCACCGGGCGTGCCCTGCAGGCGCTTCTCGCCAGGGCGGGAGGGGCGGTTCATGGATGACACCATCGAGATCACCCTGACCGTGAACGGCGAGACCGTCACCCGGCGCACCAGCCCGCGCCAGCACCTGGTCGATTTCCTGCGTGGCGAGCTGGGGCTCACCGGGTCCCACGTGGGCTGTGAGCACGGTGTTTGCGGCGCCTGCACCATCCGCCTCGACGGCCGCGCCGTGCGCGGCTGCCTGACCCTCGCCGTGCAGGCCGACGGCGCCCGCGTGGAGACCATCGAAGGGCTCACCGAGAGCAGCGAGATTTCCGATCTGCAGCGCCTCTTCGTGGAGCGCAACGCGGCGCAGTGCGGCTACTGCACGCCCGGCATGCTGCTCACCGCCGCCGAGCTTGTGGCCGCCGGCCAGGCCATGCCGCGCGCCGCGATTCGCGACTTCATGTCCGGCAACTACTGCCGCTGCACCGGTTATCAGGCGATCATCGACGCCATCGAGCACGTGCTGGAAGCGCGCTTCGGCGCACCCGCCAAGGAGGAAGGGTGATGAGCGGAAAAGCCGGCGCCTCCTCCTCCAACTCCACGAACCCCACAAACCCCATCGGCCAGGCCATTCCCAGGGCCAGCGTGCGGCGCCTGGTGACCGGGCGCGGGCGCTACACCGACGACATGACGTTTGCGCGCATGGTGCACGCCGTCTTCGTGCGCAGCCCCTTCGCCCACGCCCGAATCTTAAGCATCGACACCGGCGAGGCGGCGCGGGCGCCGGGGGTCGTGCGCGTCGTCACCGGCGCCGAGGTGGCCGAAGTGTGCAAGCCCTTCCAGGTGCGCCACGCCGGGTTTCCCGCCCTCAAGGTAACACCCCAGCACGTCCTGGCCGTCGACAAGGCATCCTGGCAGGGCGAGGCGGTCGCCGCCGTCGTCGCCGAGAGCCGCGCCGAGGCCGAGGACGCCGCCGAGCTGGTCATGATCGAGTGGGGGGAGCTGCCCGCCGTCGCCGACGCCGACGCGGCGCTGGCGCCGGACGCCCCCCTCGTTCACCAGGAGCTCGGCACCAACGAGGCCCTGGCCCTCACCGTCGACGGCGGCGACGTGGATGGCGCCTTCGCCGATGCCGATGTCGTGGTCGAGGAAGAGTTCCGCTTCGCCCGCCACACCGGCGTCACCCTCGAGCCCCGCTGCATCATCGCCGACTACGACCCGAGCACCCATGCCCTCGCCGTCCATCAGTCCCATCAGGCGCCCCACGAGATGGCCGACGTCTACGCGCGGCACTTGGGATTCCCGGGACACAACGTGCGCGTCGTGGCGCCCGACGTCGGCGGCGCCTTCGGTCTCAAGCTACAGCCCTACGCCGACGAAATCGCCACCTGTGCCCTCTCCATGCTGCTCGGGCGCCCGGTGAAGTACACTGCCGACCGGCTCGAATCCTTCGTTACCGACATCCACGCCCGCGGCCACCACGTCAAGGCGCGCATGGCGGTCTCGGCGGACGGCGATATCCTCGGCCTAGAGGTCGACGACGTGTACGGAATCGGCGCCTATTCCCAGTTCCCGCGCACCAGCGTGTTCGAAGGCGTGCACGTGCTGCGCATGTCGGGCGTCGCCTATAAGCACACCAATTACCGGGCACGGGTGCGCGTCGCCTACCAGAACAAGGCCCTGAGCGGCCATTACCGGGGCGTCGGCATGCCCATCGCCAACACCGTCACCGAGCGCCTGGTGGACATGGCGACCACGGAACTCGGCCTCGACCCGGTCGCCTTTCGCCGCCGCAACTATGTCCCCAGCGAGGCCTACCCCCATACGGCGCCGACCGGGTTCTCGTTCGAATACATGTCGCTCGGCGAATGCCTGGACAAGCTCGAGGAGTTGGTCGACATCCCGGCCTTGCGCGCCGAGCGCGACAGCCTGCGCGCCGACGGCGTCTACCGCGGCATCGGCATCGCCACCTTCACGGAGACCACCGCCATCAGCCCCGAATACTACGGCAAGGCGGAAATCCGCGTCGCCGCCCAGGAGAGCTGCGTGGTCAGGCTCGAGCCCTCCGGCCACGTGCGCTGCCTGATCGGCATGACCGACCAGGGCCAGGGCACGGCCACCGGCATCGCCCAGGTCGTCGCCGCCACCCTCGGCGTGCCGGTCGACGACGTCGAGGTGATCAGCGGCGACAGTGCCGCGACGCCGTATGGCGCCGGCGCCTTCGCGTCCCGCGGCGCCGCCATCGGCGGCGAGGTGGCCTTGCAGGCGAGCCGGGCGCTGAAGGAGAACATCCTGGCCGTCGCCGCCGCCATCCTCCAGGAAGAGCCCGCCGCCCTCGACCTCAGCGACGGGCGGATCGTGGCGGCGGCCGGCGGCACGGCGCGCATGGAGCTTGCCGAGATCGCCGACATCGGCCATTTCCGCCAGAACATCCTGCCCCCCGACGTGCAACCCCAGTTCACGGTGGCCCGCCACCACGTGCCGCGCGCCCTGCCGCATCTATCGGGCAACGGCATCCAGCTCTCGTACCTCGAGGTCGATCCCGGCCTCGGCGCCGTGAAGCTGTTGCGCCACGCCGTGGTCCACGACTGCGGCACGGTCATCAACCCGCTCCTCGTTCACGAACAGATCCGCGGCGGCGCCGTCCAGGGCATCGGCTCGGCGCTTTACGAGGAGAGCGTCTACAACAACGAGGGCCAGATGCTCAACGCCAGCCTGGCCGACTACCTGGTGCCCATGGCCGCCGAGATCCCCGACATCGAGATCGCCGACGTCATCACCCCCACCCGGTCCTCGGAGCTAGGCGCCAAGGGCGTCGGCGAGGCCGGCGTGACGGGCGCCTCACCGGCCATCCTCAACGCCATCAACGACGCGATAGGCCCCCTCGGCGGCCGCCTCGCCGAGATTCCGGCGACGCCGGAGCGCATCTTGCGGGCGCTGGGGGTGGTTTGAGGGGGCGCTAATAACGAGCGGGGCGGGAACCCAAGTCCCCGCCCCGCGTCGTTGAAGTCCCGGCCAGCGCCTACATCGGCGAGTACGGGTCCCAGTCGCCGTCGCGCTTCTCCTGCAGGCTTTTGACGCCTTCCTTGGACTCGTGTCCCGTCCAGCCCAGCATCTCGAGGCCGAGCGAGGCGTCGAGGTGCGGGCCGAATGTGCGCAGCCAGTTGTTGAGCGAATACTTGGTGGTGCGCACCGCCGTCGGCGGCATCATGGCGAGGTCCTTGGCCACCTCGACGGCCTTGTCCTGAAGCTCGTCAAGGGGCACGCAGAAGGTGGCGACGCCGATGCGCTCCGCCTCCTCGCCCATCAGGGGCTTCGAGCTGAGCAGGTAATACTTGGCCTTGGCCATGCCGCACAGCAGCGGCCATATCATCGCCGAGTGGTCGCCCGCCGTGACGCCGACCCGCGTGTGGCCGTCGATGATGCGCAGGTCCGGGGAGACGATGACCACGTCGGCGAGCACGCCCAGCGTCAGCCCGGCGCCGACGGCGACGTTGTGCATGGCCGAGACCACCGGCTTCGAAAAGTTGATGAAGTTGTAGACGTGGTCGTGGATGCCCCGCCACGTCTTCATGACCTCGTTGAAATCCTTGTAGAGTTGTCCGGCGTCGTTGATGTCGGCGCCGGCCGAAAAGGCCTTGCCGGCACCGCACAGGATGACCACCGAGGTGTCGTCGTCCTTGTCGATCTTGGCCCACAGGTTGATAAGCTCGTCGTGCATGGTTGGGCTGACCGCGTTGAACACCTCCGGGCGGTTGAGGCTGACGCGCAGGACGCGGTCCGCCGGACGGTCGAATTTGAGTGCCTTGTACCCGGTGTATGGGTCTTTTTTCTTGGCCATGGGTTGTTCCCTTTCGTTGACAGGTGCTGGATAACGGGCCGCGGTCCGGGCCGCGGGCGTCGCCCCGCCGGCGTGGGCGGGGGCGAGGGTCCCGGACGGGTCCTCCAGGCGTGCAGGTAATATGGTTTTCGGTGCTTTCCTCCCGCCTCCCCACATTACACCGGCGCCGAGCGTCGCTTCAACTGTTCGCCAACCCATGCCCAGGGGGGCGAGCAGAATGTTTGGCGCGGCGCCCGTCGTGCGTTTATGATGGCGGTGGTGCGGGACGCGGATAAGGAATGGAAGCGATGAAGCAGACTCTGGTTGCCGGACTCGGTTCGGAAAAGACCTATAACGTGGACGAGGGGCGCTGTATCGAGGTCGGCGGCAACAAGATCTATGTGACCTCGGCGTTGCTCACGGACGTGGAAAACACCTGCGCCGATCTCTTGGGCGAACACCTGGAGCCCGGCGAGACTTCGGTCGGTACGCGCATCGAGTTGGAGCAGACGGCACCGACGCCGCTCGGCATGAACGTCAAGGTCCACGCCGAACTCAGGGCCCTCAACGGCAAGCTGGCGACCTTCGACGTTTACGTGGAGGACGACAAGGAGCCCTGCGCCAAGGCCGTGCACACGCGCTTCGTCGTCAACGAAGGCCAGATGCAGGAGAACGTGGCGCTCAAGGCCGCGGAAATGTAGGCGCGATGCAGGCGAGGCGTTGGCGCCCCCTCACTCCGAGATATCGACCATCACGTTCTTGACCTCGGTGTAAAGCTCGAGGCCGGAGCGCCCGAGTTCGCGACCCATGCCCGACTTCTTGAAGCCGCCGAAAGGCGTGAAGACGCCGAGCTGGCTGGCGCTGGCCTGGCCGTTGACGCTGACCATGCCGCAGCGCAGACGCTTGGCCACGCGCAGCGCCTTGCCGATGTCGCGGCTCCAGACGGTTGAATTGAGGCCGTAGTCGCTGTCGTTGGCCTGGCGCAACGCATCTTCCTCTCCGTCGAAGGGAATGACCACGGCGACCGGGCCGAAGATCTCTTCCCGCGCGATGCGCATATCGTTCAATACATCGGCGAACACCGTCGCCATCAGGTAGTTGCCGCCCTTGGGCCTGGCCGGCCGCTCGCCGCCAAGGACGAGGCGGGCGCCCTCCTCCACCCCGGCGTCGACGAAGCCCTTCACCAGCTCCCAGTGGGACGGCGAGATGAGGGGGCCGAGTTCCGTCGCCTCGTCGTCGAGGGTGCCGATCCTGAGTTTCCCGGCCGCCTTCACGAAGGTGTCCAGGAACTCGTCGTGGACGGCCCGCTCGACGAAGATGCGGGTGCGCGCCGAACACGATTGCCCGGCGTTGCCGAAGACCGCCGGCACCGCCAGACGCGCCGCCTTCGCCACGTCGGCGTCGGCGAAGACGATGTTGGGGCTCTTGCCGCCAAGCTCCAGGGTGACCCGTTTGATGTCGTCGGCCGCCGCTTTCATGATCGAGGCGCCGACGGCCGTCGATCCGGTGAACGACACCTTGTCGACCAAGGGGTGGGGCACCAGGGAGGCGCCGATGGCGGCGTCGCCGGAAACGATGTTGACGACGCCGGGGGGCACCCCCGCCTCGTTGACGATGTCGCCGAGCACAAGGGCGGAAAGGGGCGTCGACGACGACGGCTTGACCACCACCGTGCAGCCGGCGGCCAAGGCCGGCGCCATCTTCCACGACACCGCCAGGAACGGGAAGTTCCACGGCACGATGAGGGCGCAGACGCCGACCGGCTCGCGCACGGTGAAATCGACGAACTGGCCGCCGAGCGGGATCGAATCGCCGAAGAACTTGTCCATGGCCCCGGCGTAATAGGCGTAGACCCGGGCCGCGCCCGCCACCTCCCTGCGCGCGCCTGTGATGGGCTTGCCGGAATCGAGGGCCTCGAGGTGGGCGATCTCCTCGTGGCGCTTGGTGATCAACTCGGACACCCTGTTCAGGACGCGGCCGCGCTCGAAGGGCACCATGGCCGACCACGCGCCGTCGTCGAAGGCGCGCCGCGCCGTCTTGACGGCGCGATCGGCGCCGTTAGCGTCGACGGTCGAGACGGTGGCGATGGCCTCGTTGGTCCACGGGCTGGTGACCGTGATCGGCTTGCCCTTGCCGGCCACGTACTTGCCGTCGATGAAGGGACGGTCGCGCAGGTTGGCGTCGGTCATGGGGGTCCTTCTTCCAATGCACCGGTGGCGCCGCCCGGCGGCGGCGTATTAATGCTGAACACGTCCAAGAGGTCCGATAGGCCGCCGAGACGGATATCGACGCTGCCGTCGCGCGGGGTCGGTGCACCGGGGTCCGCCGGCAGCCATGCCGTGTGGCAACCCAATGCCTTGGCGCCTTGCATATCGTTCTTCAGGCTGTCGCCGATGAACAGCACATCCTCGGGCGCCACGTCGAGCGCCTTCATCGCCACCTCGAACGGCAGCGGGTCGGGCTTCATGCGCCCGACGGCGCCGGAGACGACAATCGGCGCGAAGTGCTCCTTGAGCCCATAGCGTTCCAGGGTCTCGTGAACGATCTCGGGCAGCGGATAGTTGGCGACGACGGCCAGCGGATAGTCCACGGCCAGGGCGGCGACGACCTCGGCGGCCCCGGGAAGGGGATAACATTCGGCGACCATGACACGCATATAGTGGTCGAAGAGCCGGGACACCTCCGCCTCGTCCATGTCGCACGCGCAGCCGCAGCGGGCTAGGGTGTGAACCAGTCGATCCGAGAGCACTTGATCGCGGGCGGTATCGTCCATCACCGACCATTGCGCGTCGGAAACCACGTTGTAGGCCTCCAGGAACGCCGGCCATTCGGTTCCGGTGCGTTGGAAGCAGTCGCGCTTGGCCTCGTCGCGCATCCACTCGAAGACGCGCGAGACGCATGCCGTATGGCCCTCCGGGTCGTTGTCGTATCCCGGATAGTGGACCAGGGTGTCCCCCCAATCGAAAAGTATGGCGCGAACCTCCCTCATGCCGAGACCCGTTCGCCGTCGGCCTCTCCGAAGGCGTCCCGGAACGCCCGGCACATGCCCTCGGCCAAGTCCTTGACGCCGTCGCTCACGGGCCAGGCGCGCATGAAGCCGTGGGTCAGGTGCCGGGCGTTCACGAACTCCACCGGCACGCCCGCGTCCTTCAACCGCCCGGCGTAGCGGATGCCGTCGTCGCGCAAGGGATCGTATTCGGCGGTGACGATGCGGGCCGGCGGCAGGCCGCAAAGGTCGGCGGCGGCGAGCGGCACGGCGCGTGGGTCCCGCGTCCCCATGTCGCCACCGAGATAGGCCCGCCAGAAGTAAATCATCTCGTCCCTGGAGAGTATCGGCGCGGCGGCGTTCTCCCGGTAAGACCCGGTCTCGAAATCCGTCCCCAGCGCCGGGTAGTTGAGGACCTGCAGGCGGATGGCCGGCCCGCCCCTGTCCCGCGCCTCGATGGCCAGGGCGGCGCACAGGTTGCCGCCCGAGCTTTCGCCGCTCACCGCCATGCGCGTACCGTCGAGGCCCAACCCGTGCCCCTCTTCCGCCACCCAGCGGAGCGCCGCGTAGCAGTCCTCGAAACCGGCCGGGAACGGGTGCTCCGGAGACAGCCGGTAGCGGGGAGCGACCACGGCGGCGCCTGTCTCCTGGCAGAAACGCACGCACGTGCCCTCGGACTGTTCGGGGCTGCCATACATCCAGCCCCCGCCATGGACGTAGAAGATCACCGGCAAGACCCCTCGTCCGGCGGCCGGACGGTAGAAGCGCATCTCGATCCCGCGTCCCGGGGCGGGGACCGTGACCGTCTCCACCCGCACGTCGCCGGGAACCGGCGGCGCGGCGCGGCGGCGGCGCTCGGCCACGCGGGCGCGGCGCTCGACCGTGTTCTCCTCGTGGAGCGGCCTTGGACAGCCGGCCATCGCCTCTTCGAGATAGGGCACGAACGTGGGGTCGATATCCATCGGCCGCATGGTCCCGACGGTGACGATCATGGGTGCTCCCCGTTGGCCCGAAGCGCGGCGTAGGCCTTGGCGATGGCCGCCGCCGTCGCCGCATTGTTGCGCACCGCGCTCTTGCCGGCCTTCATGACTTCGCCACCCGAAAGCGCGTTCAGGCGCTCCAGCACGAAGGGGGTGATCGCCTTGCCCGAAACCTTCTCCGCCTCGGCCTGCTTCAGGGCCTCTTTGACGTAGCCGTCGAGGGTGGCGGCGTCCAGGGCATCGTCGGCGGCCAGCTCGTTGACCACCAGGACGCCCCCCCCGATCCCCAAATCCCACTTGGCCTTCATGACACGCGCGACCGCATCGGCCTTGTCGAACCGGCGGTCGACGGGCAGCCCGCTTGGCGCGTAGTAGGCGGGAAAGTCGTCCGTCCCGTAGCCAAGCACCGGCACGCCCTTGGTTTCCAGGTATTCCAGCGTGCGCGGCAGGTCCAGGATCGCCTTGGCGCCGGCGCACACGACGGCGACGTTGGTCCGCGCCAGTTCCTCGAGGTCGGCGGAGACATCCATGGTCGCCTCGAAACCCCGGTGCACGCCGCCGATACCGCCGGTGACGAACACCGGGATGCCGGCGAGCCCCGCGCAGATCATCGAAGACGCCACCGTCGTCGCCCCGTAGCCGCCTTCGGCAATCACCATCGCCAAATCGCGGCGGCTGACCTTGGCGACGTCGTTGGCACTGGCGAGAGCCTCCTGCTCTCTTTCGTCCATGCCGACCTTTATGCGCCCGGCGAGGATGCCGATGACGGCGGGAACGGCGCCGCCGCCGCGTATCGCGGCCGACGCCTCGCGCACGGCCGAAAGGCTCTCCGGATGCGGCAAGCCGCGGTTGATCATGGAGGACTCGACGGCGACGACGGGGGCGCCCGTCTCGACGGCCGTTTTCACCTCATCGCCAAGATCCATGCCGTTCTCCATCGCCTCGATTGTTCTTCACGGCCCGCAACCGATCCACTACCCGGGCTCGGCCGAGGGGCCGGCTCAGGAGAATTGCATCACCTCGTCGACCATGCGCCGCGCCGCCTCGCCGGGATCGGGGGCGGCGCAGATCTTGCGGCCGATGACGGCGAGCCGCGAGGGCAGTCCCTCGGCGGCGCCGAAGGCCTCGGCGATGGTGCCGCCGAGCGGCCCGATGCCGGTCAGGAACAGAACAGGCGTACGGATATTCTCAACCAACCAGGCGGAGCGCCGGCGGATCATCTCGGGATCGTTGGCCGGCAGCACGAAGTGCCGTCCGCCCATCTTGGTGGCCTGCTCGATGATGCGGTCGAGCCCGTCGTCGGCAAAGTAGCCGCCGCCCCGGATGCAATAATCGGGCACCGGGATCTCGCCGCCGACCACGGGAATGAGCCCGGCCTCGAGGGTGTGGCCGACGAACTGGCGTACCGCGGTCGGACCGGCGACGGGGAAGAGGATCAAGCCCTTCAACCCGGCCTCGCTGCATATTTTGACGAAGGGCTTGGCGCTGGCCGGCATGTCGGGGCCCGCCTTCTGATGGTCGTAGAGGATGGGCAGGTCCGAGATGTCGCGGATGGCGCGCACCGCGTCGAACAATCCCACATGGAGAACGGCGCTCAGGCCGAGCTTGTATTCGACGACACCGGGCACGGTGCAGGTCGCCTCGACGACCCGCTTGAGCTCGTCGACGGTATCCAGGTCGAGGGCCGGCACGATGCCGAGCCGCGCCGGGATGGGGTCCGCTGTCGGCGCCGGGTCGGACGACTGGGCCGCCACTCCGGCCTTTGCGGTGGTCACGCTGGTCATGATCATTCTCCCGCGGCGCGGGCGAGCCGTATGTCCCGCTTGGCGCTATCTTTCATTTCCCCGATGTCGATGCTGATGTCGACCACCTTGACGCTGTGCACGATGCCGCCGATGGCGATCTGGTTGACGCCGGTCTTGGCGATGTCGACCACGGTGTCCTCGTTGACGGCGCCGGTGGCCACCGTGAACGCCTTGTCGCCGACCAGTTCGACGGCCTTCTCGAGGATATCCAGGTCCATGTTGTCGAACATGATGCACTCGCACCCGCAATCGAGGGCCTCCCCCACGTCGCCAAGGGTCTCGCACTCGACCTCGATCTTGAAGGTATGCTGGAGCTGCGGACGCAGCTTCTCCACCGCCGCGCGGATGCCGCCGGCCATCTTGATATGGTTGTCCTTGAGCAGGATGGAGTTGTGCAGGCTGTACATGTGCGAGTGTGCCCCGCCCTTTTCGACGGCGTACTTCTGCAGATAGCGGATGACCGGAATGCCCTTGCGCGCGTCCGCGATGCGCGTGCCGTAGGGCTCCACCAGCTTGACGTAGCGCCGCGCCTGGGTGGCGATGCCCGACATGTGCTGCAGGTAATCCAGGGCCAGCCGCTCGCCCGCCGAGAAGACCCACGACTTGGCCGTGACCCGCATGATCACGGTGCCCGGTCCGCCCTCCTCGCCGTCCTTGGCCAGGGTTTCGATCTCGCACTCGGGATCGAGGACCTTCCACGTCAGTTTGGCCACCGGGATGCCGCAGATGACGCCCGGCGTCTTCATGTAGACCTGGGCGGTGGCCATGTGGCCCGGCTCCCACAGGCGCTGCCCCGTGTGATCGCCGTGCAGAAGTTCCTCGCGGATGCCCCAATCGACGATCGGACGAACGATGTTATCGATGAGTTCCATGATTCCTCGCCCTTCTTGCTCTTGGACTTAAGCCGTGGCCGCCGCCGCGTGGGGCCGCGCCGCGCCTTCGGCCAGGGTGTCCTTGAAGACCTCGCCGTCCTTCATGACCAGATGAAAGCGTGCCGCCTCGCGCATCGCCGCGATATCGGCCAGCGGGTCGCCGTCGAAGACCACCGCGTCGGCGAGCTTGCCGGCCTCGAGCGTGCCGACGTCGGGCATCCTGAGGCATTCGGCGGCCGTTTCGGTGGCGGACACGATGGCCTCCATGGGCGTCATGCCGAGGTACTCCACCATGTAGGCGAGCTCGACCAGGTTCTCGCCGGTCAACAGGCGGTGCGACTGGTCGGTGCCCATGGCGATCTTGAGGCCCTTCTCGCGGGCATGCCTGTAGAGCGGTATCTGCTCGCGCAGCCGCGCCACGATTGCCTCTTCCTTGCGCGCTTCGTCGGCGATCCCCTGGGCGTCCCATTTCGGGTTTGCCTCGCGGTGCTTGACGCCCTCGGGCACCAGGGCCAGGGTCGGCACCCACCAGGTGCCCTGCTCGATCATCGCCTCCAGGCATTCCTCGTCGAAGAACCAGCCGTGTTCGAGGGAATAGATGCCGCCCGCCTCAAGTGCCAATTTGATGCCGGCCAGGCCCTCGGCGTGGACGGCGACGCCGGTGCCGCGCGCCGCCGCCTCGGCGACGACGACACGTATCTCCTCGATGCTGAACTGGGTCTCGTCGAAGTCGTCGGTAAGCGACGTGATGCCGCCCGTCGTGCAGATCTTGAGGAAGTCGGCGCCCGCCATTAGGAGCTCGCGCGAAACTTTTCGCAACGCGTCGACGCCGTCGGCGACGTGCTCGGGCAGCCAGAAGCGCTTCGGCACCCGGAAACCGGCGGGCACCCAACAGTCGCCGTGGCCCCCCGACTGGCAGATCATGGCGATGGCCACGAGCAGCCGCGGCCCGGCGATGATGCCGTCTTCGACGGCTTTGCGGAAGCCGGCGTCGGCGCCGCCGGTGTCGCGCGCCGTGGTCACCCCGCAGTCCAGCGTGTCACGCAGGATTTCCTGGGACTTGAAGATGTTATAGGTGGGTGGCGTCTTCAGGTGCTCCTTGTGGTCGCGCGCCCGGTAGGTGCAGTGGACATGGCAATCGACGAAGCCGGGCAGGATGGTACGCCCCGCCGCATCGAACACCTCGGCCCCCTTGGGCAACGCGATGGCGTCGGCGGCGCCGGCCGCTGTGACGCGCCCGCCATCGACGACGACGATGCCGTTGGCGACGGGATCGCGGCCCGTTCCGTCGATCAGGGGTCCTCCGACGATGGCGCTTACCATGTGTGTTGCCCTCTCTGAATCCATACCTACGAGGCGCCGCCGGAAGCGCGCGGCGCGCCGCCAGTATATCAGTTCCCAGTAATATGAAAGCGCCCAAGCGACTGCGGCACAAAGGCTATCACGGGCGGGTCCGAATTGACAATTAAGGGCCGGCCGGCCTCACAGCCGCAATTCCACCGGCACCATGTGCTTGGAAAGTTGCAACTGTTCGGGCGTCAAGCCCATGGCCAGCCCGACCAGTTGCGGCAGGTGCAGGATGGGCATGGCGAGTTTCTCCCCCAGGTCCCGTTCCATCTCGCCCTGCAAGGTATCGAGCACCGTGTGGCACAAGGGGCACGGCGTCACCATGGCCTTGGCACCCCCGTCCCTGGCCGACTTGACGTGGCGGCCTGAGAGCTTGATGGCGACGTCCTCGTCGCCGGCGGTGGTGTGGAAGCCGCAGCACTCGACGCGGCCGTCGTAGTCGATCGAATCGCAGCCCAGGATCCCGTTGAGGGTCTCGATGGAGCGGGCGTTGCGCGAATCGAAGAACCCGAAGTGCTTGGGCGGACGAACGATATGGCAGCCGTAGTAGGCGCCGACCTTGAGACCGGCCAAGGGCCGCGCCACCAGTTCCTTGAGCCGGTCGGCGCCGACGTCCTCCAGGAGCACCCACAGGAAATGGGTCACCCGCGTCTTGCCGGTGTAGCTGAGGCCCATCTCGGAGAGCACCTCGTTGACGCGGTCGCGTTGCTCGGGGTCGTCCCGCAGCGCCTTCTGGGTGTCGAAGAAGTTGAGCGTACACGTGTTGCAGATGGTCATCAGGGGCAAATCGTCCTGCTCGGCCATGGCCAGGATGCGGGCGTTGAGGGCCAGGAACAGCTCGGGGTCGACGGCGCGCAGCTCGCGGCTTCCCGTGCACGTCGCCGAATGCAGCTCGACGAGCTCGAGGCCGAGCCTGGCCGCCACCAATCGGGTGCTGACATTCAATTCCTTGCACGTGCTCTGGGCCGAGCACCCGGGGTAATAGGCGAACTTCATGGCCTTTTCCCCTTGAAGGCGGCATGCAGCCGGCGCACCTGGTCCATGCCGGGAATGGATGAACCGAATAAGGTTTTCACCGGATCGATCTTGCCGTGCATGAGCAGCTTCAGGGCCCGCCCCAGGCGGCGGAAGGCGCCCGCCCCTTGCGTCCTCAGCACCAGGGCCGTGGGATCGATGCGCCCGCGCTTCATCATGATGTCGACGAAAGCGGCCTGATGGCGCGCCGCCCGCGGCATGGCCCGGTAGGCGAGCGCCTTGAGAGGCTCGATGACGCCGGAGACGATGGGGATTTCCGTGGGGCAGACCTCCTCGCACCGGTAGCAAGAAACGCAACTGAAGATGGACGCTTCCTCGATGGCGATGCGTCCCCGGTCCATGGTGTCTCTGGGGTCGAGCGCCGTCTGCGCCAGCTGCACCAGGGGCGCCGGGCCCGAGAACCTGGTCTCGTCGCCGAGATCGAGGACCGGGCAGGCCGAATGGCACGCCATGCAGCTCAGGCAATCCAAAGCCAGCGAGGCCCGGGCCATCTCGCGGTCGGTGATGTGCTCGGGAAAGCCCGGATAGGGCTCGCCGCGCTCCAGCCACGGCGCCATCTTGAGGACCAGGTCTTCGTACCCCTTGCGGTCGACCACCAGGTCGCGGACCACCGGCAGGTGTCCGAGGGGCTCGATGGTCATCTCGGGTTCGGCGGCTTCCCAGCACGACAGCACCTCGCGGCCGTTGACGCGCACGGCACAGGTGCCGCACTTCTTGACCCCGCAGAACCAGCGATGCGCCATGGGGACCTCGAAGTCCTCGGCCACGTGGTTGAGGACGTCGAGGACACGCATCCACTTCATGTAGGGGATCTCGTAGGTCTCGTAGCGCGGCTCGGCGTCCTTGGAGGGGTCGTAGCGGAAGATCCTGGCCTTGACCGTGTCCCCTTCCTTGAGACTGTGCAGCCGGTCGAGGCCGCTGTCCCCGGTCTCCGCCTGACCGAGCTGCCGGACGTCGGGCGCGGTGCTCACCAGTCCACCTTGAAGTAGTCTTCCCGTTCGAACTCCGGTTCGAGGTAGGGCAGCTTGTAGGGCTCGATGCGATATTGGACGGTGCCCGAGCCGTCGTCCGACAGGATGTTCTTCACCAGCCAGTTCCTGTTGTCGGTATAGGGACAGTCGGTCCGGTAGAAAGGTCCCCGGCTTTCCTTGCGGTTGAGCGCCGACAGGATGGTCAGTTCGGAGGCATCAAGCAGGTTGAACACGTCGAGGCCGTCGAGCCAGCCGTAGTTCTGGACCCGCGTCGTGTCCTTGAGCCCCATGCGGGGGACGTCTTCGGCGCGGATGCGGCGCAGCTCATCGAGGGCGCTCTCCATGCCGTCTTTGGTTTTCACGAAGCCCATCTTCTCGTACATGATGTCGCGGATGCGCATCTTGAGCCTGGTCGGCGTCGTACCGCCTTCCGGCATGTCGTGGAGCAGGCCCTCGATGCGCGCCACCTCGGCGTTGACCTGCGCCGTCGGCAGGGGTGCGGGGTCGGCCGGCAGGTCGGCGCCCTTGATGCTCTCGGCGCAGACGAAGGCGTCGTAGCTGACGAAGCCGATGGAGCCGTTGTTGTGGCCGCCGACGGCGCCCGCCACGTAGAGGCCGGGCACGTTGGTCTTCATGGTGTGGGGGTCGAGATTTATGCCGCCCTGCCGGTAGTGCCAGGTGGGCGCCGTCTCGACGCGCGCCTCGTCGTAGCCGAGCCCCACCTTCTCGAAGGTCTTCATGTGGTGGGCGTAGAGCTTCAGGGCCTCGGGCTCGATGTGGTCGTATCCGGTTTCGTAGCCGCCGTCCATGCGCGCCTTGCCGGCCTCCGTCTGCTGGGCGAGACGCTTGAGCTGGGTCGGATAGGGGGCGTAGGAGTTGGGCGCGTCCGTCGACTGGTCAAAGAACAACTCCCCGTCGGCGTTGTACATGCGCGCCGTTTCCTTGGTGCCGACCAGCGGGTTGGGATAGATGTGCATGCGCTGCCACACGGTCGGCCACTTGAAGTCGCTGGCGTGCCACCACTGGATCTCCAGGTTCAACAGCTCGCCGCCGGCGCGGTAGGCGAGCGCCAGGCCGTCGCCCGACTGCTCCCGGGTGCCGGTGGCGCGCGCCGCGATGCGGTCGGCGGGACCGGTGGCGATGACCACGGCCTTGGCCCGGATGGCGTAGATCTCACCCGTCGGATAGTGGAAGGCGACGACGCCGACGGCCTCTCCGTTGTCGCCCCGCAGGACCTTGGTGACCGCCGTTTCCTCGAGGGTCGGGATCTCGGCCCGCCTGACCTGCTTGCGCCGGCGGTCGATGAACAGCACGCCGGACTGGCCCTGCTGCTTGGCGGCGATGCCGCGGGCGGCGCCGAAGCTCTTGACGATCTGGCCCTGGTTGTCGCGGCGCAGGTAAAGGCCGAGCTCGTCGAGCTCCGGGTAATAGACGTTCTCGATCCACTTCTCCGCATCCAGGCAGTAGTCCTGATCGCACAGGAAATGGTTGTACCAGCGCACCACCCAGTCGCGGGTCGCCTGCGCCTCCTCCTCGGAGCCGTCGAGCATGGTGCCGGCCAGCACCATGTTGCCGGCGAAGATGGAGGCGCCGCTCTTGCCGATGATGCCCTTGGCGATGATCAGGGGCTTGAGGCCGGCCTCCCTGAGGCACAACGCCGCATACGTTCCCCCGGCGCCGCCGCCGACGATGACCACGTCCGTCTCGAGCGTCTGCATGTGGGGCTCCCCCCCGAAATGCGGCGGCGTCGCTTGGCGCCGATTTTTCGGCCCTTGGTTTTATGGAATCACCCAGCGATGCCGGTGCAAAGGGTATCACGGGAGCCGGCGGGTTGACACCTTGGCGATCATTCCACGGCGCGGCGGTCGAATTTGCCGCGTGGTTGTGCAATCCGAGCCGGTTGCCTCATTATGAGCCGCTCAAGTGCGCCACGATGGGGCGAGGGGAATTGAACCGGAACATAACCCATTCGACCGGCCCGTTGGCGGCCCTGGGCCGCCTTCCCCCCAACCTCCAGGGCGCCTTGTGGGTGGTCGGCGCGGCCGTCGTCTTCGCCTTCAACGCCGGGGTGGTCAAGCAGCTCGGCATCCTCGGCGTCGACAGCCTGCAGACGGTCTTCGCCCGCTCCGTGGTCGGCTTTTGCGTCATCCTGCCGTTCGTCTGGCGCAAGGGCCTATCAAGCGTGCGCACCGACCACCTTCCCCTCCACCTCTATCAGGCGATGGCTGGGACGGTGGCCCTGATGGCCCACTTCTACGCCTGGACCAAGTTGCCGCTGGCCGACGTCACGGCGCTCCTCTTCACGCAGCCGCTGTTCGCGCTTCTGCTGGCCGTCATCATCCTCGGCTCGAAGGTCAACTGGCGGCGCTGGCTGGCCACCGCCATAGGCTTCCTCGGCGTGCTGGCCATGGTACGGCCGGGCGCCGTCAGTTTCGATCCGGTGACGCTGGTCGCGCTCTTCGCCGGCTTCTCCATCGCCTTGCAGCTCATCCTCGTCGCCCGCCTGCCCGAGGGCGAGAAGGAACTCACCATGCTCTTCTATCTGGGCATTGTCGGCACCCTGGTGACGGTGGGCCCGGCGCTCACCGTGTGGCGCATGCCGAGCCTGGAAGTGGGCGTCCTGCTTCTCGTCAACGGGCTCCTCGGCATCACCCACCAGGCGATGATCTTCCGCGCCTTCCGCGTCGGCGACGCCACCTACGTGGCGCCCTTCGACTATTCGAAAATCGTCGTCGCCGCCCTCCTCGGCTTCCTCTACTTCGCCGAAATCCCCGACGCCTGGAGCATCCTCGGCGCCGCCGTCATCGTCGCCTCCACCTACTACATCTCGCGGCGCGAGGTGGGGGGCAAGGGGAGAGGCGCGCCGGGGGGGTGAGAAAGCTCGCGAAAGAGGTTCCAAATATGAGACCTGAGAAGGTCGTCTCCGACTTTTTCATACTGCTCGTTGGCGGCCTTGTCCTGACTGCATTAGCGCGTCCGTGGAAGGAATCGACATTGGATATACGTCGCTAACTAATTGAAAAATAACGATGTGCGAAACCCGTGTTCGTTTGCCCTTAAAAACCGACACCTTAAATGCGACTGGGGTTCCTGTGCGAAACGCAGTGGGAGACGTTTTTGCGACACTCCATTCGTTGTATGGTCAGAATCCAACCAAAGGGGAGGACATGCCATGCTCGTAGGGTACGCGCGCGTCTCGACTACCGATCAGAAGATGGACTTGCAGATCGATGCCCTGGTGAATGCCGGTGTCGAGGAAAAGCGGATTTTCCAGGAACACGTCACCGGCGTGAAGACAGCCCGACCGGAACTCGACATTTGCCTCAGGACGCTTCGCGAGGGCGACGTATTGGTGGTTTACAAACTTGATCGCCTTGGGCGCTCGCTCAAAGAACTCATCGCCATCGTCGAGCAGCTTGACAGGGACGGGATTGGCTTCAAGAGCCTTACCGAGAACATCGACACCACTACGTCATCGGGGCGCTTCTTCTTCCACCTTTTCGGTGCCGTGGCGCAGTTCGAGCGCGATCTAAATTCCGAGCGCACCAAGGCTGGGCTCAAGGCCGCCAGGGCGCGGGGCCGAGTCGGCGGACGCAAGCCGAAGCTTACGGAGAAGAAAGCACGCATGGGGGCCAACCTGCTTGACGGCGACCCCGATCTCAGCCACGAAGACGTGGCGGACATGCTACAAGTGTCGCGGGCCACTCTCTACAGGGCGTGGAAGCGTTACGACATCGCACCGCCGGATCCGGCCCGGATGGCGATCAAGCCGGACAAGGACAAATAGAAACGAGGGTCATCTGCACAAATTGAGATGCGAAGTACGCAAAGCACCCCCGCCCCCGCGCCATCACCCCACACCACAATTTACAGCCTCCCCCCGCTGCCTGTACCCTACCCGCAACACCGTTTCAGGGAGGCGCGGCATCATGAAGACCATGGCCGAGGAGGTGGTCATCGTCGGCGGCGGCGGGGCCGGGACGTATGCCGCGCTGCGCCTCAAGGAACTCGGCTACGATCCGCTGGTCGTCTGCAAGGGGCTGATCGGCAAGAGCGGGTGTTCCATCTTCGCCGGCAACCTGGTCTTGAGCGGCCACATGCTGGGCACCACCGACGCCCAGTCCGAAGCCACCATGGAGTACTTCACAAAGTGGTGGAACAACTTCCTCATCGACCAGGACTACCTGGTCAAGGGGGGAAGCTGGATCGAGGAGACCTTCTACCCCGAACTCGACGAGGCCGGCCTCTACTTCCGCCGCGACGACCAGGGCGACATCGTGGCCAGCGTCGGGAGCGTGCGCAACATCGCCGCCAACCAGCAAGGGCAGTCCGGCATGCTGCTCATGGACCGCCGGCGCAAGCAGTTCGCCGAGAAGAACATCCGCTCCCTGGAAGAGACCTCGGTGACGGCGCTGCTCACCGGCTCGGGCGGCGAGGTCATCGGCGTCGTCGCCCTGCATTACCCCACGGGCGAGCGCTACGCCATCACCGCCAAGGCGGTGGTGCTTGCCACCGGCCATTCCGACCGCCTGTCGACGCGCTCCACCGGCACCCGCGAGCAATCGGCCGACGGCATCGCGCTGGCGGCCCGCGCCTACGCCGAGATGTGCAACCTGGAAATCCAGTGGTGGCACGCCAGCGACTTCGCGTATCCCAAGACCTGGGACCGCATGCACGTCTATCCCAACCCGCTGGTCGGCTCGACGGAATCGGCGCGCATGTACAACGCCGACGGCGAGTTGTTCTTCGAGCAGAAGACCGACGCGCCGGTCGGCCTCGCCCCCTACGCCACCCAGTTCAAGCGGGTCGGCGAGCAGGTGGCCAAGGGCAAGGCGCGGCTCGACGGCGGCTACACCACGAGCTACGCCCACATCCCGCCCGAGGTGGTCAAGGAATACAACTACCACGCCAAGGCCTTCGAGAAGGTCGGCCTCGACGTTGGCTCCGACCACGTTGAGAGCGCCGTCTCCTGGCACTGCCGCCAGGGCGGCGTCCACTGCGACCCGCACACCATGGAGACCTCGGTGGCGGGCCTGTACGTGGCCGGCGGCATCGGCGGCCACTCGAACGGCGGCATCGGCGTCGTCTCCTTCGACGGCAACATCGTCGCCGAGACCATCGCCGCCAAGGATGTCAGCGCCTGGGCACAGCCCGAGCTGCCCGCCGACCAGGCCGAGGCCGAGGACGGGCGCCTCGCCGGGCTTCTCCGGCCCGTGCCCGAGGGCGGCGTCACGCCCATGCGCATCAAGAACAAGCTGCGCCAACTCATGTGGGACAAGATGGGCTTCGAGAAGACCGAACCCGGCATGAGCGAGGCCCTGGAAGTGGTGCGGTCCTTGCGCCAACAGGCCGAGGCCGGCATGGGGCTCAAGAACACGACGCCGAATTTCAACTACGGCTGGGTCGACGCCATCGACGCCTTCAACATGATCGACGTCTGCGAGCTCACCATCCTCTCGGCCCTCAACCGCAAGGAAAGCCGGGGGCCGTTCTACCGCACCGACTACCCCTACACCGACAACGAGAACTGGCACGCCCGCAACATCCTCATTCCCACCCCCGATGGCGGCGTCGAGTTCCGGGTGGAGCCCTACGCCACCCCCTACCTGGAGCCCGAGTTCGAGCGCCGCGACTACTTCGACGTGCCATGGTGAGCGGCGCCAATCAAATCACGGAGGGGGGGATCGACGCCAGGCGCCTGGGCCAGGAGGAAAGCGGCGATTCGTCGCCGGCCCGCCTGGCCAGCCTCGGCGAGGGCGATACCGTCCGCGTGCGGCTGCAACGGTTCGATCCGACCCGGGACGAGGCGCCCTATACCGAGTCCTACGAAGTCCCCTACTCCAAGCTCATGCGCGTCCTCGACGTCCTCAACTACATCGCCGAGGACCTGGAGGAGGACCTCGCCTACCGCTGGTACTGCGGGGTCAAGAAGTGCGGCGCCTGCGCCGTGCGCGTCAACGGCCGCGAGGTGCTGTCGTGCTGGGAAGCCGCCGAGCCCGACATGGTGATCGAGCCCCTGCGCCACGCACCCGTAATCCGCGACACGGTGGTCGACCGCGCCCCCCACGAGGAGCGCATCAAGCGCATGTCGCCGTGGCTGGAGCGCGCCGAGCCCTACCCCGGATTCCCCGAACGCCTGTCGCACCGCGACATGGGCGGCGTCGTCCACGCGCTCAACTGCCTGAGCTGCATGTGCTGCACCTCGGCGTGCCCGGTGCTCGACCTCGGTGCAGACACCGATTTCGCGGGGCCGGCGCCCCTGGTGCAGTTCGCCCAGCAGGCCCTGGATCCGCGCGACGCCATGGATCGCGGGCGCATCGCGCTCGACGAGGGCTCGGTCTTCGATTGCGTGTCGTGCTACCGGTGCGAGGAGGCGTGTCCGGTCGGCATCCCCGTCGTCAGCGCCATCATCGAGCCCCTCAAGGCCATGGCCTACCGCTCGATGCCGGCGCGCGCCGGTCACGTCGGCGCCTTCCTCGACGTCATCGAGGGGCGCGGGCGCATCGACCCCTCCGCCCTGGTGCTCAAGACGCAGGGGTGGGGCGTGCTGCTGCGCTCGCCGGGGCGCACCCTCAGGCTCCTGGTGCGCGGCAAGATCGATCCCCTCAAGACCTTCTTCGGAGACGCCGCCAAGGGCATCGCCGAGGTGCGCCGGCTGTTCGACGGAACGCGGGACTGGAAACCATGAAGTTCGCCTATTACCCCGGATGCTCGGCGCAGAGCACGTGCAAGGAGCTCAACGTGAGCACGCGCCTGGTCGCCGACAGGCTGGGCCTCGAATTGGTCGAGCTCGAATCAGCCGCGTGCACCGGCAGCCGCGAGGTGCGCGCCGCCAACCGCGACCTGTTCCTGGCCCTCAACGCCCGCATCATGGCCCAGGCCGAGGAGCTCGGCCTGCCCCTGATGACCATCTGCAACACGTGTACGCTGAACTTCTTCGACGCCAAGAAGATGCTGGCCGACGACCCCGAGGCATGCGCCCGCGTCAACGAGATGCTGGGCGAGACGGGGCTGGCCTACAAGGGCAACGTCGAGGTCAGCCACTTCCTGTGGGTGCTCTTGGAGGAGATCGGCGCCGAAAGGCTCAGGGAGCTGGTGGTCAGGCCGCTACGTGGGCTCAAGGTCGGCGCCTTCTACGGCTGCCATATGGTGCGCCCGCCGGCCCATTTCGGCTTCGTCGAATCGCGCAACGTGCGCTCCATCGAGACCCTGAACGAGATCCTGGGCTGCGATTCGGTGGACTATTCCGGGCGCGTCGAGTGCTGCGGCTTCCACACCGCCGCCGGCAACGAGAAGATCGCCGTCAAGCTCACCGGGCGCCACGTACGCTCGGCCAGGGACGGCGGCGCCCAGGCCCTGGTCACGCCGTGCCCTCTGTGCCACACGGTGCTCGACACCTTCCAGGCGGAGATGGAGCGCGACCTCGAGGCCCGCCTCGACATGCCCATCCTGCACCTGCCGCAGCTCGTCGGGCTGGCCCTGGGCCTGAGCCCCAGGGACCTCGGCATGGACAACCACATGGTAGCGGTGGACTTGCCCGTGGGCGCGCCGGTGGTTTAGAGTTCTTACAAACTCCGGAAAGGACACCGCGATGACGACGACCACCATCGAGAAGACGGCCCAAGCTGGCGCCGGCGACAATCCGCGCGTCGACGCCTATGCCGGGCCCCTCTGGAAGGGCTACCGCAAGCTCTATGGGGACGCCAAGTTCTCCTACAAGGATTATTTCGGCGCCATCGACGTCATCGCCGCCCTGCAATTGATGCCCGACGAGATTCCCTGGCTGACCATCGTGCCGCGCCACCCCGAGCCCAAGGACACGGTGCTCTTTTTAGGATGCAACGCGCTGCGCACGCCGAACCTGGTGCTGGCCACCGTCGATGTGCTCAAGGCCTTGGACATCGACTTCGTGACCATCGGCGGCCCCGCCAACTGCTGCAGCATCGTACAATCGCTGCACGGCGACATGCACATGGCGGAAAAAGTGTCGGAGACCTCATCCGACAAGATCTCGCGCTACAATCCCAACAACGTGGTCACCATCTGCCCCAACTGCAACTACACCTACGAGCACGTCGTCTCGAAGACGCAGGACCCACCCTTCGAGATGGTGCAGTTCTACGAGTTCCTGCACGGGCGCATTCAGGACGCACCCTTCGAGAAGCCCTTCGAGAAGCGCATCGGCCTGCACCGCCACCTGGGCTCGTCCCACCACCAGGACCGCCACGGCGAAATGTGCGCCGACATCCTCGCCGCCATCCCCGGCGTCGAGGTCGTCGAATTGCCGAGCTTCGAGGATTTGGGACCGCTCTGTACGCACCCCGCCAGCACCGACATGACCGAGGAGCGCCACGACGAGATCATGGACGCCCTCTTTTCGGCGGCGGCAGCGGAGAAGTGCGACATGATGGCGGTGATCTATCACTCGTGTCAGCGCGAGCTCGGCGCCCAGGAGCATCGCGCCCCCGTCGAGGTGAAGAGCGTCTACGAGATTGTCGCCGAGGCCTTCGGCTACCACCACGAGGACAAGCTCAAGCGGTTCCGCAAGATCGGCGACGTCGATGCCATCCTCAAGGAGGTGGCACCCAACATGGAGGCCCACCGCATCTCACCCGACGCGGCGCGCGCCGCCCTCGCCCCCCTCGTCGGATAGCGGCGGGGCCCGGGCTTCCCCCTCACCTTTTCGCCCGCTTGATGCTAGATATACACGGTGCCGCGCCTCGAGGCGCGGCCGAGAAGAATTTCGCCCTGCCCAATCAAGAGGAGGCTCGATCATGATCCGCCAAAGCATCAATCCCGCCGGCCTGGCCAGCCCCGTCGGTCCCTATTCCTATGGCGTCAGGGTTTCGGGCGACCTTCTGCTGTTCGTCGCCGGCTGCACGGCGTCGGACGCATCCGGCAATTTCGTCGGCGCCGGCGACATCACCAAGCAGACCGAGCAGATATTCGACAACATCGGGAAGGTCCTGGACGGCGCCGGCGGCACCCTGCAGGACATCGTGCGGCTTGGTCTTTTCATCACCGACACCAAGCTCTACGCCAAGGTCAGTGAGGTGCGCGCCCGCTTTTTCCAGGAACCCTATCCGGTGAGCACGTGCGTCGGCATCGCCGGCTTTGTGCAGGAAGAGGCGCTGATCGAGATCGACGCCATCGCCATGCTCGGCCGCGGCGCGTAGGGGCGTCGCGTGGGGACGATACGTAGGGGCGGGTTTGAAACCCGCCCCTACCCCCGTCCCTACCCTGCGGCGTCCTGGCGCGCCGACTTGCCGGCGCGCAGCCGCTCGATGGCGCGCTGGCCGCTCGGCTTGATGTCACGCACGTCCATGCTGACGTCGACCGAGGTGACGCTGTGCGTCAGATCGCCGACGGAGACGATGTCGACGCCGCTCTCGGCGATGGGCACGATGGTGTCTTCGTTGATGCCGCCGGATGCCTCGATCATGGCGCGCCCGTCCACCAGCTTCAGGCCTTCCTTGATCTCGGGCAAATCCATGTTGTCGAACATGATGATCTCGACGCCACAGTCGAGGGCTTCCCGCACCTGATCGAAGGTCTCGCACTCGACCTCGATCTTGAAGGTGTGCTGGGCGCGGGCGCGCAGAATCTCCACCGCTTTCGAGATGGAGCCGGCCAGCTTGATGTGGTTGTCCTTGACCAGGATGCAGTTGTCGAGGCTGAAGATGTGGTTGGCGGCACCGCCCACGCGCACGGCGTATTTCTGCAGCATGCGGTTGATGGGCCAGCCCTTGCGCGTGTCGGTGACGCGGACACCTGTGTGCGCCACGAGGTCGCAATAGCGCCGTGTCTTGGTGGCGATCCCCGACATCTGCTGTATCCAGTCGATGGCGCAGCGCTCGACGGCGAAGAAGGTCGAGGCGTGGGCCTTGATCTTGAGGAGTATGGTGCCGGGCTCCATGGCATCGCCGTCCGCGACGGCGTGCTCGACCGTGGCCTCGGACTCGATCTGCTTGATCGTCTCATCGGACAAAAGGAGGCCGCACACGACGCCGTCGGCCTTGGCGTAAATCTGGCCGGTGAGGACCGGGTCGTGGTCCTGGGCCAGGAAACCGCCGGTGGTGTCGCCGTCACCGAGTTCGGTGCGCAAGCCCTGTTCCACGAATGGCCGGATCATGAACCGGTTGAGTTGCATGTCTTTAACCCTCCGACGCTTATCACTTTTGAGGTTTCTATTCCAAACGGTTCGGCGGTGGCCAGCCACGCCCGTGCTAGAGGCGGCTGGCGAGGGCTTCTTCGGCGGGTTCGGGAGCCCGGGCGAGGGCCGTGAACACCTCATCGGCGGACCCCACCAGCGAAAACAGCTCAAGGCTGGCGGAGTGGGCGAAACCGCTGGCCACGGCGCGTTCGACCAGCGCCCGCAGGGGCTCCCAGTAGCCGGCAATGTTCATCACCACTACCGGCTTGGAGTGCAGCTTGAGCTTCTTCCAGGTCACCACCTCGATGGTCTCCTCGAGCGTCCCCAAGCCGCCGGGGAGCGCGATGAAGCCGTCCGCCAGCTCGAACATGCGCCGCTTGCGCTCGTGCATGTTGTCGACGACGATGACCTCGGTGAGGTCGAACTCCGGCAGCTGAGGCGCGGCCTGCGGTTGCGCCGGTGCCCCCTTGTCCTCGGGACCGGCGAGCCCCATGGACAGTTCGCCGGCGCTCGGGTTGTTTTTTTCGTGCTCGACGATGAATCGGGGGATGACCCCCGTCGCCGCGCCGCCGCCCGCCATCACGGCGTGGGCGACGGCACCCATGAGCCCGACCCGGCGACCCCCGTAGATCAGCCGTATGCCGCGCTCGGCCATGAGGGTCCCCAGGCGTTCGGCGGCCTCGCGATAGACCGGATCGGCGCCGTTCGACGAGCCGCAATAGACGCAAAGGGACTTGATTGTCGACATTGGAACCTGTGGGTTTGAGGGCGGTTGCAGGGCACGGCACGCCGCCGGCACCTTAGTGAATTCCGTTGCCCGGAACAAGCGCCACCGACGAGCCTCCGCCGCCTTATATCAAACCTCCGTGTTGAGGTCTCTTGCGCCTGGGGCGCGGCACTCGGATGTGTATCGTGGCCAACCGCCGGTTTGGCCCTCGGCACGATAATCGATGGCCGTTTGACAGACGGCGGGCAAGACGAAACAATCGGCCGGCCGGGCCGGCCTTACCCGGCTGACGCCACCCCGGGCCCGCGGAGGAAACGTTGAAAAACGGACAAACCCCCACCGTCAAGGACCTGGTGCTGGTCGGCGGCGGGCACAGCCACGTCGCGGTGCTCAAGCGATTCGGCATGAAGCCGCTGTCCGGGGTGCGCATAACCGTGATCGCGCGTGACGTTCACACCCCCTATTCGGGAATGCTGCCGGGCTACATTTCCGGCCATTACAGCTTCGACGATGCCCATATCGATCTTCGGCCGCTCGCTCAGTTCGCCGGCGCCCGCCTCTACCACGACGAGGCCGTGGGACTCGATTTCGACGCCGGGAAGGTCCTCTGCGGCGGCCGACCCCCGGTTCCCTATGACCTGCTGTCCATCAACATCGGCTCGATTCCAAGGACAGCCGGTGTCCCCGGCGCGGCGGAAAACGTAACGCCCGTGAAACCCATCACCCGGTTCGTCGATTACTGGGTCGGCGTCAGCGAACGTGTCCTCGCCAACCACGGGCCGATGCGTATCGGCGTCGTCGGGGCGGGCGCCGGCGGCGTCGAAATGACCCTCGCCATCCAGCACCGGCTAAAGCACCTGCTGGCCGAGCAGGGCCGCGATGCCGACCACTTGGAATTTCATTTGATATCGAACGCGGAAATGATCCTGCCGGCCTTCAACCGTACGGCCCGCGAGAAATTCCACCGCACCCTCGCCAAGCGCGGCGTCGTCGTGCACACCGGCCGGGACGTGACCGAAGTGGAAGCCAGTGACGTACTGTATGCCGACGGCGGCCGCCTTCCCCTCGACGAGATCTTCTGGGTGACCGACGCTGGCGCCGCCTCGTGGCTCGCGAAAACCGGCCTCGACGTCGACGCCGAGGGATTCATCCAAGTCAAGGATACCCTGCAATCCACTTCGCACCCGGAAGTCTTCGCCGCCGGAGACATCGCCGCCGTCGTCGATCACCCGCGACCCAAGGCCGGCGTCTTCGCCGTGCGCCAGGGGCCTCCTCTCACCGATAACCTGCGCCGGGCGCTGGTCGGCCGGCCCTTGAAACCCTTCGCGCCCCAGAAAGTGTTTCTCACCATCGTCAGCACCGGCGACAAGAACGCGGTGGCTTCGCGCTCCGGCTGGACGGTTGAGGGGAGATGGGTGTGGCGCTGGAAGGATTGGATCGACCGCCGGTTCATGCGGAAGTACGGCGAACTTCCCGACATGGAGACCGACGAAGAGGTCGACATCGCCTCCGGACTGGCCGATGCCAGCGCCATCAAGGAGATTTCCGCCATCGCCATGCGCTGCGGCGGCTGCGGCGCCAAGGTGGGGAGCACGGTGCTCGGACGTGCCCTGGCGCCGCTCCAGCCGGCCCAGCGCGATGACGTGATCATTGGCCTCCACGAACCCGACGACGCCGCCGTCGTCGAGGTGCCCGCCGGCAAGGTCATGGTACACACGGTGGATTACTTCCGGGCCTTCATCGACGACCCCTACGTGTTCGGACAGGTCGCCGCCAACCACAGCCTCGGCGATATCTTTGCCATGGGGGCCGAGCCGCAGTCGGCATTGGCCATCGCCACCGTCCCCTACGGTCTAGAAGGCAAGGTGGAGGCCGACCTGTTCGCCATGATGGCAGGCGCCGAGAAGGTATTGAGAGAGTCGGGTACGGCGCTCGTCGGCGGCCACACCAGCGAGGGCGCGGAACTCGGTTTAGGGTTTTCCATCAATGGGTTGGCGGACCGCGATCGCATTCTGCGCAAAAGCGGAATGCGCCCGGGCGACCACCTGATCCTGACCAAGGCGCTGGGCACCGGGACCCTCTTCGCCGCCGACATGACCGGCGGTGCCAAGGGCCGCTGGATCGAGGCGGCGCTGTCCTCGATGGTGCAATCGAACCGGGAGGGGGCTCTCTGTCTGTTCGCCCGGCAAGCCACCGCGTGTACCGACGTCACCGGGTTCGGACTGCTCGGCCATCTCGTCGAGATGACGGGCCCCTCGGGTGTCGACGTGGAACTCGAGCTCGACGCCCTGCCTGTCCTAGACGGCGCCGAGGAAACCCTGCGCGCCGGGGTGTTCAGTTCCTTGCAGCCGGCCAACGTGCGCCTGCGCCGCGCCATCCGCGACCTGGATGGGGCCGCCGAGCACCGCTTCTATCCCCTGCTCTTCGATCCGCAGACGGCGGGCGGGCTGCTCGCCAGCGTACCCGAGACCGAGGTCGAGGACTGCCTCGCCGAGCTCAAGAGCCTGGGATACGCGCGGGCAGCCATCATCGGCCGCGTGAAACCCGAGGGCAACCACCTGGAACCCGTCACCCTGGTGACGTGAGGCGGGCGACGAGTTCCTTCCAGGCCGCGAATTCGGCCCCAGGACGAAATAGAAAGCGGCGCTCCCGGCAATGCCTTTTCAGTGTCCCCAGGAAACCCGGATCGCCTTCGGCCCGCTCCAGCAGGTACCGCAGGGCGTCGGTGTCCTCGACCGGGTAGGTGCCGGGGTAGTCCCCGCCGAGAAGCCCGACGTTGCCCGCGATGTCGGAGCCGATCACCGGCAAGCCGGCGACGATGGCCTCCGAGACCACGTTGGCCCCCCCTTCCATACGCGAGCTGATGACCATCAGGCGCGACCGACCCATGAGGCGGCGCACCCGCCATCCGGGAACGTCGCCCAGCCATCGGTAGCGCGCATTGCGGGCCACCTCGGCCTCGGCCTTGCGGGCCCACGAGCTGTCGATGGCCTTGCCGGCGTGAACCACGCGAATGCGCGAAGACTCGGGCAGGCGCCTCGCCGCGAGGGCGGCGCGCAAGGGGTCCTTTTCCTCCCTTAGGTGACCGATGACGCAAACGTTGAAGTTCCGTTTGGCCGGCGCGGATCGCCCGGGCAGCGGTTTCGCCGATTGGTGGATGACGTGGAGCTTGGCGCGGAAGCGGGAGGGAATATCCCGATGGACCTGGTCATGGAGGCACACCAGGGCGTCGGCCAGTTCCATGGAACGGGTCGTGATCCCGGGGTGGCTCTTCTGGAACCGGTAGATGTCCGTGCCGGTCAGCGAAACGACCAAGGGTCGGTCGGGATAGAGCCCGCGAAAGCGCTCGATCGCCTCGGCGCTGCGCCACGCGTGCAGCGCCACCATCATGTCGGCCGGGGCGCCGTCGTAAACATCGGAGACCGCGACCCGGTGTCCGAGGCGCCGCAGGATGGCGGCCCAACGCACGGCCGTCGTGCGGTTGCCGGTACGGGACTGTTTTTTGGCCGGGGTAATCAGGCTAATCTTCATGGCGCTGCTTCCATTGGGGGAATTCCATGACTAGGCCCGTCTCCACCGCCCATCTCGACGCCATCATGCGCGACGCCCACGCGCGCACCCTGGAGCTGGTCCGGGGGCTCGAAGGCGATCAGCTTATCGGCCCCAAGTTGCCGATCGTCAATCCCCCCGTATGGGAATTCGGCCACGCGGCGTGGTTTCACGAGAAATTCATCCTGAGAAACCTCGACGGCCGCCCGTCCTTCCTGGCCAACGGCGACGACCTGTACGATTCCATCGCCATCCACCACGAGACGCGCTGGGACCTGCCTCTGGTATCCCTCGACGGCATCCTCGAATACATGGGGCGGGTCCTCGAGGCGGTGCTCGGACGCTTCGCCGGGCGCGACATGGCGAGCCCCGAGGAAAGCTACCTCTACCAACTCACCACCTTCCACGAGGACATGCATACCGAGGCCTACACCTGGACGCGCCAGACCCTGGCTTACGACAAACCCGACTTCGCCCTCGCCAAGGAGGGGCCGGGCGACGACGCTGGCGCCGGGGCGCTCCCCGGCGACGTGGAGGTGCCGGGGGGCGCCTATACGCTCGGCACCACCGAGGACGCGCCTTTCTGGTTCGACAACGAGAAATGGGCCCATGAAGTGACCCTCCAGCCCTTTCGCATCGCCCGCGCCCCGGTCACCAACGCCGAGTTCGCCGCCTTCGTGGACGACGGCGGCTACGGACGGCGCCAGCTTTGGGACGACGACGGCTGGAAATGGCGCCAGGAAGCGGACGCCGAACACCCCGTATACTGGGTGGCGGACGGCCCCGGCTCCTGGGGCATGCGACGCTTCGCCGAAACGTTTCCCCTGGCCCCCCACCAGCCGCTCATCCACGTCAACTGGTACGAGGCCAACGCCTACTGCCGCTGGGCCGGACGCCGGCTGCCGAGCGAGGCCGAATGGGAGGCCGCGGCGCTTGGCGAGCCGGCGCCCGGCGGCGCGGCGCTGGCCCCCGGCAAGCGCCGATTCCCATGGGGAGACGAAGAGCCGGACGGAGACCGCGCCAACCTCGACGGCCGCGCCATGGGCTGCATCGACGTGGCGGCCCGCCCCCTCGGCGACAGCGCCTTCGGCTGCCGCCAGATGATCGGCAATGTCTGGGAGTGGACGAGCAACACCTTCGGGGGCTTCCCCGGGTTTTCGCCCGACGCCTACAGGGAATATTCCGAGCCCCTGTTCGCGATCACCAAGGTCCTCAGGGGCGGCTGCTGGGTGACGCGGGGGCGCATGATCAGCGGCGCCTACCGCAACTACTTCGGCCCCGAACGCCGCGACGTGTTGGCGGGTTTCCGCACCTGCGCCGTGTAGTATCCCGGACAATCATGCCCCGGCCCACCGCCCTCGCCTCCTTCGACGACCTCGCCCCCGAACTCGCGGACTTCCGCGCCGACGTGCTGAGGGGGCTTGGCGAGGAGCCCAAGAACATTCCCTGCAAGTACTTCTACGACGAGCGCGGCTCGGACCTCTTTCAGGAGATCTGCGGGCTCCCCGAATACTACCCGACGCGCACGGAGACAGCCCTGTTGCGCGATCTGGCGCCGCAGCTCGGCGCCCTGGCCGGACCCGGGTGCTTCCTCATCGAGTACGGCACCGGCTCCAGCGAGAAGATGCGTATCGTGCTCGATGCGTTGGATGATCCGGCCGCCTACGCGGCCGTCGATATTTCACGGGAACATCTGCTGGAAGCCACAACCGCCCTGGCCGAGGACCGGCCGGGGCTCGCCGTTCACGCGGTGTGCGCCGACTTCACCCAGCCCTTCGAGGTGCCGGACGTGGGAACCGGCGGCCCGGGCCGGCGCATCGCCTTCTTCCCCGGCTCCAGCCTCGGAAATTTCACGCCGGAGGACTCGGTCGCCTTCCTGGCCACGGCGGCGCGCGTGGTCGGACCCGGCGGTGCCATGCTGATCGGCATCGATCTCAAGAAGGACGAGAAGATCCTGAACGCCGCCTATGACGACGTCCAAGGCGTCACCGCCGCCTTCAACGTCAACCTGCTGGCCCGCGTCAACAATGAGCTGGGCGGCACCTTCGAGCTTGGCGCCTTTCGCCACCACGCCTTTTACGACGCGCGCGAAGGCCGCATCGAGATGCATCTGGTGAGCACCCGCGCCCAGACCGCCGAGGTGGCCGGCCGGACGTTCGCGTTCGCCGAGGGAGAAACCATCCACACCGAAAATTCCTACAAGTACGGCGTCGACGAATTCCGCGACCTGGCCCGGCGCGCCGGATTCACCCCCGTCAAGGCGTGGACGGATGCCCGGGACCTGTTCAGCGTCCACTACCTGTCGGTCGCCGATCAAGCCCCCACCGACGAAGGCATGTCGTCTTGAGAAAACTAGTAGACCGGACATCGACCGAGCGATGAAACGAAGGAAGCGCAAGGCTAGCGGGGGACGCACGCCAGGGGCGGGCCACCGGGACACGCCGTCTCTTCAAAACCTGATGGGACACGCCGTCGCCGCCTTTCAGGCGGGCCGCTTCAGGGAGGCGATGAAACTCTCCGGCAAGATCACGGAGGTCGAACCCAACCATCCGGAGGCGCTGCAAATCGGTGGACTGGCGGCGTTCGAACTGGGCGAAGCGGAGCAGGCGATCGGGATGCTGCAGGCGGCCGTGAATGCCAAACCCGACTCCGCCGATGCCCACGTGTGCATGGGTATCGTGCTCAAGGCCATGGGCAGGCCAAGCGAGGCGGAGGAAGCTTACCGCGCCGCTCTCGCCATCGACCCGGCCGATGCCACGACCAACCTTAATCTCGGCAACGTCCTCAAGGCGCTCGGCAAACTGGAGGAATCCGAAGCGGCCTACAGGCGGGCCATATCGGCCCAACCCACGATGGCCGACGCCTATCAGTATCTCGCCAGCCTGAAAACTTATGAGTCCGTCGACGATGACGTTCAGGCGATGGAAAACCAGTTGTCCGACCCGTCCCTCGGCGACGAACAGGGCATGCACCTGAATTTCGCCCTCGCCAAGATCTACGACGATTTGGGGGAATGTGACCGGGCCTTCGCCCACATGAGCGAGGCCAACCGACTGAAGCGGAACTCGATCGACTACGACATCGCGAAGGACGAGGAGCGGGCGGACCGGATCAAGGCCGTGTTCGACCCTGCATTGCTGGCGGCGCGGGACGGCCAAGGCTGTCCATCCGATATTCCGATCTTCATCGTCGGCATGCCGCGCTCCGGCACCACGCTGGTCGAGCAGATCCTGGCCAGTCACTCCGAGGTGTTCGGCGGCGGCGAGTTGAACGAATTGGATCGCGTCGTGGAAGGAATGAGAGAACCAGGCGCCGGCGGCCTCGAATTCCCCGAAGCGGTGCCCAAAACGGATTCCGATTCGCTATCCCGTCTCGGCCGGAGCTACGTCGATGCGGTGCGCACCGGCGCCCCGGAATCCCCACGCATCACCGACAAAACGACCCTCAATTTTTGGCATGTCGGACTCATTCGCCTAATCCTGCCCGGGGCGAAAATCATCAACTGCGTGCGCGATCCGTTGGACACGTGCTTTTCCTGCTATCAACAACTCTTTGTCGGATCACTGGACTTCACCTACTCATTGGTCGACCTGGGACGGTACCAACGGCTGTACGAAGGCCTCATGGACCATTGGCACAGGGTGCTCCCCGGGGCCGTGCTAGACGTTCACTATGAGCGGCTCGTCGCCGACCAAAAGCCCGAGACCAGGCGCATCCTCGATTTCTGCGGACTTGAATGGGAGGACGGGTGCCTGTCGTTCCACGAGACTCCGCGCCCCGTCTTCACGTTGAGTTCGACCGATGTCAGACGGCCCATCTACTCGAGCGCCATCGACCGTTGGAAGCCCTACAGGACGCACCTGGAGCCCTTGACCAAAATCATAAAGGCCGGCGTGGACTAACGGACGCGTCCCCGCCTGCAGAAGTGCCGCCGCCTATGGGCGCACTTCTTCCACAAAGGCGGCGATGGCCGCCGCCGGCACGGCATAGGCGTTCATGGTCGAGACATAGGGAACGAGCCGGGTATCGCCGAGGCCGAAGCTGGCGACCATGCCGATAAGCCGGCCTTGCACGTCGAAGACCGGCCCGCCGGAATGGCCGGGCTCGACCTCCATGCGCAGCTCGATGGCGTTGTCGTAGCCGTACTCTCCGTATTCGATGCGCAGGCCGCGGCGCGGGTTGGCGACGATGCCTACGGTGACCACCCCCTTCCTGTTGTTGGGGGTGCCGATGCTGACCACGGGCCAGCCGGCTGGCATAATTCCCGAGTCCGCCAGGCGCGCCACCTGCATGCCCGGAAAGGGATCGATCCTGAGGAGCGCCAGCTCGCGCCCGGGCGCGACGTGCACGATGGTGGCCGGTCGCTCGCGACCGTCCATGGTCGTCACCCTTGCCTTGAAACGAGAGTTCTTGGCGATGTGCGCCGGCGTCACCACGTAGCCCCGTGCGTCGACGATGGCGCCGCTGGCGCCGTTGACGATGGCGATGCCCTCGTCGGTGCTGTCGGCGTAGACGAGGACCCGCACGTAGCTCCCGGCGACCCGTTCGGCCAGGCGCCGGTGGCCCTCGAAGCGGGCGCCTTCCTCGATCGCGTAGGGATAGGTGAGGGTGACCGGTGGCGGCGGCGCCGCGTCGGCACAGCCGGCAAGGACCAGCACCATCCCGCACAAGAATAATTTGAAAGCCTTCATGGGCCGCCGCTCGCTCCCGTCAAGGACCGGGGCAACGGACAACGAGAAGGGCCGGCCCGAAAACGGGCCGGCCCAAAGTCTCGTCGTAACGAAGCTTCGATCAGAAGCTGTGCTGAACCATGAACTGGAGGCGGCTCATCGTGCCGGTATCTCCGTTCTCGGCTGTCGCGGACTTGATTTGGTACTCAAGACCGATGTTGGTCTTCGAGGTTGCATTGAAGATCACGTTGGCATGCAGCGACTCGGAGTTTTTACCCACCGTGTTGGCTGCGGCACCCGGGTTGTTGGCTCTCCACCCACCAAGGATCAGGTTGGAACGCCACTTGCTGTTCCAGTGATGCTGGTAAGCCATGTAGCCACCAACGCTCTTGACGGTGTCGATCTTGTTGGTGGCGGTGTCGTAAACGTTGTTCGCACCCTGGTTGACGGCCTCCAACGGGCCATAGCGTTGACTGCCATCGCCGCCGTTGACCTGCCACCTGAAGTTGTCCTTGCCCATCGTGTTGATACGACCGCCAAGGCTCAGGGCCCAACCCAACGCATTGTCGTCGGTACCGCCGCCGGCTTCGCCGGTCTCGGCCGTCATGTATTCCACGACACCGGCGAGAGACACGTGCCCCCAATCGCCGCCGCGGCTGATGCGGCCGATGAAGTCGGGCAGACGGTCACGCTCGCCGCTCGTCGACGTGCCACCACCAATGCGGTTTTGCGGGTTGGCGATCGCCAGGTTGAGCGAGTTCCCACCGATTTTCGTGGTGTAGCGAATCTCGGCTTGACGCATGAGGATGCCGCCAACCGGGCCACCAAAGTCGATGCTCTCGGCGAACGCCCCGAGATCGTGGTAGGTGCTCCACGACTGACCAAACCTCCATGCGCCAAAGCTCACGTAACCTTGGCGAAGACGGGGGTTGTGCGAGTTACTGACCGTCTCGGTTGCGCTGTCGCTGTCGTTGAAGTCCATCTCCAGATAGGCACGCACGGAGCCCAATTCCTCGGTCGCCGTACGGGAGTCCCAGCTGAACCGGGTCTGACGCACGCTCATCTGGAAGTGGCCGGTGTCCTGATCGACCGGGGTGGTCAACGAGTCTTCGACAATGCCGCCGCTCTGGTCGCCGGCCTGCTGGTCGAAATCGTAGATCGCGTCGAGCTTGACGTAACCGCCGAACTTCCACGAGGTGTTCGAGCCCGGAAGCTTGTACGAGCCGCCGAAGTCGCCGCCCGTCACCACGTTGGCCGGAATCACCGCCGGCTGCGCCTGTTGCGTCTCGATCTGCTGGACCTTTTGGGACAGAGCTTCGATCTGCGCCTTAAGGTCGCTGACCTCGTCGGCCAGCACCGGACCGGCCGCCATCATGGCCGCCGCGGTAACCGAACCGAGTAGGGCAACGTTATATTTTTTCGATGCCATCTCTTTCTTCCCTCTCAATTGTAGCCAAAACGCCGTTGCTTTTCGTTTCGTATTCCGCCGCATTTGATCTTAGAACAATCTTTCTCAAACTCTTTGCGCCACTCGGACCATTCCGCAACGACGCCACGGGATTAAGTTTTCTCAAGTACGACGGATTTAGCGGTTCCCCGTGTCTGCTGACGCGGATAATGGCAACAACCCGAGTCGCCTTTCAATTCCTTTCTGGCCGCGCAAGTCCCCATAATGGCCAAAATCCATCGATTCCGGCCGCGCGCCACGTCCCAACGGGGCCATCCGATACCGTGAATCCACTTCCCGCAAAGCCTGGCAAGGGGTCGGCATACTTCCGTCGGCATCTGGTTTATTGCATGTTTTCAATTAGTTATTAGATATCCAATCGAACCGGCTGAGGACGGAGCATGGGCATTCGGACGAATTGCGCCGACGCCTCGTTTGCCTTCGTGACGAAAATGTCACAACCGTGACTTTTTTCGCATTTGCCGACCGAATGGGCCCCTGGAGACGACGACGCAAGAAATTTGCCGGGTCTCCCGCGGAGTGCGGCGCGCCGTCGCCGCGGAAGACGGCGGCGTGCATGGCGGCCAGGATGTCGCCCTCGAAGGCGCCGGGCTGGGCGAGACGGTTGGCTTCGTCGAGGGCGTCGTCGGCAAGCTCGGCCGCGCGGCGCACGTAGGCCAGCTCGGCGGGGCTCTTGACGACGCGCAGGCGGCTGACCAGCTCGGAGGCGTCCTCGAGGGCGCAAAAGCCCTCCAGCGCCGCCGTCAACCTTTGTCCGTTGCGGGCGGTGAGCCCATAGGCCTCCCACTCGACACCGAGGCGGCGACCCCGGCAGCCGTGCTCCTCGAGGATGCCGCGAAGCTGGCGCGCCGGATCGGCGTCCTCTGCGTCTACCCGGAGGCGAATATCCTCGATCACCGAGGTATGGCGCGCCTGACGCAGATCGGGCGCCCGTGTGAGCAGGGTCATGGTTCCGTCGGCGCCAAGATAAAGGCACTGGAAAAACACGTAACCGAACGTGTCGTAGCCGGTCAGGTAGTACATGCTTTCCTGGCGGAACATGAGAAGTCCGTCCAGACCGTGTTCGGCCATCGACGCCACGGCGCGCGCCCGTCGCCCGGCCAATTCCTCGCCGCTGAAATGTACCGCCATGCTCCGTTACCTCCTTCTCTGACCCTCTCGGCGCCGCGCCCGGACGCCGGCGCGGGTGTGAAACACACCCCCGGCCCGTCAAGAGCGTTGCGCCCGGCCGATGGTGGTGCCCTTCCCAAGGACCCGCACTGCCTGTACCTTTCCTCTCGACAGTGGAAAGGGACGAAAAGAGGGGGATGGCGATGTCAGACGCTTTGGACGAGGCGGCCCTCGATTACCACCGATTGCCGCAACCCGGCAAACTTTCGATCGTCGCCACCAAGCCCCTGGCCCACCAGCGCGACCTGGCGCTCGCCTATTCGCCGGGCGTCGCCGCGGCGTGCCTGGAGATCGTCGAGGACGAAGCGCAAGCCTCCTCCCTCACCACCCGCGCCAACCTGGTCGCCGTAATATCGAACGGCACCGCCGTGCTCGGACTCGGCGACATCGGCCCGCTCGCCGCGAAGCCGGTGATGGAGGGCAAGGCCGTGCTCTTCAAGAAGTTTGCCGGGATCGACGTCTTCGACATCGAGATCGACGAGACGGACCCGAGCAAGCTGGTCGATATCATCGCCAGCCTGGAGCCCACCTTCGGCGCCATCAATCTGGAGGACTTCAAGGCGCCCGAGTGCTTCGAGGTCGAGCGGGAACTGCGCAAGCGCATGAGCATTCCCGTCTTTCACGACGACCAGCACGGCACGGCCATCGTCACCGGGGCGGCGCTGCTCAACGGGTTGCGGGTCGTCGGCAAGTCGCTCGACGAAATCTCGCTGGTATCGACCGGCGGCGGCGCCGCCGGCATCGCCTGCCTCGACCTCATGATCAGCATGGGCCTCAAGGCGGATCGCGTCACCCTGGTCGACCGCGTCGGTGTCGTATACCGCGGCCGCAAGAAGGAGATGGACCCCCACAAGGAACGCTACGCCATCGACACCAAGGCGCGCACCCTCGACGACGTCATCGACGGCGCCGACGTGTTCCTCGGCCTTTCGGCCCCTGGTGTCCTCACCCCGGACATGGTCAAACGCATGGCCGAGCGGCCCTTGATCCTGGCACTCGCCAATCCCAATCCCGAGATCGAGCCGGAGGAGGCGATGGCGGCACGGCCCGACGTGGTGATGGCTACCGGCCGCTCCGATTACCCTAATCAGGTCAATAACGTCCTTTGCTTTCCCTTCATCTTCCGCGGCGCCCTCGATTGCGGCGCCACCACCATCAACGAGGAAATGAAGCTCGCCTGCGTCAAGGCGATCGCCGATCTGGCCATGGCCGAATCCTCGGAGATCGTGGCCCTCGCCTATGCCGGCGAAAACCTCAAGTTCGGCCCCCAATACCTCATCCCCAAGCCCTTCGACCCGCGCCTGGTCGTCGAAATCGCCCCGGCCATCGCCAAGGCGGCGATGGACAGCGGGGTGGCAACCCGCCCCATCGAGGACTTCGACGCCTACAAGGAGCGTCTCGGCCAATTCGTCTTCCGTTCCGGGCTGCTCATGAAGCCGGTCTTCGAACACGCGCGCCAGGCCCCCAAGCGCTTGGTTTTTGCCGAGGGCGAGGACGAGCGCGTGCTGCGCGCCGTGCAAACGGTGGTCGACGAAGGCATCGCCGAACCCATCCTGGTGGGGCGCCCCGACGTGGTCGAGGCGCGCATCGAGCGGCTTGGCTTGCGCGTTCGCGCCGGCCGGGATATCGAACTCGTCAATCCCCAGAACGACCCCCGTTACAAGGAATATTGGGAGGACTATCACCAACTGATGGAACGCAACGGTGTCTCCCCGGACGATGCCCGCACCATCGTCCGCACCAACACCACGGCCATCGCCGCGCTCATGCTGCGCCGCGGCGAGGCCAACGCGATGCTGTGCGGGACCTATGGGCAATTCGCCTGGCACCTGCGCTACATCATGAACGTGATCGGCCTCGAGCAAGGACGCCGCGACGTCTCGGCGCTCAGCATCGTGATTCTGCCCAAGGGAACCATCTTTCTGTGCGATACCCACGTGACGCCAAACCCGACCGCCGAGGAACTCGTCGAAATGACCGAGCTGTCGGTCGAACAGATGCGGCGCTTCGGGATCACGCCGAAAGTCGCGTTGCTTTCCCATTCGGCCTTCGGTTCGGCGAACACGCCGGAAACCGCCAAGTCACGCCAAGCGGTGCGCATTCTCCGCGAACGGTTTCCCGACCTCGAGGTGGAAGGGGAAATGCCGGCCGACGCGGCCCTCAACGAGAATATCCGCCAGCGAATCTTCCCCAACTCCCGCCTCACAGGGACCGCCAACCTCCTCGTCATGCCGACGTTGGACGCCTCCAACATCGCCTTCAACATGCTCAAGGTCCTCGGCGACGGACTCCCGGTGGGGCCGATCCTGGTCGGAACCGCGAAGTCGGCTCACGTCCTGACCCCTTCGGTTACGGCGCGCGGCATCGTCAATATGAGCGCCATCGCGGTTATCGGCGCGCAGCGTCACGAGGCGGAGGGCCCGGACGCCGTCTCCCGGCCCCTGCTCTGACCGCGTGGAGACGGGTCAGACCCGGTGGCGCCACCAGAATTTGGTGTTGATGGAAAAGACCGGTTGATAGTGCTTGATTTTCTTGGCCTCGACGACCCGTTTGATCTGGTTGTCGAGGACGTGTATCGGGCGGTGACAAACTAGTCCACGGAAGCGGCGGGATTTGACCAGCCGCGGGCGGAGCAAAACTCTGCCACCTGTAGCCTTCGATCCTTTTCGGGATGGAAGGTGTGAGGATGTACACCGTGGACCTTTATCT
>JASLQF010000061.1 GCA_030744625.1 Rhodospirillales bacterium
GCCGTCGTTTACGGTCAACGAGGAAAAGGGCTTCTACCATTGCTTCGGTTGCGGCGAGCACGGCAGCGCCATCGATTTCGTCATGAAGACCGAGGGCCTGTCGTTCCCCGAGGCGGTCGAGCGCCTGGCCGCCGAGGCCGGCATGGAAGTGCCCGTCGACAGCCCTGAGGAACGCGAACGGGCGCGCCGCCGACAAACCCTGTTTGAGGTCATGGAGGCCGCCGCCGCCTTCTATGCCCGCGCCCTTCGCATGCCCGAAGGCAAGGCGGCGCTCGATTACCTGCGCGGCCGTGGTCTCGACGACCCGATCATCGCCCGCTTCGGTCTCGGCTTCGCCCCCGACACCCGCGGCGCGCTGAAGGGCGCCGTGGCGCGGGCCGGCATCGATGAGGACCAGCTTGTCGCCGCCGGCCTGATGAAGCGCCCCGACGACGGGCGTGATCCCTTCGATTATTTCCGCCGCCGCATCATGTTCCCGATCACCGACAAGCGCGGGCGCACGATTGCCTTCGGCGGGCGCATCCTAGGCGAGGGCGAGCCCAAGTATCTTAATTCGCCCGACACGCCCCTGTTCAACAAGGGGCGCGTGCTCTACGGACTGGCCCAGGCGGCGCCGACGGCGCATAAATCGGGCGAGGTCGTGGTTGCCGAGGGCTACATGGATGTCATCGCCCTCAACCGGGCCGGTTTCGAGGCCGCCGTGGCGCCACTCGGCACCGCCCTGACCGAAGATCAAATCACCCTCTTGTGGCGCTTGGCGCCCGAACCGGTGGTGTGCTTCGACGGCGACGCCGCCGGGGCGCGGGCCCAGGCGCGCGCCGCCGAACGCGTCCTGCCCCTGCTCAAACCCGGGTTCAGTCTGCGCTTCGCCATCCTGCCCCAAGGCGAGGACCCCGACAGCCTGATCGAGGGCCAGGGACGGGACGCCCTGGCGCGCACCCTGGCCGCCGCCATGCCGCTTTCCGACGCCTTGTGGCTGCTTGAAAGCGGAGGGCGGAACATCAAGACACCCGAGGAATGCGCGGCGCTGGACGATCGGCTCAAAAAGCATGCCCTGCGCATCGACGACGCCACCGTGCGAAGCCATTTCCTGTCCGCCTTCAAGGACCGCCTGTGGCGCGAGCTGCGCGGCGCCGGACGGCGCCAGCCGACGACGACCGCGACCGGCGTCGAGGCGGCAATCCACGTCGATTCCCTGCTTCTTGCCCAGCGCGTACTCATCGCCATCGTCATCAACCATCTGGGTCTTTTCGACCATTTCGAGGAAGACCTGGGCTCCGTCGCCTATTCGGACGGTCCCCTGGACGCGCTGCGCCAGGACCTGATCACGGTGATCAACGAAGGCCAGGAACTCGATTCCCACCGCGTCAGGGAAGCGCTCAGGGAACGCGGGCACGCCGCGACCCTGCGCGGCCTTTTCGGCGATCCTCTCATCAGCCGCCACCGCCTTATCGGGTCGGCGGCGTCGGCGGACCAGGTACGCGCCACCTGGAACGAAAACTTCGCCCTTCTCCAAGACAGCGCCGTGCGCGCCCAGATCGAAGCCGGCAGGACGGTCGGCGCCGAAGGCTATTCCGACGAGGACTGGCAGCGCCAGCGCGCTTTGATCAAGGCGTCGCAAGACAAACCCGAAAGCGAGGAGCCCGAGGTGGCGCCGCCCCGAAGGCGCACTCCCTGACCTGAAACTCCGTTGCGGTGCCATGAGTCAGCCTTCCCCCCAACCCCTTCGACCGGGTGGACCGAAAGACGAGGAACCGGATATAACCCTTGACAGAACGGGCTTTGGACGCCACTTGAGGCATAACAATTTATTATGGCGGCCTTGGTCGGACGGTCGGGCGCGTGGTTGGGTGACCACGCCATTTTCGTTTGGCCGGCGGGGGTCTAGGATACGGCACTTTGACGGGGGGCCCCGCACAGGTGCCGCTACCGCAGTTGACAGGAAGATCGGGGAATATGGCGAGCAAAGGGACGAGTACGGCCGAAGCCGAGGATACCCGGGAAGAACGAACGGAAGGGCCGCTTCTGGACACGCTTGGCGCCAAGGTCAAGAAGATGATCGCGCGCGGCAAGGAACGGGGCCACGTCACCTATGAGGAACTGAACGCGGCCCTGCCGCCCGACCAAGTGTCTTCGGAACAGATCGAGGACACCATGGTCATGCTCTCGGAGATGGGAGTAAACGTCGTCGAGAGCGAGGAAACCGAAGAGCAGGGCGAAAAGGCCGAAGTCGTCGAGGAGGCAGCCGCCCCGGCGGGCAACGTCAACGAGGACGATCTGGGCCGCACCGACGACCCGGTGCGCATGTATCTGCGCGAGATGGGCAGTGTCGAGCTGTTGTCGCGCGAGGGCGAGATCGCCATCGCCAAGCGCATCGAGGCGGGCCGCGAAATGATGATTGGGGGCATTTGCGAAAGCCCCCTCACCATTCGCGCCATCGTCATGTGGCATGACATGCTCGCCGAAGGGCGAATGCTGCTGCGCGACATCATCGACCTGGAGACCACCTACGGCGGCGGTCCCGGCAACGGCGACGCCCAGACGGCCAAGACCGACGAAACCGAGGCCGGAGCACAGGACGGCGGCAACAGCAAGGACCGGGCGGCGGCAACGGACGGCCAGGAAACAAAGGAAATCAAGACCGACAAGGCGAGCGGGGCGAGCGGGGACGGCAAAGACGGCAAGGATAATGGGTCGACGCCGGGTGATGGTTCGAACGACGCCGACGGCGAGGCGGAAGAGATCAATCTGACCCTGGCCGTCATGGAAGAAAAGCTCAAGCCCGAAGTCATCGAGACCTTCGAGAAAATCACTTCCACCCACACCAAATTGCACAGGCTTCAGATGCTGCGCCTGGAAGCCATGCAGAAGGGCGACAACCTGAGCACCTCGCAGGAGCGGCGCTACACCAAGCTGCGCCACGAGATGGTCGAGCTGATGGAGAACGTCCACCTCAACAACGCGCGCATCGAGCAATTGGTGGAACAGCTCTATGACCTCAACCGGGCGCTGATCGGCCTTGAGGGCAAGCTCCTGCGCCTGGCCATCAATTGCAAGGTCAAGCGCGAGGACTTCCTGGAGCACTATTTCGGCAGCGAACTCGACCCTGGGTGGCGGCGCCGCATCTCGCGGCTGTCGAACAAGGCGTGGAAGAACTTTTCGGCCAAGCACGGCGACGACATCAAGGTCATCCGCCAGGCGGTGGCCGAAATCTCGGCCGAGGCGGGACTGCCGGTGGGCGAGTTCCGCCGCATCGTCGCCACCGTGCAGAAGGGCGAGCGCGAGGCCGCCAAGGCGAAGCGGGAAATGATCGAAGCCAATCTGCGCCTCGTCATCTCGATCGCCAAGAAGTACACCAACCGCGGGCTGCAGTTCCTCGATTTGATCCAGGAAGGCAACATCGGCCTGATGAAGGCGGTTGATAAGTTCGAGTACCGCCGCGGCTACAAGTTCTCGACCTATGCCACCTGGTGGATCCGCCAGGCCATCACGCGCTCCATCGCCGACCAGGCGCGCACCATCCGCATTCCCGTGCACATGATCGAAACGATCAACAAACTGGTGCGCACGTCGCGTCAGATGCTGCACGAGATCGGCCGCGAGCCGACGCCCGAGGAAATGGCGGAAAA
>JASLQF010000062.1 GCA_030744625.1 Rhodospirillales bacterium
CTACACGAAGCAACGCGGGTCCCTCCTATGGACTACCGGGACAACCCGCAACATCGCGTCGGAGTAAACATCAAAGTGGTAGAGTTTTACTCCGCCTTTTGGACTGATTTTGCTCCGCCGTTGACACTATGTCCGCTTTCACGGGGAAAGCGGACGTCAGTGCCTCCAATGTCCGCTTAGCGTTCAACAACGGACGTATGACGCCTCAGGTATTCACGACAGCTTGTAGCTACAAGCCGACCGGCCCGAGCATCTAGACCGCCAGGCTTGCGAGGAACCCTACGTGCTTGAGCTGCTTAGGTTCGGGAATAAGTGAGATGCCCGGCGGCCGATGTCCTTCCCGAGGGAAGTCCCCGACCCAACGTCCGAAACAGGCCGGGCGCCGTCATTATACCGTGGTGTTCGAGGCGGTCGCAAATGAGACCGAGGTTGGAGTCGCGCGGCCGGGGACCGTCCCAATGCAGCGAGGCCGAAATGAGCGAAATGGGGGTAGGAAAAAGCTGCTCTGGGAGGGGTTGCGCACTTCCCGTCTCGCTGGCGATGCCAGCCCCCTTCGGCGCAGGGGCCAGAGCGAAGAGATCATAGCACGGGCCGGGGCGGAAATCGACGTGTCAACGGCACGGGGGTAACCGTTGCAAGTGTTGGATCGAACCACCGGAGCGGCGGGCGTTATAGGAAGGGTTGCAGATGCCATGCATTTTTGCAGGTTCCTGACTGGTCGGACGCCGGCATTTTGCTGTTAATGTTACCCCATATGTTACCCCGTAAAGAAAAAGGACTTAGTGGTTTTCCGTTAAGCCATTGTTTTAATTGGTAGGCGCGGCAGGAATCGAACCTGCGACCCTCTGATTAAAAGTCAGATGCTCTTCCAACTGAGCTACGCGCCCATGGGCGTGTCCGAAACCTAAGGACGGCGCCGGTCCCGGTCAACGGCTTCTGGCCGGGCGCCAACCTACTTTCCGACCCGTTCCATGAGGTGCTTGCGCACCCCGGGAGTGACGAACTGGGCGATGTCGCCGCCCAGCCCGGCGATCTCCTTGACCAGCTTCGAGGAGATGAACTGGTGCTTGTCCGACGCCATGAGGAACAGGGTCTCCACCTGCGGGTTGAGGCGCGCGTTCATGCCGGTCATCTGGAACTCGTATTCGAAGTCGGAGATGGCGCGCAAGCCCCGCACGATCAACGAGGCCCCGCACTCTTCCACGAAATGCATGAGCAGATTGGCGAAGGGTCGCACCTCGATCCTGGAGCCATCGCCATTGGCCAGCGCCGCCACCTCGTCCTCGACCATGGCGACGCGCTCGTCGAGCGAGAACAGCGGCTCCTTGCCGGCATTGACGGCGACCCCGACGATGAGCCGGTCGACCACCCGGGTGGCCCGCGAAATAATGTCCAGGTGGCCATTGGTCACCGGGTCGAAGGTGCCCGGATAGACCCCGGTGCGCGGTTTTTCCATGGCCTCGATATCTCCTATTCCCCGGCCGCCGCGCCGGAGTCGCTGGTGTCGGTGGACTCGGTGGTCTCATCGTCCGAATCGTCGTCAGAATCGTCACCCGAATCATCGGCGTTCCCGTTGCCGACGTCGGCGAGCCGCGTCACCGACACCGCCCGCTCGTCGCCGGAAAGATCGAACAGCGTCACCCCCTGGGTGCGCCGTCCGGCGACGCGGATGTCGCGCACCGGGCAGCGGATGATCTGTCCGCTGTCGGTGACCATGACGATCTGGTCTTCGTCGTCCACCCAGAAGGAGGCGACGACGGGGCCGTTGCGCTCCGAGGTCTCGATGGAAGCGATGCCTTGGCCACCGCGCCCGGCGACCCGGTATTCGTAGGCCGAGGTGCGCTTGCCGTAGCCGTTCTCGGTGGCCGTCAGGATGAATTCCTCGGCTTCCGCCATGGCCCGCAACGCCGCCTCGTCGAGGCGCTGGGCGAGCGCCTCGTCGCTGGACTTTTCGTCGGCCTTGCCGGTGTAGTCGGAGCCTTCGAGACGGCGCCGGGCGTTGCAGGCGGCCAGATACTCTTCCCGTTCCTCGGCGCTCGCCTCGGAATGGAGGAGGATGGACATGGAGATGATGCGGTCGCCCTTGGCCAGCTTGATGCCGCGCACGCCGGCCGACGTGCGCCCCGAGAACACGCGCACGGCGGGAACGGCGAAGCGGATGCACTTGCCGCTGCGCGCCGCCAGCAGCACGTCGTGGTCCTCGGCGCAGGTCCTGACGCCGACCAGGCTGTCGCCTTCGTCCAGTTTCATGGCGATCTTGCCGTTGGCCATGACGTTGACGAAGTCGCCGAGCCGGTTGCGCCGCACCCGTCCCTGGGCCGTGGCGAACATGACGAAGGGCTCGTTCCAGCTCTCCTCGTCCTCGGGCAGCGGCATGAGGGTGGTGATGGTCTCGCCATCCTTGAGCGGCAGCAGGTTGATCATGGCGTTGCCGCGCGCCGTCGGCGAGCCCAGCGGCAGCCTGTAGACCTTCAGCTTGTAAACGATGCCGGTCGACGAGAAGAACAGCACCGGGGTGTGGGTGTTGACCACGAAGACCTGGGCGACGAAGTCCTCTTCGCGGGTACGCATGCCGGCGCGGCCCTTGCCGCCGCGCCGCTGCGCCCGGTAGGTGGACAGCGGCACGCGCTTGATGTAGCCGCTGTTGGTCACCGTGACCACCATGTCCTCGCGCTGGATGAGGTCCTCGATGTCGTGGGAGAACTCGCCCTCCTCGATCGCCGTGCGCCTAGGCGTCGCGAACTGCTCCCTCATGGCCAGCAGCTCGTCCTTAAGCACCTTGTACAGGAGCTGGCGCGAACCCAGGATCTCCAGAAACCCGGCGATGCGCTGGCCCAGCTCGCGCAGGTCCTCGCCGATCTTGTCGCGCTCGAGCCCGGTCAGGCGATGCAGGCGCAGCTCCAGGATGGCCTTGGCCTGGGTCTCCGACAGGAGGTAGTGGCCGTCCTCGACCTTGCGGTCGGGCTCGTCGATGAGTTCGATGAGGGGCGCCACGTCGGCGGCCGGCCAGGGGCGCTCCATCAGGCCGTGGCGCGCCGCCGCCGGGTCGGGCGCCTTGCGGATGAGGGCGATGACCTCGTCGAGATTGGCCACCGCCACGGCGAGCCCGGCCAGCACGTGGGCGCGGTCGCGCGCCTTGCCCAGCTCAAAGATGGTGCGCCGGCGGATCACCTCGGCGCGGAATTCGACGAAGGCGGCGATGATCTCCTTGAGGTTCAGCAACTCCGGCCGGCCGCCGTTGAGGGCCAGCATGTTGACGCCGAAACTGGTTTGCAGGGGCGTGAAGCGGTAGAGCTGGTTGAGCACCACCTCGGGCTCGGCGTCGCGCTTGATCTCCACCACCACGCGCACGCCGTCGCGGTCCGATTCGTCGCGCAGGTCGGCGATGCCCTCGATCTTCTTGTCGCGGGCGGTCTCGGCGATGATCTCGACCATGCGCGCCTTGTTCACCTGGTAGGGGATTTCCGTGATGACGATGGCGCGGCGCCCCGAGCGCACTTCCTCGATGGCCGTCTTGCCGCGCACGACCACCGAGCCGCGCCCCTCCTTGAAACCCGACACCACCCCCGCCGTGCCCAGGATGATGCCGCCGGTCGGGAAGTCGGGCGCCGGGACGTATTTCTCGATGATCTCGTCGATGGAGATGTCGGGGTCGTCGATATAGGCGCCGCAGGCGTCGATCACCTCACCCAGGTTGTGGGGCGGGATGTTGGTGGCCATGCCGACGGCGATGCCCCCCGCCCCATTGACCAGAAGGTTGGGGTACTGGGCCGGCAGCACGCTCGGTTCGCGCTCGCTCTCGTCGTAGTTGGCCTGGAAGTCGACGGTGTCCTTGTCGATGTCGTCGATCAGCGCGTGCGCCGAACGCGCCAGGCGCGCCTCGGTGTAGCGCATGGCCGCCGCCCGGTCGCCGTCCATGGAGCCGAAATTGCCCTGGCCGTCGATGAGCGGCAGGCGCATGGAGAAATCCTGGGCCATGCGCACCATGGCATCGTAGATGGCGGTATCGCCGTGCGGGTGGTACTTGCCCATGACGTCGCCGACGATGCGCGCCGATTTGCGGAAGGGCCGGTTGTAGTCGTAGCCCTGCTCGTGCATGGAGTAGACGATGCGCCGGTGCACCGGCTTCAGCCCGTCGCGCACGTCGGGCAGGGCGCGGCTCACGATGACGCTCATGGCGTAATCGAGGTAGGAGCCCTGCATCTCGTCCTCGATGGTGACGGGGACGATATTTTGGGGCCGCGGCGGGGTTGTCGTCGGAGGCGTCGTCAAGCGAATTTATCCAATAAAATCCGATATATAACGAAAAACGGCCGGGGACCGGTCCCAGGCCGCTCAGGGACGAACAAATTTAGCATATGTCGCACCTGGGTACAACAAAAAGCCCCATATTTTGGGGATCAGGCCACAAAATATGGGGGGTCGGACGGGCCGATGGCGGAGAGCGCCGAAAAGGGGGTGAAATTGGGGGAATTCAGGGGTCGTATTAACGAAGTTTAACCTCTATCCGCCCTCTCACCCCCACAGCCTATTCGACGCGATTTCTGCCCCTTCGACCAGGCTTTTGAGCTTGGCGTAGGCGATCTCCGAATGCACCCGCTCGATGCCGGCAAACGTGCCGAAGCCGCAGTCAGTGCCAGCGATCACCCGCTCGCGGCCGACGATGGCAGCAAAGCGCCCGATACGCTCCGCGACCAGTTCCGGGTGTTCGACGAAGTTCGTCAGCGTATCGATGACACCGGGGATGAGAATCCTGTCATCGCCCAGGTTCACCTCCTCCCACACCTGCCATTCGTGGGCGTGGCGGGGGTTCGAGGCCTCAAAGGATATGGCCCGCGGCTTGGCCGCGAGAACCGTGCCGATGATGTCCGCCAGGGCTACGTCGTGGTGGTGGGGCCCTTCGTAGTTGCCCCAGCACAGGTGCAGGCGGGAGCGCTCCGCCGGCACGCTCCTGAGGGCGTGGTTCAACGCCTCCACGTGCTGGGCCAGGCGCTTGTGGAATTCCTCGTCCGTGAGGTCCTGGAAGCTCATGTGGCGGGTCAGGGCCAGGTCGGGGCTGTCTATCTGGACCACGAAGCCGGCCTCGGCAATGGCCTCGTACTCGGCGCGCATGGCCTCGGCGACCGCCTCGAGATAGGCCTCGTAGTCCGGGTAGTGCTGGTTCGGGTAGATGGCGGTGATCAGGCCCGGCGAGCCGGCGGTGAGGAAGGCGTCGGTGGGCCCGTTGGCCTCGACGGCGGCGCGGAAATTCGCGATGTCCCTATCCAGCGGCTCGCGGTTCTCCATGGCCACCGGGCCGACGCAGGCCGGGCTGTGCTCGCGCGCCCCCGGCGCCTCCAACCGCGCCTTGGTGGCCGGGTAATCGGGGAAGTCGAGGAGGTCCGTCGGCACTGCACGCACCGTGCTGCCGCCGAAGCCGCTGAGGCGCTCCTTCATGTAGGTGACGTAGGAGACCTTGCCCATCTCGCCGTCGCTGACGGTGTCGACGCCGACCTCGACCTGACGCGCCACCACCGCCGCCACCGCCTCGCGGACGGCCGTCTCGAAGGCGTCCTCGTCGACCGCCACGCCTTCCTCCCGCGCCATCAGGAGGTCGACGACGCCTGGTGGCCGGGGCAGGCTACCGACGTGGGTGGTGAGGATGCGTTCGGCGCTGGAACGCAACAGCGGTGCCATAGAGGCCCTCTAGAAAGGTATCTCGTCGTCGAGGTCGCCACCCTGGGGGCCGCCGCCCGGGGCCGGGGCCGCGCCCGCGCCCGCACCCGTGTCGGCACCGGCGTCGTAGTCGGGCCCGTCCGCCGCCGGCGCCGCCTGATAGCCGCCGCCGCCCTCGCCGCGCGAATCGAGCATGGTGAGTTCGCCGCGGAAGCGGTTGAGGATGACCTCGGTGGTGTATTTCTCGACGCCGTCGTTGCCCTGCCACTTGCGGGTCTGCAGCTGGCCCTCGACGTAGACCTTGGAGCCCTTGTGCAGGTACTTCTCGGCGATCTCGGCGAGGTGCTCGTTGAAGATCACCACCCGGTGCCATTCCGTCTTCTCGCGGCGCTCGCCGGACTGGCGGTCCTTCCAGGATTCCGACGTGGCCATGGAGAAATTGACGATCTTGGTGCCGTCCTGGGTAAAGCGCGCTTCCGGGTCGCGCCCCAGATTGCCGACGAGAATGACCTTGTTGACCGACCCTGCCATGGCACCTTCCTCCCCTGGCGAAAATGTTGGCGCGACTCTACACGCTCCCCGGCATACGGCAAAACCCCCGCGTTATCCACAGCTTGCCGGGCAGTATTAAATGTTCTCATTTTGTTCTTGCTTTGTCAAGCGTTCCGTGGCACTCATTCCCATTTGCTCCGAAAGCAGGAATCACCGACATGCTAGGCAGCCACGACGTGCCCCTTTTCCCTACGCCACCGGCGCGGCGGAAGCACGCCGAATGATGACAAATGATGACAAAACGTCATCATTCGAAATGGCTGGCCACCGGGAGTGCCACGGGGATGCCACAGGGAGCGCCAACGCCGCCGGCGGCGCCCTTCTTTACAGGGCCGCCCGGCCCCTATATGTGTGGTCGGTTGCGGCTGCCAGTCCGCCATGACTAGTCCGACATGACCCGCCACGAGTAACCCATGCGCAAGATCGAAATCCGGGGTGCGCGCGAGCACAACCTGAAGAACGTCGACGCCGACATCCCGCGCGACTCGTTCACCGTGATCACCGGGCTATCGGGCTCCGGCAAGTCGTCGCTGGCCTTCGACACCATTTATGCCGAGGGGCAGCGGCGCTACGTCGAATCCCTGTCGGCGTACGCGCGCCAATTCCTGGAGCTCATGCAGAAGCCGGACGTCGATTCCATCGGCGGTTTGTCGCCAGCCATCTCCATCGAGCAGAAGACCACGTCCAAGAACCCGCGCTCCACGGTCGGCACGGTGACCGAGGTCTACGACTACATGCGCCTCATGTTCGCGCGCGTCGGCGTCCCCCACTCGCCGGCCACCGGCCTGCCCATCGAAAGCCAGACCGTGAGCCAGATGGTGGACCGGGTGATGGCCATGGACGAGGGCACGCGGCTCTTGATCCTGGCCCCGGTGGCGCGCGGTCGCAAGGGCGAGTACCGGGCCGAGTTCCAGGACCTGCGGCGCCACGGCTTCGAGCGCGTCAAGGTGGACGGCGTGCTCCTCGACCTCGACGCCGTGCCGGCGCTCAACAAGAAGGTCAAGCACGACATCGAGGTGGTGGTCGACCGGGTGGTGGTGCGCCAAGGCGTGGAGTCGCGCCTCGCCGACAGCTTCGAGACGGCGCTCGCCCTCGCCGACGGGCTGGCTTTTACAGAAGAGGCGGGGACGGGCGCAGCCCGGACAGGGAAAGACAAGGACACGGCGGGGACGGGCGCGGCCCGGACAGGGAAAGACAAAGGCTCGGCGGGGAAAAAGAAGGGTTCGGCGGATGGCGGTGCACGGGTCACCTTCTCCGCCAAGTTCGCCTGCCCGGTCTCGGGCTTCACCATCGACGAGGTCGAGCCCCGGCTTTTTTCCTTCAACAACCCCTTCGGGGCGTGCCCGGCCTGCGACGGGCTGGGCACCGAGATGTATGTCGATGCCCAGCTCGTGGTGCCCGACGACCGCCTGTCGCTGAACGAGGGGGCCATCGCGCCGTGGGCCCACTCGTCTTCGCGCTATTACGCCCAGACCCTGGACAGCCTGGCGGCGCACTTCGATTTTTCGCTGTCGACGGCGTTCCGCCGGCTGCCCAAGAAGGTGCGCCAGGTGGTCCTTTTCGGGTCGGGGAAAGAAGCCGTGACCATGCGCTACGACGACGGCAAGCGCGCCTACGACATCACCAAGCCGTTCGAGGGCGTCATCCCCAACATGGAGCGCCGCTGGCACGAAACCGACTCGTCGTGGATCCGCGACGAACTCGCCAAGTTCCAGACCGTCACCTCGTGCGAGGCCTGCGGCGGCCTGCGCCTCAGGCCAGAGGCCCTGGCCGTCAAGATCGCCGGCCTCAACGTCAGCGAGGTCGCGATAATGTCCATCGAGGGCGCCGCCGAGTGGTTCGGCGCCCTCGAGGAGACCCTGAGCCCGCAGCACCGCGAGATCGCCCGGCGCATCCTGCGCGAGATCAACGAGCGCCTCGGCTTCCTCAAGAACGTGGGGCTCGAATACCTGACGCTGTCACGCGCCTCGGCGACCCTGTCGGGCGGCGAAAGCCAGCGCATCCGCCTCGCCTCGCAGATCGGATCGGGCCTGTCCGGGGTGCTCTACGTGCTCGACGAGCCCTCCATCGGGCTCCACCAGCGCGACAACAACCGGCTCCTGGCCACCCTCAAGCGGCTGCGCGACCTCGACAACACGGTGATCGTCGTCGAGCACGACGAGGACGCCATCCGCAACGCCGATTACGTCATCGACATGGGTCCCGGCGCCGGCATCCACGGCGGGCACATCGTCGCCCGCGGCACCCCGGCCGACGTCATGGCCAACCCCGAAAGTCTCACCGGCCAGTACCTTACCGGGCTCCGCCAGATCCCGGTGCCGGCGCGGCGGCGCGCCGGGCCGGAGGGCGCCAAGTCGCGGCGGGCCTTGGCGGTGATCGGGGCCAGCGCCAACAACCTCGACGGCATCGACGTCGAGTTCCCGCTCGCCACCTTCATCTGCGTCACCGGGGTGTCGGGTGGCGGCAAGTCGACCCTGGTCGTCGAGACCCTCTACCGGGCGGTGGCGCGGCGCCTGCACGGGGCGCGGCTGCACGCCGGCGTCCACAAGCGCATCGACGGCATCGAGCTCATCGACAAGGTGGTGGACATCGACCAGTCCCCCATCGGGCGCACGCCGCGCTCCAACCCGGCCACCTATACCGGCGCCTTCACGCCCATCCGCGACTGGTTCACCGGCCTGCCCGAGGCGCGGACGCGCGGCTACAAGCCGGGGCGCTTCTCCTTCAACGTCAAGGGGGGGCGCTGCGAGGCGTGCCAGGGCGACGGCGTCATCAAAATCGAGATGCACTTCCTGCCCGACGTCTACGTGCAGTGCGACGTCTGCAAGGGCGAGCGCTACAACCGCGAGACCCTGGAAGTGCGCTTCCGGGGCAAGTCCATCGCCGACGTGCTCGACATGACGGTCGACGAGGGGCTGGAGTTCTTCAAGGCGGTACCGGCCATCCGCGCCAAGTTCGAGACCCTGCGGCGGGTCGGCCTGGGCTACATCCACCTGGGCCAGCAGGCGACGACGCTGTCCGGCGGCGAGGCGCAGCGCGTCAAGCTGGCCAAGGAACTGAGCCGACGCGCCACGGGCAAGACCCTCTACATCCTGGACGAGCCGACCACCGGGCTGCACTTCGACGACGTGAGGAAGCTCCTCGACGTGCTGCACGAACTGGTCGACGCCGGCAACACCGTGGTCATCATCGAGCACAACCTGGAGATCATCAAGACCGCCGACTGGATCATCGACCTCGGCCCCGAGGGCGGCGACAAGGGCGGTCGCGTCGTCGCCGCCGGCACGCCGGAGGACGTGGCCCAGGTCACCGCCAGCTACACCGGGCAATACCTGGCGGCGTACCTGGGGCGCGCCAAGGAGAAGAAACGGGCATGAAGGCCGCAAACCACCCGGTCAATCTCACGGACGCTGCCAACGGTTCGCCGGGCATCGCCCCCATCCACGTCGTCGGCGGCGGCCTGGCGGGATCGGAGGCCGCCTGGCAGCTGGCGCGCGCCGGGGTGCCCGTGGTGCTCCACGAGATGCGCCCCCACCGCCCCACGGGCGCCCACGTCGGCGGCGGCCTGGCCGAGCTCGTGTGCTCGAACTCGTTCCGCTCCGACGACGCCGAGACCAACGCGGTTGGGCTCCTGCACGAGGAGATGCGGCGCGCCGGCTCCCTCGTCCTCGGCGCCGGCGACGCCAACCGGGTGCCGGCCGGCGGCGCCCTGGCCGTCGACCGGGAGGGCTTCTCGAAGGCCGTCGAGGCGGCGCTCGAGGCCGAGGCCCTGGTCACCGTGGCGCGCCAGGAAATCGCCGGTCTTCCCCCGCCCCAGTGGGACAGCACGATCATCGCCACCGGGCCTCTGACCTCGCCGGATCTCGCCTCCGCCATTGCGGCGCTCACCGGCGAGGACGCCCTCGCCTTCTTCGACGCCATCGCGCCGATCGTCCACCGGGACTCCATCGATTTCTCCAAGACCTGGTTCCAGTCGCGCTACGACAAGGGCGACGCCGACTACATCAACTGCCCGCTGGACAGCGACCAGTACCACGCCTTCATCGAAGACCTGCTCGCCGCCGACAAGGTGGAATTCCACGAATGGGAGGCCTCGACGCCTTATTTCGAGGGCTGCCTGCCCATCGAGGTGATGGCGGCGCGCGGCCCCAAGACCCTGGCCTACGGCCCCATGAAGCCGGTCGGCCTGACCAATCCGCACGCCCCGGAGAACAAGCCCCACGCCGTCGTACAACTGCGCCAGGACAACGCGCTCGGCACCCTCTACAACATGGTCGGCTTTCAGACCAAGCTGAAGCACGGCGAGCAGAAACGCATCCTGCGCACCATCCCGGGGCTCGAGGGCGCCGAGTTCGCCCGCCTCGGCGGCCTGCACCGCAACACCTTCATGAACAGCCCGCGCCTGCTCGACGGCACGCTCCGCCTGAAGTGCCAGGGGCGCCTGCGCTTTGCCGGGCAGATCACCGGCTGCGAGGGCTACGTGGAGAGCGCCGCCATGGGCTTGCTCGCCGGACGCTTTGCCGCCGCCGAGCGCCACGGGCGCACCCCCCTGCCGCCGCCGGCGACGACGGCCATGGGCGCGCTGCTCGCCCACATCACCGGCGGCGCCGAGGCCGAAACCTTCCAGCCCATGAACGTCAACTTCGGCCTCTTCCCGCCGATCGGCGGCACCGGCAAGGGACGGCTCCGCGGCGGCGACCGCAAAAAGGCGCTGAGCGCCCGGGCCCTGGCCGACCTCGATGCCTGGCTCGGGCGGCGGCGGGCGGCGGAGTGAGTTCCCCCGAGCTTGGACGTCGAGGCCCGGCTGCGGCGCCTCTTGTGGCGGGCTGGGGTAGAATCAAGTATGTTAGGGTGAACAATGGCGCAGGATGGCCGTTTCCTGTCAGGCGGCCGAGACGTGGTTTCATGGGTGATGTTCGCTCCGATTGGGCGCTCCTTGGGAGCCCGCGCGGCCTTGCCGGGCGCCGCCTGGCGGCGCTGATACCCGCCTTCCTGGTTCTTTTGTTGCTCACCCTGGTGCCCGCCGCCGCACAACAGACCGGCGGCGCGCCAACCGCGGCCACCCAAAGGCTCTTCGAGGCGGTGATCGACAACGATCTCGACGCCGTCAAGGCCGCCCTCGCCGAGGGCGCCGACACGCGGGCGCGCGACAACCAGGGGCGCATGCCGGCGGGCCTCGCCGTCGACAAGGGATACTTCGAGATCGCCCACTACATTCTCACCGCCCAAAAGGTGCAGCGGGACACCGAGCGTCAGGCCGCGGCCCCACCCCCCCTGCCGCCGGTACCCGAGGATATGCAACAAGCGACGACCGAAGGCGCCGCGCCCGGCGGCGACGCGGCCGGCTGGGCGGTCAAGAAGACCGAGATGGCGGAACAGCCGGGCGATGGAGACGCCAGCCCCGAGATCGAACCAACCGAAAGCGCCGAACGGCCGGGCCGGCCGGACACCGGATCGAGGGCCGGACGCACCGAGGTCGCCGAACGGGCCGGCGACAGGGCCGGCGCGCCGAAAGCCGGGGCAACCGAAGCTGCCGGGCAGACCGACGACGACGAAGGCGGCTGGAAGGTCAAGAACGTGGAGATCGCCGGGGAAGCCGGCACCGAAGACATTGGCGATACGGCGGAAGCCGGCGCGCCGCCGCCCGCTTCCATCGAGACCGCCGAGGCTCCGGCACCGCCCGCCCGCGGACTGGCCGCAACCCCGGGAGGCCTCACGCCCCCGGCCCAGGAACCGGGCGATTCGGGGGCCGCGCCCGAAGCGCCGGCGCCCAGCCTTTCGGCGCCACAGGAAACAGCGCGCGCCGAGTCCCCGGCGGCCAGCGCCCTCGGCGCCGCGGCCGACGCCGCACCCGACGAGCCGCTTGCATTTTCCGGCCTCCTGCGAAGCTTCGCCGAACTCATCGGCGTCGTAAAGCCGAGGCCCGCCAGGCGCCAGGCCGTGGCCTCGAGCGAGACCGCCGGGCGCGCCACCGCCACCGGCACGGCGGAGGCACCGGAACCGGCGCCGAGCGCTCCGGCGCCCACCGCAACGAGCCAAGAAGTGGCCACCGCCGTGGCGCCAGAGACAGCGGCCACAGCGCCCGGCGCGCCTCGAGGGGACGGCGGCGCCGGTGCCTCGACGGAGACGGCCGTTCCCGCCGACACATCGCTTGCCGGCCTCGCCCCGACGGAACAACCCGCCGCCACGCCGGAACCGTCACTGTCCGCCCCGGCACCCGCCGCGACAAGCGGACAACCGGCGACAGTCCTGGCGCCAGACAGGGCGGCCACGGCGCCCGGCGCCCCCGCAAGGGGCGCCACGACCGGCCCCTCCACAGTGACGGCGGTCCCCGCCGACCCCTCCCTTCCCGGCCTTGCCCCGACGGGCCAACCCGAGGCTACGCCGGAACCATCGCTATTCACCCCGCCCCCCGCCGCGACGAGCGCGGATCCGGCGACGGCCTTGGCGCCCGGCGGAGCGGCCACGGCGCCCGGCACCCCCGAGGGGGAAGGCACCGGCCGTCCCACCTCGGAGACGGCATCCCTTCCCGAACCCGTCGTCCGTGGCCTCGCCACGGCACCCGGGACGGCCCCGGCCGGCGAACCCCCGGCAAGCCCGGGGCCGGGCCGGGCCACCACCGGCGAAACGGAGACCACCGTCCGGTCGGAGGAACCGGCAGAAACCGCCGCCGGAGCCCAATCACCGCCCGCCGCGCCGTCGGAGCCCGGCGCTGTCGCCGGCTTCATGCGTAACCTGGCCAAGATGTTCCAGGGCGAGGAAGCTGCCCCAGTCCAACCTGAATCCGATTTCGAGGAGGAACTTGCCGAGCCAGTGGAGACTGCGGAGACGCCGCAAGAGGCGTTGCCCGAAGGGAGCGCGACGCGGCTCGGGGGAAGGGCGGCGAGCGCGCCGCCGGGCCAGGCGGTGACGCGTCCCCAACCGTTGCCATCGGCCACGGCCGAAGCGACCGAGCAGGGCTTGGCCGGGGCGACCGCGGAACCGCGCCCACGGACGCCCGCCCCGGGTAGGGACGCCGCGCCGACCGGCGCCGAACCGGCGGGTCAGGCATTGGCCGAGGTGGCACCCGCCGAGCCCGATGAACCAAGCACCGTGGTCAGCCTTCTCGAGGATCTGGCCGAATTCTTCGGGATCCGGGCACCACGGCCGGCCCGCCCCGAGGGTCCGGCCCTTGCCGAATCACGGGAGAGCGTCGAGCCCAAGGGCCGCGCGGCGCGGCCGTTGTCCACCGAGCCGCCGCCCGCCATCATTGAAACGGCGGAATCGCCGCGCCCCGTCCCCGCACGCGAAAGCGGCACCGCCGGCGAGGCGGAGCGGCCCCGACCCGAAGCGATGCCGGCTCCCGAAACCGCGGCGTCCCGCCGCGACCGCCAACTGGCCACCGACGCGGGGGAGGAACCCGCCGAAGCCGACCCCACTCAACTCGCCGAGGAACCGGGTCTGTCGGAGGAAGCGCAACCCCTCGACGACGCATCGGAGCCGACGGCGACCGAAGATGCCGAGATCGCGGACGAGGGCATGGCGCTCGAAGAACCGGATGAGGCGGAGGCGGCGGAGGAAGGCGGCGCGGCGCAGGATGACGAGGAGCCGGAAGGTCTGGAAATACCCGAAACACCCGAAACACCCGAAACGCCCGAGGAAATTGCCGAGGACGGCGAGTTGGAGGCGATCACCGATACAGAGGTAGTCGAGAAACTCACCGTGGCCAAGCCACCGGCCGAGAAAACCGAGGAAGCGGTGGACGAAAAGGAGGAAAAGGAAAGCGGTTGGGCAGTCAGGAATCGGAAATCGCCAACCTGCCGCCGGGGTCACCCGGCGCCACGCGGCGCCCGCTGCCACCCGACGGCTACCTGGGCGGGGTCGTCCTGGCGCTTGGCGATTCCCTCCGACTGGGCAAGGAACGCCAGCTTTCGGAAGAAAAGCAGATAGCGGCGGCGGACACGGTGCAGACGGACGCCACCCTGGACGCGGCGGAAACGTCCGAGGAAGAGGTCGTGGTCGAACCCGAGGATGAATCCGAGGATGACTCCGAGGACTCGGAGGACGACACCTGGGGCAGCAGCGACGACGACGACGACGATTGGGACGACGAGGAAGAAGAGGAGCAAGCGGCGGTGGATGAACCGGTCAGGATCCGCTGCGTCGAAAAAAACCAGGGCACCACGACGTTTTGCGTCGAGCCGGTCGATTGGCCGGAAGAGTTGGCCGAACACTTCGCCGTCAGCACCGTGATGTACCAGGGTCCTAAATCCATCGTCCGTTACGATAACGGCAAGGCCACGTACATTCAGACATTCTTCCTGACCGACGCCTTCGAGACGATCACCGATTACTTCAAGAAGAAGTATGGCCCTCCCACCGAGGTGGCAAAGCTCCAAATCGCGCCCTTCGCCAGTCCGCGCCTGCCCAATCCCACCATGCTGTGGTACGCGGTAAGCCCCGGGGACAACCTGATCACGACCTTGGAAATCCGCAAGTACGACGATGTCCACGGCGGCTTTCCCGATATCCGGCGGGGCTCCGTCATGCTTTACCACAATTGGTCGATCCCGATTTTCCCGCAACTGTCGAATATCGAATTGATGATGGCCAAGTGAGGCCCGGCGACCGTGCCGGTCCGGCGTGCGTATTGTGGGGCCAGGTGAAAAGAGTCACAATTGGAACGCCGCGAACGTCCCGAGTATGGGCTCGCATTTGAGCGCGGATACACAGCAAAGGTTGGGACGGACCCAGTGAAAGTTCGATCGTGGCGAAAGTCCTGTCAAACCTTGCCGCGCCTTTTGTTTCGAGGCGCGCCGGCCGCCGCATGTCTCGCCGTGCTGATCCTGGCGAGCGTTGCCGTGCGCGCCCAACAATCCTCTTCCGACAATGCCTCGGGCGCCACCCTGCAGTTGTTCGAAGCCGTGATGGAAAAGGATCTGGCGCGGGTCCAGGCGGCGGTAACGGAGGGTGCCGACATCGCGATGGAAAACGCCTGGGGCCTGACGGCGACGGAGTTGGCCATCGACAAGGGCTACTTTGAAATCGCCCATTACCTGCTGTCGGTGCGCAACTTTCAGCAGGCCAACACGGATCGCCGCCGCCCCCCGCCGCAACGCGATCGAGGCTATGCGCAACCCTCGGCGCCACCAATCACGGCCCGGCAAGCCATGCCACTGCAAGCCACGGAAACACCGCCGAGCCCCGTCGCGACGCCGTCTCCATCTCCGCCTCCGCCGCCACCCCCGCCGCCGACAGCGCAAAGCGGGAAAACGCCGCCGACGGGGTCGACGGCCGCCACCGCCCCAAAACCGAAAGTCATTATCGCCAGGGTCGGCTCGAATGCGGACAGCGAAACCGAAGCGCCGCCCCCGGCCCCATCGGGCCAGACAGCGGCCTTGCCGGCCAAGGCGTCGGCTTCCGAGGAAGGTTCCAAGGACAAGCCGAACGTTTTGAAGCGCGTTTGGTCGACGTTGACCGACACCTTCTCCTTCGGCGGCAAGGAAGAGGCCTCCCAGGCCGTCCCGAAAAGGTCCGTGGCCTTGCCGCGGGCGGCACCCAGGCCATCGGCCTCCACCGAAACGCCGGCCCCCACCGAAACGCCGGCCCCCATCGAGACGGCAGCCCCCACCAAGACCGCGGAACAGGTTCCCGCCAAGCCTCAACCGGGCACCGCGGCGCGGTCGCCCCAATTCACCGCCGCACCGAAAACAGCACCCCGGCCGACGCTCTCCGCCGAGGCCGCGGAACAAGGTCCCGCCAGGCCCGAACCGGGCGCCACCGCGCCCCAGGCGCCGCGTCCCGAGGCGTTGGTGCAATCCCCCACCGTCGATAGGGCGGGGCCTTCGGCACTGGCGAGGCCTGCTCCAACCAAGGCTGCGAATGCTCTTTCACCGCCGCGCCGCGAACGCGCCGAAGACACCGCCCCGGCGATGAATTTGCTTGCCGGACGGCGGAAATCTCCGGTTGCCGTGCCCAATAGACAGACCCCCGACGCCACCCCGAAAGCCGCGCCGGAGCCGGCTTCATCGTCCGCCGACGCGCCGCGTCCGGAAGCACCCGAAGCGGCGCTCGCCACCGCCGCCGCCCCGGCGCCCCGGCCCGATCAGCGTCAGGCCGCATCGAGTCCGGAGACACGCTCGCGCGTTCCCGCCAAGGAATCGCAATTCGTCATGGCCCGACCCGGACAGCCGGCGCAGGACGCACCCCGGGCGGCCCCGGCCGCGGCGGAATCGACACAGGCGACGGCCACGCCCGCCGAGCGGGCTCCAGCCGCCCCGGCGACGGCGCGGCCGGCAGCCAAGTCCCGGGCGGCGGCGGCGCCAGTGGCCGAGCCAGCCCCCGAGCCCAACCTGCTCAGCCGCGTCTGGTCGAAGGTAACGGAATCCCTGGGCCTCGACGCGCCCGAGAAACCGGACCAGGAGCCACAAGCATCTCCGCGGAATTCGGCAAGCTCCCGGGAAATCCGCGTACCGCGACCGCCGATCGGCAAAAGCCCCCCGCCGCCGCCCCAGCAAGCCCGCGTGGCCAAGGCGGAACCCACGGAACCCCTGGAATCCACGCGGCCCGCGCCGCTCACGCCGCCTGCCTCACCGCACCTGAGGGGCGTGGTGTTTACCCTTGGGACTTCCCTGAAACTGGGGCAAGGACACGGCCCGGTGGAAAGTGCCCGGACCCGATGCGTGGCCAAGAATTATTGGAAGGCCCTATTTTGTCTGGAGGCCATCGACTGGCCGAAAAGCCTGGCCCCGGTTTTCGAGATCAACACGGTCCTCTACAAGGGAAAACAGGTGATCGTCCGCTACGACGAAGGCAAGGCGACGCGATTCTACGCCCTGTTTCCCTCCCAATCCTTCACCGACGTCGCCGCCCACTTCCAGCAGCGCTACGGGCCGCCGACGGCGACGCCCAAGCGCGTGGTCACCGAATTCGGGGCGCCGCGGCGGGCCAATCCGACGGTGCAGTGGACCAGCGCCGATCTGGCCTCGCAAAACCTGAACGTGCTTGAAATCCGCACGTTCGACGACGCCAGCGGTGTCTTGCCGAACTTCAATCTCGGAGTGGTCGAGCTTTACCGGGCCGACGCGGCACCCATTTTCGGACACCTCTACACCTCCGACCTCATGATCCTGCGCATGAAGCAGTCGTCCCCCCATACCGTGTCATCGGCCAAGAAATCTAGTAGCGCCCCCGCCAAGCGCTGAAGGCGAGCCGCATCAGCCGTCCCCGTCCCGGCGCCCGCACGCGGCGATCGAAGGGATCGAAGCCGGCCTTGGCGAGGCTCCCCAGATAGGTCTCGGCGAGCGTGGCGGGCAGGAGCGCCGGCAGCGCCCGCCTGGGTACCCGCGGCCCGGGGCGGCGGGCCGCCTCGATGTGCCGGCGCGCCGCCTCGGCGACCTCGGCGACCGCCGTTCGCAGGCCCGGCCCGGAGCGCCCCTCGAAGAGTTCCATGAAATCGACACCCGAATCGCGGCTCAGGGTGGCCGGCAGGTAGACCCGGCGCGCCGCCGCGTGAAAAGGGATGGCCCGAAGCAACCCGGTCAGGGACCAGGCCAGACCGACGTGGTGTCCCGCCTGCCGGGAAGCCTCGTCCCGTGCCTCGAGGATTTCGAGGGAGAGCCCGACAAGGGTCGCCGACGTCGCCTCGGCATAGGACAGGAGCGCCGCCATGTCGGCGGGCGCGTCGTCGTCCAGGTCGAACTCGCGGGCCTCCAGCAAGCGCTCGAACGGTTGGCGGCCGAGGCGGTGGCGCCGCACCGCTGCGGCCAGGGCCCGGGCGACTTGGTGAGGCGGCACGTCCCCTCCGCCGTAGATGTCTTGCAGGACGTCGCGCCACCATTGCAGGCGTATGCGCCCGGCCAGGGGCTCGGTGACCGCCTCGCGGACGCGGGCCACCTCGGCATTGAAGACGTAGAGAGCAAAAAGCCACTGGCGCGCCTGGGGCGGCGCGAAGAGGGCGCAAAGAAATCGGTCGTTGTCGAGGCGCCTGACCTCGCCGGCCAGGGGGGACAAACGGGCCATGGGCCATTTGTTAGCGGATCGGAGCCGCGGATGCCATAACCGCGGCCGATGGCGGAAACCTTGGGCAACGGGGCTCCGACGAGCCTGTTGTACAATCGTCCCCTGTTTCGATTAGAATGCGTCAACAACGCATTCCTTGATCGTTCACATCATCTTTGGGGGAGACTATGACAAGCCTGCTGGAATCATTGCACAAGACCATCGTTACGGGCGTCGTCCTGCTTATCATCATGGTCTTCGCGGTCGCGGGATGGCATTCCGTGGGGCTCGACCTCGATCAGGCCTGGTGGTCCTTTTTCGTGCGCTGGCTCCACGTGCTGAGCGGCGTCATGTGGATCGGAATCTTGTGGTACTTCAATTTCGTGCAGATCCCGACCATGCCCAAGATCCCGGACGAGTTGAAGCCGGCCATCGGCAAGCACATCGCGCCGGCGGCCTTGTTCTGGTTCCGTTGGGGCGCCATGGCCACCATCGTCACCGGGCTTATCCTCGCCGCCCTCAACGGCTACCTCGTCGAGGCCATCACCATCGGCCTCACCGACGGCGTCGCCAAGCATACGGCGATCGGCATCGGCATGTGGTTGGGCACCATCATGTGGTTCAACGTGTGGTTCATCATCTGGCCGAACCAGCAGAAAGCGCTGGGCCTCGTGGAGGCCGACGACGTCACCAAGAAGGCTTCGGCGCGCACCGCCATGCTGTTCTCGCGGACCAACACGCTGTTGTCGATCCCCATGCTCTACGCCATGGTCTCGGCGCAGAACGTCTACTGACGACAGCAACTATCCAAGATACCGAAAGGGGCCCTCGGGGCCCCTTTCTTCTTGGCGCTCAGTCGACCGCGATCAGGGCCGCGGCGACGCGCCGTTCCTCGGCGAGCAGCACGTTGAAGGTGCGGCAGGCGGCGCCGGTGTCCATCCATTCCAGCGCCACGGCGGCTTGGCGCAAGGCCGCGCCGAGCCCGGCCGGCGCCGGTCCGAAACTCTTCCCGCACCCGACGAGCAGGATTTCGGGCGGCGGCTCCTCCTCCGTCACCGGGGCCAGGGACGCGAACGTGACCTCCGCCGCCTCGGTGACGGGCCAGGGCTCGACGCGCTCGGGCAGGACCAGCACCGAGCCGGCGTGGACCAAGCCGGCGATGCGGAAACGGCCCTCCCCGTAGGAATCGATGAGCTGGCGTCCATCGGCCACAAGTGGGGTGATGTCGGCCCCGCCCATGGTCTCACGACGTTTCTTCGGCCGACGCCTCGGCGCGTTCGCCGTCCGCCGGCCCGCGGCGCACGTCCAGGTGGAGAAGCAGCGGCACCGCCAGGCAGATCGACGAGTAGGTGCCGATGAGGACACCCCAGATCATGGCGAAGCTGAAACCGCGGATCACCTCACCACCCAGGAAATAGAGCGCCAGCAGGGCGAGGAGGGTGGTGACGCTGGTCATCACCGTGCGCGACAGGGTGGCGTTGATGCTGTCGTTGAGGAGATCGGCCAGGGGCATCTTCTTGTAGCGGCGCAGGTTCTCCCGCACCCGGTCGTAAACCACCACCGTGTCGTTGATGGAATAGCCGGCGATGGCGAGGATGGCGGCCACCGTGGACAGGTTGAACTCCAGCCCGAACAGGGCGAAGACGCCGATCGTCGTCAGCACGTCGTGGATCAGGGCGATGATGGCGCCCAGGCCGAACTGCCACTCGAAGCGGAACCACACGTAGACCAGGATGGCGATGATCGCCGCGCCGACCGCGTAGACGCCGTCCCAGAACAGCTCTTCGCTGACCTTGGGGCCGACGAACTCGGTACGCCGGTATTTGACGCCGTTCCCCAACGCCGCCTTGACCGTCTCTACCGCCTTTTGCTGGGCGCCCTCGCCGCCCTCCTGGCGCTGCACGCGAATCAGCACGTCGGTGGGGGCACCGAATTCCTGGAGCGCCACCTCGCCGAGGCCAAGGCCCGACAGCGAACGGCGCATGTCCGCGAGGTCGGCGTCGGCGGGCATGCGCACCTCGATCAGGATGCCGCCCTTGAAGTCGATGCCGTAATTGAGGCCGCGAACCGCGAACAACGCCACCGAAACCAAGACGAGCAAGACCGAGAAGGCGAAAAAGACGGCTTTCTTGTTGACGAACTGAATGTTGGTGACGGCAGGGATGAGCGTTATATGGCGCATGGCGGTCCCCTAAACGGGCAAGGTCTGGGGGCGGGTGCGGCGCAGCCACGCCACCACCAAAAGGCGGGTCAGCATGATCGCGGTGAACATCGACGAGACGATGCCGATGGCAAGGGTCACGGCGAAGCCGCGCACCGGCCCCGAGCCGAAGGCATACAGAAGCACCGCCGCGATCAGGGTGGTGACGTTGGCGTCGATGATGGTCGTCATGGCCCGCGAATAGCCGGTGTCGATGGCCGAGATGGGCGTGCGCCCGGCGCGCACCTCCTCGCGGATACGCTCGAACACGAGCACGTTGGCGTCGACCGCCATGCCGATGGTGAGCACGATGCCGGCGATGCCGGGCAGGGTCAGCGTCGCCTGCAGGACCGAGAGCGCGGCGACGATGAGGACCATGTTGACAAGCAGCGCCACGTCGGCCATGACGCCGAACAGTCCGTAGGCGGCCACCATGAAGATCACCACCAGGACCATGCCGATGATGCTCGCCACCTTGCCAGCGGCGATGGAATCGGCGCCCAGGCCGGGTCCCACCGTGCGCTCCTCGAGGATGGTCAGCGGCGCCGGAAGCGCGCCGGCGCGCAACAGCAGCGCCAGGTCCTGCGCCGACTGGAAGGAGAAATTGCCGCTGATCTGGCCCGAGCCGCCAAGGATGGCCTCGCGGATGACCGGCGCGCTGATGACCTTGCCGTCGAGGACGATGGCGAAGGGTCGGCCCACGTTCTTGGCCGTCACGTCGCCGAAGCGCTTGGCGCCCACCGAGTCGAAACGGAAGACCACCACCGGCTCGCCGGTGCGCCCGTCGGCGCCCTGCTGGGCCTGGGTCAGGTTCTCGCCGCTGACCATCACCCGCTTGCGGATGAGCACCATGCGCGGCCGGCCGTCGGCGCCCACCTCGTCGGCCGACGGCAACACCTTGGAGCCCGGCGGCACGCGCCCGGCCAGGGCCTCGGAGACCGTGGTCTTGTTGTCGACCAGGTGGAAGGTCATCTTGGCGGTCTTGCCGAGCAGGCGCTTGACGCGCTCCGGGTCGTCGACGCCGGGAAGCTGCACCAGGATGCGGTCCTCGCCCTGGCGCTGGATGGTGGGCTCGCGCACCCCCGTCTCGTCGATGCGCCGGCGCACGATCTCGATGGACTGGGCGACCGCCGCGCTCTTGCGGTCGCGGAGCGCGCTCTCGGTGAGGGTCAGGGCGAGGCGGCCGCCCTCGCCGTCCTCGAGGGTCGATTCGGGATCGAGGGATCTGAGTAGTTGGTGCGCCTCGTCGCGGCGCCCGGGCTCGGTGATGGTGACGGCGACGCCGTGCCCCTCGGCCCCCAGGCCACGGTAGCGGATGCGCGCCTTGCGCAGCTCGGAGCGCACGCTGTCGACCATGGACTCCAGGCGCTCGCGCACCACCGCGTCGACCTCCACCTCCAAGAGCAGGTGCGACCCCCCCTGCAAATCGAGACCGAGGCTGATCTGCTTATGGGGAAGCCACGTCGGCAGGGCCTCGGCCTGTTGCTGGCCCAGGAAGTTGGGGGCCGCGAAGACGAGGCCGAGGACGCAGACCGCAAGGACGAGAACGATCTTCCATTTCGCGAAGTAGACCATGGGACGGGCCGGCCGGCGCTCTTACCCGCGCTCTTACCGGCGCCCTCCACCAAATATCTTCTCGATGAACGAGCCGCCGCCCTGACCGGGGCCGGCTGGCGCGGCACCGCCGGCCGGCGCGCCCTTGCCGGGCTCTGTCTTGGAAAGCACGGTCGAGACCAACGATTGCTGGACGCGTACGCGCACGCCCTCGGCGATCTCGACGGTGAGATCGCCGTCGGTTCCCACCTTGGTGACGGCACCCATGATGCCACCGCCGGTGACAACCTTGTCGCCGCGCCGGATGGCGCCGAGCATCTCCTTGTGCTGCTTCATCTTCTTCTGCTGCGGACGGATCAAGAGGAAGTAGAAGACGACGAAGATGAGGACCAGCGGCAGCAACGCCTCGATGCCGCCGAGGCCACCGGCGCCGGCGTCCTGGGCGTAAGCGGGCGAAATGAACATTCCTGTCTCCTCGAAACGGTGGGGCGCGGGGCCTGTGCGGGAAAGCCAGCGGGACTATAGCGGCACCAGCGCAGCTTGCAAGCGGGCGATGATCTCAGCGGCGTCAGGGACGCCATCCGCCCCCGCTTTGCCCGCTCCAGCCCGTATGCTAGGGTCGCGGCCGATCGGGCGGGGGAAGCGGAAATGGCGGACAGCGAACACCTGGAGTTGCTGCGGCGCATCGGCGCGGCGCTGGAACGCCTCGCCCCGGCGGCGCCGGGAGGTGCCGACCTGGACGCGGCGGACGCTTTCGTCTGGCACGCCGAGGGCGGCTGGCTGGAGCCGGTGGCCGAGGTCAACCGGGTCGAGCTCGCACTCCTCAAGGGCATCGAGGGCCAGCGCGACACGCTGCTCGAGAACACGCGGCGCTTCGTCCAGGGCCTGCCTGCCAACAATGCGCTCCTGTGGGGGGCACGGGGCACCGGCAAGAGCTCCCTGGTCAAGGCGGTGCACAACACGGTCAACGAGGAGACGCCGGGCGCCCTGGCCCTGGTCGAGATCCACCGCGAGGACATCCCCTCCCTGCCCCGGCTCCTCAACGTCACGCGCGGTGCCGTGCGGCGCACGGTGCTCTTTTGCGACGATCTCTCCTTCGACGGCACGGACGCCTCGTACAAGTCCATGAAGGCGGTGCTCGAAGGCGGCATCGAGGGACGGCCCGCCAACGTCGTCTTCTACGCCACCTCGAACCGGCGCCACCTGATGCCCCGCGACATGATCGAGAATGAGCGTTCGACCGCCATCAACCCCTCGGAGGCGGTGGAGGAGAAGGTCTCCATGTCGGACCGCTTTGGCCTGTGGCTGGGCTTCCACGTGTGCGACCAGGACACCTACTTCGCCATCATCGAGGGCTACGCGGCACGCTACGGCCTGGACATGGGCGCGGAAGCCTTGCGCGCCGAGGCCAACGAATGGTCGGTGACGCGCGGCGCGCGCTCCGGCCGCGTCGCCTGGCAGTTCATCCAGGACCTGGCGGGAAGGCTCGGCAAGCGCCTGGAGTGAGGGCGCGTCCCTATTTGCCCTTGACCACGCCCTTGCGGCGGGCCGGTTTCTTCCGTGGCGCCGGCGCTTCGGCGTCGGGCCAATCGCCGAAGGGATAGGGCATGTCCTCGCTGTGGTAGGTGAGGAAGGCGATGATCTGGTGGACGTAGGTACCGAGGGTGCCGCCCAGGGTCCTCAGCCTCTCGTGGACGTCGCCGGTGGCCAGCCTGAGCAGGAACTGCACGACGACGACCACGGCGATGGCCAGCTCGGCGACGTTGAAGATGACCACGAAGACGGCCATGTAGAAGAGCCGCACCCACGTGCCGCGCTCCGAAACATGGTCCTTGAATTGCTTTTCCATGGCCGCGGACTCCTTATCCTACGGGCCGGGCGTCACGCCCGCCCGGCTTCCAGGTGGGCGCGCGGGTCGACCGCCCGCTTGCCCCGGCGCAGCTCGAAGTGGAGCTGCGGTGTGGTGACGTTGCCCGAGCTCCCGATCTTGGCGATGACCTGGCCGCGCTCGACGCGATCGCCGCGCCGCACCAGGAGCTCGGCATTGTGGGCATAGGCGCTGATCCAACCGCCCGAGTGCTTGATGAGCAAAAGATTGCCGAAACCGCGTATCTCGTTCCCGGCGTAGGCGACGACGCCGTTCTCCGCCGCCCCCACCGGAGCGCCGGGCGGCGCCGCGATGTTGATGCCATCATTGTGCAGCCCCTTGGTCCGGGGCCCAAATGCCGAGATCACCCGCCCCTTGACCGGCCACCGGAAGCCGGCGCCGGAGCGCGCCGGGGGACGGGAAACGGCACGCGGCGGCGCCTTGGCCGGCGGTCGGCGCGGCGCCGGCGCCGCGCGTGCCACAGGTGCCACACGTTCCACACGTGCCGAAGCGACTTTCGCCGTCGGAATGGCGAGCTCCTGGCCGACGCGCACGGTGTAGGGCGCGCCGATGCCATTGGCGCGCGCCAAGGCATAGGAGTCGACACCGTAGAGCCGCGACACCCCGTAAAGGGTAT
>JASLQF010000063.1 GCA_030744625.1 Rhodospirillales bacterium
TAGATAAAGGTCCACGGTGTACATCCTCACACCTTCCATCCCGAAAAGGATCGAAGGCTACAGGTGGCAGAGTTTTGCTCCGCCCGCGGCTGGTCAAATCCCGCCGCTTCCGTGGACTAGTTTGTCACCGCCCGATACACTTTCAGCCCCGCGCAAGCGGGAAGTGTGTTAATTAATTACGGGCCGTTTTTATTGGCGGCACAATGCAAAGGGAGGAAGCGATGAGATACCTGATTGCCCTGGTGGCGGTTTTCGGCTTGATGGTCGGGTCCGCGACAGCGGCCGAATTCAAGTTCAAGATGACGACCTTCTCGCCCGAGGGCACAACTTCATGGAAGCTGTATCCTGAGACTTTCGTCGAAAAGGTGACGCTGGCCACGGACGGTCAGGTGAAGATCAAGGCGTACGGCTCTTTCGTGCTGGCCAGCATCTTCGAGGCTAACAGGGCGGTCCTCGACGGCCGCGCCGACATGGCCTACCACTACCCGGCCTTCGAGATTAACCAGAACCCCGCCTCCGCCTTCATCAGCGATATTCCGGGCGGCATGGGTTCCGACGCCAAGCTGGCGTGGCTCTTGGCCGGCGGCGGCGCCGAGTTGTGGAAGGATTACCGTAACAGCCAGGGCCTGCACGGTCTCTTCTGCGGGCTTATCGGCTCCGAACTGTTTGCCAATTCCCACAAGAAGGTGCAGACCCTGGCCGACTTCAAGGGTTTCAGGTATCGCACCGCGGGCGCCAACACCTACGTCATGAAGAAACTGGGCGCCGCTCCCAACCTGGTGCCGGGACCCGAGGTGTTCACCATGCTCGAGCGCAAGGGCGTCGACGGGGCCGAGTACCTGGATCCTTTCGGCAACTTCGCGCTGGGCTTCCACAAGATCGCCAAGTACGCGATCTATCCGGGCATCCATGCACCGGGCGGCTCATATGAGGTGCTCATGAAGAAGTCGACCTGGGATGCTTTCCCGGCCGACATCCAAAGGAAGATCGAACTGGTCTGCGACTCCGTCATGGTCCGGTCCTTCGCCACCCTTCAGTTCAACAACGTCGACGCCATGCGCAAGATGGGCGAGAGCGGGCGCAACGAGCTCGTCGAGCTGTCTCCTGAAGTCATTGCAGCGGTACAGAAGGCAGGCCGCGAATGGGCCGATGAACAGATCAAGAAGGAAGATGCCAAGGGCAACCCCTGGATGGGGAAACTGGCCAAAAGCTTCTACGCGTTCATGGAAATGTGGACAAAGAACTCCGGCTTCCAGGTCGTCGACCGCAAGTAAAGGCTAATTGGGAAAAGGAAGGTGCCGCGCGAATGCACGGCACCTTCCGGCCCCTGGCCATCCGATGTGGACCTCTTTGGGAAATGGCGCCGATCGCCTGGTGCGCATGGTCGCGTACTTGGGCCTGTTTCTTTTTCCCGCCCTTATCTTTTGCACGCTTTATGAGGTGATCGCGCGGTACGGATTCAACGCGCCGACCATCTGGGCTTTCGACATCACCTTCATGGTGCACGGCATGCTGTTCATGCTGACCGGCGCCTATGCCCTGCAGACGAACTCGCACGTGCGCATCGACGTTCTATCCAGCCGCCTGCCGACGAGAGTCCAGCACGCGGCCAACCTGATTTCCTATACGTTTCTGTTTTTGCCGGGAATCTGGATTTTCGGCGAAGCCGCCGTGCGCCGTGCGCATTCAGCCTACATTACCGACGAGGTCGAACTGGTCAGCGCCTGGGGGCCATTCGTGTGGCCCTTTTTCGTCGCTCTCGCCCTCGGCTTGGTGGTTCTTTGGCTTCAGGCGTTCGTCGAAAACATTCGCCATATTGTCGGCGTCTTCACGGGCCACGCCCTTTTGCCACCGGACACCGACTAATATGCGGGCCGGCATCGACCATGCTTGAAATTCCCGCATTGTGGATGTTCCCGGCCTTGTTCCTGCTCGTGTTCATGGGCATCCCTGTGTCCTTCAGCATGATCGGGCTGTCATTCGGTTTCGGGTACTGGTTCTTCGGTGACACCCTCGGCCAGCAAATGTTCAGCCGCCTCCAGGACGCATCGCAGAACTACGTGCTGACGGCGCTGCCGCTGTTCATCTTCATGGGCGCGGCGCTGGAACGCTCGGGGATTGCCGAGAAACTGTTCCAAGCCATCCAGCTATGGATCGGGCGCCTCAAGGGGGGCCTCGGGCTGACGTCGATCTCCATGTGCGCCATCTTCGCCGCCTGTTCGGGCGTCGTCGGGGCGGTGGAGACGGTGGTCGGCATGATGGCCATCCCGCCGATGATGAAGTGCCGCTACAAGCACGATCTCATTGCCGGCACCATCTGCGCCGGCGGCTCGCTGGGCACCATCATTCCGCCGACTGTGGTCGTCGTCGTCTACGGATCGATCGTCGAGGAATCGATCGGCGACCTGTTCGCCGGGGTGGTCATTCCGGGCCTCCTGATGTTCGTCCTGTTCCTGGCCTATATCGCAATCCGCTGCCACCTTCGGCCCGAAGACGGACCACCCGTGCCGAAAGAGGAATTCGACAGGGTGACGACTCTTGACAAAATCAAGGTAACCCTGATTGCAATGGTGCCGGCCATCTTCCTCATCGTCGCCGTCCTGGGAACCATTCTCGCCGGCATCGCTTCGCCGACCGAGGCCGCCGGCGTCGGAGCCTTCGGGGCCGTGGTCCTCATCTTCGCCTATGGGCGTATGAGCTGGGCAGTCGCCTTCCAGGTGCTCGACCGGGCCATCCGGGTGAACGCCATGGTCATGTTCACGGTGCTCGGCGGGTTCTTGTTCTCCAGCATCTTCCTGGTCAACGGCGGCAACGATCTGATCCGCGTGTTCCTGGATACCTTCAAGCCGACGCCGACCCAGCTCACGGTTCTCATGCTGACCGTTTTCTTCATTCTCGGCTTCATCCTCGACTGGGTTTCCATCGTCCTCATCTGCATGCCCATATTCACGCCCCTCATCCGCTCCATCGGCGTCGATCCCATCTGGTTCGGAATCATGGTGTGCGTGGTCATCCAGACGTCATATTTGACGCCGCCGGTGGCGCCGTCGATCTATTACCTGCGCGCCATCGCGCCCAAGGAGATCACTTACGGCTCCATGTTCATCGGCGTGGCGCCGTTCGTCGTCTGCCAGCTCATCGTGCTCCTGATCGTCGCCTTCTATCCGCCGACGGCGCTCTACTTGCCGCATCTCCTGTTCGGCTCGTAAGGGCGTCTCGGCCCCGCGGTGACAACTCGACGAGGCGAGGCATGGCTCAGACAGTGGACAATCCCCATATCCTTCTCGTGCCGCTGCTCGACGTGAACTGGCTTGTCTTTGCGCCTTTCGACCCGGCGCGGGACCACCGGATCGATCCCCCCGATGTCGCCAAAAGCATCGGCGAGACGCGCTCCTTGTGCCGCAAGATGCGCGAGTTGACCGGGGGCAAGTACATTCTCAGCCCGCATTCGGGAATCTATTGCCGAACCGGCTACTACGAGGGCGAGATGCTCGAGGTTTACGCGGAAGCGGTCGCCGACGGGGGTGAGCTGTGTGTGCACCTGCACGAGGAAATCAAAGGCGGGGGCGTCCGCTACGGCGAGCCCGATCACATGGAAGCCGTGTTTCTCGATTGCAAGAAGCGCCTGGAGGCGGTCGGGATCGCGCCCGTCGCCTATCGCGGCGGGCACTATGCCTACGCGCCCTTCATGAACCGGCTTCTCGAGGAAAGCGGCATTTTCATCGATTGCTCATGCGCCCCGGGAATGGAATATCCCGATCGCCAGGCGATTTGGACCGAAGCCGAGGTGTCGGGGTACTACTTGCCCAGGAATCCGCGCGGCCCCGGCGCCGGACAAGCGCCCTCGAAGGTCTTCGAGATCCCGATCGGCAGCGATGGCGAAGGCTCGGCCTACGCCAACATCCTGCATGTGGAGCAGTCGGACCTCGACAACCTGAAGCGCATCTGGGGGGTCATCCGGGAGCGCGCCAGGAGGTCGGGCCAACCGCAGATCGTCCATAGCCTGTTCCACACCGGCTCGATGGGCCAGCCCGAACTCGTCGAACGTTTTCTGCGCTTCCTCGAAATCGTGCCGGGAAACGGCGGCACCTTCGTTACCACCGTCGAGGCCAAGGCCTTTTACGACGCCGCGGCGGCGGAGGCACGGGCGTGATCTGCCTTCTCATCCAGCCCATTCATCCGGCTGGGATCGATGTCCTCGCCAAGGCCGGCCTCGAGGTGCGCGAAGCGTCGGCCACGGACATGGCCACCGTGGCCCAGGAGATCGCGGCCGCCGATGCCGCCATCACGCGCAACGCCGGCCTCGACCGTACCGCCATGGCGGCCGCTCCTGATCTCAAGGTGCTCGGCAACCACGGCATCGGCACCGACCCCGTCGACGTCTCCTATGCCACCGAGATCGGCTTGCCCATCATCTACACCCCCCATGCCAACGTGCAGTCGGTGGCCGAGCAGGCCATCGCCATGATGCTGGCCATATCGAAGCGCGTGCGCGAGGCCGACACGGCGGTACGCGAGGACCGCTTCGACTATCGATACGCCCGGGATTTCCGCGAGCTTCACGGAAAGACGCTTGCCATCATCGGCTTCGGCCGCATCGGGCGGCGCACGGCAGAACTGGCGCGGGCGGCCTTCGACATGCGGATCATCGTTTACAGTCCACATGTCGAGGCCACGGCCATCGAGGCCGCCGGGATGGAGAAGTGGGACGACCTCGACGCGGTCCTCGGGGAAGCCGATGTGGTATCCCTGCACCAGCGCCTGACACCCGATACCCGGGAGTGGCTGGACGGGAAGCGCATATCCGCCATGAAAAAGGAAGCCATCCTGGTCAACACCGCGCGGGGCGCGCTGGTCGATGCCGAGGCGCTGATCGCGGCGGTCGAATCGGGTCACCTGCGGGGCGCCGCGATGGACGTCTTCGAAAAGGAGCCGCTGCCGGCCGATCACCCGTACCGCGGCGCCCGGGGAATCGTGCTCTCTCCACATATCGGCGGCGCCACCGAAGAGGCCATGCTGCGCACCGCCGTCGAGACGGCCGAGCAGGTTGTCGACGTCCTGGCCGGCCGCCGTCCGGAGTATTTGGTCAACCCGGAGGTCTGGGAGAGACGACGCCAATGATCCAGGACACTAGAATCAGGCCCTAAGGAGACACCCAATGATCAAGAGCAATCCGGCCAAGAAGCTCCTGAGCGAAGGCAAACCGACCTTCGGGACATGGATTACGCTCTGTCCCCATCCGCGAATCGTCAAGATTCTGTCGGCCGCCGGTTTCGACTTCGTCATCATCGAAATGGAGCATACCGATTTCAGCTTCGAGACGGTGGCGCGCCTCGCCATGCTGGCGCGCGAGGCAGGCGTCGTGCCCGTCGTGCGTCCGCCCGGCACGCTCAAGCCCCACGACCTCACGCGTCCACTCGACGCCGGCGCCCAGGGCCTGTTGCTCCCGGCCGTGGACTCGGCGGAGCAGATGCGGGAAATCATCCATGCGACGAAATATTATCCGCTCGGCAACAGGCCCATGAATCTGAAGGGACCGCACACGGACTATCATGACGGCTCGCCGCAAGAGATCATCGAACACCTGAACGCGCATACGCTCACCGTCGTCATGATCGAATCCCCGAAGGCGATAGAGAACCTCGATGACATCCTCGGGGTCGACGGCGTGGATTGCATCATGCTCGGCCCCGACGATCTTTCCCAGGAGATGGGCATCCCGGGCGACATGCGGAACCCCAAGCTTCTGGACGCCTTCGACCACGTCTTCGCGACCTGCCGGAAGCACAACGTGCCCTATGGGCTGAGCTGCCACAGCCCGGAACTTGCCGAGAAGTGGGTGGGCAAGGGGGCGACCTGGCTGCCCTATTCGAACGATGCGGCGATCGTGCTCAATGCGATGCGGGCGGTGGTCCCGAAGCTGATGGAAATCGGTGGGCGAACCGCCACGGAGTGACCCCTTGGCGAAGAACGGTCCCGTCATGGACGAAAGCCGGCAGGTCGCCTTCGATAGCGGCGCCGCCGAGGCACGCCGCCTTTTCGCTGCGCTGTCGGAGAAGACAGGGGATCCCCCGGGCATTACCCGCATCGCCTATGGGGACGGCGAACGGATCGCCTTCGAACTGGCCGCCGAAGCGGCGCAGGCGTGGGGCGCGGCCATCGACCATGATCCCGCCGGCAATCAATTCATCACCCTGCCGGGAAGCGACCGCGAACGCTGCATGCTCATCGGTTCGCACATGGACACCGTTGCCCACGGCGGCAACTTCGATGGGGCGGCCGGCGTCGTGCTTGGCTTGGCCGTGCAGGCGGCGCTGGTGGCCGAGGACAGGAAGCCGCCGTTCGATCTACGCGTCGTCTGCCTTCGGGCGGAGGAAAGCTGCTGGTTTCCCCACAGCTACATCGGAAGCAAAACGGCGCTCGGCCGTCTCGACCCCACCGTCCTCGACGATGTCCGGCGCAGCGACAGCGGCCGCTCGCTGGCCGAGCACATGCGCGAGGAGGGGTTCGATCCCGCCGCCGTCAGCGAGGGACGATGCCTCATCGATGCGGCCCGCGTCGTCGCCTACCTGGAGCCGCACATCGAGCAAGGCCCGGTGCTGGTGTCCGAGGACATCCCCGTCGGCCTGGTCGGCGCCATACGCGGCAGCTTCCGCTACCGCCAGGCACGGTGCCTCGGCCAGTACGCGCATTCGGGCGCCACGCCCTCGGGAATGCGGCACGACGCGGTGGTCGCGGCGGCCGACCTCATCGTCGCCGTGCAGGCCCTGTGGGCCGAACTGGAGAGCGCCGGCCATGACCTCGCCATCACCTTCGGCCAGGTCGGAACCGACCCGGCGCAGCATTCGTTCTCGAAGGTGGCCGGCGAGGTTGGATTCTGCCTCGATGTGCGTAGCCAGAGCGAAGATACGCTCGGTCTCGTGGCCGGGCGCATCGACACGCTCGCCGCCGAGATCGGGTCGCGCCACGGCGTCCGCTTCGACCTCGGGCCGATCAGCGGCAGCGACCCCGCACCCATGTCGAAAGCAATGCTGGACATGATGGAACGCGTCGCCGGGCGCATCGGCCTCGCCACGCGAACCATGACAAGCGGCGCCGGCCACGACGCGGCGACCTTCGCGCACGCGGGAATCCCCTCGGGAATGGTCTTCATCCGCAACGACAATGGCAGCCACAATCCTGAAGAACATATGGATATGGCCGATTTCGATCGCGCCCTCGCCCTCTTTCTCGGCCTGATGGACGAGCCCGCCGAGGCATGGGCCGCGATCGCCTCCGCCGAGGGCACATGAAGCACGGGATGGATGAACGCGTTTTTGTCGGCGAGGCGGATATGCGCGGCCACTGCGTCGCCTTGCTCGAGGCGCTCGGGGTTTCGGCGGACGATGCCGCGACGACGGCGGATGTATTCCTGCAGGCCGAACTGATGGGCGAGGAATCCCACGGCTTGCGGCTTTTCGTGATGGTGCTGGAGCGCCTGAAGGCGGGCGGCGACCGGGCGGCGGCGAAGATCGATACCGTGATGGATCGGGGCGCCACGGCACTGTGGGACGCCAACAGGAGCCTCGGGCAAGCAACCGCCGCCCGCGCCATGAAACTGGCCATCAATAAAGCACGCGACCACGGGATCGGTTTCGTCGCCGTGCGCAACGGCAATTCCCTCACCTCGGCGAAATACTATCCGCTGATGGCCGCGCGGCAAGGAATGATCGGCCTCGCCTATACCAACACCAGCCGCAAGCTGATGCCGCCGCCGGGCGGAAAGACGCCGGTGCTGGGAAGCAACCCCGTCGCGGTGGCGGCCCCCGCCGGCCGCTTCGGTACATTCGCACTCGACATGGCGTGCACCACCGCCGCTGTCGAGCGCATCATCAAGGCCAAGGAAAGGGGCGAGACCATCCCTAGGGGGTGGGCGCTCGATCAGGACGGCCGCGAGACCACCGATGCGGCCCGGGCGCTCGACAGCCTGGCGTTGTTGCCGTTCGGCGGCTACAAGGCCTTCGGCCTGGGCATGGTCCACGAGATCCTGACCAGCGTACTCAGTGGCGGCCCCTTGCGGGCTGGAGACTCGACCGGCTTCGCGCCCTACGACGGCGCCATGAATACGTCGTTCAGCCTGCAGGCCATCGACATCGCGGCCTTCATGCCGGTCGCCGAGTTCGAGCGGCGAATGGAGGAATTCATCGAGGCGGTGAAATCGGTCGAACCGACCGCCACCGATGCGCCCATCCTCTTTCCCGGAGAGCGCTCTCAGGGCGAGATGGAGCGGCGCAAGAAGGACGGCATCCCGGTGATCGCCGGGACCATGGACAATCTGCGGGCCTGGGGTCGTGAACTCGGCGTCCCACCGCTCCCCGACCCAGCCACCAAAAGCAATTAGCGGAGAAGGAAGCAGAAATGGCGGAAACAAGCTCACTTCTGATCACCGGCGGGCGCGTCATGCGGCCCGGCGCCGATCTTCATCGGCCGCCGGCCGCCGATATCCTGATCGAGGGCGCGCGCATCGCCGCCATCGAACCCGGCCTCGCCGGGCGCCCCGATATCGCCGGCCGCGACGGTCTCGAGGTGATCGACGCCACCGACAAGCTGGTCGTGCCCGGTTTCGTCAATGCCCACTACCATTCCCACGACGTCCTCGCCAAGGGCCTGCTGGAGGAGACGTTCCTGGAAAAATGGCGCTTGCTGGCTCTGCCCCCGGCCTATCCGAAGCGCAGCGTCGAGGAGATACGCGCCCGTACGCTGTTGGGCGCGCTCGAGTGCCTGCGCTCGGGCATGACCACCGTCCAGGACATGGTGACCCTCTATCCGTTCGATCCCGCGCACCTGGCGGCCGTGCTCCAGGCCTACGAAGACATCGGTGTTCGCGCCGTCGTCGGATTGCAGTACGCCGATATGCGCGGCATCCACACCGTGCCCTATTGGACCGAGGTCTTCCCCGAGGAGGTGCATTCCAAGCTTTCGACCGCCGCCGAGCCCGACAGGAATTTCGATCTCCTCGGCTTCTTCGAGGACGAGTACCTGAAGCCCGACCAGGGCGGCGAGCGGATACACTGGGCGCTCGGCCCTTCGGCGCCGGAGCGCTGCACGGACGCGCTCTTGCAGCAGACGGCGGACCTGTCGGCGCGCTACGGGCTTCCTGTCTACACCCACATCTACGAATCGAAGGGCATGACCCTGCAGGCGCGGCGCGCATACGCGGACCGGCAGGGCTCGCTGATCAGGCGGCTACGGGACATCGGCGTGCTCGGCCCGCGCATGAACCTGGCGCACAGCGTTTGGATGCTCGACGACGAGATCGAGCTGCTCGCCGAGACCGGCACCAATGTCGTCATCAATCCCCTCAGCAACATGAAGCTGAAAAGCGGCATTCCCCCCATTCGTGCCTTTCAGGAGGCCGGCGTGACCCTCGGGCTGGGGTGCGACAACTGCTCGTGCTCGGACGCCCAGAACATGTTCCAGGCCATGAAGCTGTTTTGCCTGATGACGGCGATCAGCCACGTGGAACCGGGCCCGCCGCAAGCCGAGGCGGCGTATACGGCGGCCACCCTGGGCGGTGCCAAGACGGCGCTGCTCGGCGACGAGGCCGGCATCCTCGAGCCCGGCCGGCTCGCCGACCTGTCTCTGGTCAACCTCATGGACCCCAGCTTCGTGCCCCTCAACAGCGCCCTGCGCCAGCTCGTCTACACCGAGCCCGGGCGCGGCATCGACACGGTGATCGTCGGCGGCCGGGTGGTGCTCGGGGGCGGCGTGCTCCAGACCATGGACGAGAACGCCCTGCTGGGCGAGGTCGAGGACCTGATGCCCGATTTCCGCAAGGACTTCGAGGAAATCCGGACGCGGGTCGACAAGCTCGATCCCTACATCCAGGAGGCCCACCGCCGGACGTGGGCCGACGACGTCGGCATGAACCGGCTGTTTACGGGGAAATAGGGGACGCCATCTGCTAGACTAGGCCGAAGCATAAGAGGGGAGTCGATCCATGACCAAGGCAACGAGCGCCCGGCTGTCGCCGCTCGACGAGGTGGCGGCGGATGAAGCACCGCCTCGGCCCGACCGCCAGGTACGCTGGCCCATCGAGGACGACGGCACGGTCAATCTGGCGCGTCCGCCCAAGCCGCCGCTGACGGTGCGGCTCGAGGCCGATCCCCAGAACGTCATCATCGATCTCGCCAAGAGCGCCGTCATCGTCATCGACATGCAGAACGACTTCTTCCGCGACGACGGGTGGTTCGGCCTGCGCGGGGTGGACCTGAGCCCGTTGTTCACGGCGATCGAGCCGATCAACCGGTTGCTGCCGCCCATGCGCGCCGCCGGCGTGCCGGTGGTCTGGGTCAACTGGGGGGTGCGCCCCGACGGCCTCGGCCTGCCGCCCAACGTTCTTCATGCCGGCAACCCGACGGGGCGCGGACTGGGCATGGGCGACGTGCATCCGGCCAAGGGCTACAACATTCTGGCGCGCGGCTCGTGGGGGGCGGCGGTCATCGACGAAATGGATACCGAGGACGGCGACGTCCGCGTCGACAAGATGCGCATCAGCGGCTTCTGGGACAGCGAGCTGGATGGCGTGCTGCGCAACATGGGCGTCACCACGCTGCTCTTTACCGGCGTCAACCTGGACCGCTGCGTCATGGCGACCCTCGAGGACGCCGCCTACCTGGGCTACGACTGCATGGTGGTGGACGACTGCACGGCCACCGTGCACCCGGAGTTCGCCACCCAGCACTGCCACCTGATGATCAAACAGCTGTTCGGCTTCATCACCACCAGTGAGGCCATTTCCGCCGGCATGGCGGCGATGGAGGGGAGGTCCTAGCCGGGGCCGTCTCTTCGATTCAGGAAAAGAGGTCGGCCATGTGCCGCGCCAACCCGAGCAGTTCGGCGTTGCGCTCGAGGTTTGCCTCCATCATCGGCCTGGCCTCGGCGAGGATGGCGTCGGCGTCGAAGGCGGTAATCCGCCCCCCTTCGACCAGCACACGCCCATCGACCATGACGGTGTCGACGGAGCTGCCGTTCTCGGCGAACACGAGCTGGTTCATGACATCGTTGACGGGCACCCACCACGGCGCATCCAGCCGGTAGAGCACGAGATCGGCCCGCCTGCCGGCCTCGATGGCGCCGATATCATCGTCGGCGAGCAGGGCCGCGGCGCCGCCCGCCGTCGCCATGGCGAGCACGTCGCGCGCCATCAGCCAATCGGCGCGGCTCGCCGCCTGTGGCCTGTGTAGCATGGCGGCCAGCCTGAGCGCTTCATGCATGATCAGGTTGTCGTTGGTGCCGGCGCCGTCGGTGCCGAGCGCCAGGCGTACCCCGCGCGCCTTCATCGCCGGCACGGGCGCGGTGCCGGCGCCGATTTTCATGTTGCTTTCCGGGTTGTGCACGACCACGGCGCCCGAGCGGGCCAACAGTTCGATGTCGTCGTCGTCCACCCAGACCGTGTGGGCGAACGACCAGCGGCGGTTGAGCACGCCCAGGTCGGCCATGTGGCGGACCATGGTACAGCCATACTTTTCCTGGGCGATTTCGGCTTGCACCCGCGATTCCAACAGGTGGGTGTGCATGCCGAGATCGTGGCCATCGGCAAGCTCGGCGCACAGCACCAGCGCCTCGTCGGTGCAGCGCTCCGGGTTGGATGGCGCGGGAAAGACCTTGAGGCGCCCTTCCGCCCCGTGCCAGCGCGAGATGGCGTCGGCGGCAAGAGCGCCGTAATCGGCAAGCGGCATCGGCTTCAGGGGATTGAGGCGCTCGAGGTCGGCCGCGACGTCCTTGGAGAGGGTGGCGCCGCGCGGCGCGATGTCGTCGAACCCGGAATCGTAAAAGCGCAAACCCAGCGCCGCCCGCATCCCGGCGTCCCGGTAGGCCGATATCACGGCATCCACGTCCTCGGCGGTGAAGGTCTGGCCGGGAAAGTGATCGAGGGCCGCCGTCGTCCCGGTGAGCAGCATCTGGATGCATCCGAGCATGGCGCTGACGTAGTGTTCCCGGGGCGTGCGGTTGGCGGTATAGGCCTGGGTGATCCACATGTAGGCGGGATGGCTGAGGCCATCGGCAGTCCCCTGGACCATGTTGTTCGGCGAGTGGGTGTGGGCGTTGACTAAACCGGGAACCAGGAGCCGCCCCGCCCCGTCGATGACGCGGTCACATCCCTCCGCCGCCTCGTCCTCGACGGTGCCGACAGCGACGATGACGCCGTCCTCGATGAGGACATCGCCGGGATCATAAACGCTGTCCTTGGCGTCGAGCGTCACCACAAGGGCGTCGCGGACGATCAGGCGGGATGGCTGGTGGTGCATGTGTCTCCCCGGTCGACACGATAGCGGATGACGCGAGGCCGCCTAGGATAAATCAAGCGGCTCCCGTTTCCCCGCCCTCAGCCCACGACCCGGACCAGAGTTCCAATCCCCACCACGCCGACGATTGACAGCACGAGCACAACTACAATGGATACCAACATGAACGTCATCGTCTTCCTCGCGGTCGCGTAAAGCCGCTCACTGAACCCGAAGACCTGCTGGTCGAGGAAGATGCCATCCACCTCTCCCTGCAGGTGCTCGGCAATTTCCTCTGCCAGTGAAATATCTTCGTCGGTAAATTCCTGGCCGTTCGTCTTGTTCAGGAGCTGAAACGCACCCGTTATTTCGTTCCGCATCGAGCTCTTGATCGGAACGCACAGGATATTACGTGTCACAAACCCTGTCTTTTCGTCGATCTCCTTATGGGCGCCCGACTGGGTTTCGAGGCCGGAGACAACAACGGTCTCGCCCGTGGCAATGACTTTTCCAACGATAGAGCCCTCCTTTGGAACCTCGATCTCGTGTTCCTGGACGCCGGTTCCGGCCTTCAGCCAAACCTTGCCTCCCTCGGGGTCGTGAATAAACACGCTACACCTTTCCGTATCCGTGACCTTCGTCGTGATGCGAGCGTAGAATGAAAGAAGCTTGCTTGTTTCGGCCGGTTGGTCGGTTTCAAGAAGGGCTTCTCGTTTCGCCTTGAGTTGATCGAGCTGCAATCCCAATTCATTGAACATCGTCAAACCTTTCGAGCCCAAACGCTTCGATTCTCCCGTAATAACGCCGATTTGTCCTCGTGGAACCGCCAAGCATGGTGCACCAAACGCGATGGCGAGCCGTATCATGGGTTGATAGGGTGGCTATTGACATTGGTCAAAGATCGTAAAGCCCATGGGATGACGGATTTCCGCTTCCCGTCAGGGCGCCAGCGTGCGAGAGACCAGTTTGTCCAGCTGGGCCGATAACGCTTGCGGCGTGTCCACGGGCAGGTCACATAACCTGTTCTTGCAAACATAGGCCGTGGCGTTGCCGTCCAGCAAGGGACGCGCCGCCAGCAGCGGCCACTTCTCGTTCTCCCGGGGAGCATCGGGAGCGACCACGGCCAGCACCGTGCCGTGAAGGAGCCTCCTGTAAACCTCGCCCAGCAGTTTCCGGGTGTCGTCGTCGCCGGGATTACCGACGATGACGATTTCATGGGCCTCGGTGGGCTTGAAATCGAGGGCCGGCAGCAGCCCGGTGGCGAACGCGGCGGATGACTCAAGATAGCGGCCAAGCCCTCGGGAAATGGCCCGGGTTTGTTCCTCGAAAACCGCCTCGGCGCCGAACAGCACCAAACGATGCAAGGCGATCAAGGCGGCGGCATTGCCGGACGGGGTGCCTTCCTCGCCAAGAATGGTCCGCACCGGAATGTCCGAAGGACGCTCGATCGGCGTGAAGCGGAACGGCATTCCCGGTTCTTCCTGGAACCGTTCGATCAGGATTTCCATCACCATGCGGGCATCGTCGAGACGACTCACCTGGAAATCCGTTTCATATAGGTCGAGAAGCGCCTGCACGAGAAAGGCATAGTCGTCCAGAAACACGGCCTCGCCCGCCTTTCCTCCCCGGCGGCTATGGGGCAGGCGATAAACCTCCGAAGGGGCGGCAAGCAGGGACCGAATTGCCTTCCGGGCGACCTGCAAATAACGTTCTTCATCCAATACCTGTGCCGCCTTGGCGAAGGCGCTGACCGTCAGAGCATTCCAGGAGGTGAGAACCTTGTCGTCGCGCAAGGGGGCAATCCGTGCGCGACGCGTATCCAGCAGCCGCGACCGGCTTTCCCTCAAGAGGTCTTGTGTCATCAGCAGGGACTCCGGGTTGTCCAACAGCCTGAGGACGCTTCGCCCCCGCACCAAACCATGAGAGCGATCGACGTAGGCCTCGATGAACGGCCCCGCCATTTCGGCTCCCAAAGCTGATCGCACCTCCTCGCCGGTCCATGTGTAGAAGAACCCCTCCTTGCTCTCGGTCTCGGCGTCGAGAGCGGAGGCAAAGCCACCGTCGGGTAGCCGGAAGCGGGCCACGAGGTCCTCCAGTATGGCGCGGGCCACGGCGGCGTATCGGGGCTTTCCCGAGGCTTGGTAGGCTTCCAGATAGAGCCGCGCCAACAGGGCGTTCTGATCGAGCATGATCTCGAAATGGGGGACCTGCCAAAAGCGGTCCACCGCATAGCGGTGAAAGGCGCCGCCCAGTTGGTCGCGGACGCCGCCCGCCGCCATATGGTCCAAGGTCCTGAACACGTTCTCGAGCAGGGCCGCGTCGCCGCGCCGCACTCCCTGATGGAGGAGGAACGACAGAACGTTCGGCCGGAGGAACTTGGACTCTCCACCAAAGCCGCCATAGGTCCCGTCGAACGCCCCTGTCCATGAACGGACTGCGATTTCACGGGGGTCCTTCCGGCCACGGGCGGTGCCGGTGGGAATGGGTTCGGCCAGATCCCGAAGCTGGCCGCGGATCTCGTCCGCGTCGGCAAGGATGGCTTGGTGATTGTCGGCCCACTCCTTGACCAGGGCGTGCACGATTGTCACGAAGCCCGGCTCGCCGTATTCCGCCTCGGGCGCCAGATAACCCGCCGCGAACAGGGGAACCACGTCAGGCGTCAAAAAGAAATTGGCGGGTGACCCGCTGCGTCCCACCATGGCCAACATGATTTCCATGAAGTAGCCGTCGACATCGGGACGTTCTTCCCGGTCGACCAGGATGCTGATGAAGTGCTCGTTGAGCGTCTCGATCACACGTTGGTCGGCGAAGGTGGTGCGCGCCAGGACATGGCACCAATAGCAGGACGCGTAACCGATGGAGAGGAAAACCAGCTTGTCTTCCCGCCGCGCCCGCTGCAGGGCTTCCCCTCCCCAGGGATGCCAGTCGATGGCGTCGTCGGCGTGCTTCGACAGGTAGGGGCTGGTCGCATCCGAAAGGCGCCCGCCCAGGGCCGGGGCGCTGAACAGCAGCCCAAGGCACACCATCGCAATGGCCGATGCGTGAAAGCTCCCCAACAAACGGAGCCCCGGCGTCATGAGACCCCCGCCAACTCCTCCTTGGGAATGAAGGCGGCAACCCCGATCGCCTTGGGGTCGACGATGCAGGCTTCCCGGCACAGGGCACATCCGGTGCAGCGTTCGTCGTTGACGACGGGCCTGACCCCGCCTTCCCATTCGAGCGCGCCTTCGACCGGGCAGGAGTCGGCACAGGCGCCGCATTCGGGGCCCGAGTACGGCAGGCAGGTGGTGGTATCGATCCATACGCGGGCAAGCCGGACCGGTGCGCGGGACGCCCCGCCGTCTTGATCGGGGAACGCCAAGGCTCCCGGTTCACAGGCCTCCACGCAGGGCCAGTCGCTGCACATGTGGCACCCCCGCTTGAGCAGATCCATGGCCGGAGTGTCCGTCACGTGGCGTCCCAGATGTGCCGGCAGCTTGAACAGCACGTCGTGGGGGCAGGCCTCGATGCATTCGTCGCACCGGGTGCAGGCCGACAGGAACCGCGATTCCTCTTGCGCGAATGGGGGGCGAAGCCAATTCCCGGCCCGCGTGGTGAGTTTGCCGCTCGCCACCTGAGACGCGATCTGCGCCGCTTTGCGCGCCCCAAGCTTGAAAAAGTCCCGGCGTTTCATGGCGGCCTCTTGATCATGGCTTCCTGTCACTTCCCGCACGCGCGCCGCGGATCTTGCCGGTCATCGAGCGTCGGCGCTGCATCACGCTCACCCATACCAGCACGATCATGAGCAGGCCCACGGCGATACCAATGGGGCCGATAGGCATTGGATCGCCGATTCGCAGGGGGAAGTCTACGAGGTGACGCTCGCCGCCCACCTCGAACTGGGCGGTGACGATGTAGTCGCCCGCCTCATGGAAGAGAAAGCGCTGGCGGTAGACGTTGTCGTCCGGCAAGCGGGAGCCGAGTGTCTCCTCGTTGGTGCCGACCCCTGTCCATGAAAGCCAGGAACCGCCGCGCACCTTAAAGGTGACCTTGCCCTGGAAAGGGGTTCCGTCGTCGACGCGCGAGACGTAGAGGTTGATCCTCCCGGGCTCTTGCGGCCGCGGAAAGGCGGGAAAGGCCATGTAGGTCACCAGGTAATCGCCGATCCGGACTTCCGCCTGCATGCCGGGCGGGGTGTTGGAGTCTTCGTTCAGACTGTAGGCGGGCCGGCCTAAAACATGGTGGGCGGCGGCAAAATCGGCGCACGCCACCACCAAGGCCATGAACCCAATCGCCGTGACAACAAACCTCGCCATCGCCTAAACCGTTTGTTCCGCCCTCGATTCGGACGTTCGGTCAATGACCCATATGGGGACGCTCGGATGCGGGCAGACCTCGACGCATAACCCGCAACCGACACAGCCGTCTAGAATGACCGGCCGGTACTGGTTCCATAGTTTAAACGTAATCGCCTTGGCCCCTAAAGGACAGATGCTGACACACGCCCCGCAAATGCCCTTGTCCACCCAGGGATAGCAGGCGTCGCGGTCGATCTGGGCGATTCCCATGTCGATCTTGTCCCGCGGCGTCATGATGAGCGCCTCGGTGGGGCAGACCTCCATGCATTTGTTGCACAGGATGCAGCCCTTATCCTCTGGATCGACATAGGGCGTATTGACCTTGACGGCGCCATCGCGGGCGTGAAAGAGGATGCAGCGCGGCGGACACACCTCTCCGCACAGGCCGCATCCGATACATGCCGCCACGAAAGCAGCATCGTTCTTGAGGGCTCCCGGTGGACGCAAATAGTTGCGCCGCGGGGCCACGCGCCCAGGCGCCAGCAGGGGAGAAAGACCATAGGGCAGGGCGGCGGCGGCAAGGAGGACGGCGCCGGCGACAATCTTTCGCATGAATCCCCGGCGTTTCATCAGGCCACGCCGTTGCCATTCGCCAGGGGCTCGTGCTCGGCTTCCTGTTCATCACGGTATCGCCGGCCGAGATGGCCCGGACCCTGCGCCGGGTGGTCGGTCGGTCGCAGGGTGAAGGTCATGGCATCGGTCGGGCACACCGCGATGCAGGCCGTGCAATTGTTGCACTCCTGCCCGAAGCCGTCACGCAGGGGATCGAGGTCGAATTCGCAGACGGCGTTGCATTTCGCGCAGTCATTGCAGTTCTCGACGATGCGGCGAATGCGCACCACCCGGTAGCGGCCGATCAGGGAGTAGAGGGCGCCGCCCGGACACAGGTAGCGGCAGAAGCCGCGGCGCGCCACCAGCAGGTCGAACAGCAATGTCCCCACAAAGAAAACCGTGCCGGCGCCGAAGCCGCCGAGCGCGATTGCATAGTAGATTTCGCGGCCGATGATGGCCGGTGGATATACCGCCGCGACCATGACCGAGCCGCTTACCGCCGACAGGACCAGGCCCAGTCCCAATACGGCGTACTTGAGGCGCTTGTCGAAGTGACGGTCACCGATCTTCAGGCCGGCCCAGCTCAGCCAGGCGGCGAAATTGGTGTTGAGTTCATAGAGAAATGTCGCCGGACACAGCCAACCGCAGAAAATGCGCCCGAACACCGCCGTGACGGCGATGGGAATGAACGCGGTGAGCAGGAAAGGCCAATAAAGCGTATGCCCGGCCGCCGCTTGGCCCAGGGCGGCCAGCGGATCCGATAGCTTGAGCCCCCAGAAGGTCCCCGACCAGGTGTTGCCCTTGACAGCGTCCAGGTCCTCGGTCGGGTCGTCGGTGAAAGGCGCGCTGAGCGCCTCCATGACATCGTAGAGCTGCCGCTCGGACGGTGACAGCAGGTCATAGGCATGGGCCGCTCGATAGGTCTGATAGACATGCAGGAACGGCAGCAGCACGAGCATCGCGAATACGATGCTCAATACGATCCAGCGCAGCTTGTTCAAGTGGCGCCAGAGGAAAAATGGAATGTGGCGCGACGAGCTCATTTTGATCCGACGCTCGGCATCTACCCGTAGCTGGGAATGACGCGGATGGCCTGGGGCATCTGAATGCAGGAACGCTCGCAAAGGCCGCACCCGACGCATTCGTCGGTGACATGGGGTTGCTCCAGGCGGCCGACATATATGGCCACATCGGGTAGCGGACAGGCCCGGTAGCACACCCCGCAGGTCTTGCCCTGAAACGACAGGCATAGGCTTTCATCGACCCGGGCACGCCCCATCTTAACGCCGTCGAGGATGGCCTCTGCCGTGCGCTCGACGGGCTGGATGGCGCCGGTCGGGCACACATCGCCGCATTTCATGCACAGGATGCAGCCCTTTTCCCGTGGGATGATGTAGGGCGTATCGATTGAGTTCAAGCCGTTCTCGAAGCCGAAATACTTGATGCAACGGTTGGGGCAGGCCTCGCCGCACTGGCCGCAATTGATGCAGCGGCTCAGAAACGCCTCTTCCGGCAGCGCCCCCGGTGGGCGCAGGTAGCGCAACGACGGCTGGTTCCGCGCCGATCGGGCAGCCTCGGGCACCAGCGCCGCCGCAGCGCTTGCGGCCAATGCCTTGAGGAAGTTCCTGCGTTCCATGGGCCTACATCAAAGCTCAGGCACGGGTGGAGAAAGGCCCCACCCGTGCTTGGCTTATCATACTAGATCTTTTCGATCCGGCAGGCGCTCTTCTTGAAGTCCACTTGTCCGGACACCGGGTCCCAGATGCGGCTGGTGGTGCCGTTGGCCAGCCATTTGTTTTTCTTGGGATCGGCGCTGTCGGCCACCGAAAGGTTCCACGGCCCGAACATGTAGCCGCGCGGCACGTTGTTGCGCGCCGGCTTGACCAGGGAGTTGGTGCCGACCTGGGCGCGCGCCTCCAAGGAGCCACGCCGGGTCACCACGCGCACCTTGTCGCCGTCCTTGACGCCCAGGTCCTTGGCGTCGTCTTCATGCATCTCCACGTACATCTCCGGCACCAGCCGGCGTGTCGTCGGGCTGCGGTTGGACTTGGCCGTATGGAAGTGCTCGTACACCACGCCCAGTCCGAACCAGTAGGGATATTTGTCCTTGGGAACGTCCTGCCAGCGTTTGCCGCGATGTTCCTCGTCCGGCATGTCGGGGGTGAGGCCCTTGTCGCGTGCCAGCTTGATGAGGTCCATGTGGTCGATCGTGTAAAGGTCCTCCTCGGCGCCGAATTTCATCAGCTCCGTGGTCCACTTCTCGCGCTCGCTATAGTCTTGCTTGCACAATTTGATGTGCACCTTGCCGTCCTTGGTACGGAAGTAGCCGTAGGGCTTGTTCTCCCAGGTGCCCTCCTGCATCATGAATCGGCGCTTGGTGCCGCCGTTCTGGGCGGTTTCGTAGCTGGGCGCCGGCCACTGGATGCCGCGGAGTTCCACGAGCTGTTCGTAGGGCGATATCTTGTCCAGCTTCTCGACCTCGAGGATGCCGGTCAGGTCGGTGTCGGTGCCGGCGGAGGCCCGGATGACATCGCGGAAGATCTCCTGCGAATCGTAGAAGCCGTCCTCCTTGCGTTTGTAAGGCAGGACCTTATCCATATCGAGTCCCAGGAGCTTGCCGATCCCCTTGGCCTTGTCGATGACCATGTCCATGTCGGGACGGCATCCCGGCGGCGGCTCGGCGGCCTTTTCGCACATGTTGATACGCCGCTCCGAGCTGATGTAGACGCCCTCGACCTCGCCCCATGTGGCGGCCGGGAAGATGACGTCGGCATAGAGATTGTTTGGCGCGTGGCGGTAGATCTCCTGCACCACGTTGAAGGTCTTGGTTATCGCCGGGCGCACCAGGTTGTACTGGTCGGGCAGGTCGATATGGGTGGCATAGACGAAGAAGAACGCCTTGACGTCATCCTTGAGCGCGCGTTCCATCATGCCCACGGCATAGCCCGGGTTCTTGGAGTTCATGGCGTTGATCAGGTTCTTCTCCGGCACCCGCCAGGCCTTGGCCATTCTTGCGCGATGCTTGGCGTTCTTCAGCGGCATGTTGAAGGGCAGACGCCCGGTGAGCCCGCCGGTGAAGCGCTCGCCCATGGCGTTGGGCTGGCCGGTCATCGAGAAGGGGCCGCAGCCGGGCTTGGCCAGATTGCCGGTAAGGGTCAGCAGGTTGATGATGGAGATGACGTTGTGCTGGCCGTGGATGTGCTGGTTGTAGCCGATGCCCCACATGATGATGACGCCGCCATAGCCACCCTTCTGCTTGCCCTTGGCGCGGGCCAGCCGCTTGCGGGTGGCGTCGGCGAACATGCCGGCGATGCGGCGGATGAGGGCGGGCGGGACGTCGTGATTGGGCCCGCCCATGCGGTCCTGCACCTGTTCCGGGCTGTAATCCTTGAGCACGCCGTCCACGTACTCCTTCCAGCCGGTGGTGTGCTTCTTGACGAACTCCCAGTCGATCACGTCCTCGTGGTCCTTCAAGAGGACGTGGGCGATGGCGTTGAGGAAGCTGATGTCGCCGTTGAGGATGGGGACATGGACGGTGTTCTTGGGATTGATGTCCTCGTAGCCCGTCACGGTGCCGGTGCGGCGCGGGTCGACGATCACCGTCGGAATGTTCTTTTTCTTTTTGTCGTCGGCGGCGCGCCAGAAGATGATCGGATGCGATTCTCGGGCGTTGTGCCCGAAATGCATGATCATGTCGGAAAGCTCGATGTCCTCGTAGGCCAGCGGCGGCGTATCCGAGCCCAACGTGGCGAAGTAGCCGGTGACCGCCGAGGTCATGCACATCCGCGCATTGGCCTCGATGGTGTTGGAGCCGAGAACGCCCTTCATGAAAAGGTTCTCGAGGTACTGACCTTCCATGGTGAGCTGGCCGGAACCGTAGAGGCCGATGGAGTTGCCGCCGTACTTCTTGACGAAGTGGGCGATCTTGTGGTCGACCAGTTCGGAGGCTTCCTTGTAGGGCACGCGGATGAAATGCTCCTCGTCGAACGAGCCTTTCGTCTCGCTGATAAAATCGAGATCGCCGTGACCTTTCTTGTTCCATTCCGCCCACACGTCCTTGCGCACGTATGAATCGCCCTCCATGCGGTCCACGTACATGGGCTCGGCGGCGGTCAGGCCCTTGATGCATTGCAGGCCATAATTGGTCGGATGGTCCTTGTCGGGCCGCATGGAGACGATCTTGCCGTTCTCCGCCTGGATGATGGTGCCGCAGCCCACCCCGCAGTAGGGGCATTGCGCGATGGCGGTGGTCCGGTTTTCCTCCGTCTCGGCGGCCTCGGCGGAAGCCACCTCCAACTCCGGATTGGCGCCCACCATGAGCCCGGTGCCCGCCGCCGACGCGGTGATGAAAGCGCTGGACTTGATAAAGTCTCGCCGCGAAAGATTTGTCTTGATGCGTTTCATTGGTCCAAGCCTCCTAATTCTTTGCCAGGCCTCGCATGTAAACGATGATGTCGTCGATCTCCTGGTCGGAAAGGTTGGCCAGGCCGTCCGGCCCCTGGAAAGCCAACATGCGGGTGTTGGAGCGGCCCTTCTTGATGGTTTCGCGGATGAAGCCGTCGGAGACCTTGTCCAGGAAGCCCGGCAGGCCGATGGCCGTGCCCGTGCCGCCCGCCTCATAGCCATCCCCCGCCAGTCCATGACAGGTGGAGCAGATATACTCGTACCACTGCTCGCCGAAGCGGGGGTCGCCGCGGGCGTCGGACTGGGAATCCACTTCTTCGGCCTGGTTCGGCAGCCTGGCATGGGAGCGCAGGTAGGCGACGATGGCGCGAACGTTTTTCCGCCCCAGATGGGCGAAGGGCATCATGCCGGTATCTTCGCGGCCATCACGGATGGTGCTCATTAAGAACTTGTCCGACGAAATGCTGAGCAGTTCCTGATTGGTCAGCGAAGGAGCTAACCCGGGCACGCCGATGGCGTCGGCCTGATGGCAGACGGCGCAGTTCTCGGCGAACAGCTCCTTGCCCTTTTTCAGCATCATCGGCGTCGCCGTCTCGGCAAGAGCGGCCCCGCCGAAGGCGAGCCAAGCCATTGCCGCCAGTCCACAAGCTATGTATTTGTGCGTGAACATCGTGCTCTCCCTATTGTCATCACGCTCTTTTCCTCGGTTTCCCACCGCGATCGGGGCCCGCCATCGCTACCAGTCATCGCCTGCGGGTGCCCCCGTTATGTTCTTATGGCATTGCCGGCAGTCTATCTTATCCTTCTCCATGCGTTCGTGGAGTTCGTCCATGAGAGCGTCCTTGTCGAAGCCCCGTGGCAGGGTGTGGGCGATGCCCTTGTGGCAATCGATACAGGTCTTGCCCCAATCCTCCCCCAGTCCGTGCATGATGCCCGCTTCCACGGTCTGCGCCTGGGGCGCCATGAAGCCCACACCATGGCAGTTACGGCATTCGCGCGAATCGGTTGTTTCCATGCTCGCCCACACGTGCTTCGCCAGTTCGGGTCGCTTGGCATTGAATTTTTCGGGGGAATCGATCGTTCCCATCATCCAGTGAAAGAGTTCGTTGGTCGCCCTCACTTTTCGCGCAACTTTGTAGACCCATTCCCGGGGCACGTGGCAATCGGGACAGGTGGCGCGGACGCCGGTGCGGTTGTTGTAGTGGATGGTCTTTCTGTATTCCTTGTAGACGTAATCCTCCATCTCGTGGCACGAGATACAGAACGCCTCCGTATTGGTCAGCTCCAGGCTCCAGTTGAAGGCGCCCCACGAGATCACCCCCCCCAGAAACACGGCGGACAACCCCGCCACCGGGTACGAGTACACGATCTTGAGCAGAACCCTCCAAAACCCCAGCAAGCCCGTCAACCATGAGTGCCTCATCGACGCCTGCAATCCTGTCGGCGGTCCTTGTCGTGCCACATCGTGACCGGTCAAGTTGGAAACGCGCCCTTGGCTCCACACATGAGATTACGCGTAGTCCGGTTCAAGGTAAATGGTTCTAATCGAGCCGCCCGTGCGTTCGCGCCTAATCGACCTTGCCGCGTTGTCGCCCGACTCTGACCCGGCCACCAGACCATTTTCGGAGGGCGGGTCAGGAATCGACCGTAGTCAATGCCTGCTCCACCTGTTTGATCTGGGCCTCGACCGAGATTTTCCGATCCGAGGTGATGTCGCATCCGCGATCCTCGAAGACATCGACGTCCGGATTCTGTTTCTGCCAGTTTGCCACCGCGGCATCGCGTTTTCGTACCAGTTCCACGATTTGCGGGCGAAACAGCCTAAGCATGGAGGTGACCCAGATGTTGACGGGCCAGGACGGCCAGGAGAGGTCCATCTCGAAGCGGTCCAGCATCTTGATCACATCGTCCGCCGTGTACCAGTTATCGGCGGTGATCCATCGGTTGGTGGTAAATAAGTTAATCGGGTATCCGGCGCGATTCATGGAGATGGCGATCAAATGGCTGAGCTTGTCGTCGCGCGTCTTCATGAAGTCGGCTTCGGATTGCGGCACCGGGCGGCAGTCCTTCGGCATCCCTTTTTCCCTCAGGAAAGTATGAAAGTGGCCGTGCTCTCCTTCCCGGTGGGAATGGTAATAGTATTGGGAATGAGTTTCCTGATCGTAGACGTCGCCCTCGGGGTAATGGTCAAACTCGTAAAACTCGCCCTGGCCGCGAAGGACCTCCGCAACCAAATTCGTGTCGCTCTTCTGGAGCACTCGGTAGCATTCCAGGACTCGCTCTCCGGCGCTTGCCATCGTATCGAGTTCCGCGACCGGCAATTTTTTCAGATTAACCACGTGTTGGTTTCTATCCACTAGGCCTATTTTTCGGTTCCCCCGAAAAAGTCACGGGTAGTAGTCCGAATTGATGGATGGCACGACTTGACCCAAATCAAGATTGCATTGGTATCCACATCACGATCTGTTGAACTCGAACACATGCCCGGCTTCTCCAACCAAGCATTTGGACGCGGTCGCGGCGTGTCACCTTGATTCCGCGGCCAATCCGCTTAACGTGGCGCCGCCGCCAGCCGCCGCCCCGCGGCGGCGGGTAATGAGCGGGGGAAGGGGATGACATATGCGTGAGTTCGGGGTGGGATTTGCCGCCCCCAGGATCGAGGACGGGCGGCTGCTGCGCGGCCGGGGCCGTTATACCGACGACCTGACGTTCCCGGGCGAGGCGCACCTGTACGTTCTGCGCTCTCCCCACGCCGCCGCCCGCATCGGAGCGATCGGCACCGATGCCGCGGCACGCGCCCCCGGCGTGCTGGCGGTGTTGACCGGTGCCGACGCGCTGGCCGACGGCCTCGGCAGCTTCCCCTCGCGGGTCAAGCGCCATGCTCCCGACGGCGCCCCCAACTTCGAGCCGCCCTACCGCGCCCTCGCCGTCGATGGCGTGTACCACGTCGGCGAGCCGGTCGCCGCCATCGTCGCCGAGACCTTTGCCGCCGCCCAGGACGCCGCCGAACTCGTCGAGATCGACTTCGACGTCCTGCCCGCCGTCACGGCGACCGCCGAGGCCGCCGAGCCCGGCGCGCCCCAGGTGTGGGAGGAAGCGCCCGCCAACATCTGCTTTCTTTTCGAGGTGGGGGACGAGGCCAAGGTCGACGCCGCCTTTCGCGAAGCGGCTCACACGAGTCGCCTGGATTTCACGGTGAGCCGGGTTTCGGCCAATCCCATGGAGCCGCGCAACGCCATCGGCCTCTATGACGCCGGCGACCAACGCTACACGCTCTACGCCGGCATGCAGGCGCCGCACACCGTGCGTGGCGAGCTCGCCGAACTCGTCTTCAAGGTTCCCGATACCAAGGTTCGCATCGTTTCTCCCGATTGCGGCGGCGCTTTCGGCATGAAGGAGGGCATCTATCCCGAACTTGTCCTGGTGCTGTGGGCGGCCCGGCGGCTGGGGCGCCCCGTGCGCTGGCAGTGCGAACGCGGCGAAGCCCTCCTTGCCGACAACCACGCCCGGGACAACGTGTCCGTGGTCGAGCTCGCCCTCGACGAGACGGGCCGTTTCCTGGGGCTGAGGATCGAGACGACGGCGAACCTCGGCGCCTACCTCGCCGCCCACGGCAACCATCCGCCGACCAATAACCTGGGCGGCCTCGCCGGCACCTATACGACGCCGGCCATCCACGCCCGTGTCACCGGCGTCTTTACCAACACCAACCCGGTAGCGCCCTATCGCGGCGCCGGACGGCCCGAGGCGTCCTACGCCATCGAGCGCGTCATCGACACCGCGGCGCGCGAAATGGGCATCGACCGCGCCGAGATCAGGCGTCGCAACATGATCCCGGCGGACGCCATGCCCTACTGGACGGGACTCGTCTTCACCTACGATTCGGGCGAATTCGAGAACAACATGGATGCCGTCCTCACCCTTGCCGACTGGCCTGGCTTCGAGGCGCGCCGCGCCGCCGCCAGGGCGCGGGGCAGGCTGCGCGGCATCGGGCTGGCCAGTGTCATCGAGATCGCCGGTGGCCCGCCGGTCCGGCCCCTCGAGGAACACGTCGAGGTGCGCTTCGACGCTGGCGGCAACGCCACCCTCCTCGCCGGCACCCATTCCCAGGGGCAGGGCCACGAGACGGCGTTCACGCAACTGGCGGTCGACGCGCTCGGCCTGACGCCCGGGCGTATCCGCGTGGCGTTCGGCGACACCGACCAGGTCTTCCACGGGCAGGGCACCTTCGGTTCGCGCTCGGCGGGCGCCGTCGGTCTGGCCCTTGGCCGCGCCGCCGAGAAGATCATCGCCAAGGGGTCGCTGATCGCCGGCCACCTGCTCGAGGCGTCGCCCGCCGATATCGAGTTCGCCGGCGGCGCCTTCAGGGTCCGCGGCACCGACCGTGCCCTCGACATGGTTTCGGTGGCGCGTGCCGCCTTCGACCACAACCGGCTGCCCGAGGACCTCGAGCCGGGACTGGCCGAGGCGGCGACTGTGGTGGCCTCCGGGCCCACGTTTCCCAATGGCTGCCATGTCTGCGAGGTGGAGATCGACGAGGCGACCGGCGCCGTCGCGGTGGTTGGCTACTGGGTGGTCGACGACGTGGGGCGCATCGTCAACCCGCTTTTGGTGGCGGGACAGGTCCACGGCGGCATCGCCCAGGGGCTTGGCCAGGCGCTGTTCGAGGAGATTCACTACGAGCCCGCCGCCGGCCAACTGCTCAGCGGCTCGTTCCTCGACTACTGCATGCCGCGCGCCGACGACATGCCGGGGCTCGTCGTCGAGACCCGCGAGGTGCCGGCGAAGACCAATCCTCTCGGCATCAAGGGGTGCGGCGAGGCCGGCACCATCGGCGCCTTGCCGGCTGTCATGAACGCCGTTGTCGACGCCCTGGCGCCGCTCGGCGTGCGCCACCTCGACATGCCGGCGACCTCCGAGAACGTGTGGCGGGCCATGCGCCGGGCGGCTGAGCGGTAGGTTGTTAGACATGTGGAGACCGCCCGAACGCGTCCGGCACGCCGCGCGTCCCGGCTCCTGGCCGACGCGCCGGGAGGCTGAGCGTTCGCTCTTGTTCAGTCCCATACGGGTGGGAAACCTGGAACTCGAGAACCGCACCTGGGTACCGGCCATGGTGCCCTGGCGCGCCTCCGACGACGGCTTCGTCACCGATCACGTCCTAGAGTGGTACGAGCGCTTCGCCCAAGGCGAGCCGGGCGGCTTGGTGATCGAGGCGACGGGGATACGGGACGTGCCGTCCGGCCCGCTTCTGCGCATCGGCCACGACCGCTTCGTCGCGGGCCTGCGGGAACTTACCCAGACGGTGGCCCGGGCCAGCCATGGCCGTACGCGCCTGTTCATTCAACTCATCGACTTCCTGGCCGTCCGCCGCCGGCCGGAGCCCGGGAAGTTCCTGCGCCGCTATCTGCACATCACGGACCGCCACCGGGGCGTCCTCGGCATGCCGTCGGTCCCGGAAGAGCAGGTCCGCGCACGGCTGTCGTCCCTCGGCGAAGAGGAATTGGCCGGGGTCTTGACGGCGCGCGAGACGGAGGCGATGCAATTCGGCTACCAGGAGCGCATCACCGACCTCCACCACGAGCACATCCGAAATCTGCCTGAAGTTCTCCCCGGTCTTTTCGCCGATGCCGCCCGGCGCGCCCGCGAGGCCGGTATCGACGGCGTCGAGCTCCACTACGCCCACGCCTACACCATGGCCTCCTTCCTGTCGGCGACCAACACCCGGGACGACGCGTATGGGGGAACGCCGGAGAACCGCGTACGTCTGGGACTGGACGTGCTGCGGCGCGTGCGCGAGGTGGCCGGGCCGGATTATGCCGTCGGCTGCCGCATGCTCGCCGAGGAGTGCATCGAGGGCGGCAGCGGCGCCGAGGACGCCGCCACCTTCGCCACCGCCTTCGCCGGCGCCGGCTTGGATTACATATCGCTGTCACGCGGCGGCAAGTTCGACGACGCCAGACAGCCGGCGTCGGCCAGGCCGTCTATCCCTATACCGGGCCGAGCGGCTATGAATGCATGCCCTCGATCATTTCCGACGCCTTCGGGCCGTTCGGCCGCAACCTGGAGGCCACGGCGCGGGTGCGCCGCGCCATCCGCGGCGCCGGGCACGAGACGCCCGTCGTCGCCGCCGGCGGCATTCACGGCTTCCGCCAAGCCGAGGACATTCTGCAATCGGCAACCGCCGACATCATCGGCGCCGCCCGCCAATCGCTCGCCGATCCCGACTGGTTCAAGAAGGTGCGCCTGGGCAGGGGCGGCGACGTGAGAAGCTGCGAATACACGAACTACTGCGAGGGGCTCGACCAAAAGCACAAGATGGTCACCTGCAAGCTGTGGGACCGCCATGGCCTGGACGAAACAGGCGTACGGCTGACCCCCGACAACAAGCGGCGCGCCCTGGCGCCACAGTGGAGCTACAGTGGAGCGAGGATTGATGCCGATGGCGCCGAACCCTCCTATACTGGCCCCGTCGCAAGCAGCAGGAAGCCCCAAGCGAATGAATGAAAAGACGATGAAGGCGGTTGTCTTCAACCGTTACGGCGGCCCCGAGGTGCTCGAATACGTGGATCATCCGGTGCCGCGCCTGGAAGCCGGCGAGGCCCTCGTCAAGGTTCATGCCGTGGCCCTCAACGGTTACGACCTGATGGCGCGGTCCGGCCGCTACAAGCCGAACAAGGGGGTGTTCCCCCATATCCTGGGCGGCGACTTCGGCGGCGAGGTTATCGAGGTCGAACCCTCGAGCGGCTGCGACATCGCGCCCGGCACCCGCGTCACTTCATGGTGGATTCTGCCGTGCGGCGACTGCGAGCAATGCATGGCCGGCCATCACAACCGTTGCGCCCGCAATTACCGCTACCTCGGTGCCCACGTGCCCGGTGCCTACGCCCAGTACGTCAAGCACCCCGCCCTGCAACTCCTGCCGCTGCCCGACAACGTGAGTTACGAGGAGGCGGCGGCCTTTCCCAACGCCTTCGGCACGGCGTGGCACATGCTGGTGGAGCGAGCTCGCCTGCGCCCCGGCGAGACCGTCCTGGTCAATTCGGCGAGCGCCGGCGTCAGCATGGCGGCGATCCAGATCGCCAAGCTCAACGGGGCCTACGTCTACACCACGTCGAGCGCCGACTGGAAACTGGAAAAGGCGCGCGAACTCGGCGCCGACGAGGTCATCAACTACAACGACGTCGATTTCCAGGAGGAGATCATGAAGCGGACCGGCAAGCGCGGCGTCGACGTGGTCGTCGAGCACGTCGGCGGCGACTTCCTCGACAAATCGATCCGCTCACTGACCCGCGGCGGCCGTCTGGTGACGGTCGGCGGCACGGCCTCCTACGAGTGCACCATCCAGGTCAACTATATCTTCCACAAGGAGCTTCAGATCATCGGCTCCAACAGCGCCACCTTGCGCGACATGGAGGCCATGATGCCCCTGCTGGCCAGCGGCGCGCTCAAGCCGGTCATCGACCGCGTCTTTCCGCTCGACGAGGCCGCCGACGCCCACCGCTACCTGGAAGAGGGCAAGCAGTCCGGCAAGGTCATCTTGCGCATCGAGCATTAGGCGCGCCAAATTCAACCAACATCAGGGAGGAACGAATGCCAGGACCAATCAAGGAAATCATCGACCTCGGCCACGATTTTTTCAACGGCATGGCCAACATCGGCGGCGCCGCGGTCGCCTTCTGGCCGATCAAGACCATCGCCGAACAAAGAAAAATCACCGGAGGAAAAGTAGGGATCGAGGGCCGCATGATGCTCATGCCGGAGCACTGCGGCACCCACCTCGACGTGCCCAAGCACTTTGTCGAGGGCGGCACGGCCGTCGATGAGGTTCCTCTCGAACAGTTGATTCTGCCCGGCCACCTGCTCGACTTCACCCACAAGAAAAACGGCGAGGCCATCACCATCGCCGATTTCGAGGAGGCCGAGGAGAAGTCGGGCCAGGAAATCGGCCCCGGCAAGGCAACGTTTTGTTGGACCGGCACCGATGGGAACTGGGGCAAGGAGAATTTTCACATCGACCGTCCTCACGTGCCGACGGTCACGGCCGAGTGGCTGGTCAAGCGCAAGATCACCCTCTTTTGCACCGACCTCATCGGCATGGACGACCCGGCCGAGTGGTGGTGGCCGACCCACGCCATGTGGCTCGAGAACGACATCTGCATGGTCCAGCAGCTGTGCAACCTCGACAAGCTGGCCGGCAAGGAGTTCCTCTTCGTCTGCCTGCCGTTGAAGATGCGCGAGGGCACGGCCTCGCCGGTGCGTCCCGTCGCCCTCGTAATGTAAAGCCGGGGACGGAAAGGCATAGACGGCGCTCGTTAAGCGGCCCCGGACCTTGAACCAAACCAAGCCTCCGGCGCCAGGCGCGCCAAACGTTGGCGCCGGGCCGATGGCCGTGCTCGTCGTGTTGTGCGCCATCTGGGGCCTTCAGCAGGTGGCGATCAAGGTCGCCAATGCAGACATCTCGCCGGTCCTTCAGGCCGGGTTCCGCTCACTCGGCGCGGTGGCGCTGCTCATGACGTGGGCGGCGTTTCGCGGCCAGCGCCTGATCGGCGGGCGCGCCGATTGGCCATCGGCCCTGGCCATCGGCCTCCTGTTCACCCTCAATCACGTGCTGCTTTTCATCGGCCTCGACCTGACCAGCGCCTCGCGCGGCGTCGTCCTCTATTATACGGCGCCCTTCTTCGTCGCCCTCGGCGCCCACCTGGCCGTTCCCGGCGAGCGCCTGAGCGTGCGTGCCGTGCTCGGCATGGGCATGGCCTTCGCGGGCACGGCGCTGGTGCTGGGGGGACGGTCCGGCGACGCCGATAGCGGCCAGTTTCTCGGCGATCTTATCTGCCTCGCGGCGGCGCTGACATGGTCGGCGACCCTCGTCACCATCAAGGCGAGCCCGCTGGTTCGCGCCCCCGCCGCGTCGATACTCTTTTATCAGCTCGCCGTCTCCGCCGTCTTTTTGCCGGTCATCTCCTGGGGGCTCGGCGAGGACGGCGTCTCGAGTCCGAGCATGCTGACCCTTGGTGCCGTGGCCTATCAGATTGTCATCGTCGCGTTCCTGTCCTACCTGGCGACGTTCTGGCTCCTCACTCGCTACCGGGCGGCCAACCTTTCGGCATTCTTCTTCCTGACCCCGGTGTTCGGCGTCATCGCCGGGGTGACACTCCTCGGCGAGCCCTTTTCGGCGGGCTTCATTACCGGCGCTTCCCTGGTCGCCGCCGGCATCTATGTGGTCAACTCCTGAGCCCATGTCCTCCTTGCCGCCTTCCTCCGACGCATACCGCATCCTGCGGGACGTATTCGGCTATTCCTCGTTCCGTCCGGGCCAGGAAGAGGTGTTGGCGGCCCTCCTCGCCGGCGACAACGTGCTGGTCGTCATGCCGACCGGCTCTGGCAAGTCGCTGTGCTTCCAGATTCCGGCGCTCATGCGGGGCGGGCTGACGGTCGTCGTTTCCCCGTTGGTGGCGTTGATGGAGGACCAGGTGGCGGCGCTCAAGCTGGCCGGCGTGGCCGCCGCCACCATCAATTCCTCGCGCGACCGCGCCATCAACGCCGCTAGCTGGGAGGAGGTGCGCGATGGCCGAACCCATCTCCTCTACCTGTCCCCGGAACGGCTGATGACGGAGCGCATGCTGGAGGCGCTGCGACGGCTGCCGGTAAACCTCCTCGCCGTTGACGAGGCCCATTGCATCTCCCGCTGGGGTCCGTCGTTCCGGCCCGAGTACGAGGGCCTGGCGCGCCTTGGGGAGATCTTCCCCGATGTCTCCATCGCGGCGTTCACGGCGACCGCCGACGAGGCGACCAGGAAGGACATCGCCGCCAAGCTGTTCGCCGGCGCCGGCCGCACGTTCGTCTCCGGCTTCGACCGGCCGAACATCCGCCTCGCCGTGGAGACGCGGCGCGACTGGAAGCGCCAACTCCTGGAATTCGTGGGGGCGCGTCCCGGCGACAGCGGCATCGTCTACTGCCTGTCGCGCCGCAAGACGGAGGAAGCGGCGCATTTCCTCGCCGCCAACGGCGTTCGCGCGCTGCCCTATCACGCCGGCATGGAGAAGGACGAACGCCAGTCCAACCAGGACGTTTTCATGACCGAGGCGGGGGTCGTGATGGTGGCGACCATCGCCTTTGGCATGGGCATCGACAAGCCCGATGTGAGGTACGTCTTCCACGCCAACCTTCCCGGCACCGTGGAGGCCTATTATCAGGAGTTGGGCCGCTGCGGCCGCGACGGGCTGCCCGCCGACGCCTTCATGATTTACGGCCTCGATGACATTCGCCAGCGCCGCATGTTCATCCACGAGGACGACGGTGACGACGCCCACAAGATGCGCGAACACAAGAGGCTCGACGCCCTGATCTCCTATTGCGAGGCGCCCGAGTGCCGTCGGCGCACCCTGCTCTCGTATTTTGGCGAGAGCCCGGAGCCCTGCGGCAACTGTGACGTTTGTCAGGACCCACCGGCTGTCGAGGACGGCTCCGTCCACGGCCAAAAGGCCCTAAGCGCGGTCTATCGCACCGGGCAGCGGTTCGGCGCCGCCCATGTGATCGACGTGCTGCGCGGCGCCGATACCGAGAAAATCCGGACCCTGGGCCATGACCGCCTGCCGACCTACGGGGTGGGCGGTGATCTCGACAAGGAAACGTGGCGCTCGATCATCCGCCAACTGGTCGCTTCCGGTTTCCTGCGCCTGGACGTCGCCGGCCATGGGGGGCTGAGCATTACGGAGAAGGGCGCCTCCCTGATGCGTGGCGAGGCGGTGTTCCGCTATCGCCGGGATACGCCGCGCCCGGGCGCCAAGTCCGTACCGGCGCGGGAGAAGGCGGCGGCCGCCGAGCTCGCCGACGGCGACGCCGGCCTGTTCGCGGCCCTCAAGGAGTTGCGCCTGAGCATCGCGCGCGAACGTGGCGTGCCGGCCTATGTGGTGTTCCAGGACCGGGCGCTCTTGGACATGGCGCGCCGCAAGCCCAGGAACGAATCGGAATTCGCCGAGGTTTTCGGGGTCGGCAAGGCACGCCTTCGAGACTTCTCCGCCCCCTTCCTGGACCTGATCGCGGAATACCCGGCTGGAGGGGATGGGTAGGGCCGTTGGTATCGGTCCTCAGAAACCTCTGTCGTCGCGAAGCTGGCGTTTCAGCAGCTTGCCGCTGGCGGTGCGCGGCAGCGGCTCGACGGTGAATTCCACGGACTTGGGGATCTTGTAGCGGGCCAAGGTCTCGCCGCAGAAGCCGGTGATCTCTTCGGCGGTGGCGCTCTCGCCGTCCTTGAGGCGGACGATGGCGTGGCCCACCTCGCCCCAGCGCTCGTCGGCCCGGCCGACGACCGCGGCCTCGAGAACAGCGGCGTGGGCGGCAATGGCGTTCTCGACCTCGACGGGATAGACGTTCTCGCCGCCCGAGATGTACATGTCCTTCCAGCGGTCGACGATGTAGTAGTCGCCGTCCTGGTCCATGCGGGCGGCGTCGCCGGTGTGCAGCCAGCCGCCGGTGAACGACGCCGCATCGGCGTCCGGCCTCCGCCAGTAGCCGGGAACGACGTTGGGGC
>JASLQF010000064.1 GCA_030744625.1 Rhodospirillales bacterium
GGCAGGATCACTTATATAAACCGCCCGTCGGGAGATAGCGACTCCTCGCTTTGGGCGTCCACGATCCTGCGCGCGATGTCGAAACAAAAACCGGCCCGTCCCAGGGCGGCAAGTTCCTTCTCCCGTAGTTGCTGGTCTTCCTTATGGTCTTTCTCATGGTTTTCTGGGGCGGCTCCCGGCCCAGGATGCCGCCGGAAGGGACCGATGCGGCGGCGGCGGGAAAAGGTGATAGCCGCTGAAAATTCCGGATCTGGATCCTCTCCTTCCAGGGCGACGAGGGCTTTATCTATGATAGACCCGCCCACTCCCTTGGCCATCAGTTTGGCGCGGATGGCACGGGATGACGACCCCCGGCGATGTAGGGAAGCGGCCTTGGCCGTGGCGTAAACCCCGTCGTCGAGAAGGCCCGTGCGCAGGAACCTGGCAATGATGTCTTCCACCTGTGCCGCGCCTTCACCCCTGTCGGTGCCGTGGAAACGGGCCGAACGTTCCACCTTGGCTATCATGACTCGTCTTAAGTTGGCCACGGAGCTGGAAAAACGCTCCATATAATACAGGGCCGCGCTCTCCAAATAGCGCGCGGTAGCCTTGCGCGGGGTTCTCCGTGACCCGGTTTTTTGCTGATGCTTCGACGCTGTTGTCATGGGTGTAAGATTCGCACAGGATGGCCCGGAATAACCAGTTGCTTGTGGAACCGTTGATGGCGGAGATATCTATTCCAACTTCGAAAAAAGGCCCCAACACCATGAACACGTCGCCGCCGCCCGTACCGCAACCCGTGGAAATTGGCATTGTGAACTGGATAGGGGTGTGGACCCTCTATCAGAAGGAGGTGCGCCGGTTCCTCAGCGTGTTTACCCAGACCGTGGTGGCGCCCATGGTGACCACGTTGCTTTTCTACGCTGTGTTCGCCCTGGCCCTGGGGCGGGCCGTTACCCATGTGGGTGCGGTCGGGTTCAGCGAATTTCTGGCGCCGGGCCTGATCATGATGGCCATCGTCCAGAACGCCTTCGCTAACACCTCCTCTTCCCTCCTTATCTCCAAGATACAGGGCAATATCGTGGATGTCCTGATGCCGCCCCTGTCGTCGGGAGAAATGGCCTTTGCCTTCGCCATGGGCGGGATGACGCGAGGCCTTGTGGTGGGGGTCGCGGTTTCGCTGGCGATTCTGGTCTTTGTGCCCTACACCATCCATTTCCCGCTTTATGTGGTGTTTCATGCTCTTGCGGCGTCCCTCATGCTGTCCCTGTTGGGGATCGTGGGCGGTATCTGGTCGGAAAAATTCGACCATATGGCGGCGGTAACCAATTTCGTTATTACGCCGCTGGCCTTCCTTTCCGGGACTTTCTATTCCATTGACCGGCTGCCCGGACTCTGGAACACGATGGCCCGCTTCAATCCCTTTTTCTATATGATTGATGGGTTCCGTTATGGATTCATCGGCCAGTCGGACAGCAGTCCGGCACTGGGCGTCGCTGTTATGGTGGTCATGGACTTTTTATTGGCCGTGGTGGTGCTGCGTATGTTCTCCACCGGATACAAGCTCAAGACCTGACCGTCAGGCGCCACGGCCATTACTGCCCGCGCGCGTTGACACCGGCCCGCCAAACACTGATAATCCCGCGCTTTTCCGGGGCAAAGGACGGGGCCTGGCACCGTTCTTTATTTTTTTCGCGTTCTTTATTTTTTTCGGGAGAGTGACGTGATTTCCGCCATCCTGCCCACGTATAACCCTGCGGATCTGGCTTTCGAGCGCGGGGAAGGGGCCTATCTTTTTACCGCGGACGATCGGCGATTCCTGGATTTCACCAGTGGAATCGGCGTCACCAGTCTCGGCCACGCCCATCCCCATATTGTCAAAGCCCTGAAGGAACAGGCCAGCAAGCTGTGGCATTGCTCCAATCTCTACACGATTCCGGATCAACAGCGACTTGCCGAACGGCTGGTGGCCAACAGCTTCGCCGATACGGCATTCTTCTGTAATTCCGGCGGCGAAGCCGTGGAGGCGGGAATAAAGATGGCGCGCAGATACCATCATGGCGCCGGCCACCCCGAACGGTTTCGGATCATATGCGCCGAAAACGCCTTTCACGGGCGCACCCTGGCCGATATCGCCGCCGGGGGGCAGGAAAAACACACGCAAGGCTTCGGACCCGTCGTGGACGGCTTCGACCATGTTCCCTTCGCCAACCTCAACGCCCTGCGGGCGGCCATCGGCGAGGAAACGGCGGCCATCCTGATAGAGCCGGTACAGGGCGAAGGCGGCATCCGGCCCGCGCCGGATGACTATCTCCAGGGCCTGCGCGCGGCGGCGGATGAGTTTGGCCTGTTGCTTTTCTTCGACGAGGTACAATGCGGAATGGGTCGCACCGGCCGCTTTTTCGCCCATGAATGGGCCGGGGTGACACCCGATATCGTGGCCGTGGCTAAGGGCATCGGCGGCGGGTTTCCCCTTGGCGCCTGTCTGGCCTCGGAAAAGGCGGCCGCGAGTATGGACAGCGGCTCTCACGGCTCCACCTATGGCGGCAATCCTCTGGCCATGGCGGCGGGTAACGCCGTTCTTGATATTCTTCTGGGCGACGGGTTCCTCGATCACGTGGCCACCATGGGAACGCTGTTACGGGAGCGGCTCGACGATCTGGCCACGTGCCACCGGGGCATCGTCACCGACGTGCGCGGCCTCGGGTTGATGCTGGGACTAGAATGCGCGGTTCCCAACCGGGATCTTATGACGAAGCTGCGGGGAAACGGCCTGTTGACACTGACAGCCGGTGACCATGTGCTGCGCATGTTGCCGCCTCTGGTTATCGAGGAGAGTCATGTGGACGAGGCTATGGAAATTCTTGAAAAAACCTGCCGGGAATGGGAGTAAGAAGCATGGGTTCTCCCCGTCATTTTCTCGATCTCAATGGTATGGAAGCGGGCGTCCTTCAGGACATTCTTGTCCTGGGGGCCACCTACAGGCGCGGGGAATCACCGTCCGGGAAAGAACGCCCCTTGAAGGGCAAAACCCTGGCGCTGATCTTCGAGAAGCCCTCCACCCGCACACGGGTTTCCTTTGAGGTGGGCATGAAACAACTGGGCGGTGATGTAGTGGTGCTTGGCCATACCGACACCCAGCTCGGCCGTGGCGAGACCATTGCCGACACCGCGCGGGTCTTGTCCCGCTACGTGGACGCCATCATGATCCGCACCGATTCCCATGAGAAACTTCTCGACCTGGCCGGCCATGCCAGCGTGCCGGTCATCAATGGCCTTACCGATTATTCTCACCCCTGCCAGATTATGGCTGATCTCATGACTTTCGAGGAACATCGCGGCCCCGTCGCCGGAAAGGTTTTCGCCTGGATCGGCGACGGCAATAACGTGGCCGTTTCCTGGATTCATGCCGCCGTTAAATTCGCCTTTACCCTGCGTCTGGCCTGCCCGGAGTCGCTCCCTCCCCCGCAAGAGGTTCTTGACTGGGCGGGCGCGCAAGGCGGGGCGGTTTCCTTTGGCAATGATGCGGCTGCCGCGGCCGCGGCCGCCGATTGCGTCATCACAGATACCTGGGTATCCATGGGGGACAAGGACGAAAAGGCGCGCCGCGCCGCCCTGGCTCCGTTACAGGTGGACGAATCGCTGATGAAATCTGCCGCCAAACAGGCCCTCTTCATGCATTGTCTTCCCGCCCACCGTGGGGAAGAGGTGACGGACGGGGTGATTGACGGCCCCTGGTCGGTGGTCTGGGACGAGGCGGAAAACCGCCTCCACGCCCAGAAAGGCATCCTCAGCTGGTGTTTGCAATGAAAGACGGGCCATTTCCTATGCGTTGGTTATTTTCCGCCTTTGTGTTTTCCGCGCTCGTGGTGGCGGGTTGTCAGACACCGCCGCCGAAACAGGATTTTCCTGAGCTGACCTGGGCCCACCTCGACCCTTACGTTTTTAACGTTGGCAAGTCGGAAGTGGTGTCGCAGTTTACGGCGCCCTTACAGGAGCCCCATATCGAGCATCTGCTGCCGTTTACGGTCCAGGCCGCGGCCATGAACTGGGGCCGCGACCGCATCCAGGACGGTGGCGAGGTGGGTGGGACCGTGACCTTCATCGTCGAAGAGGCCAGCGCCGTGGAAGTGCCCCTGCGCCAACAAAAAGAGGGCGTAGAGGGCTATTTCACCGACGAGCAAAGCGAGCGCTACGACATGAAAGTGAAGGTGAAAATACAAGTCCGCGGCGGCGACCGCTCCACGGGTTCGGTTACCGCCCATGCGGTTCACACCCAAACGGTGGCTGAAGACATTACCCTGGATGAAAGGGAGCGTGTCTGGTTCGCCATGACCGAAGCCTTGATGCAAGAACTCAATACTACTCTGGAGGCAAACATCCCGAAATATCTGGAAAAATTTTTGCTTCGCAAGTCTAATTGATGCTTTCATGAAGGGCGTGCCCGGGATCTTGCGTTGTGCGATCCCGGTTTATTTTTGTTTTAGGCTCACATAATGGGGTAAACGGGGGTTCTGTGTTGGGAAGGGTTTTCTTAACGGCCTGTTGTCTCGGTAGCTTTCTGGCGGCATCCGCAGCCAAGGCTCAGGACATCTATGATGACAGGGCCCATAGCGCCGTGACCGTTGCGCCCGGCGACTACCGCTATGCGGCCACGCCAAGCTCCTCCCTGCCGCAGTACTATCCACCACCGCCCGGTGCCTATATCAACTACCATCCTCTTTATTATGGTCCGGCGGGGCCGGCTCCTGCGCCGGCTGCTTATGGGGGCTATGGCTATGCAGCCACCTCCAGCGCGGTTCTGCCGCAGCGCTATCCGCCGCCTCCCAGCTCCTATGTTGGTTACGGAGCGCCCGTCTACAGCGTGGCGCCTCGCCCCTATGCGCGGCTTGTTCCCGCGGTTTCCTATCCCGTCCCTTATGCCGTCCCCGCCAAGGCCGACGTTGCCCTGGCACCGGCCTCCGAATCCGTGGAAATGGTCGCCATGAGAGAAGAGGGTCCGGGGAATATCTATTATGCCTTTGACATCATCGGTGCCGTGTCGTTCATTCGCGATCACGAGTTAAGCTACAGTGCGGGCCGCGATACCCTGGAGGTCAGGCATGAGGACGACTTGGTTCTCGGCAACAGCCTAGCCGTGGGCTATGACTGGAAGGATCACGGCTTCCCCATTCGTACCGAGCTGGAGGCAGGAATCCGCTATCGTTTCGATCTCGATTACCGGGCGAGCTCAACCTCGAACAGCACACTTGTCTCCGGTTACGCCACTAATCTGGCAACGATTTTCGCCATGACCAACGCCTATTACGATTTCGATCTGGAGTCCGACTTCCGGCCCTATGTGGGGGCCGGCGTCGGCTGGGCGCGCCACATGGCCGACACCGAAAGACGTGATTTTTCCACCAATTCCACCATCAGTGAGATCGACAACACGGACAATTTCACCTGGTCGCTAATGGGCGGCGTGATCTATGACTGGACGCGCAACTGGGGGCTCGGACTGGAAGGCCGGTTTACGGACCTTGGTGACGTGACCGTGGGCCCCTTCGGCGGCGGCGATAAGGTGGATTCCAGGTACTATTCCTTTGATGTTGTGATCGGCATTACCTATACGCCTTGACCGGGCTTCGTGCAGGTCATCCTCGCCAGAAGCTGGGGGCGAACAGGATCAGCACCGTATAAAGTTCGAGCCGCCCGATCAGCATGCCGCAACTCAAGAGCCATTTCGCGGAATCGGGAAGCGTGGCGAAAGTTCCCGCCGGGCCGATAACCTCGCCCATCCCCGGCCCCACATTGGCGATGGCCGACGCCGCTCCGGACATGCTGGTGAGAAAATCGAGGCCGAGAAAGCTCAGCCCCAGGGCGAGAACGGTGAAGGCCAGCGCGAACAGGAAGAAGAACCCCATCACTGATTCGGAGACATCGGGAGGAATCGGTTTGCGGTTGTAATAAGGGGTGAAGACCCCGTGGGGCTGCATGAGCCGCTCGATCTGGGCCTTGGTGGTGGCGTAAATCACCTGGAAGCGGAAAATCTTGATGCCGCTAGTGGTGGAGCCGGCGCAACCGCCGATGAACATGATGAAAAAGAAGATGGGCACGGCGAAAGCGCCCCACGTATCGTACTCGGCGCTGGCATAGCCCGTGCCGGTGATCACCGAGACCACGTTGAAGGACGCGTAGCGCAACGCCGACAGCGGCTCGAAGCCGCTATCGAGCCACAGCCAGCCAGCGACCAGCACGATGGCGGCCACCACCACGGTGATGAACCACTGCACCTGGGAGTCGCGTCCCAGCGCCGTCATGTCGCCTTGCACCGTCTTGAGATAGAGAAGGAACGGCAGGCCACCCACCACCATGCCGACGGTGGCGATGACGTCGAGGACGGCGCTGTCGAAATGAGCGAACGAGCCGTCGGAGGTGGAAAAGCCCCCGGTGGCGATGGTGGTCATGGAATGGACGACGGCCTCGAAGCCGCTCATCCCGCCCAACCAGTAGGCACCGGCCCAAGCCGCGGTCAGCACCAGGTAGATGACGCTGATGGCGGCGGCAATCTGAGTGCCGCGCGGCAGGGCCTTCTCGGAAGGGTCCGACGATTCCATGCGAAAAAGCTGCATGCCGCCGACCCTGAGCATGGGCATGACGGCGATGGCCATGACGATGATGCCGACGCCCCCCAGCCACTGCAGAAGGGCCCGCCACATCAGGATCCCCGGCGGCGCCTGGTCGAGCCCGGTGATCACTGTCGAGCCGGTGGTGGTGAGCCCCGACATAGCTTCGAAGAAGGCGTCCGTGTAGCTCAGTCCGAGGTCCGAAAAGGCCAACGGGATAGCGGCAAACAAGGTCAGCATTATCCAACTCACGGTGGTCAGCAGAAACGCCTGACGGAGGGAAAGGCGCGTGCTGCCGGCACGGCTCGACAAAGCCATGGCGACGCCGACGAACATGGTTACCCCCGCCGAGACGGCGAAGACCTGCCAGTCGGGGTTGCCGGCGTAGGCATCGACGGCGGCCGGAATCAGCATGCCCGCGGCCAATGTGGCCAAAAGCATGCCGACAACCAGGAATATGGGCCGGTAATCGTGCACCTTGTGCCTCTCGCCCGCTGCCCTCGACTCGGGCCTTATTCACGTTTCAGGTTGATTCAATTTGAATCGACCGCGCTCTGAACGCCGCTCACTCAAGCCTGTTGCCGGGATGGGGTCAAGAGGGACGCCGCGGAGAACCGCGGCCCGGCGGGCCGGCGGGCCGCTCAGCCGAAACCGACGTTGCCGCCACCGGGATTTCCGATCATCGCCAGAAACTCGCGCCGCGTCGCGGCATCGTCGCGGAAAGCACCGAGCATTCGGCTGGTCACCATGACAACGCCGGGCTTGTGCACGCCGCGCGTGGTCATGCACTGGTGGGCCGCCTCGATGACCACGGCAACGCCCTGGGGATGCAGGGTGTCGTTGATGGCATTGGCGATCTGGGCGGTCATCTTCTCCTGGATCTGCAGGCGCCGACCGTAGACCTCGACGAGCCGGGCGAGCTTGCTGATGCCGATCACCCGTTTATGGGGCAGGTAGGCCACGTGCGCCTTGCCGATGATCGGCGCCATGTGGTGCTCGCAGTGGGATTCGAAGCGAATGTCCTTGAGCAGCACCATCTCGTCGTAACCGTCGGTCTCCTCGAAGGTGCGTTGCAGCATGTCCATGGGGTCCTGGCCATAGCCCTCGAAGAACTCCTCGTAGGCGCGCACGACGCGCCCCGGCGTCTCCAGCAGGCCTTCGCGCAGCGGGTCGTCGCCGGTCCAGCCGATCAGGGTGCGCACCGCTTCCTCCGCCTGTTCGCGGCTGGGCCGCTGGTAGGTAGTGCCGGCGCTCTTTGCGGCCTTGCCTTCAGCGAGGGGAATTGGCTTTCCTGAGTTCACCGTTTGCGTCCCTTTCTCCCATCGTCGCGGGGCGCCGCCCGAAAGGCCGACGCGCCGTCTTAATGGATTTGCGTTATCTGGTGGGGGCTGTCGAGGGAAAAGGCCGGGATCCCCACGTCGAACCGCCGTCCGTCTTCCGATGTCATGCCGTACGACCCGGCCATGATCCCGGAAGGCGTCGACAGCGGCGTGCCGCTCGTGTACTCGAAGCTCTCGCCCGGATGAAGCACCGGCTGCTCGCCGACGACGCCGTCACCCTGCACTTCGTGCATGGCGCCCCGCGAGTCGGTGATGCTCCAATAACGGGTCAGGAGCTGCACGGTCTCGGACCCGTTGTTCTCGATCCGCACATGGTAGGCCCACACGTAATGGTCCTCGTCGGGTGTCGACTGGTCATCCAGGTAATAAGGCTTGACCGAGACGGTGACCCCGCCCGTCGTTTCGGCATAGGTGTGAGTGTCTTCAGAAGGCATCGTGATCGTCCGTTATGATGCGCGCCAAGCAATGAAGCGCACGTCACATGCGCCCTCGCCGGTAATATTTAGGCGGCGCCGGCGAATAATCCAGCCCGCTCGAAGGTATACCTCCCGGCCGCGCAAAAAAAAAGAGGAAGACGACGCCGGCCGCGCCGCCTTCGCTCTTTCAGTTTGGGGGAGACATGGCTGATCGACGCGATGGGCTCGGCGGCCCTCAGAGGGCCGGGCCGGGACCGATGACCACCTCGACCCGGCGATTACGCGGATCGCGGAGGCCATCGGGGGTGAGCACCCGCGGGCGGGTCTCGCCGAAGGCGTGGACGGCCAGGCGCTCGTGGGAAAGGCCGCGCGCCACCAGGCCCCGTGTCACGGCATTGGCGCGGCGGCGGGACAAAGCCACGTTGTAGGGCGCCGCCCCGGCGCGGTCGGCGTGACCGTCGACGATGACGTGAAGGGGGCCGCCGGCCTTGGCGGACGCCGCGATGGCGTCCATCGCCTGTTCGCTTTCCGGCGTCAACGCCGCGCTGTCGAATTCGAAAAACACGGTGAAGGCGCGGGGGCCACGCGCCTTGAACGGGTTCCCCAGTTGGTCTCCGTCGAGGGCGGCGGGCGTAAGGACGGTGGAAGAAAGGGCCGAGCCGGAGGCCGGCGGCCCGCCCAAGGCGCCTTCAATCTCGAACAACGCCGTCATGAACCCGTGACGGCACGCCGCGATGTGGGCCGTCTGCCAATCCTCCTCGCGCTGTTCCAACCAGCAATCGAGACGCGCCTGGGCGCGGGCTGCGGGCGCCGGAAGGTGGGCGCGGGCACCCTTGTCGAATGCCGCGACGAGGCTTCGGCGCGCCGCCTCGAGCTCGCCGACGTAGCGAGCCGGTATCCGCCAATCGCCGACCCGCTCCGGCGGCACGGCCTCGCCCTGCGCCGCGTAGATCGCCTTGTCGCGGAAGCGCGCGGCGTCCCGCAAGTCGTCCATCTCCTCGGCCTCGAAGAGAGCAAAGGCCTGGTATTCCCGGCTCAGCGCGCTGGTAAAATCGCCGCGCTGGGGATTTATCTCGCGCAGGCCTTGGTAGTCGAACGCACCGCCGCACCCGGCGAGGGCCAGAATCAGCACAAGCTGGGCCACGAGAAAGCTCCCTAGAATTACGTGACGCATGGCGGCTCTCCTTTTCCGCATTCATGGGGTTGGCCGGGAATAACCCGGCCAACCCGGACTCGGACACCCGAAGCCGTCACGCTAATCGGAGAGTGGGGCGCCAGCATGGCGCATTGCGGCGGAAATGGGACGATTCAAGGGTTTTACCGGGGCGCCTCAGAGCGGTCGATCGGTGGTGGAAGACTAGCGCCCGGGGCTACAGGAGGCGCCGCCCAGCACGCAGAACTTGGCGCAGTGCGGGTGGTTGAGGCTGATCGCCTTGGCCGAAACCCCCAGGTCCTCGCCCAGCTCGAAGCGCCGGTCGTAGGGGAGCAGGGTGCACGGCACCACCACCGGCACCGCCGCGCTCTTGCGTTTGACGACCATGCGCGAGGTGGCGCACATCATGGTTTCCGGCGGTACGCCCAGGATGTCCCAGCAATGGACGGTGATCTCCGGGACGTCGGCGGCGGCGTCCATCTCGGGAAAAAGGACCAGTACCGCCGGATCGTCGGCATCCACGGGGATGTCGTGCTCGGCAAAGAGCGCGGCGTAGCATCGGCGCGACTCGATTTCCCCGCCCCCCCAGCACGTGCGCCCGGCGACGGCCAGCCGGAAGCCGTTCTCCGCCAGCCAACGCAGGCCTTCGAGCATGGGCGGCCAGGTGCCCGGACCGCGAATGGCCTCGTGCTTGTCGCGGGTGTGGTGGTCGATGGACACGCGCAGCGTCAGCTTGTCGCCGAAGCGTTCCTTGAGGGCGAGCAGCGCGTCCCGCCGGTGGTGCATGGGCAACATGGCGTTGGTGAGCACGAGGGCGCGCCAACCGCGCCCCATCACGTCGCCCAGCATCTCGCATATCTCGGGATTCATGAAGGGCTCGCCGCCGGTGAAGCCGATCTCCTCGACTCCCCAGCCGGCGCCAAAAGCCTCGTCGAGGTAGCGGCGCACCTCGGCGGCCGAGATGTAGGCGAGTCGATCGTTCAGCGGGCTCGAGTCCATATAGCAGTTGTGACACGTGATGTTGCAGAGGCTGCCGGTGTTGAACCACAGCATGCGCAGCCGGGTCAGCGCCACCACGGCGCGGCGTTCTCCCGTCGCCGTGACTTCGGGATCGCGGAACTTCCTGGGGTCGAGCAGCGATGGTGCGGCCAGTTGTTCTTGGGGCATGGTTCTCGTCGCGCGATTTTTTTCCGTGCCGGGGCACCGGTAGATGCTGCCGCGGGCGCCCAATGTAGTGGCTACGGGTGGCAAGCCAAGTAACAATTTCGTTAGAAAGCGGCACCGCCGTGGGCACGGTTGCTTGGACAGGACGAGGCGGGTCGCGTTAATCTCTCGACTTGGCGACGAGCCGCTTCACGGGGCGGCTCGCGGGCCGCACTCGGCGATCATTGGGGGGCGTGGGATGGCAACCAAAGCGAACGACGACCGAGACGCCCGCGCCTTTGCATCGAAGCCCGAAGTGCTGGCCATGTTGCCGGACGTCAAGGGCAATCATATGAACGGGTTGGGCGAAGAGGCGGAACGCCGCCCGACGCCGATCATGTGGCACGACCCCGACATCCTGCCCCACGGCGAATTGCAGGAATGGTTCATAAAATCCGCCAGCTCTCCCGGCGCCCTCAAATGGCGCAAGATCAACCGGGAATACACGGGAAGGGATCTGTCCCCCCTCGGCCCCCAGCGCCCCGGCTGGAACGCCGTTGAATGGACGGCAAAGGTCAAGGAGGCGTCCCTCGCCCGGGAGGCGGATCTCGTCGCCATCGCGCGACTGGACCAGGGCTGGGTCTTCGAAGGCTACGAGGCGCCGTATGAATGGATGGTCGTGATCGCCGTCGCCATGGATTACCAGTGCTACGCCAACGCGCCCAGCGACGAGTCCCACACCGAAACCCATGCCCAGTATTCCCGCTGCACGCGCGCCGCGTACAAGCTGGCCGACTGGATGCGCGAGCATGGCTGGGATGCCAAACCGCATGGCGGACCGAATGCCGGGCCGATACTCATGATTCCGGCCGCCATCGCCGCCGGGTTGGGTGAATTGGGCAAACACGGCTCGATGATCAACCGAGAGCTGGGCTCGACTTTCCGGCTGGCCTGCGTCATGACGGACATGCCGCTCGTCCCGGATTCCCCGGACATGTTCGGTGCCGACGATTTCTGCACAAACTGCCAGATATGCACAAAGGCCTGTCCCACCGGCGCCATCCATTCCGGGAAACAAACGGTGCGTGGCCGCAGCAAGTGGTACGTCGATTTCGACGAATGCATTCGGTACTTCATCGAAAACTACGGCTGCGGCATCTGCATCGCCCGGTGCCCGTGGAGCCGCCCCGGCGTGGCGCCCCGTCTCGCCGAACGGATGACCCGGCGCAAAGCGAGGGGACCGGCGACGGTCTAGGTATTAAAGAAGCTTGCGCACCGCCGCCGCGATACGCGCCGCATCGGGCAGGACCTCGGCCTCCAGGGGTTCGCTGTAGGGGATGGGCCGGTCGAGCCCGCCGAGCCGCGCCACCGGCGCGTCCAGGAAATCGAAAGCCTCCTCGGCGATCAGGGCGCTGATTTCGGCGCCCAAGCCGCCGGTGCGCCAGCCCTCGTTGACGACCACGGCGCGGTTGGTTTTTTGCACCGACGCCAGGATGGTCGCCGTGTCCAAGGGCCGCGGGGTGCGCGCGTCGATGACCTCGGCGGAGATGCCCTCGGCGGCCAGTTCCCCGGCCGCCTCCAGGGACTCCAAGACCATGCGCGAGTTGGCGACGATGGTGGCGTCGGTGCCGGGGCGCGCGATGGCGGCCGGACCGATGGGCACCACGTGTTCGCCGTCGGGCACCGGACCGCGCGTGTTGTAGAGGGCCTTGTGCTCGATGAAGATCACTGGGTTGGGATCGCGGATGGCGGCCGTCAACAGGCCCTTGGCGTCAGCTGGCGTCGCCGGCATCACCACCTTGAGGCCGGGAACGTGGGCGACGATCGCCTCCAGGCTCTTGGAATGCTGGGCGCCGCCGCCCGTGCCGGCGCCCCCTTGCGTGCGCAGCACGAAGGGCAGCGTCACCTGGCCGGCCCACACGTAGTGCATGATCGAGGCCTGGTTGATCAATTGATCGAGGGTGAGGGGCAGAAAATCCACGTACATGATCTCGGCGACGGGCTTCAGGCCCACCATGGCCGCGCCGATGGCCATGCCGGCGATGGCCTGTTCGGCGATGGGGGTGTCGCGCACCCGCGAATCGCCGAACTCCGCCTGTAATCCGCGGGTGACCTTGAACACGCCTCCGTAAACGCCGACGTCCTCGCCGAAGACGACGACGCTGTCGTCGCGCCGCATCTCGTCGAGCAGCGCCGCGTGCAGCGCGTCGGCGTAGCGCATATCGCGCATGGGTGCCTCAGGCCCAGGGATATCAAGCATGGGGGCCTCGGGGCGGGGCGAATTCCTCGGCGTACGCTTCCTCGGCCGGCGGCAAGGGGCTGTCCTCGGCATAGGCGAAGGCCTGGGCGACGGTCTCCCCGGCTTCCCCGTCGAGGGCGTCGAGCCGCCCCTTCGCCAGGGCCTTGGCGAGCGCCCGGCGCAGCCGCCGGATGGGGTCGCGGGAACGCCAGGCCGCCATCTCCTTTTCCGGCTGGTAGCCGCCCTGGTCGCTGGTCGAGAAACCGGTCATGCGGTAGGTCTTGGCCTCGATCAAGGTCGGGCCTTCGCCGCGCCGGGCGCCGGCCACCGCGTCCGCCGCCGCCCGATAGACGGCGACGGCATCGTTGCCGTCCACCTTGATTCCCGGCATGCCATAGCCCTCGGCGCGCACCGCGATGTCCTCGACCGGGGACTGGTGGCGGGCGTGCACCGTCAAACCGTACTCGTTGTGCTCGCAGACGAAGACGACGGGGAGCTTCCATAGCCCGGCGATGTTGAGGGCCTCGTGGAACATGCCGATGTGCGCCGCGCCGTCGCCGAAGAAGGGCACCACGACGCGGTCGCTCCCCTGGACCTGAAAGCCCAGCGCCTGGCCGATGGCGATCGGCAGCGCGCCGCCGACGATGGCGCTGCCGCCGAGCAGCCCGTGTTCGGCCGACGCGATCAGCATGTGGCCGGCGCGCCCACGGCAATAGCCGGTCTCCTTGCCGAAGATTTCGGCCAGCACGCGGCCGGGATCGAGCCCCTTGCCGATGAAATGGGCATGTCCGCGGTGGGTGCTGGTGATGAGGTCCTGGCGCTCGAGGACGGCGGTGACGCCGATGCCGACCGCCTCCTGGCCGTCGCAGGTATGGATGGGCCCGCGGATCCGGCCTTCGCGGAATCGCTCGACCAGGCCCTCCTCGATCAGGCGAACCACCCGCATGCGCCGGTACATCTCGATTTTTTCGTCGAGGGAAGGAGTGTTTCTACGGGCCATGACCTTTTGCGCGCGGCGTTTTTCCCGGCGGCGGGTTGGCGCATTTCTAACGGAATGCGCCGACGATGGCCAGTTGCGAGGCGGCGCTTATGGCATGTACTGATTGATGAGCGTTTTGAGTGCCGGTGTCCGCACACAGGCCGAAAACGGCATTAGCTCAACCCATGGCACTCGACGACTTCGACGCTTCCTTTCCCCTTGACCTCGATCTTGCCGAGCGTCTTTCCCCGGCATTCACCTTGGACCTCTAACCATGAGTCATAGGTCATGGTGACGACACCGGGATTGCCGTAACTGGTCATGCGCGCCGCCACGTTGACAGTGTCGCCCCAGATGTCGAACTGATACTTCTGGTCGCCGACGATCCCGGCGACCACCGGACCCAAGTGCACGCCGACGCGGACCTGCCAGTCCGCTTTGACCTCCGGTGCGGCCGCCGTCATCTCAAGTCCGCATTTGACGGCGGACAACAGAGGTTCGCCGTTTGGCATCATGAGGCCCGCTGTCGCCATGTACTCGTCTCCGATGGTCTTGATTTTCTCCATCTGGTATTTCGTGGTCAGTTCCTCGAACTTGGTGATCAGGGCCTGCAGATACGTGACCACCTCATCGGGGGAATGGTCGTTGCAAAACGTCGTGAATCCCACGATGTCGCAAAAAAGAACGGCGACGTTCTCGAAACCACGGGGGGCCACCTTGCCCGTCGCCATCAACTCGCTGGCGGCGGCCGAGGGAAGGATCACACTGAGAAGCTTGTCGCCCCGCTTTTTCTCGGTTTTGATCTGGTCCATGTGGGCCGCCTCAAGATCGCGCAACCGCTTCTTCTCCAGACAGGCGCCGAGACGCGCCCGCAGTAGGGTCGGATTGAAGGGTTTGGGAAGGTAGTCTTCGGCGCCAAGCTCGATGCATTTGACAATGCTGTCCACGTCGTCGATGGACGAGATCATGATGACCGGTATATGGCGCAGCCCCATGTCCGACTTGAGCTCCTCCAACACCCCGTAACCGTCGAGCTCGGGCATCTCGATGTCGAGCATCACCACATCAAACGGCTGCCCGCGCAGCAGATCGAGGGCTTGACGGCCATTTTCCGCCATCTCCACGTTCTCATACCCCTCTTTCGCGAGAAGCCTTTTTATGAGGTCGCGATTGAACGGTTCGTCGTCGACGACGAGAAGAGAGGGTTTCTCTGCGCTCATGGTGTCTCGCTACGATCAACGGAGGAGTGCGCGAACGGCGCCGAAAGGCAAATTGTAGAAATCACTTTTATGTTCTATCGGGATCGATGGGCGGTGCCCGCAACGCCTTCTCCATCCGCTTTTCCAGGACGGTGCGCGACGTCGGCTTCACGACGTAGCCCTGAATTCCGAGGTCGAGGGCGTCGTGCACGCTGTCCTCGTCGGAGCGGCCGGTCAGGATTAGCACGGGGGCGTCCCGATACCGCTCATCTTCGCCGGCGCGCAGCTTCTCGACGAACTCGAAACCGTTCATTTCCGGCATCTCGAGATCACACAGGATCAGGTCGATCTTCGAGCGTGAACTCTTGAGGACCTCGAACGCCCGGCTGCCGTTCTCGGAGGTAGACACCTGCCGCACGCCAATGTCATCGAGAATGCGCTCCAGCAGGCTCCGCATGAAACTCTCGTCGTCGATGACGAGGACGTGCAACGAAGCAAAGTCTATCTCCGCCATTGTCGGCTCCTACGATTCCGATTATTCGCATCTCATCGCGCCTCTTACAAGCTCTCGATGTATTCTACAACATTTCCCAGCACGTCCTGAAGTTGGGGTGCCGACGCCTCGATATCCGCCCAGTTTTCGGATTTGCCGGCCTCTTCGAGAGCCAAACACAGTTCCGCCAGCCTATGGGCGCCGACGGCGCGGGCCGATGACTTCAACTTGTGCGCCGCGGCGCCGACGTCCTTGGCCGAACGGTTGGCGAACGCGGTCTCGATTTCGGCGACGTTGTCGGTGGCCGGCGCCACGAAGTCGTTGAGAATTTCCTTGAAGGTCTCCTCGTCGTCGCCGAAGACGCTCTTCAGGGCCGAGGGATCGATGGGGCCGTCTCCACCGTCTCCGTCCTCGGCCTGCGCTTGATCGGGCGCTGCGGGCCCGGTCGGCACCTCCTCCGACACGTCGGATGGCGCCGCGGACGGCATCCATTTGCGCAGCATCTCCTTGAGCTTGTTCATCTCGAGGGGCTTGGCGAGAAAGTCGTCCATGCCCGACTCGAAGCAGCGCTCGATCTCCGCCTCCAAAGCGCTGGCCGTGATGGCGATGACGGGCAGATGGGTATCGCCACCCTCCTCGTTTCGCCTGATCGTTTGCGTCAATTCGAAACCATCCACGTTGGGCATGTGGCAATCGGTCAACAGGACGGCATAGGATTTCTCGGCCAAGGCATCCAAGGCCTCCTGCCCATCGTCGGCCATGTCGGCGGCGTAACCCAGCAGGCCAAGCTGGCGCAGGATGACGTCCTGGTTGGTCAAATTGTCTTCGGCAACCAGGATGAGCTGGCCGCGCGCCGCCGCCTCATCGACGGTGACGGCTTCGCCGCGCAGCAGGTCCAGATCGTCTTCGTCATAGGTGACTTCCGGGCTGGCCCGGCCGGCCGCCACGGCGACGGCCCTGATAAAGGGCGCGCGGCGCAACGGATCGGTATCGACGTAGACCGTGTTCTCGATCTCCTTCCTGTCCGCCTTTGTGCGGCTCGACGACATGAGCAGGAAACGAATATCGGAATGATCGGCGTTCCCTCGGATCGACTGGATGACCGCTTCCTGTTGCTCCAAGGTCCAGGCCGAACTGAGGACGACGATCTGAAACGCCTTGCCTTCGGCTTGGGCTTGAGTGACCAGGGTTTCGGCCCGCTCGATGTCGGCTTCGGCCACCACGTCCGCACCCCAATGGGCGATGTAAGGGGACAGCTGATCGCGCGCGCTTTCGTCCCTGAGGACGGCGAGCACGCGAACGCCGGACAGGTCGTGACCGTCGCTCTTGATCGCGTCGTCGGGACCGACGGGCAGGCTGACGGTCACCGCGAACGTCGATCCCTCACCGGGCTCGCTCGCGACGGTGATGGAGCCGCCCATCAACTCGGTCAGGCGCTGGCATATGGAAAGACCCAATCCGGTGCCGCCGAAGCGCCGCGTGGTCGAAGCCTCGGCCTGGGAGAATTCCTTGAAAAGGTTCTTCTGCGCTTCCTCGGGTATGCCGATGCCCGTGTCGATGACCTGGAAGCGAACCGTCGCCGACTTGTCGTCACCGGAAGGCATGAGATCGGCGCGCACCGTGACCTTGCCTTCCACCGTGAACTTGACGGCGTTGCCGGCGATATTGAACAGGATCTGGCGAAGACGGACCTGATCGCCGAGGACGGCATCGGGGATGTTGGGGTCGATATACGTCAGCAGCCGAATGCCTTTCGCCCGTGAATTCGGCGCCAGGGTTTCGCCCACCCCTTCGACGACGTCGCGGATGGAGACGGGGATTTGTTCCAGGTCGAGCTTGCCGGCCTCGATCTTGGAGAAATCAAGGATATCGTTGATGATGGTGAGCAGGGCATAGGCCGAATCGCGGACCGTCGTCATCATCTGGCGCTGGTCGCCGTCCAACTTGGTCTGGCGCAACAGATCGATCATTCCGACGACGCCGTTCATGGGCGTGCGGATCTCGTGGCTCATGGTGGCCAGGAATGTGTCCTTGGCGCGAGTCGCGGCCTCGGCTTCATCCTTCGCCGCGATCAACTCCTCCTCGGCCTTCTTCCGTTCGGTGATGTCCGAGGAGATGACGACGGCCCCGCCCTCGGCCAATGGTGCCTTGCGCAGATCCAGGGTGGTGCCGCCCGATAGGCGCAGCTCAGCTTGAACGAAATCGCCGTCTGCAAGGTTTACCAGCCGCTTTTGGACGAGTTCACCGATGTCACCGGAACCGTAGTCACCACGCTCGGCGTGCGCCCTGATGGCATCGGACACGGGCGCTCCCGGCTTGATGACGCCATCGGGCAACCGCACCATTTCCCGGTAATGATCATTGTAGAGGACGTAGTTCAGGTCCCGGTCGAGCACGTAAATACCGTCCGACATGTTGTCGAGTGCGGTGCGCAGATGCGCCTCCTTCTCCGCCAACTCATCTTCGGCCTTCTTTCGCTCGGAGATTTCTTGTCCCAGCTTGCGATTCCACAGCGCGACGAAAAACAAGATGGCAACGACGGTTCCACCGCCGATTATTACCCATTCGACAATTGTCTGAATGTCGACGCCGGTTTCAAAGCGAATGGCAAGCGCGTTGCGGCGCAGCTTGGCGTGCTTCTCCTCGGTGATGGCGGCGAGGCTCTTGTCGATCATGCCGGCGAGCTCGGGCCAGTCCCGGCGCACGCCCATGGCCTGGATGTTGTTGGCGTATTCGGTCGGCGCCGCGACCTTCAGGTTGGCGAAGCCAAACCGCTCGATAATATAGCTGCCGGTCGCCAAGTTTCCGAGATAGGCGTCGGCCCTGCCCAGGGACACCGCCTCGAGGGCGTCCTTCGACGTTACGGCGATATGAAGTTTGATGTCGGGATGGTCCCGTTCGAGCCGCTTGTGGCCGATGAAGTTACGCTCCACCGCCACCGTTCGGCCGTATAGATCCTTCAGCGATCCGATGAAGGACGATTCCTTGCGCGAAAAGATGACGGACGGAAACGACAGGTAATCGCGGGTTATGCTGACCAGCTTCTCGCGCTCCGGGCTGCGGGCGATGGTCGGCAGAAGGTCGACTTTTTCGAAATTGGAGATGCCCTTCAAGGCGTCTGCCCAAAGGATGGGCACGAACTCGGCCTTCAGCCCCAGGTCGCCCAGAATGATCTTCACGTATTCGAGCGCCAGACCCTTTGGTTTGCCGTCCTCCACGAAATGGAAGGGCGGCCATGTGCCGACCATGACGCGGACGCTCGGGTGCCGGGCCAACCAGGCTTTCTCTTCATCGCCAAGCGTTACCGTCGGCCGTTCTTCCTCCTTGACCGCCAAGGAAACCCACTTGTTGCGGATTTCGCGATGTTCCGTCTCGGTGATGGAATCGAGCGCCTTGTCGAGGATGCGGGGCAACTCGCCCCAGTCCTTGCGCACGCCCATTGCCATTTCCCCACCCTCGAGGTCCGAAGGCGCGGCGATACGAAGGTTGAGGAAATTGTGCTTCTCGATGAGATAGCTGAAGACGGCAAGGCTGCCTTGCGTGGCGTCCGCCTTTCCCGTGGCGACGGCTTTCAGTTCCTCGAGCGGGTTGTCGACGATAGTCAACTTTATCGTCGGGTATAACCGGGAGGTTTGTTCGACATCTGAATATCCTTTTGACGCGGCGATGGTCTTTCCGGCGAGATCTTTCATGCCTTCAATCGAAGGGTATTCCTTCCGCGTCACGATCACTTGTGGGAAATTGAGGTAGGCCTGGGTGAAATTAAGGAATTCCCGGCGTTCCTTGGTGTGCGTCATGACGGGGGCGACGTCAACGGTTCCGTCCTTGGTTCCTTCCACCACCTGGGGCCAGGTCAGGCCGGCGACGACCTTGAAGGTTACCCCAAGCCGCTTTCCCATCAGCTTCAGGTAGTCCGAGGCCATGCCGCTGTAGACGCCACCGCGGTCGACGAACTCGAACGGCGGAAAGGCCGGATCGACGCCCAGGCGAATTACCTTGTGCTTTGCCAGCCAGGCTCGGTCGTCGTCGGTCAGCCGAATTCTCGGGGCGAACTCCGCCACCTTCTTCAGTTTCGTCCATTCCCGCAGGATCGCTCGCCTCTCCTTCTCGCCGACGTTATCGAGGGCCTTTTGAAGGATGCCGTGAAGGACCGGCCGGTCCTTTCGCACACCGACGGCGAGGACGGAACCGCTCTTCTTCAACCGCCCGTGCACCGTAAGGTTTGTTTGGACCTCTTTTTCGATGAGATAAATGGCAACGGCCCGGTTGCCGGCGTATGCATCCGCCTCGCCGCGCGCCACGGCGTCGAGGGCGGCGCTGGTGTCGTCGTATTCCCTCACCTGGACCTTGGGATAGTTCTCGCGGAAGTACCGAACGTTGCCGAAGCCCCGTTCCAAGGCCAGAATCCAACCCTCGAGGTCCTTTTCCGACTGGAAATAAGGACCCCTGTCATGGGCGACGATCACGTGGGGCACGTTCAGATAGGGTGTGGTGAAATTGAAGAAGGGCTCGCGCTCGGGTTTCGGCGTGATGTCCAAAATGGCATCGAGCCGCCCTTCCTTGACATCGTTGAATATCTTGTCCCAGGGCCCCGGCACGATCTCCAACGCGCCGTCAAGGCGCCGGTTCAGGGCCCCAATGTAATCAACCCCGATTCCGCGTGGTGTGCCGCTGTCGTCGACAAAATCGAAGGGCGGCCAAGCGTCCATGACGCCGACGCGGATCTTCGGGTGCGCCCCGAGCCAGGCTTTCTCCGCCGCGCTGAAATCGATCGGCGCCGCGCGGTCCTGGGCGGCGGAGGCCTGAACGATGCACAACAGGAGGCCAGCGGCGAAGGCAAATGATCGCATCATGCTCCCCGTTCCATGGCGATCGCGTCTGGTCGGGATCATCCAGGTTCCCCACTATTCCAGCTTGATCCTCCTGGCGTGGTGGGATTTTGCACCACGGGGGGTCGAAGGACAACGATTCCGCCTGCCTACGGCAGGCAATCGAACTATGCTTGTGGCGGACCTCAACCCCGAAGCGGCGCGAGATTCAATGGGTTCGGCGTGGCGCCAATATCCTGGTTCTCTTCGCAATCACCCGGAAATATGACGGGTACTCCAGATTGAGTCGCCTAGCTCTCCTCGGCGGGCCACTCGGCATGGGCCTCGAGGACCGCCTCGTTGACGGCGCGCCACGGTATGCGCAGATCGAGCCACCCGGCGAGCCGCCCGGCGTAGAGGATCAGCTCCTCGATGACGTGGCGGGCGTCCGCTGGCACGCTCTCCAGGTAAGCGGCGGCCCCGAGGAAGGTGTCGCCGGCGTCGTGCAGGCCGCAGAAACCGGCGAGGCGGCTGGCGGCACCGCGCAGCGCCAGGACGGCGGCCAGCGCGGCACCGGGATCGGTGTCGCTCTCCCCTAGGGCGAGCCATAGGATCTCGTGCAGTTTGCGGGCCTCCGATTCGGCCATCAGCAGCGGCCCGGCGGGCAGCATCGGTCCGCGGCGCCGCATGAGGGCGTCGACCTCGGGCGGCGCCCCGGCCCACAGGGCCAACCGCTTTTCGGTGAGCGCGCGCAAGGGCGCCGAGGCCCGGGTCTGGGTTGCCGGCTCGGACCGCCCATCCTCGCCCCCAATGGTGATGTCTGCCCACACGACGCGGTGGCCTTGTCCCCCGGCGACGCGCTCGCCGATGCGCCTGAGCGGCGCCACGTCCCCCCGCATCCGGCCGAGCACGGTGACGCTGGCGGTTTCGGCCTGCAGCTCGCCGAAGATGAGTTCCAGAAACTGCCGCTCCGGCCAGTAGATGAAGGCGCCGGGGCCCATGGTCATGACGTCGGCGGCGGCCTCCAGCGCCTCCACGAATGGGGCGTGCCACAGAATGTGATTGCCGGCGATCTTGGCGCAGTGGAGGTCGACGCGGGCCGGCAGCGCGGCGAGGAGCTTGGCCGCGGTGCGCGGCGCCCCGGCCTCGGAGAGGGCGATCTCGAAGGTCTCGCCCTCGCAGGCGAAGGAAAGGACCAGGTTTCCTTTATCCCCGTTTCCCATGGTGGAGACCTGTCTCAGAGGATTTCGAACACGTCATAGGCGGCGCGGTCCGGCAGGCGGCGGCCGACGCCGACCGCGACGATGCGGTTGAGCCAATCGTAGGTCGCGGAAGCGGTCTCGAAACAGGGCGTGTTGCGCAGGTAGTATTCCGATGGGTCGACTTCCTCGCCGTCGGCGATGCGTTGCATGACCTCGGGCGAGCCGTAGCGGACGCCGGTGTAGTGCATGTAGACCAGGGCGCCGTCGTCGGTGCGGAGGACCAGGCGCACGTTCGGGTTCATGGCGCCATCGGCGCGGAATATCTTTTGGTCGACGCCGCCCGGCAGCACCTCGCCCTTGAGCCGCGGTCCCTCGAAAACGCCCCCGCCCAGCATGTCGATGTGCCTCAGACCGAACGGCGTCTGCCCGATGTCGTACAGCTTGGCGACGCCGAATTCGGCGGTGAACAGGAATTCCGATCGCAGTTCGGGCATGTGGCTAGGACTCCCAGTTCTCGAAGCGCAGGCCCGACACGCGTTCGAATTCGTTCACGTTCGCGGTCACCAGCGTCACGTCATGGCGCACGGCCTGTCCGGCGATGAGACAATCATAGGCGCCGATCGGTGTACCGCGCCGCCGGCTGCTCGCGGCCCTCGGCCATGAAGGGATCGCGAAAACGGTCGAGCGCCCCGAACCAAGCTTCGGCGTCGATTTCTTCGGGTTCGAGCAGAACGCCGAGCCCGAAGCGCCGAATGCGTACTTCCTCGCCCTCGAACCGGAAGGCGCGGGGCAGCCGGACGGCTTGGCTGCGGCCGGTCTTGAAGAGCTTCGCGGTGGCCACTGGCACGGATTCCCGATTTCACGCGAATGACATGTATCAATGTTATCTATCTTCGCGACCGCTCCGGCAACGGGAAACCTTTACACCGCCGTGCCACCTACGGTGAGTTCGTCCACCTTCAGGGTCGGCAAGCCGACGCCGACGGGCACGCTCTGGCCGTCCTTGCCGCAGGTTCCGACGCCGGGGTCGAGCGCCATGTCGTTGCCGATCATCGACACCTTGGTCAGTACGTCGGGTCCGTTGCCGATCAGGGTCGCACCCTTGACCGCCGGTCCCACCTTGCCGTCCTCGATGCGGTAGGCCTCGGTGCACGCGAAGACGAACTTGCCCGACGTGATGTCCACCTGCCCGCCGCCGAAGGCGACTGCGTAGAGCCCGTCCTTGACCGACGCGATGATCTCCTGGGGGTCATGGTCGCCGCCCAGCATGAAGGTGTTGGTCATGCGCGGCATGGGCGAATGGGCATAGCTCTGCCGGCGCCCGTTGCCGGTCGGCTCCATGCCCATGAGGCGCGCGTTCATGCGGTCATGGAGGTAGCCCACCAGCTTTCCGTCCTCGATCAGCACGGTGCGGCCCGAAGGCGTCCCCTCGTCGTCGATGGTCAGCGAGCCCCGCCGGTCGGCGATCGAGCCGTCGTCGATGACGGTGACCCCGGGGGCGGCCACGGCCTCGCCCATGAGGCCGGCGAAGGCCGAGGTCTTCTTGCGGTTGAAATCCCCTTCCAGGCCGTGGCCGATGGCCTCGTGCAGAAGAATGCCGGGCCAGCCCGGCCCCAGAACCACGGGAATCTCGCCGGCCGGCGCCGGCTCCGAGCCCAGGTTGACCAGGGCCTGGCGCAGGGCCTCGTCGACCGCCGACCGCCAGGTGGCGGGCTCCAGGTAGGTGTCATAGAGGACGCGCCCGCCGGTGCCATGGCTGCCCGACTGGCGGTCGCTGCCGTCGTCGACCACCACCGAAACGTTGAGGCGCACCAGCGGCCGCACGTCGCCCACCCGGTAGCCGCCGGGGCGCATGATCTGCACTGCCTGCCACTGGCCGGCGAGCGAGGTCATGACCTGGACGACGCGGTCGTCCTTGCCCCGCGCGTAGGCATCGATGTCGGCGAGGAGCTTTACCTTGGTCTCCAGGTCGGCGCCACCCAAGGGGTTGTCGTCGATGTAAAGGGTGCGGTTGGTGCCGGCGGGAGGGTCGCCGAAGACGCCACCGTGGCCGGCGCGCACCGCTTTCACGGTTTCGGCGGCGCGACGGATGGCCGCCTCGCTGAGCTCGGAGGCGTGGGAATAGCCGGTGGCCTCGCCGGAGACGGCGCGCAGGCCGAAACCCTGGGCGGTATCGAAGCTGGCGCTCTTGAGCCGTCCGTCGTCGAAGGCCAGCCCTTCCGACTGGCAATATTCAAGGAACAGCTCGCCTTCGTCGGCTCCGTGCAGGGCGTCGGCGACGAGGCTCTCGACGGCGCCGCGGCCGAGGCCGGCGCGCTCGAAAAACAATTCATCGGTGACGGCAAGATCGGTCATGGCGGCCCATCCTTCGTGCGGCGCGGAAGTATTGAATATAGGCGATTCCCAGCCGCCTTGCACCCGGCGCGGGGTATCGCCGCCATTTGTCCTTGACCTTTGGCCTCGGGGCTATTATTCCCCGGCCCTCACGTGGTGATTTGCTCGACCGGCTTGCGGCCACGTTAAACAACCCGCTAAAAGGTCGGAGCTTGCATGAAGCCCTGACCCAAGCGGTCGGGGCTTTTTTTCGTGGATGAGCCCCATACACCAACCCGTGACAGGGAGTGCATGACATGGATGCCAACGCCCCCGATCTAAAATCCTGGCGCCAGGCCACGCAACTGGTGCGCGGCGGCCTGAAGCGCTCTGCGTTCGCGGAGACCAGCGAGGGTCTCTTCATGACGTCGGGTTACATCTACGAGACGGCGGAATCGGCGGAGCGCGCCTTCAAGGGCGAGGAGGAACGCTACATCTATTCGCGCTACGCCAACCCCACCGTTGCCATGTTCGAGGAGAGGCTGGCGCTTCTCGAGGGGGCCGAGGTGTGCCGGGCCACGGCGAGCGGCATGGCCGCCGTGTTCGCCGCCCTGCTCTGTCAACTGAAGGCCGGCGACCGGTTGGTGGCGTCGCGCGCCCTGTTCGGGTCGTGCCACTACATCATCACCGAGCTGCTGCCCCGCTACGGCATCGAGACCGAGCTCGTCGACGGCACCGACCTCGGCCAATGGGAAGCGGCGCTTGACCGCGAGACGGCCTGCGTGTTCCTGGAGACGCCCTCCAACCCGACCCTGGAGATCATCGACCTGGCCCCGGTCGCCGAGCTGGCGCACGGCGCCGGCGCCCGCCTCGTCGTCGACAACGTGTTCGCCACGCCGGTGCTGCAAAGGCCGCTCGAGCTGGGCGCCGACATCGTCGTCTATTCGACCACCAAGCACATCGACGGCCAGGGCCGCTCCCTCGGCGGCGCCATCCTCACCAACGACGAGGATTACGTGGAAGACGACTTGACCCCCGTCCTGCGCCATACCGGCCCGGCGATGAGCCCTTTCAACGCCTGGCTTCTGGTCAAGAGCCTGGAGACCCTGGCCATGCGCGTCGAGCGCCACGCCGTCAACGCCCTCGACATCGCCCAATACCTGAGCCGGCGCGGCGGCTTGGCCAGCGTGCTCTATCCGGGGTTGCCCAGCCACCCCCAGCATGGGCTGGCCAGCACCCAGATGAGCGCCGGCGGCAGCGTCGTCTGCTTCGACATGACGGGCGGCCGCGTCGCGGCTTTCGACTTCATCAACGCGCTGAGGATGGTCGACATATCCAACAACCTGGGCGACACCAAGAGCCTCGTCACCCACCCCGCCACCACCACCCACCAGCGCCTGAGCGCCGAGGAACGCGCCCAAATGGGCATCGGCGACGGCCTGGTACGCGTGTCGGTGGGCCTCGAGGACCCGCAGGATATCAAGGAAGACCTGGACCAGGCGCTCAAGGCGGCCGGTGTCTGAGGGCTAGGAACCGGGGACGGCGCCCTAATCCTGCTTCCAGGCGAGGCCATCCACTTTCCAGCCGGCAAGGGTCCCCCGGTGGCCCGTCTCGTTCTTGGGCCCCTCGAAGCCGTCGGCCACGTTGTAGCATCGCCCGTAGCCGCGCCCCGTCATGGCGATCGCCGCGTGGCGCGAACGCACGCCAGACCGGCATATGAAGAGAAGCGCTACGTCCTTGTCGGTGGCGTGGCGGGCGATGCTGTCTTCGAAGTCCGGATTGGCGCGCTTGTCGGGAAAAAGCGTCCAGGGAACGAAGGCCACCTCCTTGCCCAGACTGGTCAGGTCGGGAACACCGACGAAGGCCCACTCCTCGGGCGTACGCACGTCGATGAGGAGGGCGCCGGTTTCCTCGACAAGCTGGCGCCAGGTTTCCTTCGCCGTGAGGTCGCCAGCGTAAATGTCCTCGGTCATCGACTTTCGGCTAGTCGCCGGAATGGGCGGAGACGGTCCAGGTGTAACCACCGCGCAGAATGGCGTTGATATCGGGGTCGGGGGCCGCCGCCCTGGCTTCGTCGATCTGCGCCATGACACCTTCCTCGTAGCTCGGCGCCGGGTCGCAATAAAGGACGCCGAGCGCCACCGGCATGGGCGGCTCCAAGGCCGCCAGCATGCTCGCCAAGGCCTTGTTGGTCTCGTCGTGGACCAGGACGTCGGCCTCCGCGACGCCCTTGCCGCCGACGTTCACCGCCTCCAGCTCGAAGGCACCGGGCTTGACCCTGAGGCCCCGCGTCCGCTCCTTGCCGAAAAGCAGCGGCTGGCCGTGCTCGACGTGAACCTGCCCGTCCTCGGCGACGTCCCTCTCGGTGAAGGCTTCATAGACGCCGTCATTGTAGACCACGCAGTTCTGCAATATCTCGACGAACGAGGCGCCCTGGTTGCCGTGGGCACGGGTGAACATCACCGGCAGGTGGTGGCGAAGGGTATCGATGGAACGGGCGACGAAACGGGCGCCGGCGCCGAGCGCGAAGGCGGCCGGGGAGAGCGGGTGTTCGAGCGATCCCATGGGTGTCGAGGGCGAGCGCGTGCCGAGGCGCGACGTGGGCGAGTACTGGCCCTTGGTCAGCCCGTAAATCTCGTTGTTGAACAGGAGGATCTGCACATCGACGTTGCGCCGCAGCACATGCAGAAAGTGGTTGCCGCCGATGGAGAGCGCATCGCCGTCGCCGGTGATCACCCATACGTCGAGGTCCGAATTGGCCAGCTTGGCGCCGGTGGCGATGGCCGGAGCGCGCCCGTGGATGGTATGGAAGCCGAAGGTGGACATGTAGTAGGGGAAGCGCGCCGCGCAGCCGATGCCGGAGATGAAGACCGTGTTCTCCCGGGTCGCGCCGACCTCCGCCAACGCCTTCTGCATTGACTTGAGGATGGCGTAGTCGCCGCAACCGGGGCACCACCGCACTTCCTGGTCGCTGGCGAAATCCTTGGGCGTCAATGGGCCGGCGGTGGCGACGACGTTCATCTCAGCTCTCCAGCCGGGCGCGGATGGCCGCCTCGATCTCGGCGATCCTGAAGGGTTGCCCCGACACCTTGTTCAAGCCCTCGGCGGGCACCAGATACTCGCTGCGCAACAGGGTGATGAGCTGTCCGGTATTCATCTCCGGCACCAGGACGATCTCGAAGCCCGCCAACAGCTCGCCCAGATTGCGCGGCAACGGCCAGATGTGCCGGATGTGGATGTGGGAAACATCCAGTCCCTCGGCCCGGAGGTTGCCGACCGCGCGGACGATCGGACCATATGTCGATCCCCACCCGACCACCGCCATGCGGCCCGATTGCGCGCCCTCTTCCACCGCCTGCTCGGCGATGCCGTCGGCGATGCCCAGGATCTTGGCCCGCCGCAGATCGGTCATGCGCTGGTGGTTGATGGGGTCGTAAGAGATGTTGCCCGTATCGTAGTCCTTCTCCAATCCGCCGATGCGGCGTTCCAGCCCCGGCGTGCCGGGGACCGTCCAGGCCTGGGCCAGGGTCTTCTTGTCGCGGGCCGCCGACTGCGATTCCCCGCCGTTGGCCTGGAAGGCGACCGATATGGGCTTGTAAGTGCCGATGTCCGGAATGAGCCACGGCTCCGAGGAGTTGGCGATGTATCCGTCGCTCAGGATGATGACCGGCGTCATGTACTTGGTGGCCAGGCGCACGGCCTCGATGGCGACGTCGAAGCAGTCGGTCGGCGAGCGCGACGCGATCACCGCCAGCGGGCTGTCGGCGTTGCGGCCGAAGACCGCCTGATAAAGGTCGGACTGCTCGGTCTTGGTGGGCATTCCGGTCGACGGGCCGGAGCGTTGGGAATTGATGACGATGAGCGGCAGCTCGGCGGCAATGGCGAGGCCGATGGCTTCCATCTTGAGCGCCACGCCCGGTCCCGAACTCGAGGTCGCGCCGAGGGCGCCGGCATAGGACGCCCCGATGGCGGCGCACACGGCGGCGATCTCGTCTTCCGCCTGGAAGGTGACGACGCCGAACTCCTTGAGGTTGGCCAGGGCATGCAGCACCGGCGACGCCGGCGTGATCGGATAGGACCCGAACACCACCTTGAGGTCCGCCAACTGGGCCCCGGCGAGCAGGCCCCAGGCCAGGGCCTCGCCCCCCGTCACCGTGCGGTAGAGGCCGGGCTCGATCTCGGCGGGCTGGATTTTATAGCCGTGTACGTTGCCGTCGAGCTCGGCGGTCTCGCCGAACGCGTGACCGGCGTTGAGGGCGGCGATATTGGACGCCGCGATATCCAGGCGCTTGGCGAACTTCTCGTTCAGCCAGTCGGTGGTCGCCTGCCGGTCCCGGTTGTAGAGCCAGTAGACGAGGCCCAGCGTCCACATGTTCTTGCAGCGCAACGCCTCCTTCTGGGACAGACCGAATTCGGCGACCGCCTCCAGGGTGAGCCTGGAAATGTCGATTTCGATGACCTGATACTTCGACAGGCTGTCGTCTTCGAGGGGGCTGTCCTCGAACCCCGCCTTGCGCAGGTTGCGCCTGGTGAAGGAGCCGATGTCGACGACCAGGAGGCCGCCGGCCTTGAGGTTTTCGACCTCGACCTTGAGTGCCGCCGGGTTCATGGCGATCAGGGTGTCGGGCTCGTCGCCCGAGGTCTTGATGGCGCGGGCGCCGAAATTGATCTGGAACGACGAGACGCCGAAGGTGGTCCCCGCCGGCGCCCGGATTTCGGCGGGGAAGTCGGGGAAGGTGGCAAGGTCGTTGCCGGCCAGCGCAGTGGCCTGGGTGAACTGGCCGCCCGTGAGCTGCATGCCGTCGCCGGAATCGCCGGCGAAGCGGACGACGACCGACCCGACTTCCTGTCGAACAGGCGTTACTTCTTTGCGTTCGGCTGTGGACATTTTCAGTATGGGGTATTGCTGGGACGGGTCGGCAGTCCTGTTCGGTCTCGCCGCGACGCTAACGCATCTCTCCGTCGATTCGCTCACTCATCGGAATTTTTCGGGTATACTCCCCCGTGACGGCCTATACAACAGTATATTGGCGGTATTTTACCAGTTGTGAACAGGCCGTGTTCCCTACGATTGCAAGGGGATTGGTTCGGTTATTGACGCGGCGAACGCCACCGCGAGTCGGATCGCGGAGCGCAATCGTCCTTGGCCCCAACCGCTGCTTCCCTTAGAACGCTAATCGAGGCCCAGGAACGCGATCGCGGGACGCGGCGCCCAACGAGGATTTTCCATGACCGATACCACGGCGACCAGCGACCCCCTTGGCCTGCTCGGCGGCCTCATCGAGCGCGTGCTGAAGGCAGGCGCCGACACGGCGGACGCCGTATTCGTCGAGGGCACGTCGCTGTCGGTGGCGCACCGTCTCGGCAAGCCCGAGCGGCTGGAGCGCTCGGAAAGCGCCGACGTCGGCCTCAGGGTCTTCGTCGGCCGTCGCCAGGCCATCGTCTCGTCGTCGGATACAGGCGCCTCCGCGCTCGACGAGCTGGTCGAGCGGGCGCTGGCCATGGCGCGCTCCATCCCCGAGGACGAATACTGCGGCCTGGCCGAGCCCGAGTTGCTGGCCGACGACGTCCCCGACCTCGACCTCGACGACGCGGACGAGCCCTCCCAGGAGACGCTGGCCGGATGGGCCGCCGCCGCCGAGGATGCCGCCCGCGCCGTTTCCGGCGTCACCAACTCGGAAGGTGCCGAGGCGGCATGGGGGCGCGACGCCTGGGCGCTGGCGGCGAGCAACGGCTTCTCCCATGCCTACGGCCGCAGCCGCTGCTCGGTGATGGCCTCGGTGCTGGCCGGCGAGGGGACCGCCATGGAGCGCGATTACGACTACGCGACGGCGGTCCACGCCGAAGACTTGCGCGATCCGGAAGAAATCGGCCGCGCCGCGGGCGAGCGGGCCGTTGCCCGCTTGAACGCGCGCAAGGCCACCTCGGCGCAGGTTCCGGTCATTTACGACCGCAGGATCTCGGGCAGCCTTCTCGGCCACCTGGCGGGGGCCATCGGCGGCGCCGCCGTGGCCCGGGGCACCACCTTCCTCAAGGACAAGCTCGGCGAGAAAATCTTCCCCCAATCGGTGACCATCGTCGACGATCCCCGGCGCCGGCGCGGCCTGCGGTCCCGGCCCTTCGACGGCGAAGGCATCGGGACGCGCCCCATCGACGTCATCAAAGACGGCGTGCTCGGCACCTGGATCCTCGATCTGCGTTCCGCCCGCCAGCTTGGGCTGGTGAGCACGGGGCACGCCTCGCGCGGCGTCTCGTCGCCGCCCTCGCCCTCGACCAGCAACCTCTACCTCGAGCCGGGCGGCGTCTCGCCGGCGGCGCTCATGGCCGACATCAAAAGCGGTTTCCTGGTCACCGAGCTCATCGGCATGTCCCTGAACACCTTCACCGGCGACTACAGCCGGGGCGCCGTGGGCTTCTGGATCGAGGACGGCGCCATCGCCTATCCGGTCAGCGAGGTCACCATCGCCGGCAACGTCATCGACATGTTCGCCCGCATATCGGCGGCCGACGACCTGGAGTTCCGCTACGGCGTCGACGCGCCGACGCTGCGCGTCGACGGCATGACGGTGGCCGGACGCTAGGCGCGGGCGGTGCAGGCGTTGGCCACGGTACCGCTAAATGCTATGGTCCGCGGCGCCAAACCGGGGGTCTGCCGACTTGACCGAGGTTGACGAGAACGAACGCCCAAAACACCTGTCGACACGGGTGTTGATGACGCGGCTGGTGCGCGAGTGCGTCCGGCCCTATGTCGGGTGGATATGCCTCGCCGTCGTCTGCATGGCGGTGATGGCGGGGGCGACGGCGCTCAGCGCCTGGCTCATGAAGCCCGTGGTCAACGACGTCTTCATCGACAAGAACCGGGAAATCCTGTGGCTCGTCGGAGGCGCCGTTCTCGCCACCTTCGCCATGAAGGGCATCGCCAACTACGCGCAGGCGGTGTTGATGAGCTTCGTCGGCATGCGCATCATCGCCGACAACCAGAACCGGCTCTACGCGCACCTGGCACACATGGACATCGCCTTTTTCAACGAGCGCCCGACCGGCAAGCTGATCTCGCGCTTCACCGTCGACATCAACCAGATGCGTGCCGCCGTTTCCAACGCCCTTACCGGGTTCGGCAAGGACTTGCTGTCGATCGTCGGCCTCGTCACCGTCATGTTCGTACAGGACTGGCAACTTGCCCTGATTGCGTTCTTCGTCTTTCCGCTGGCCGTCATACCCATCGTGCGCCTGGGCCGGCGCATGCGCGCCGTGACCGCCGACACCCAGGAGGAGATGGGCCAGTTCACGACCCTCCTGCAACAGACCTTCCAGGGCATCCGCGTCGTCAAGGCCTATGCCATGGAAGGTTACGAAAAGGGCCGCATCGCCGGCATCGTGGAGCGCCTGTTCCAGCTTTCCTTCCGCTCGGCGCGCATTCGCGCCCTGGCCAGCCCGATCATGGAGACCCTGGGCGGCTTGGCCGTCGCCATCGTCGTCGTCTACGGCGGCAGCAGAGTGATCGACGATGCCACCGACCCCGGCGCCTTCTTCTCGTTCATCACGGCGCTCCTTCTCGCCTACGAGCCCATGAAGCGCCTCGCCAACCTCAACGCCACCCTGCAGGAGGGCCTGGCCGGCGCCCAGCGCCTGTTCGACCTGCTCGACGTGGCGCCCGCCATCCGCGAGGCACCCGACGCCCGGCCGCTTGGGGCGGGGCCGGGGGCGGTGCGCCTCGACGACGTGCGTTTTGCCTACGTCACGGGCCGCCCGGCCTTGAACGGGGTCACCCTCGAGGTGCCGGCCGGCAAGACCGTGGCCCTGGTCGGGCCGTCGGGCGCCGGCAAGTCGACCATCCTCAACCTCATCCCCCGCTTCTACGACGTGGGTTCAGGGAGCGTCACCATCGACGGCATGGACGTCGCCGGTCTGACCTTTGCCTCGCTGCACGCCGCCACCGCCCTGGTCAGTCAGGAGATCACGCTGTTCGACGACACCGTCAGCGCCAACATCGCCTACGGCCGCGCCGGCGCCAGCCACGAAGAGATCACCGACGCCGCCCGTCACGCCGCCGCCCACGACTTCATCTTGGACCTGCCCGAAGGCTACGCCACGGTGGTCGGCGAACAGGGGGTGAAACTTTCGGGAGGGCAGCGCCAGCGTCTGGCCATCGCCCGCGCCATGCTCAAGAACGCGCCCGTCCTGCTCCTCGACGAGGCGACCTCGGCCCTCGACACCGAATCCGAGCGCCAGGTTCAGGCCGCCCTCGGCAAGCTCATGGAGGGACGCACCACCCTGGTCATCGCCCACCGGCTGTCCACCGTGGTCGGCGCCGACCTCATTCACGTCATCGACGCGGGCAGGGTCATCGAATCGGGCACCCACGCCGAGCTCATGGCCAGGAACGCCGCCTATGCGCGGCTCTACCGGCTGCAGTTCGCCGAGGAGGCGCCGGCCCTGGACGCGGCCCAGGCGGCGCCGGCGTAGCCGGGCGCGGGGTCGGGCGTTGTGTCGCCGCTCAAGACGGTCCTCGGGAATTCGGCGGTGCGCCGGGTGCTGTGCTGGCTCGCCGCCCAGTACATCCGCCTCGTCAGGTGGACGGGCCCGTGGTCGGTGGTGCGCGGCGATATCCCCGAACGCCTGTGGAACGGGGGCCGCCCCTTCGTCGCCTGCTTCTGGCACGGGCGGCTCCTCATGATGTCTTATTGCTGGCGCCGCGACATGCCGGTCACCATCCTCGTCTCCCAGCACCGGGACGGCCGGCTGATCAGCGACACGGTGAGCCACTTCGGCGCCAAGTCGGTGGCCGGTTCGACGACGCGCGGCGGCGGCGCCGCGTTGCGTGGCCTTCTCAGGACCCTCAAGGCCGGCGAATGCGTCGGCATCACCCCCGACGGACCGCGCGGACCGCGCATGCGGACCAGCGGCGGCGTGGTCAGCGTGGCGCGCCTCGCCGGCGTCCCCATCGTCCCCCTCACCTATTCGAGCAGGCGCCGGCGCCTGCTCCCGACCTGGGACCGTTTCCTGCTGCCCCTGCCGTTCGGGCGCCGCGTCGCGGTGTGGGGCGAGCCCATCGAAGTGCCGCGCGACGCCGACGCGGAAACCGTGGAGGCAGTCCGCCGCCGCGTCGAGGACAGCCTCAACGCCATCACCGAGGAGGCTGATCGGCTGTGCGGTCACGCCCCCGTGGAGCCCGCCGCGCCCACCGATGGGGCAACCTCATGATGCTTTCGCTCTACCGGGCGGCGACCACCGTGGGAGCGCCGCTCATCCACCTTTACCTGGCGCGCCGCCGGAGCGCCGGCAAGGAGGACCGGGAGCGCTTCGGCGAACGCCTCGGCCAGGCCGCGCTTTCCCGCCCCCAGGGCCGGCTGGTGTGGGCGCACGCCGCAAGCGTCGGCGAATCCCTGTCGCTCCTGACCCTCATCGGGCGGCTCCTGGAAGACAGGCCGGGCCTGCATGGACTGGTCACCACGGGCACCGTCACCTCGGCCAGGCTCATGGCCGAGCGTCTGCCGGCCAGGGCCTTCCATCAGTACGTGCCGGTCGACCGCGTCGCCTACGTGCGGCGCTTCCTCGATCACTGGAAGCCGGACCTCGTGCTGTGGGCGGAGTCCGAGTTCTGGCCCAACCTGGTCAGCCAGACGGCGGCGCGGCGCGTGCCCATGGTGCTCGTCAACGGGCGCGTCTCGGCGGCCTCCTTCGCCGGATGGCGGCGGGCACCGGGGCTGATCCGCCATCTCCTTGGCGGGTTCGCCCTTTGCCTCGGCCAAACCGAGGAAGACACCGCGCGCCTGTGGCGGCTCGGCGCGCCCCGCGTGGCGTGCCCGGGCAACCTCAAGTTCGCGGCGGCGGCGCTGCCCGCCGACGACGCCGAGATCGAGCGCCTCGGGGCGGCCATCGGGGCGCGGCCGCGCTGGCTCGCCGCCAGCACACACCCCGGCGAAGAGGAGATCGCCGGGCGCGTGCACCGGCGCTTGGCGGCCGGCCATCCCGACCTTCTCACCGTCATCGTTCCCCGCCACCCCGACCGCGGTCCCGCCATCGCCGCCGATCTTCGCGGCGCCGGCCTGGCCGTCGCCGTGCGCTCGGCGGGCGACGCCGTGGCGCCGCGGACAGGGATCTACGTGGCCGATACCATGGGCGAGCTGGGGCTCTTCTACCGTCTCGCCGATATCGCCTTCATGGGCAAGTCCCTGGTGCCGCTCGGCGGCCAGAACGCGCTGGAGGCGGCGCGCCTCGGCTGCGCCGTCGTCCAGGGGCCCAACGTCGGCAACTTCGCCGAAATGGCGCGGCGCATGAAGGAATCGGGGGCGGCCATCGAGGTGGCCGACGAAGACGGCCTGGCCACCGCCGTCGGGCAGTTGCTCGACAACGGCGGCGAGCGCGCCCGCCGCGTGCAGGCCGCCATCTCATTCGCCAGCGCCGAGGCGCACGTCCTCGACGACGTGATGGCCGAACTCCGACCCTTCCTCGACGCTCTCCACGACGGCGGGGAATCCCATGCGGGCGCCTGAATTCTGGGAGCACCGAAAGGGAGGCACCTTTTCGGCCGCCCTTTCGCCCCTCGGCTGGGCCTACGGCCTCGGCGGGCGGGCGCGCCGCGCCGCCACCCGGGCATGGCGGGCGCCGGTGCCGGTGCTGTGCGTCGGCAACGCCGTCGCCGGGGGCGCCGGCAAGACGCCGCTGGCCCTGGATATCGGCGAGCGCCTGCGGGGGCGTGGCGTCGACGCCCATTTCCTGACCCGCGGCTACGGTGGCGCCGCCGCCGGGCCGCTTCGCGTCGACGCCGCCCGCCACACCTTCGCCGACGTTGGAGACGAGGCCCTGCTGCTGGCCGAAGTGGCGCCGACCTGGGTGGCGCGCCACCGGGCGGCGGGGGCGCGGGCGGCCGTGGCAGCGGGTGCCGACGCCCTGGTCATGGACGACGGGCACCAGAACCCGGCCCTGGCCAAGGACGTCTCGCTGCTCGCCGTCGATGGCGGCTACGGCTTCGGCAACGGGTGCATCATGCCCGCCGGGCCGCTACGCGAGCCCCTCTCGGATGCTCTCCGGCGCGCCGACGCCGTCGTCCTCATGGGCGGCGACGCGACGGGCGTGACAGGGGAAATTGCGCAAATCGGGCGCCGCGCCGGCACCTCTCTTCCCATCCTCGCCGCCAACGCGCGGCCGGGACCCGAGGGGCGGGGGCTCGCCGCCAAGCCGGTGGTGGCGTTCGCCGGCATCGGGCGTCCGGGCAAATTCTTCGAGACGCTTGGCGCGGCCGGCGCCGAAGTGGCCGCCACCCTGCCCTTCCCCGACCACCACCCGTACGGCGCCGGCGACATCGAGCGCCTGGAGAACCTGGCCGAGGCGCACGGCGCGGCGCTGGTGACCACCGCCAAGGATGCGGTACGCCTGCCCGAGACGTTGCGCGCCCGTGTGGCGGTCTTGACAATCACCTTGGAGTGGGAGGACGAAGCGGCTATTGAGGCCATCCTCGATACCTTGGTGAGCCATGGCCGTTAGAAGTTCCGGCGCCCGCCTGTGGCGGCGCCTCATCATGCATCCGGCGCAGGCGCTGATCGCCCACGGCGTCTTCCACTTCGCGCGCCTGCTGCCGCTCGACGCGGCTTCGGCGCTGGGCGGCTGGCTGGGGCGCGCCGTGGGCCCCAGACTGGCCATCACGCGGCGCGCCCGACGCAACCTGGAACGCGCCTACCCAGAGATGTCGGCGCCCGGGATCGAGACCGTCATCAGCGGCATGTGGGACAACCTGGGGCGCACCATCTTCGAGTTCCCCAACCTCGACGCCATCCGCTTCTCAGGCGAAGACCGGCGCGTCGAGGTGGTGGGCGGCGAGCACATCGACGCGCTACGCGACGACGGCAAGCCCGGCATATTCTTCTCGGCCCACATGGCCAACTGGGAGATCGCGGCGCTCAGCGCCACCCACCGGGGACTGCCCATCCACCTGATCTACCGGGCCCCCAACAACCGCTGGGTGGAGCGCCTGTTCCAGCACCGCTGGCCGGGCGGCGGCGAACTCATCCCCAAGGGCGCCGCCGGGGCACGCCGGGCGATCAAGCTGATGGGCGAGGGCGGCCACCTCGGCATGCTGGTCGACCAGAAGATGAACGACGGCATCCCCGTTCCCTTCTTCGGGCGCGACGCCATGACCGCCCCGGCCCTTGCCCAGTTCGCCATCAAGTACGATTGCCCGGTCATCCCCTCGCGGGTCGAGCGCCTCGGCGGCGCCCGCTTCCGCATCACCCATCTGCCGCCCCTGCCGCCGCCCCGGAGCGGCGACCGCCACGCCGACATCGCCGCCATGATGGCCGAGGTCAACGCCATCCTGGAGGGCTGGATCCGCGAGCGTCCCGAACAATGGCTGTGGCTGCACGGCCGCTGGCCGGAATGAGGCAGTGGCGATTTACATCACCCAAGGAAACCATTGACTTGGTTCGGGCAAGGGGCATTCTGACCATCCGAAAACTTATACCAGCGGTCATTGATATTGACCTGTGTGAGCCCATTCACGCATTCCGATGGACATGATTTTCCATGGTCTGTTGATGAGGCGGTTCCAAGCTTGGCACGCGGCATTGATGATCTCGTCGTAATCGGCGAAGACGC
>JASLQF010000065.1 GCA_030744625.1 Rhodospirillales bacterium
TTGCTTGGTCCCGGCGCGCCGCTCGAGCGATGGGTTGAGGGGCATGGTTACAGTCAGTTCCGAGGCGTCGTAGTCGAGAGACTGGACCCGCAGCCCCAGCCCCGAGATGAACGGCGAGCGATCGAACATCGCTTGAATGTCTTCCGCCGTGAGGCGTTCCGGTGTCTCGTTGCTCATGACTGCGTGATTCCTATATCGTTTTCAGGCCCTACATCAGTTTTGGGCTTCAGGGTTTGAGGACAACCTTGCCGAAGACCTCACGGTCCTCGAGCAGCCGGAAGGCCTCGTTGACCTCCTCAAGGGGGAGCTCACGATCGATGATCGGCTGCAACGTGCCGTCGGCCACCATCTCGAGCAGTTTATGGACGTCGTCGCGCATCCATCCGTTGGAGCCCAGGACCTGGATCTCATAGGTCCAGATGAAGCGCAGGTCTTCCGTCGGATCGTAACCCGCCGTAGCGCCACAGGTGAGGACCCGGCCCCGCCGCTTCACCACCTTGAGCGAGGGCACCCAGGTATCGCCCCCCGTGAAGTTGACGACCACGTCGAGACCGTCGCCATCGAATTCGCGGCGATGCGGTTTGCCGAACTCCCGGTACACCCATTTCCTGAAATCCTCCTGGGTGTAGTCGAGAAGGTGATCGGCGCCAAGCTCGCGGAGACGCTCGAGCTTCGGGGCGCTGGACGCGCAGGCGATGACCTCGCACCCAGCCGACTTGGCGAGCTGGACGCAACACGTTCCGACGCCCCCCGACGCACCGAGGATCAGCACCTTCTCACCCTCCTTGACCTGGCCGATGGTGTACATCATGCGGAGCGCCGTGCCGTAGGCGCAGGCCAGGCACGATGCGGCCTCGTAGGAAACGTCGTCGGGCAGGTGCACCAGATGGTGCGCCGGAAGGCTGCACAGCTCAGCCAGTCCTCCGTGCCACATTTCACCGATGAGGCCGCCCTTGCCGACCCTGTCGACCGGGTCGTTCACCACCCGCTGGCCAACCTTCCAGTCGTCAACGCCGCTGCCGAGAGCCACGATCTCCCCGGCGAAATCGAGACCCATGATGGCCGGCATCGGGACATTTATTCCCGGCATGCTGTTGCGCGTGAAGATGTCGTGATAGTTGAGCGTCGTCGCATGCACCTTGACGACGACATCGCCCGGGCCGGGCTCCGGATCGGGAAAGTCTGTTTCGATGTTGATCGAGCCTGGCCCACCGTGCTCGTAGATTACCGCCGCTTTCATCGCGCACTCCTTGAAATGACTATTCTTCGGTAAAAAACAGGACGGTGCCGCAGGCGTCCGCCGCACCGACCCACGGGCACTCGCCATCGTGGAGGGTGACGCCGTTCGCCTCAAGGAGTGCCCGCGCCTGATCGAGGGAGGAAACCCGGAACCCGACACCGACGGGCGCCGGGGGGGGCGGCGTGGCCTGATCGGGAGCCAACCTTCCCCAGGCGTCGGGCTCCAATATCCTGACCACCCCCCGGGCCAAGGGCAATCGCCAATCGCCCTCCCCCTGTTTCTCGGGCGTCGAGCGTAGCATCGGCGCAAACTTGGCAGCCACCGCCTCGGCCCCGGGCGCGCAAAAATAAATCTCGCGAAGCGCGACGACTCCATTCGGCTGTGCGAGCAGATGGGGCTGCCACAGCACGTCGGGTGTCACATGCTGGATATAAAAGAGCCGAGCCTCGCCGAATACCTTTGAGTCGAAGGGGGCATTGCGGAATGACGCCGGACGGGTGTCGTCGCCGGATGGGCCGTAAGGCGCGTCCCGCTCCAACACGTTCGGCGGCTCCACGGGTAGGCCAAGGGCGCTGAATTCCTCGTATACTTTTTGAGAGTCCTCACAGCCGATGGCCACGATGTGCGCGCCTTCGTAGCGTCCCACCATGTCCTGAATGGTACCGGTGGCTTCCGGCTCGGAGGGGCCGAGTATCTCGAAATAGCCTTCGCCGAACATGGCGCAATGGTTGGCCGATCCCCACGCGACGATGGGACCGCCCGGTGTGAGGGATCCTCGATGGACGCTGCGCGGGGTCAGCGTGAAACCCAGCCTGGCATAAGTCTCGCGCCCTCGATCCAGGTCACGTACGCCGACGCCGATATGATCCAAGACCAATTCCATTGTCAGTGTATTCCTTTCCGCCGCCGCATGATGCTCATCCCTCCACCGCGCCGGCAGTCGATCAGCGCGGCTCGGTCTCCGCCGAACTCCGGATCGAACAAGGCACCAAGGTTGTAGGCTTCGATCATGCGGGAGAGCCGGTTCTAGCCGTCGGTTTCGATGCGTGCTCCGCGGGCGTCTTCGTCACCCGCCGCGTTCCCTTGCGGCGCGGCTTGGCGCTCCGCTTGGAACCCGTAGGCGCGGGCGGCGCCGACATTCCAGCCGCCAGGAACGGCATGGCGCAGGCTATGGCCGCGCTCTTGTCCGAAGCGTCGAACTCGGGACCCACCAATCGACGCACCCGACCTGGCTCCGCGAGAAGATAAGTTATCCCTCCAAAAACACAAACCAAGCGCCAGTGAAACTCCTGCGCCGAAAGTTCGGGGCAGGCTTCGCGCAGCATGGCGATAAATCGGCGGGCGACGTCTCGGAAGATCCGGTGAATGGCGCGTCCCGTTTCCAGGCTCGAATCGCTGTAGGCGAGGCCGATCATATGCTGCATTTTCCTATTGCTCGCGTCCGCGGTGTCCGATCGCAGTAGGGGAAGGGTGTAAGCCTCTATGATTTCACCCGCATCGAGCCGGCCCGTCACCTTGGCCCGCTCGGCGCAGGCATCCAGAAGGCGGTTGCGATGATCATTGATCGGCGCGGCGCGGCGCTCAAGGACCGCATCCAGGAGACCGACCTTGTTGCCGAAATAATAATTGATCAAGGCCACGTTGACGCCGGCTTCGCTGGTGATGGAGCGCAGAGAGACCTTTTGGAATCCGTGCCGCGCGAAAAGTTCCTCGGCGCTGTCGAGAATTCGCTTCTTGGTCCGGCCGGAGTCGCTCTTGCGCGGCCGCCCGCGGTTTGACAATTGTCGATTCTCCTGCCGATTCTCCATGACCGCCAGCCGACGGTAACGGCATCAAAAGTAACGATTGACTCCTGCTCAAAATCGCTATTAAACACTTGTTTAATTACTGTCAAGCCCACGCTTGGTGAAACCGGCGGAAGGGTAGACGGTACTGCGGCTGATAGCCGAAGCGCCGGTAAAAACCGTGGGCCGGAATCATGGGGAGGATGGATTGAGCGTCGAGGCGGACGAGTTCTTCTCCGACAGTTATGTCGAGGCGCGGGGTAAGTTTGGCGCCGCCTGCGAGGAAAGCGGCGTCGGCGTCTCGTCGCTCGAACACCCTTCCGAGACCGGACCGAAAGGCGAGACGCTCGCCATCGATGTCGCGGTGTTCGGTCGGGCCGACGCGCCGAACATGATTCTCATCAACACCGGGACGCACGGGCTCGAGGGATTTTGCGGCTCGGCGATCGTGACCCAGTGGATCAGGCGCCGCGAGTACGAGCGCCTAGGCGCCAACGTCGGCGCCGTGATCGTCCACGGGCTCAACCCGTGGGGCTTCGCCCACCTGCGCCGCACGACCGAGAACAATGTCGATCTGAACCGCAATTTTATCGATCACACCACGCCCTACCCCGACAATCCACGCTATGGCGAGCTGCATGGCATCGTTTGCCCGAGCGCATGGTCCGAGGCGGCGCTCGCCGAGGCCAAGGACCGGCTTGACGCCTACGCGGAAATCCACGGCCGGGACACCATGATGGATGCCCTCATTCGCGGGCAGTACTCCCACGCCGACGGCATGAACTACGGCGGATCCGGGCGCGAGTGGTCCAATCTGGCCCTGGAAAAAATCTGCGCCGAACACCTCGCCCACGCCCGCCACTTGGGTTTCATCGACTGGCACACCGGCATCGGCGAGCACGGGGAATTGGTCTTCCTCTGCTTCAACGAAGAAGGCGGCGAACTTCACCGCCGCGCCGGTGAGTGGTGGGGCGCCGAGAACGTCGCCCGCGACGCCGCCTTCGCATCGGCCGGGCGCAAGCGCCCCGACTACAAGGGATTGGTGTTCTACGGCGTGCAGCAATTTCTCCCCGGGGCCGAGATGGCTGGCGCCGTAATCGAGTACGGCACGCGCGGCTCGCCCCCCATGTACAAAGCCTTGAGGCTGGATCGCTGGCTTCAATTCGAGACCGATCGCTGGTCTCCCGAGAACGCCGACAAGGTAGAGGATCTATTCGATTCGTTTTGTCCCCGCGCCGAGGAGTGGCGGCGGGGCGTGCTCGATTCATCGCTTGCTGTAACGCGCGCGATGTGCGAGGGGCTAGCAAGCTGGTAGGCTGAGAGGAACGAGAAATCACGATCACCGGCCGCCGAAGAAGCCGGGCAAGTTTAGCTCAACGGACTCTAAGAGGAGGATTAAATGAACGTGACGACAGTGACAAAGCGGTGCACGGCGGTGCTGGCCGCATCGGTGTTTGCCATGGCTCTCGGGGCGGCACCTGGCGCCCAGGCCGCCGGGCCGAAGAAGGGTGGGACCCTGGTCGCGGTGTGGCAGCTCGAGCCGCACACCCTTTATTCGGCGAGAGGCGGCGGCAGCTCGCCGTTGATCGTCAACACCAAGATCCTGGAGAAGCTGGTTCGCCAAGTCGCCATCGACAAATTCGAACCGGAACTCGCGTCATCGTGGGACATCTCGTCGGACTACAAGACCTATACCTTCAAGCTGCGCAAGACAAATTGGCACGACGGCAAGCCTTTTACCTCGGCTGACGTCCAGTTCACCTTGAAGGATGTGCTTGCCAAGCTGTCGTCGAACGGGCTGCTGCGCGCCATCGAAAAGGTTGAGACGCCGGACGCCCAAACGGCCATCGTCCATTTTTCGAGGCCGGCTCCGGAATACCTCGCCCTGGCCAGCCTGGCCGCCTCGCAATCCTCGATCATTCCGAAACACATCTACGCGGGCACGAAATATTCCAAGAACCCGGCCAACAACGCCCCCATCGGCACGGGCCCCTTCAAGCTCAAGGAGTGGGCGCGCGGCAGCCATGTGGAAATGGTGCGCAACGAGGGCTATTGGCAGAAGGGCAGGCCCCATCTCGACCGGCTCGTCATCCGCTACATCCGTGACCCCGGCGCGCGCGCCGCGGCGATGGAGGGTGGCGAGGTATTGCTCGCGGTGAGCAATCCGTTCCCGGGGCCCGAGATCGACCGTCTGGCGGCTCGGCCCGACTTGGTCGCCGACAAAAAGGGGTACGACACGTCGAAATGGCAGATGCTCATGGAAATGAACGTCCGCAATCCAATCCTGGCAAAAAAGCAGGTGCGCCAAGCCATCGCCTACGCCATCGACCAGAACTTCATCGTCGACACCATTTTCTATGGTCTCGGAAATGCCTCGACCGGACCCATCCCCGTCAGTCAGACCCGCTTCTATTCGCCGGACACGGCATCCTATCCTTACGACCCGAAGAAGGCGGGCGAACTCCTCGACAAGGCGGGCTACCCGGTGAAGGCGGACGGCAAGCGCTTCACGCTCAAGCTGGTCGCGTCGCCCTGGTTCACGGAAAACAAAAAGACCGGGCAATACCTGAAGCAGGTGCTCGAAGACATCAAGATCGGCATCAACATGGAGACGCCGGACCGTGGCGGCACGATCAGGCAGATCTATTGCAACTACGATTTTGATATCACCGTGTCCAACTCGATCGCGTCGGCCGATCCGCTGATCGGAACCACGCACTGGTTTACATCCAACGGCATCAGGAAATGCGCCGCCTTCCGCAATGCTTCGGACTACAGCAACCCGGCGCTCGACAAGGTCGTCGATCAGGCCGCCGTGGAGACCGACCCGGCCAAGCGCAAGGCCCTGCTGGCCGAGTTCCAGAAGATCGCCATGGAGAACGTCCCGATCATGCACCTCGTCGACATTGGGATGACCAACGTGGTCAACACCAAGGTTCACAACTATTCATTCACCTCTCAGTGGATGTATGATTCCTGGAAGGACGTCTGGCTGGAGAAATAACGCCTGCAAGTTATGAACCGTACCTTCCTGGCAGTTCGCCGGCGATTGCTACAGGCGGTGCCGGTCGTATTCGGCATCGTCGCGATAATCTTTCTGCTGCTGAACCTATCGCCCGGCGATCTCGTCGACGTGATGGCGGCCGAGGAACAGATCTCGGACCCGCAAGTGTTGGAGCAAATCCGGGCCGAGTATGGCCTCGATAAGCCGATTTACGTCCAACTCGCCAATTACGTCTGGAACATCGTCCATCTGGACCTTGGCTATTCCTTCCGCCACAGCCAGCCGGTGTGGGACGTGATCGTCGAGCGGCTGCCGGCGACGCTGATTTTGATGAGTGTCAGCATGGCGTTGGCGCTCTTCATCGGCGGTCTCGCCGGCGTCGTAGCCTCGATCAAGGTAAACACCCTCTATGACAACCTGATCTCAGTCGTCGCCATCATCTTCTTCGCGGCGCCGAGCTTCTGGATCGGCCTGATGATGATGGTCCTGTTCTCGGTCAAGCTGGGCCTGCTGCCGGTCAGCGGCATGTACACCATCGGCGGCGACTATTCCCTTGCCGGCGAGATATGGGACGTGACCCGGCACCTGGTCATGCCGTCGTTTGCGCTTGGCCTTTTCTACGCCGCCATCTATGCCAGGGTCATGCGGGCCTCGATGCTCGAGGTTTCCGGTCTCGATTTCATCCGAACGGCGCGCGCCAAGGGTTTGGGCGAGAAGCGTGTCGCCTTCAAGCACATCCTGCGCAACGCGCTGTTGCCAGTGGTCACGCTGTTCGGCTTGCAACTGGGCACCATGCTGGCCGGCTCGGTGGTCATCGAAAGCGTGTTTAGCTGGCCGGGCATCGGCACACTGGTGTTCGAGGCGGTGTTGACCCGCAACTTTCCCCTGGTCATGGGCGTGTTGCTGTTCGGCTCAATTTTGGTGGTGATTGCCAATTTGGCGGTCGACCTCGTTTACATGCGCCTGGATCCGCGCATCGAGCTGAGATAGGGATGGCGAACCCGGTTACGGAATTTTGGCGGCGCTACCGGCGCAACGGCGCCGCCGTCGTCGGCCTCGCCATCTTGTGCGTCGTGGTGGCCATGGCGCTGTCGGCGCCGGTCTTTTTCCCGACCAATCCGCTGCGCCTGGTCGGTCCCGCCGAGCTTTGGCCGCTGACCGACGCACGCTTCCCGCTTGGCACCGACTCGCTTGGCCGCGACATCGCCGCACAACTGGCCCATGGGGCCGGCACCACGTTGATCATCGGCCTCGTGGCCAGTTTGGTGGCGACCACCATCGGCGTCGGAATCGGCGCCGCAGCCGGTTACTACGGCGGCCTCGTCGATGACGTGCTCATGCGCTTCACCGAGATATTCCAGACCATCCCCAACCTCATCTTCCTGCTGGCACTGGTGGCGGTGCTGGGGCCGAAGATCGAGCACGTAGTGATCGGCATTGGCCTGATTTCCTGGACCTCGGTGGCGCGGCTGGTGCGCGCCGAGTTCATGACTTTGCGTGAGCGCGAGTTCGTGCTGGCCAGCCGGGCCATGGGCATGAGCGACTTGCGGATCATCGTCACCCAGATTCTGCCCAATGCCATCCCGCCGGTGATCGTGCTGGCATCTCTCATCGTCGCCGGCGCGGTGTTGTTCGAATCGGCGCTTGCCTTTCTCGGCCTCAGCGATCCCAACATCGCCAGCTGGGGCGGCCTGATCGGCGAAGGCCGGCTTCTCATCCGCACGTCCTGGTACGTCTGCGCCCTTCCCGGGCTGGCGATTCTGCTGACGGTCCTGGCCCTCAACCTGATCGGCGACGGCCTGAACGACGTCTTAAACCCAATGCTCAAGAACCGCTGAGCGCACACCTGTGTCCCCTCTCCTGCAGGTATGCGACCTCACGACCCACCTGTTCACCGTTGAAGGCGTGGTAAAGGCGGTCGAAGGCTTGAGTTTCGACCTCGACGCGGACGAGACGCTGGCCCTGGTCGGTGAATCAGGGTGCGGCAAATCGATGACGGCGCTGTCGCTCATGGGCCTGGTTCCCGACCCGCCGGGACGCATCGTCGGCGGCCAGGTCCTGCTGGGAGACCGCGACCTGCTCCAACTTTCCGAACACGAGATGCAGAAAATTCGCGGCAACGAGATCGCCATGGTATTTCAGGAACCCATGACGTCTCTGAACCCGGTGTTCACGGTAGGCGACCAGATCGTCGAGTCGGTACTGACCCATCGCCAGGTCTCGCGGCGCCAAGCGCGGGAGCGCGCCGTCGAATTGCTCGACTTGGTTCGCATCCCAGACCCCAGGGGCCGCTTCGACGACTACCCTCACCGCCTCTCGGGCGGCATGCGCCAACGGGTCATGATCGCCATGGCGCTGGCCTGCGATCCCGACGTACTAATCGCCGACGAACCCACCACGGCGCTCGACGTCACCATCCAGGCGCAGGTGCTGGACCTGCTCGGCGAACTGCAAGGTGAGTTCGGCATGGGCGTGATTCTCATCACCCACGATCTTGGCGTCGTCGCCGGGATCGCCGACCGCGTCGTCGTCATGTACGCCGGGCGAAAGGTCGAGGAAGCGCCGGTAGACGACATCTTTGCCTCGCCCCTGCACCCCTACACCCAGGGGCTGCTGGGATCGATGCCGCGGCCGGGGCTGGAAGAACGCCTGCGGGAGATTCCGGGCGTCATCCCCTCGCTCATCGACATGACGCCCGGGTGCTCCTTTGCGCCGCGTTGCGCCAAGGCGATGGCGCGTTGCCGCGAAGAGCAGCCGGATCATGCCACCATCGGGGATGCGCGCGTGGTTGCCTGCTTCGCCGCGGAAGAGGAGGTAGCCGGCCGTGGCCTTGCTGTCGATACGTGATCTGATGGCCCATTTCGAGACGCCCAGGGGAACCGTATATGCGGTTGACGGCGTCAACCTCGATATCGGGTCCGGGGAAACGGTCGGCCTGGTCGGCGAATCGGGGTGCGGCAAGTCGACCCTGGGCAAGGCCATTCTGCGCCTGATCGAACCCAATTTCGGCTCCATCGTGCTCGACAGCGTCGACATCACTCACCTGAAGCGGCGACAGCTGGCGCGCCACCGGCACAAGGTCCAGATGATATTTCAAGACCCCTATGCGTCCCTCAATCCACGCGCGACGGTGGGACGGATCATCGAGGAACCCTTGATGGTCAACGGTTGGGGATCCGATCGCGAACGCAAGGAACGCGTCGCCTGGCTGCTCGAAAAGGTCGGATTGCCGACCGATTCCCTGAAACGCCACCCCCACGAATACTCCGGCGGACAGAGGCAGCGCATTGGCATCGCACGGGCCATTGCCCTCAACCCCAAGATCGTCATCTGCGACGAGGCCGTCTCGGCGCTCGACGTCTCGATTCGCGCCCAGATCATAAACCTCTTGACCGATCTGCGGGACGAGCTTGGGTTGTCTTACTTGTTCATTTCGCACGATCTGTCCGTGGTCGAGCACATCGCCGACCGGGTCTGCGTCATGTACCTCGGCAAGATCGTCGAGATCGCCGAACGCGAACGCCTGTGGGCGATGCCGCTCCATCCCTATACGCAAATCCTGATGGCGGCGGTGCCGGTACTGGACCCAAAAATCGCCAGGGAGCGAAAGAAAATCATCCCCCGCGACGAGTTGCCGAGCCCCCTGAACCCACCGGGCGGTTGCAGGTTCCACACGCGCTGCCCCTATGCCCAACCGAAATGCCGCGACGAAGAGCCACCGCTCCGCCCGCTACAGGGGAGACAAAGCGTAGCGTGCCATCTCGTCACCGAACAGGCCGACGGCTCCATCGCATATCCCACCATGGCCGCCGAAGCGGCCCCAAAAAACGACGTGAGAGGAGCGCCAGCATGAAAGCTGTCTTCTTCAAGGAACACGGGGACATCTCCAAACTCGAATACGGCGAGTTTCCGGAACCCGAAGTGAAGCCGGGGTGGGTCAAAATCAAGGTGGGGGCGACATCGCTCAATTGGCTCGATATCAGCACACGGCGCGGCATGCCGGGCATCAGGACCGAGCTCCCGGGCATCACGGGGGGGGATTGCGCCGGCGAGATATCCGAAATCGGCGCCGACGTCAGTGGTTGGGAGGTCGGCCAACGGGTGCTGCTGCGACCAGGCTATTTCAGTCCCGAGGAAAATGTCTTCGACATGATGGGGGAGACGCGGCCGGGCGCGCTCGCCGAATACTGCACCGTGCGCGCGAAGCAGCTCACGGCCCTTCCCGACGACGTCTCGGACGAGGACGCATCGTGCCTGCCCATCGCGTACGGCACGGCGCACCGCATGCTGTTCACGCGCGGCCAAGTGCAAGCGGGGGAGAAGGTGTTGATCCTGGGCGCCAGCGGCGGAGTCGGCACGGCGTGCGTGATGCTGTGCAAGATCGCCGGCGCCCACGTTATCGCCGCGGCCAGCACCGACGAGAAGTGCCGGCGTCTCGAAAAGCTCGGCGCCGACGAGACCATCAACTATACGGACGTCGACTTCGTCAAACACATCCGGGAAACGACCGGGAGCCTCATGCGTGGCGGCGGCTGCGATGTCGTCATCAATTACAGCGGTGGCGACAGCTGGGCGAAATCGCTGCGCTGCGTTAAGCGCAACGGCCGACTCCTCACCTGCGGCGCCACGGCGGGCTTCGAACCGACCACCGATATCCGCTTTATTTGGACGGCGGAGATGAACATCATAGGTTCGAACGGATGGACGCTCGAGGACCAGGAAACGCTCGTCACCATGGTGCGCGACGGCAGGCTGAAGCCGGTGATCGACAAGGTCATGCGGCTCGACGAGGGGATCGAGGCCTGCCGCATGCTGGAGGAACGCCGTTTCTTCGGAAAGATCGTAGTGAAGCCTTGAGGCAAACCGGAAGAGGTGTGAATGGCTGATATCATGAACCTGGGCGATTGCATCGATGCTTCGGTCGATCCGGACAAGGTCGGGCTCATCGACCTGTTCGATGCGGACAATCCCCGAGACTACACCTACAAGGACCTTGACGCCGCCGCCAACGCGGTTGCCCGGGGGTTAGCCGCGCGCGGCCTTCAACCGGGGGACCGAGTGGCCATTCTGTCGTCCAATCGAGCCGAGTACCTGTCCGCCTATTTCGGCACCATGCGGGCCGGCATGATCTCGGTCCCGACCAACTTTAAGTTTCCCAAGGACACCATCGATTACATCCTGCGCGATAGTGGCACCAAATTTGTATTCGCTGACGCCCCGCGCCGCGCCGACTGCCCGGCGGACCTGCCCGTGGTCGAGTTCGGGCGCGACGGCGCCGACGGTTTCGACGTCTTCCTGGATGCGGGGCCATTTGCGTCGCTTCCGGCCAAGCCCGATGACGTCGCCATGTTCCTCTACACGTCCGGCTCGACGGGGCGTCCCAAGGGCGTTCCGCTGACCCATGGCGGATTTAACTGGGCCGTCAACGCGCGCGTCATCGACGCCGAAGAGCGCGGCCTGGTGGCGGCGCCGCTCTATCACATGAACGGGCTTTTCACGACCAAGGCCATGTTCCACGCCCATGCTTCCATCGTCATGATGGAACAGTTTCGGGCCCGCCCCTACATCGAGGCCGTCGCCCGCTACCGCTGCACCTGGGTGTTGACCATTCCCACCATGATGGCGCTGGTGGCGCGGGAGGAGGACCTCGTGCGCGAACTCGACTTGTCGGCGGTGCGCGTGCTGACCATGGGCTCGGCCCCCGTCACCATGCCCCTGTTCGAGAAGATCAAGGAACTGTTTCCCGGCGCCATCATCGCCAACGGCTATGGGACGACGGAAGCCGGTCCCGCGGTGTTCGGCCCCCACCCGGACGGGATTCCGACGCCGCCGCTGTCGCTCGGTCATCCGATGGCCTCCGTCGAGTTGCGTCTGAAAGGTGGGGAGACGGCCGACGACGGCGTGCTGCAAATGCGAACCGGCGCCGTGTCGCCGGGCTATCACAATCTGCCCGACGAGACCGCCAAGCGGTTTCGCGACGGCTGGTATGATTCGGGCGACGTGATGCGCCGGGACGCGGATGGCTTCTATTATTTCGTCGGCCGGGCCGACGACATGTTCGTTTGTGGTGGCGAGAACATCTACCCGGGCGAGGTCGAGATGATGCTGGAGCGCCAACCCGGCGTCCTGCAGGCCACGGTCGTGCCGCTGGCCGACGAGATCAAGGGGCAGCGCCCGGTGGCCTTCATCGTGCGCCGCGAAGGCTCGAGCGTCACCGAAGATGAAATCAAGGCCTTCGCCCTGGACAACGGCCCCGCCAACGAGCACCCGCGCCACGTCGCTTTCCTCGACGAGTTGCCACTCGCCGGTACCAACAAGATTGACGTCAGAAAACTGACCGAAAGGGCCAAGATGGCCTGGGGATGAGCCGATGGACCAAGGGTGGGCTTGTCAGGTCAACCCGGGGCATTGTCAGAGCAAATCGGCTTGGGCCGGGGCGCTCCTAGCGAACCCCGGTCCGGGTTCTTGGGACATAGTCGCCGACTCCCGGTTTGCCCACATAGGCGCCGTCCTCGGCAATCACCTGGCCGCGCAGGATGGTATGGGAGGCCGTGTAGCCGACCTGGCGGCCTTCGTAGGGCGAGTAGTCGGAGAAGGAGCCCAGATCGGCGGCGCGGATCACCTTGCGGGCCTCGGGATCGACGATGGTCACGTCGCCGTCGGCGCCCGGCATCAGGGACCCCTTGCGGGGAGCGAGCCCGAAGATGGCGGCGGGCGCCGACGTCATCTTGTCGACCAGGCTGGCCACGTCCAATCCCCGCCGCGTGCCCTCGCTCAGGAACACCGGCACCAGGGTGGCGACACCGGGAAAGCCCGACGTGGCCTTCCAGATGTCGCCTTCCTTGGACGCCAACTTGCGGCACACGTGGTCCGATCCGACCACGTCAATGGTGCCGTCGGCGACGCCCTCCCACAACGCCTCGACGTCGTCGGCATGGCGCAGCGGCGGGTTGACCTTGCCCATGGGCGAGGGTGCGGTGTCGCAGGTCAAGCTCAGGTAATGGACGCAGGTCTCGCCGAACACCATGGCGGGGCGCCGGGCCTTGGCCTCGCGCACCGCCTCCAAGGCGGCGCGGCAGGTGATGTGGACGACGTAGATGGGGGCTCCAGCCGCCTCGGCCATGTAGAGGACGCGCCGGGTCGCCTCGGCCTCGACGAAGTCGGGCCGGCTGGCGTCCCAGTCGCGGATGGTGCCGTCGCCGTCCCGTTGGGCCTCGGGCCCCAGGGCCCAGATGATCTCGACGTTCTCGGCGTGGACGCAGGGCAGCGAGCCCGGAAGCCCGGCCACCATGCGCAACAGGCGGAACAGGAACCCGTCGTCATTGCCGGGGATGCCCATATAGGCCCCTTCCTCGCCGCGGAAGGTCATGAAGAACTTGAAGGACGGAATGCCAAGCTTGTCCATGGTATCGGGAAAGGCCGCCAGTTGGTCGTCGGTGACCAGGGCCGGATGGAGACCGTAATCGCCACAACCGCGTCCGCCGCCGGCGTCGATGTCCCGTTGCACCACCTCCGTCAGGTCGCCGGAATCCAGGAGGTAGGAGAGCGACGTCGTGACGCCACCGATGGCGGCGCTGCGCGTCTCGCTCTCGTAGCCGTCGCCACCGGGGCCCAGGGTGAGGTGGGTGTGGGCGTCGATGACGCCGGGTAGGACCAGCCGGCCAGAGGCATCCACCACCCGCCGCGCCTCCACCGAGGTTCCGGCCTCGAGAAGTGCCGCCACCTTGCCGTCCGATATGGCGACGTCGGCGGGCCACAGGCCCTGGCCCGGGATAACGACCTCGCCGCTCTTGATGAGCAGGTCCGCTCTCATGATCCGTCTCTCTCTTCCAGGGGCAGGGTTTCGAGATATTGGATGACCTTTTCCGAGGGCAGCACGTCGGCGTACTTCTGGTCCATGTCGAAGAGGTTGATGGCGTGGCTGGCCTCGCCGCGGTCGAAGACGGCATCCTCGACCACCACCACCTTGTAGCCGTAAGAGAAGGCGTCGGAGACCGAGGCGCGGACGCAGCCGCTGGTGGTCGCCCCGGTGACGATGATGGTGTCGCGGTCCAGGTCGTTGAGATAGGTGGCCAGGGGCGTGCCGAAGAAGGCCGAGGCATAGCGCTTGCTGACCACCATGTCGCCCGGAAGGGGGGCGATGGTTTCGATGATCTCGGTCCCCCGGTTGCCGATGTAGCTGGGTCCGTCGGCGATGGACGGCACCTTGTCCTTCCAGCGCCCGGTGTCAAAACGATCCTTGCGCTCGACCACCGGATAGAGCACCGGGACGCCACGCGGACGGGCCACGGCCAGCAGGCGCTCGATGACCCCGACTGCCGCCCAGCCGGCCTCGCCGCAACTTGTCTTGTACTCGTCGATGGCCCCGAGGATGGGCATGGGGCTCTCGCCGCAGGTGCGATACTGAACGTCGATGATCAGGATGCCCGGCCGGGTGCCGAACCCAGCCCGGTGGCCGAAACCGGCCTTGGCGTAAACCTCGCGGTCGAGGTCGGTGAGGAACCTTTCCGTCATTCCATTCTCCTTCCCATGACCGGCCCCGATCCGGGGCGGGGCGAGTCCTGTCCGTCGCCGACAACAGTGCCAGCGATGGCGGAACATTTCCATTCCTCCTTTGCCCGTGGAAACCGGCGCGGCGACGGAGGGATGGAAAAAATCCCTGCGATGGATCAATATTCGCCTCCACCCCGACGGCGACGTCAACCCACGGGCCAACCGATCGAGGGACCATGCGCGACTCGACGAAACTTCGTGAATACATCGACGGGGAGCAGGCCCTGGTCATCCCTGGGGTCTACGACGGCCTTTCGGCGCGCCTCGTCGAAAGGGCCGGTTTCCAGGTCGTCTATGCCTCGGGCGGCGCCATTGCCCGGAGCAGCGGCGTTCCCGACATGGGATTGCTGGGTCTGCCGGAAGTGGTGGCGCGGCTGGAACAGATCGTCGATTCCGTGACCCTGCCGGTGATCGCCGATTGCGATACCGGCTACGGCAACGCCCTCAACGCGCAGCGCGCCATCCGCGCCTTCGAGCGGGTCGGGGTGGCCGGCCTCCATCTGGAGGACCAGACCTTTCCCAAGCGCTGCGGCCATTTGGACGACAAGGGGGTCGTGCCGACCGGCGAGTTCGTCCAGAAGATTCGGGCCGCCCGCGACGCCTCGCAAGATCCCGACCTGGTCATCATCGCGCGCACCGACGCACTGGCCGTGGAGGGACTGGACTCGGCCCTCGAGCGCATGCACGCCTACATGGAGGCCGGGGCCGACGTCGCCTTCGTCGAGGCCCCGGTGAGCGAGGAGCAGATCCGCGAGATTGCCGAACGGCTTCCCTATCCCAAACTGATCAACATGTTCGATGGAGGCAAGACGCCCTTGGTGCCCCTGGACACCCTGTCGCGGCTGGGTTACCGCCTGATCCTGGTTCCCAGCGACCTGCAGCGCGCCGCCATCAAGGCCATGGACGAGGTGGCCAGGGTCATCCGGCGCGATGGCAACAGCGCCGCCGTCGCCGAGGCCCTGATCTCCTTCGAGGATCGCGAACGCATCATCGATACCCCCGCCTACCTGGAACTGAGCCGCCGTTTCGGGGCCTGACGGCGGAAAGGCGGGGCCATGGAAGACACCTGGATCCCCACCGTCTGCTACGGTTGCTACAACGCCTGCGGCGTCCTCGCCCGCCGGGTCGACGGCGTGGTGACGGACATCGGCGGCGATCCCGAGAACCCGTCCAGCCTGGGCCACATCTGCGCCAAGGGCAAGGCCCGCATCGCCGACCTCTACGATCCCCAGCGGGTGTTGCGGCCCCTGCGCCGGCGCAACCCGGAAAAGGGCATCGGCGTTGACCCCCAATGGGAAGAGACCACATGGGAAGAGGCGCTTCAACTGGTGGCCGAGCGCTTGACGACGGCCCGCAACAAGGATCCGCGCCGGGTCGTGGTGGCGCATTTCGACCTGCCGGCGGCGGCGCTGGTCCGGGTCTGGTGCACGGCCCTGGGAACGCCCCATAGCAACTGGTCTTCGGCCGGCCTGTTCTGCGGCATGGGGTCCCATTCGGTGAACATGCTGATCAACGGCGCCTACAACTCGGAAATCGATTTCCGGCATTGCCGCCATGCCGTGCTGGTCGGCACGCAAATGGGGTTCATGGTCGACAGCAATGCCCAGGCGACGACCCATGGCCTGGCCCAGGCCCGCCTGCGCGGCATGAAGCTGACCGTCATCGATCCGGTCTGCGGCACCGCCGCCGGGAAGGCCGACAACTGGATCCCCATCCGGCCGGGGACCGACGCCGCCCTGGGACTGGGCATCGTCAACCAGTTGGTCAACCATTTGCAGGTCTACGACGCACCCTTCCTGCGCCGGCGCACCAATGCCCCCTATCTGATCGGCCCCGACGGCCGCTACATGCGCCATGCCGAGAGCGGCAAACCGCTGGTCTGGGACACGCAGGCCAAGGTCCCCTCGGCCTTCGACGAGTGTGCGCCCGAACGCATGGCCCTGGAAGGCGAATTCCGGATCGAGGGAACCGACTGCCACCCGACCTTCGAGTTGCTGCGCCGCCATGTCGGGCGCTACGGTCCCGAGCGGGTTGCCGAAATCACCGACGTTCCGGCGTCACGGATCGTCGAGCTGGCGGCCGAACTGGCCGAGGACGCCGGCATTGGCGAGACCATCACCATCGACGGCGGCGAGCTGCCGCTGCGGCCCATCGCGGTCAACTTCAAGAGCGGACCAGTGGGCCACAAGCACGGCATGGCGGCCGCCCTGGCCTTGCATCTGATCAACATCGTCCTCGGCGCCATCGATGTTCCCGGCGGCTTCCTCGGCGTCAATCCGGTGGGGCCGACCTGGGAGCCCGAGGTGGGCGCCGACGGAATGCTGGTGGCCGCCGACCACGTGCGCTCTCTGTTCGGATACAACAGCCCCTTTCCCGGCGCCCCGGTACGCCCGCCGGAGACCTTGTCGCTCCAGGAAGTGCTGCCCATCGCGGTCGGCGGACGGACTCTCTATCCCTTTACCCTGCTGGCGGGCGAGGATTTCGGCCTCGATTTCACGCCCGACGTTCTTCTCCATTGCCGGGTCAACCTGATGATGAGCATCGTCGAACCGGCTCGGATCGCCGAGGCCCTCAGCCGAATCCCCTTCATGGTCTCCTTCTCCACCCATCTGGACGAGACCACCGAGTTCGCCGACGTGGTCCTGCCCGATGCCCACGACATGGAGCGCCACGACCTGTTTCCCGCCAACCATCCCTACGCCTTCCTGGTGCCCGGACCCGGCGTCTGGTACGGGGCGCGGCGCCAGCCGGTGGTTCCGGCGGCCGGCCAGGCCCGTCACTGGGGCGACGTGCTGTTCGACCTGGCCTACCGCATGGGACTGGGGGAGGAACTGCACCAGGTGTGCAACCAGATCCTGGGGTTCGAAGGCGCGGCCGAGTTGCCGGCCGAGGGCCGATTCGAGGTCGCCGACTTGGCCTCGCGCCAGATCCGGCGCGAGGCGGGAGAGGAGGCGGCCAAGGTCGGCGCCCCCGGCGGCAGCGGGACCTTCCGCTTGCGCCGCAAGCGCCTCGAGGAGGCCTACCCGGGGCCCTGGGTGAAGCCGCGCCTGCCCATCTACCAGGAGCACTTCATCGACAAGGGCATGGAGGTGGCGGAGGCCTTGCAGGGCCGCCCGGTGCGCTGGGACCTTTCCGATTACGCGCCGCTCCCGGACTGGCGGCCCTCGGCCGCCCACGAGGAAGACGCGGAAGCCTTCGACCTTTTCGCCGTGCCCTACAAGCTGCCCTTCCACGGCCTCGGTCTGGCCGCCCAGAACCCGTGGCTCGCCGACCTGGGCGAGCGCCATCCCCATGCCTTCCGGCTGCTCATGCACCGGCGCGCCGGGGCCGCCCGGGGCATCCGGGACGGCGAATGGGTCAGCGTCACCTCGCGGGTCGGCAGGGTCAGGGGAAGGGTCCGCCTGACCGAGGGCATCCACCCCGAAACGGTCGCGGTGGCCGGGATCAACGGCCATTGGGCGCGGGGAATGCCACAAGCGCGGGGCAGGGGAATTCATTTCAACACCCTGATCCCCTTCGACCTGGACAACGTGGACAAGCTGTCCTCGGCCTTCGATTCCAAGGCCAAGGTGCGGGTGGCGCCGGCCGGCACGGCGGAGCGGGGCGCCGGAAAGATGCGGGACCGACTCGCCGAAGCCCTGTGTCTGCCGGGGAGGCGGCGCCGATGACCCGCCTCGGCATGGCCCTGGACACGGTGACCTGCATCGGCTGCCTTGCCTGCACCCTGGCCTGCAAGGTGGAAAACGGCTCCCCGGCCGGGATCTGGCTGGCCCCGGTCATCGACAAGGAAATCGGCGACTTTCCCCAAGTCCGCCGCCTCTCCATACCGACGCTTTGCATCCACTGCGCCGAGCCCCCGTGTCTCGACGCCTGCCCCACCGGGGCCATTTCACGGCGCGACGACGGCATCGTCCTGATCAACCCGGACGCCTGTTGCGGATCCCGGGCCTGCGTCATCGCCTGCCCTTACGGGGCCATCCACTTCAATCGGCGGGCGAGGGGGCCGGACACGCCCTTCGAGATCGCCAAGGTCCGCCTTCACCAGCCTGGAACGGCCCACAAGTGCACGTTCTGCGTCGACCGGGTGGATCGTGGACTGGAGCCGGCCTGCGTCGTCGCCTGTCCCACCGGGGCGCGCATTTTCGGCGATCGGGAGGATCCGGATTCGCCGCTTTCGCGGGTCTTGAAGGATCGCCCATCGACACCCATCGGGGCGCCGATCGAAACCTCTCCCTCCGTTTCCTACCTGAGCGACGGCGCCTACCTAGCCGGTGCAACCGAGGCCGACATCGCCTTGCCCCACCGGCGGCAGGGGCAATGGGGATGGGTCCATGCCCTGGAATGGTGGCTGCTGGGAGCCGGCGCCGGGATCTTCCACGCCCACCATTGGCTGGCCCCCGCAGGGACGATCCTGGACCTGGACCGAGGCCCGCTGCTGGCCTTCCTGCTGGTCGCCGCGGCGGGTGGGGTCCTGCTCCTGGAACTCGGCCGGCCGTTCCGCTTCCCGCGGGCGGTGATCAACTGGCGCACCAGTTGGATCAGCCGGGGCGCGATCGCCGACCTGGTTTTCCTGGCCCTTGCCGCCTTGCTGGCCCTGCCCCTGGCTCTCCCCGGCGCCGTCGAGACGGCGGCCATCGCCGGTGCCATGGCGCTCGCCATCCTGGTCGCCGCCTATCCCGGCCTGGCCCTGGGCACCATGCGCTCTGTGCGGGCCTGGCGGGGGCCCTGGCCGGCCCTGGAATTCCTGGTCGAGAGCTCCCTCTCGGGGGTCGCCCTGGTCGGGTTCCTGAGCACTTGGAGCGAGCCCGTGTTGACCAGCCTGGCGGCCCTCGCGCTGTTGCGCCTGGCCATGGCCGCCGGCCGCCGTCGCGCCGTACCGATCGCGGCGGGCACGGCGATGATCGGCGCCGGGCTGGCCGGCGGGCTTGCCATCCTGGCCCTGGTGCTGCCTTCCGCCACCGCTCTTGCCGGTAGCGCCGCGGGCCTGGCGGCCCTGATCGTTGGCCTGGCGGCCAAGCTGGCTACCCTGGGCGCGGGCAGCTCGCCCTCGCCCTTCGGGGCCGGCGGCGAACTGGGAGGTTCGGTCCATGCCGAAGATTGAAATCGCCTACGCGGGACTGATCCGAACCTTGGTCCGCAGCTCCGAGGAGCACTGGGACATGCCGTCCGGCTCCACCGTGGGCCAGCTCCTGGAAGAGGTCGTCCGGCGCCACGGGCCGGCGACGCGCCCGCATCTCTTGAACGGCACCGCCGCTCTCCCGCCCCACGTCCTGGTCAGCGTCGATGGGGTGGCGTGCCGCGACCTGGCGACGCCCCTGGACGGCAAGGAAGCGCGGGTGCGGATCCTGGTCATGAGCCCCATGATGGTCGGCGGGTGAGCGGCGTCCAGACCAGATCGACGAAATCGTCGAGACCGATATCGTGAAGCATCTGGGGTCGCGGGTGGCCGGTTTCCCGGTTCCCAGTCGTGGATGTCGTCGTGTTCGTCCAGCCATTGTCACGTTAAGTGAATTGGCGCATGCAAGGGTTGAGTTTGAGCGCCCTTCACGCCGGGATCGTCGATAAAAATAAGTATCATGTCACTTTAATTCTTAATTCACTTTAATTGCCGTGCGGCTCCTCGCATGATGGGCCTCAGGCCTTGTCGGCGCTTCGGATGGCGCGCCACACCCGCTCGGGAGTCAGCGGCATATCGATGTTTTTGACGCCGAGCGGCGCCAGGGCATCGATCACCGCGTTGACGAAGGCTGGAGCCGCACCCGTGGCGCCGGCCTCGCCCACTCCCTTGACGCCGAGCGGGTTGTTGGGATCGGGCGTTTCCTCGAGTGAGGTGTCGATCGACGGCAAGTCGTCGGCCCGCGGCACACCGTAGTCCATGAACGAGCCGGTAAGCAGTTGCCCGCTGTCGGGCTCGTAGATGATGCTTTCGAGCCACGCCTGGCCGATGCCTTGGGCGACGCCGCCGTGTACTTGGCCGGCGACGACCATGGGGTTGATCAGCGTCCCCGAGTCCTGCACCACCGAATAGCGATCCAGCCGCACCGCGCCGGTGGCGGGGTCGACCTCGACTTCGCATACGTGGCAGCCGACGGGGCAGTTTTCGCCGTGTTCGTCGAATACCGCATCGACGCGGAAGGCGGTCTCCTTGGCCAATACCGCGTCCCAACCGACCGTCCTGTCGGTCCCGACGATGCGAAATATCCCGCCGGCAAAGGCGACGTCGGCGGGCGCCGCTTCCATCAGTCCGGCGGCGATGTCGCGGCCGCGTTCGATGGCGGCGTCGGCGGCGAGGCGCACCGACGAACCTCCCAGGGTCAACGACCACGAGCCGCCGGTGCCGATGCCGTCGGGAATGACCGCCGTGTCGCCCTGCACGAAGCGCAGGCGTTCGAGCGGCAGCCCCAGGCGGTCGGCGGCGATCTGCGCGAACGTGGTCTCGTGGCTGTGGCCGGTGGACATGGTGGCGGCGGAGACGGACAGGGTTCCGTCGTCCAGGAAGATCGCAGCGGGTGCCGGTTCGGGTGATCCGTGCAGGCCCTCGACGAAAAGCGCCATGCCCAAACCCCGCCTGAGGCCGGCCCCCTCCGCGGAGCGCCGGCGCGCATCGAACCCGTCACGGTCGGCGCGCTCCAGCGCGTGATCGAGAATCCTCTCGAAGTCGAGGCCGTCGTAAGTGGCGTCAAGCGCCGTGGTTTTCGGCATCGAGGCCTTGGTGATCAGGTTGCGGTAGCGAAAGTCGACGGGGTCGGCGCCGATGTCGCGCGCCGCGTAATCGATCAGCCGTTCGCAACACATGACCGCCTCCGGCCGCCCGGCGCCGCGGTAGACGCTGGTGCTCGCCGTGTTGGTAAGCACGCCCGTCACTTTGATGTGGGCGGCCGGCACGTCGTAGACGCCGGTCAGATGGGCAAGCCCGTTCCACGCCGGAACCATGGTGCGCGGCGCCGTGTAGGCGCCGATATTGAGGAAACGTTCGGCGCGGATGCCAAGCAGGCGGCCGTTCCCGTCCATCGCCGCCTCGGCGGTGAAGACGTTGTCGCGCCCATGGTTGTCGGCAAGCAGCCCCTCGGCACGGTCGGCGACCCACTTGACGGGGCGCCCGAGCAGGCGAGCCGCTAGCAGGCACAGGATGTACTCCGGGTACAGTCCGTTCTTCATTCCGAAGCCACCACCGGTATCCAATCCGACGACCCGGACCTTGGCTCGTGGAACGCCGAAGACATGGTCGGCCAGCGCCCGCTGAAGGTTGTGTGGCCGCTGAGTGCCGAGGCGAAGGGTATGGCATCCGCTATCTGGATCGTATTCGCCGATGCAGCCGCGCGGCTCCAGCGCCGCGGCGTAGACCCGGTTGTTGACCATCTCGATCCTCGCCACGTGTGCCGCCCCGGCAAACGCCGCCGCGACCGCCTCTTCATCGCCGAGCTCGTGGGTGAAGAGCGTATTGTCCGGAAAGGAGGCGTCGACCGCCGTGGCGTGACCTGCGGAGCTCGCCGTGTCGACCACGGCGGGAAGGTCCTCGAAATCGATGATGACGCGCTCGGCGGCGTCACGCGCCTGTGCGGCCGTCTCGGCGAAGACGAACGCCACCGGCTCTCCGACGAAGCGCACGCGGTCGCCGGCCAGCACCGGCTGCTCCGGCGGCAACCAGTCGGGATCGTCGGCGGCGGGCCCCGGCGGCGGCAGTTCGAGGGGGACGACGGTCACCCCTTCCCGGCGCAGCGCCTCCGCGGTGAGCACGCCAAGCACCCCGGGCGCATCGGCCGCCCCGGAAACGTCGACGGCCCGTAGCCGGGCACTGGCGACCGGCGACCGCGCCACGGCGGCATGGCAAAGGCCCGCCATGTCGAGGTCGTCGAGATAGGTCCCGCGGCCGGTGAGGAAACGCGCATCCTCGAGCCGGGGTAGCGATCGCCCGATCATCCCGGCCGGACCTTCTTCCTCGTGCAAGGTGCCGCCTTTCCCTGTCCGCTCCGGGCTTGGTCCGAACCAGCCGCTCACTGCGCCGCGTGCTTGCCCGAGCGGTAGAATTCGTCGAGCGTCGCCGTCGAGCGATCAAGCACCGGCTTGAGCTGACGCATGTCGTCGCCGGCGGCGCGGGCCTGGGCCAGCACCTCTTTCTCGACCGCGTCCATGTCGATGCCAAGGACCTTGCCGCCGCGCACAATTTCCCTTCCGGCCACGATCACCCGGTCGATGTAGCGGTTTCCGGCGCGCGTCAAAATGATGTCGAGCTCTTCCGCCATTCCCTCGATGATGTCGTAGGCCATGGCGTCATAGTCGAGCACGACGAGGTCGGCGGGCGCACCCGCCTTCACCTCGCCATAGTCGTCGCTATTGTTGACCGCGTAGAAGGCGTTGCGGTGCCAGCCTTCGAACAGCTTCTCGGTGGCAAGCGGCGCATCGGATTGGTTGAGAGAATGCAGCCAGTGGCCGACGCGCATTTCGCGGAAGGCGTCGTCGTCGTCGTCGAACGAGAACGAGTCGATGCCGAACGAGAAGCGCATTCCCGACTTTATGTACTGGGCGACCGGCGCAATTCCCGAGCGCAGCCGCAGATTGGAGCTCGTGTTGACGGCGATTTGGGCACCGCGCTCGGCGAGCAGGTCGACGTCGTCGGGCCTGAGCCACACGCCGTGCGCCCCGGTGAAGCGCTCGGACAGCACGCCGAGCTGGTCGAGATGCTTGACGAACCCTTGCGGATAGGTGGCATCCGCCCACTGGCGCTGGACCCGCGTCTCGAGAAAGTGGGTGGTGACCCGCCGGCCGTCGGCGGCGGCCGAGGCGGCTATGCGCTCGAGCAACGCGTCGGTGCAGGCCTGCGGGCTGTTCGGCCCGTACTGGACGCTGATGGTCGGACCCTCGACGCGTCGGGCGATTTCCTTGACCAGCTGCATGTATTCGTCGGGAGGGGGGAAATCATAGAGCCAGGTTTGGCGGATGGTATCGTGGTCGCGTGGGTCATGGAGGGCGATGAGCTCCTCGTCGTCGGCATGGCCAAGGGACTGCTTGTCCCTGAGGGGCACCACGAAGGCGAGCCTAATGCCGACGTCGCGCGCCGCCCTGCAGATGGCCTCGGCGTCGTCGATCAGGCGATGGACGAGGATCGAGGAATGGACGTGCATCACCGAACCGACGCCGGCGCGAGCCAGGCGGCCGTACGCCAATGCCGCGTTCAGATAGGGATCGACCGGCGGGTGGGCATAAAGCGCCGGGCGCCATAACTCGAACTGCTGGTCCTTGGCGCCGAAGGCGACGTGGTGGAGGCCGCGCCCGTGGTCGTGGGCGTTGGCGAGGGCCGGCATGGCCACCAGGTGGCGCCCCGATCGGACGTCGTCGATACGCCCTGCCGTCTTGACCCCGACGATCACCCCGTTGTCGATTCTAACGGTTGCCCCGTAGTTGGGCGGCCTGCGTCCCGGTGTCGCGAACAGCCGGCCGACCCGCAATGTCGAGACCTGTTTCGTGCGATTGGTCGCCATGTTTCCGCCTCCAAGAATCAGGCTTCAGGCAAAGTAGGCCTCACGGATTTCTTCCATATGGATCGCCTCGCTCATCGGTCCTTCCCATACCGTGCGCCCGGTGGCCAGAACGAGGCACGTGTCGGCCACCGCTTGCGCGATCTCCAGGTTCTGCTCGACGAGCAGCACGCCGACGCCGGAAGCTTGGATCCGCTTGATGATATCGATCAATCCGCGGACGATTCCCACCGCCAGGCCCGCCGAGGGCTCATCCAGAAGCATGACCTTCGGATTGGTGATCAGGGCGCGCCCGATGGTGAGCATCTGCTGCTCGCCCCCCGAAAGGGAACCGGCCAGCTGCTTGCGGCGCTCGGCGAGGACGGGAAAATAGTCGAAGATCTCCTCAATGGTCAGGGATTGCCTGTCCACGGCCGCCCCCATCGCCGCCTCGAGGGTCTCCTCGACGCCGAAATTCGGGAACAACTCCCGCAACTGGGGAACCAGGGCAAGGCCCTTGCGGACGATATCGCTCGCCGGCCGCCCGGCGATGTCGGCTCCGTTGAAGATGACCTTGCCCTGGGCCACGGGGAGCAGGCCGGCGATAGCCTCGACGCACGACGTCTTGCCGGCTCCGTTCGCCCCGAGAATCGCCAGCACCCCGCCGGCCTCGATCGACAGCGACAAGTCGTGGACCACCTCCACGGGCCCGTACGCCACTCGGAGATTGGTGACTTGCAACATCACGGGGCCGCCTTCTTCTCGCCGAAATAGACCTCGCGCACCTCGGGGCGCGCGATCACATCTCCGGGCTTGCCTTCGGCGACGATACGCCCGGAACTCATGACCGACAGCGTATCGCACACATCGACGAGGAACTTGATGTTGTGCTCGACGATGAGCATGGTCACGCCGAGATCGGTATTGATGCGTTGCAAAAGCTCCTTCAACAGCTCGGCCTCCTGGTGGCCGACGCCGGAAACCGGTTCGTCGAGGAAAATCAGGCGCGGGCGCGAGACGATGGCGCGCGCCATTTCCAGCCGCCGCTGGTCGCCGAGCGAAAGCGTCCCCGCCGGCGCCTCCGCCTTGCCGTCGATGCCGATGGCGGCCAAGGCCCAACGCGCCGCCTCGCGTTCCTTGGCGGAGCGGCGGCCGTTCACGGATTCGTCGAAACTGCGCGCGAAGGTGTCCCAGATTCCGTTGGCGCCCAGACCGATGATGACGTTGTCGAGACAGGTCAGCTTGGGGAAGACGGCGACATGTTGGAAAGAGCGGGTGACGCCGATGGCGATGCGTGCCTCGACGGGAGCCGCGGTGATGTCCTCGCCAAAGCATTCGATGCGCCCGGAATCGGCCGGGGTGAACCCGGAAATGGCATTAAACAGGGTCGTTTTGCCGGCCCCGTTGGGTCCCATGAGGCCATGCAGGGAGCCGGCCGCGACCTCGATGCTGACGTCGTCCACCGCCTGAAGGGCCCCGTAGCGCTTGCGCACTCGCTGGGTGATGAGCGCGGCCGGGGCGGAGGCGCCGCCTGGGGCGACGGTGGAGCCGGAAGAAGCCGCCGGCGACGGCGAAACGGTCTCCGCCGGCCCGGCCAGCCGGGTTTCTTCCGGGCCGGCCGCTGCTGCCGCGCCCTCTCGGTTCAGCCGAAGGGCGCGGGACAGCAGCTCGACGATGCCGCCCGGAAAAAACATGATCGTGGCGATGACGAGAATGCAGAAAAAAAGTTCGATGAAGTCGGCGACCGGGCGCAGGAGCTCGGGCAGAATGCGCAGGATTCCCCCGCCCAATACGCCCCCCCAAATGGACTGCATGCCGCCGACGATGGGATAAGAGAGAGTAAAGATCGAGACAATGACGCCGTAGCTGTCGGGATCGATGATGCGATAGCGCGGCGCGTTCAAGGCGGCGGCCACGGCGATGATCGCGGAGCTTGCCACGAAGGCTGCGATGAGATGGCGTTCGACATTGATGCCGAAGGCCCGTGCCCCGACCTCGTTGCCTGTTACGGCGCGCAGGTTCTTGCCGAAGGCGCCGTTGACGAGAACGGCCAACGAGATCAGCACCAGGGCGCAGACGACGACGTTTAGCACGAGGACGGCGTAATCGTCCGTGAGCGTCATCCCGAATGCGGTTGGCGGAGGGACATTCAGGCCTTCGGCGCCGCCGGTCACGTCGCGCCACTCCCTGAGCAGAATGACGACCACGGCCTGGAAGACCAGAGTAACCATGGCAAGGTTGTGGCCGCGGAAACGGACTCCGGGAACGGCCAGCAGAAAACCGCCGATGCCGCCGATGATGCCGGCGCAAAGCACCGCCAGGAGGTAGGGCACCCCCAGCTTGATGACGAGGAGGGTCGATCCGTAAGCCCCGAGCGCCATCATCGCGCCGGTCGCCAACGTAATGCAACGGGCATAGCCGACGAGCATGGTGAGGGCGGCCCCGATGACGATGGCACTCACCGTCAGTGAGAGCACGAACTGGCCATATCCGTCGACGGCGAGCCCGGCGAGAAGTGCCAGAACGACGGTCGCCGCCGGCGCTAGATTCCGGAAGGCGCGATTCCTTCGCAATCGATCAAACATCGCGTCCCTTGGCTTCGGGGAACAGCCCCTCCGGGCGCCACAGAAGCACGACGAACAGAAGCAAGAAGCTGACGGCGCTCTTCATGGCGCTCGAGACATATGCGGCGGACAGCGTTTCCGCGAGGCCGAGCAGCAGGCCGCCGATGATGGCGCCGAGCAGGGAATCAAAGCCGCCGATCACGGCGGCGACGAAGGCCGCTGTGATGACGCTGATCGCCAGTTCCGGCGAGACACCGTGACTGGGCGCGGCGAACACCCCTGCCAGGCCGGCCAGCGCGCCGCCCACGAACCACGCGATCGCGTAGACGCGATTTACCGAATAGCCGCACAGCTGGGCGCCGCGTACGTTGGCGGCCATGGCACGCATGCTGCGCCCAGCCGGGGCATAGCGAAAGATCAAGAGTCCGATGACGCCGACGGTGAGCGCGCCGAGACACACCCAGATCTGCTCGCGGGTGATGATGATGAGGTCTTCTCCGAGTTCGAGCATCATCGGAGGCCCCTTGATCGCCGCCGGGACGGCCAGCATCTCGGTGTTCTGCGCCAGCCTGAAAGTCTCCGATAGCGCGATGCCGAGAAAGATCGTCGCCACGATGACGATGAACAGATCGGCACGGCGCAACGGCCGCAGGATGGTGATCTCGAGCAGGGTCGCGACAATGCCAATGAGGATGGGGATCAGCACATAGGCGAGCCAATACGGCCAGTTCAGCTCGACTACTATCAGATAGGCGGCGAATGCCCCCAGCATGACCAGCCCGCCGTGAGCGAAGTTGACCGTCTTCGTCGCCTTGTGGATGACGATCAGCCCGATGGCCGCCAGCGCGTAGATGGCGCCGATCTTGAGGCCACCGATGATGACCATAAGGAATTCAGCCACAGCCGCGCTCCGCGGACTCGGAGATCCCTAAACAAAGAGGAAGGGCGCGGAGTCGCGCCCTTCCCCCCTGTACCCCTTGTACGATTCGATCACTTAGGTACGACTTGCCAGATGCCACCCTTGATGGCGGCTTTGCCGAGTTCGGTGCTGCCCTGGTGGTTGGTCTTGGAGAACGACTGTGGAAAAGTGATTTCCACCCCGCCCAAGTTCGACGGTTTGGAGTTCTTGAGGCTGCTCCAGGCGGCGATCAGGCTGTCCCAGTTCAGGTTTTTGCCAGCATTCTTCATGGCTTCGGCAAGGACATAGGTCGAACCGTAGCCGACGAGGTCGTAAAGATTGGGCCGGCCCTGCGGCGCCTTCCCGTACTTTGCCGTCCACATCTTCTTGTACGCGGTGATGGGAGCGTCCGACTGGCCGGGGAAATAGGGGGCGTTGTAGTAGCCCCACACATTCTTGGTGTTCTCGGCCCCGAGGATGGGCACGATGGCGTCGTTCACGGCCGAGCCGTCGACCACCCAGGTGACGCCGGTCAGGCCCTTCTCAGGACCCTGTTTGATGGCGAAGCCGGCCTCCGAGAAGCTGCCGAAGATGAGTACGGCTTCCACGCGGGCGCGGGCGAAGCTCAAGAGCTGGGAAGTGAAGTCGCGCGATCCCTGGTCGAACTCCTCGACCACGAACTCCACGCCCTTCTTCTTGAGAAGCGGAATGGTGGCCTTCTTGTTGGCCTGGGGGAACGCATAGGTCCCGGCCAGTACGCCTATCTTCTTGGCTTTCGGCCTGGCCTCGAAGGCGCGATCGATCATGGCTTGGCTCGACACCTCGGCGCCGGGAATGGCACTGTGGAAGACGTTCTTGGCGAACGGCTTGCGGATGATCGGCGTGGCGCCATAGATGTTGTAAGTGGCCACGCCGGTCTCGCGCACGTAATTGGCCGCTGCCGCAGCGCCGGTGCTGCCCGACGCCAGGATGAGGACGAACACCTTGTCGCTCTCGACCAGCTTCTTGGCCGCGGCGACGCTTTCCGCCGGCGTGAACGCATGCTCGAAGATGAGTTTCAGCTTGCGTCCGTTGATGCCGCCCGCTTCGTTGATCTTGTCGACGGCCAGTTGAATGCCGTCGCGGCCGGGGCCACCGATGAATGCCGTCGCGCCGGTCAGCGCCCCCAAGGCGCCGATCGTGATCTCGGTGTCGGTGACTCCCTGGCTGCTGGCCTGTGCCGCCGGTCCCGCGCTAACGGCGAGCACGGCCGCGACCGCCAATCCCGTCGCCGCGCGGGCGATAGCCTTCCAAAACGCCTGCATGTCTTTACCCTCCCATATGTGGATTGCCTAAACGTCTCCAACCGCGCCCAGCTCCCGCGCCAGTCTCCCCAGCAAATTTTCGCCTCCGACGGTGCTTGGTTGCGAGCGTGGGCCGATAGCTTATTGTATACAAAATTCATTACAAGCAAAGTTTTTAGCTGCACATATGGTATAAATGCCGGTCGTCGATGCGGCGGCATCCAAGGCCAAGGGCCGATCCGGTATGAAATTGCAGCGAGAATCAAATGGCTGATATGTCATCGGAAACGTCGCGACTTCCCGCCTCGAGTCGGTCCTTGAGCAAGAGGATCACGAGGGGCAGCCTCCACGACGAGGTTGTCTCCGTGCTCAGGGACATGATCATCCAGGACGAGTTGTCTCCGGGAACGCGCATCCTGGAAGCCCAACTGTGTACCATGTTGGGGATATCGCGCACGCCGCTCCGCGAGGCCATACGCGTTCTTGCCTCGGAAGGGCTGGTGACCTCCTTGCCGCGCCGCGGCGCCGTCGTGGCAACGCCGACTCCCGAGGAAATTCAGGGGCTCCTGCTCGCCATCGGGGCCATCGAAGCCGCCTCGGCGCCGCTCGCCACCCAGAACCTCACCGACGACGAGATCACCAAATTCCAGGCACTTCACGAGCGACTGAGGCAATACAACGCGCGCGGCAACCGCAAGAAATACTACGAGACCAATCTCGCCATTCACGAGCAGATCGTCAGTGCCACGCGCAATAAATTCCTGAGCGAACTCCACCGCTCTCTCAGCCTACGCATCCTCAGGGTGCGATTCTTCATCGAGATTCCGAAATCGTCGTGGGATCGGGCGCTCGGCGAACACGAGAAGATTCTCGAATACGTCGAGAAGCGGCAGGGGGAGAAGCTGGCCCAGTTGCTCATCGAGCACTTCAAGGGCACATGGCACGACTGCGAGGGCACGCTCCCTCGGTCCGCTACTCCCGACGCCGCGTCGATCTAGGCGGCTTGGCCGCTCAGGGCGTGTGCTCGGCAAGAAACTCGAGGACCGCCTGATTGAAGGCTTCGGGGGTCTCCCACAGGAAGCCATGGCCGCCGCCCGCCAGCACGCCGAGGCGCGAGCCGCCGATACCATTGAGCATGATGTCGGCGTCGACCTTGGGGTTCAGCCATTCGTGTTCGCCCATCAGGACCAAGGTCGGCGCCGTGATTCGTCCGAGAACCGGCGTCGTGTCGTGCTCTTCGATGGCACGGACGTGACCTTCGTAGGCGTGCAGCGGCATCGGGTTTTCCTGCGGCTTGCCGAGTTTTGCGACAAGTTCCGGCAGGTGGGCGGCGAAATATTCGTGGGTGAACGAGATGAGTGGGCCGAAGGCACTTGCCGCCTCCGGTCCGAAGGTCCGGTAGAGGTAGGCGCCGGCCCTGAGACTGTATATGTTGAGCGCGTTCGGTTTGGCCGCCGATGCCGCCAGCACCATACCCGCGACTCTTTTCGGGTGCTTGGCGGCCATGTCCTGCGCCACGCGCCCGCCCATGGAATAGCCGACGAGGTGGGCCCGCTCGACGCCCAGATGGTCCAGCAGGGCGAAGGCATCGTCCGAAAACCGGGGAATCGAATAGCCTCCTGGCGGGGCCTCCGACTTGCCGACTCCGCGATGGTCGAAGGCGATGGTGCGGTAGCGCGCGGAGAATGCCGGGATCTGGTTGGCCCAGGCGCCGCAGCCATCCCCGAATCCCATCAACAGCAGAAGGGGAAAGCCGGACCCGTGTTCCTCGAAATAGATGTCGACGTCGTCGATGCGCGCGGTCGGCACTTCAGGCCTCCCTTACCTTGGGAAGGACGTCCCTGACGAGACGCTCGACCATCCCCAGCTTGTCCCCGGTCAGTAGGAAAATGTTGATGTGTTCCAGTCCCGCCGCTCTGATCTGGCGCAGTCGGTCGATCCACACATGGGCCGGCCCGGCGATGGTGAAGGCGTCGATCATGTCGTCGGTGACGTGGGTCAGCGCCTCCGTCGCGGCGTCGAAGTGGCCGCCGGCATAGGCTTTCTTGATCTTTTCGATGGTCTCGGGCGGCACGCCCACGATCTCGGCGTACTGTGGCGCCGTCTGCGGGAACCACGCCGCCATCGGCCTGCACTCGGCGCGGGCCTGCTCCTCGTCATCGGTGAGCGACCCATACACCGTGCATCCGATGTCGAGCGTTTGCGCCGAGCGTCCGGCGCCGCGGGCGCCGGTTTCTATCTGCTCGAGGGCGTAGCGGATGCATGGCAGGTTGGCGCCGCTCAGGAACAGCACGCCATCGGTCAACTCACCTGCCAACTGCAGCATGCGCGGACCGGAAGCCGCCATATAGACCGGCAACGGCGAAGGGAACGCGGACGACAGCGTGGCATCGGCGAGCTTGAAGGTCGGGCCGTCGATGCTGACGGGACCGCCTTCCTGCAAGGCGCGGATAAGCTCGATCATCTCGCGGACCACGGCGACCCGCGCCATGCGGTAGCCGAGCTCCATCACCGGCCGGTCGCCGGCGGCGACGGCGATGATGGCGCGCCCGCCCGAAATCTCGTTAATGGTGGCCATGGCATTGAGATTGATGGCCGGATGCCGGGTATAGGGGTGCGTGCAGTTGGGCCCGAGCTTGAGTCGATTCGTGCAGGAGGCGGCGAGCGTCAGATAGGAATATACATCGCGCGCATGCAGCGAGGAGTCGCAGACCCACAGGTAGTCGCAGCCCCCCGCTTCCGCCGTCTCGACGAGTTTGCGAAAGCGCTCCGGAGGCTCCCGGGCCATGGTGGTTATGCCGAAGCGCATCTTCCCCGCTTGCCCCCTCCAATGCTGTTTTCGGCGCCGCGTGTCCGCGCCAGGCAGGGCGCCTCAAGGGTGCCGAATACCCCCTCGTAGCGCAGCGTGGCGCGGCCGACAAGGATTCCACTTTGACTCCACCATACGGATACAATATTCAATATGCAACTTGGACGGCGCGCCGCTCCCGCCGGTCCGCCGCGACCGCGGGACAGGAGGCAGAATGACCACCAAACTGCTCGACGAGCTCGCCGACCACTGGGCGTTCGAGACCTCGGTAAGGCTGACGCAGCAAATGGTACGCACCGACAGCACGTGCGGCAAGGAGGGCCTGCTGGCGCGCCAGCTCGAGGAGGAACTCAAGGCGCTCGACATCGGCAAGGTGTGGTGCGAGGAGGTCAGCGAAGACCTCGAGAATACCCTGATGGAGGTCGACAGCGGCAAGCCGGGGCCGCACCTGCTGTTCACCGGCCACCTCGATACCAAGCCGGTGTGCGAGGGTTGGACGCGCGACCCGTTCGACGGCGCCATCGAGGACGGCCACCTGTTCGGGCATGCGGTGATGGACATGAAGGCCGGTCTCGGCTGTCAGGTCGGCGCCATCAAGTCGCTGGTCGACGGCGACGTCGACTTCAACGGCAAGATCACCTTCGCCGCAGTGTGCGATCACATGGGGCAGCAGACCGGCAGCATCGACCTGTTCCGCCGCCACGAGTTCGACCACTGCGTTCTCGGCGAGCTTACCGGCATGCAAATCTACGTGGCGCACCGGGGCCGCTACTACTTCGACATCTCGACCGTCGGCCTCTCGGCGCACACCTGCCACAAGGACCTCGCCATCAATGCCATCGAGAAGATGCTCCCTGTCGCCGAGGAGATATCCAAGCTGCGCTACTTTCCCGACATCCCGCCGGCGATGAAGGACTTGGTCGGGCCCGAGCTTTACATCGCGGTGGGACGCATCTTCGGCGGCCTCTTCCCTGGCGGCCCGTCCATGATTCCCGACCGCTGTACGATCCGCGTCGATACCCGCCCGCAGCCGGGGGTGCCGCTCGAAGAGGTCAAGGCCCTGATCGAGCAGGCGATCGAGTGTGCCAAGGCCCGCGACAAGGAGATCAAAGTCGAACTCGAAGTGGCCGACGTGAAGAACTCCTTCATGGTGGATCCCGAGGAAAGAGTGGTGAAATGCCTGCGCGAAGCGTGGGAGGAGGTCATGGACAAACCGGCGTCCCTGGTCGGCGGCTCGTGGCTCGGGGACACGGCGAGCTTCGGTCACCTGTGCGCGACGGTGATCTTCGGCCCTGGGGGCGAGCCGGTCTATCAGCCCGACGAGTCGATGGCGCTCAGCGACCTCGAAACGGCGACCAGGATCAACGCGTTGACGGCCGTCAAGTTGCTGCAAGCGGCCTAGACAGGCGGCTCGGCGCGCCAGGCACCTCGAACGGGCGACGAATTCGGGGGGGGGCGCGCGCGGTGACGCCGGGTAAGGTGACGTTTCGCCATGGCCTTCAAGGACCTACCGCTCGACAAGTACAGGCGACTGTCGGCGCGCCGCATGGCGCGGCTCGTCGCCGAGCGGCGCGTCTCGCCGGTGCAGCTCGTCGAATGCGCGCTGGCGCTGGCCAAGGCCTGGGAACCCAAAGTCAACGCCTACGTCACCTTCCTTGAGGGCGAGGCGCTGAAGGCGGCCGCGGCCGCCGAGCGTGCAGCTCGCCGCGGCCGCCTCGGGGGCCCACTGCACGGTGTTCCCATCGCCATCAAGGACAATTTCTACCTTGCCGGCCACGTGGTCACCCGCGGCTCCAAGACGAGTGCCGGTTATATCGCCGAGCACGTTTCGCCGATGGTCGAGCGCATGCTTGCCGCGGGCGCCGTCATCATCGGCAAAACCACCATGCCGGAGTTCGGCTGGAAGGGCACCGGCTCCTCACCGCTCACCGGGATCACGCGCAACCCCTGGGACGCGAGCCGCAATCCGGGCGGATCGAGCGCCGGTTCGGCGGTCACCGTGGCCAGCGGGGCGGTGCCTATCGCTCTGGGGTCCGACGCCGGCGGCTCGATCCGCATTCCCGCCTCGTTCTGCGGCGTGGTGGGATTGAAACCGACGCTCGGACGTATTCCCGTGTGGCCCGGCACGGTGACCGAGACGCTTTCCCACGTCGGACCGCTGTGCCGTTTCGTCGACGATGCGCGCATCGTCCTCGATGCCTCGGCCGGCGCCGACCCCCGCGATCCTCTCTCCTACGCCGCCAATCCCCCCCACCGCGATGGGCGAAAGCGCCGCCTCGACGCCGGTACGCTGCGCGTCGGAATCGTTGCCCAGCCTTTCGGAATCCGCCCCGACGCCGGGGTCGAGGGCGGCGTTGGGCGCGCCTTGCGGAAGATCCGCCGCGCCGTCAAGGCGCGCTACCGTAACGTCGAGATCGCCGCCGAATTGCCGAGGCGCATCTTTGAGACCCTTTGGATCACCGGCCGTGGTCACGGTTTCGCCGACACCATCGCCCGCCATGCCGCCGTCATGGACCCGGGGCTGGTACGCCTCGCCGATCTCGCCCAAACATTTGACGTCGGAGACCTCTTCAAGGCGATCGAAGAGCGCCGCCGCCTGCTGTCCGCCCTGTGCACCGCATTGGAGGACTCTGACGTGCTGGTGATGCCGACCATGCCGATCACGGCGTTCGCGGCGGACGCCGAGGTCCCCGTGGGAGGCGAGGCGTCGGCGCCGCTGCCGTGGGTGACGTGGACGCCCTTCACCTACTGCTTCAACCTTTCAGGCCAGCCGGCCATCTCCGTCCCTTGTGGCTGGGACGACAAAGGCCTGCCCGTCGGTCTGCAGATCGTCGGCCCCTGGGGCTGCGACGCGCTGGTCCTGGCGGTGGCCCGGCGATTCGAGGCGGCGCTAGCCATCGCCGGCAGCGACCGTCAGCTGCCGCCCGCGGTGGCATGACGGCGGCGCCTTTGTTCACGCCGATCGCGGTGATAGCATCGCGCCGAGCGCCGCGATATGAAAAGAGAGGAGTTTGACATGGTCGAAACCGTAGACATTCTCATAGAGAGCGGCTCCTTGCTGACGATGGACGGCGAGCGGCGCATCCTCACCGACGGCGCTATCGCCATTCGCGCCGACCGCATCGTCGCCGTCGGCAAGACAAAGGACATCCGCGCCGAGTACCGGGGCCGCAAGACCATCGACGCCTCCTCGCGCCTGGTCATGCCTGGCCTGGTCAACGGTCATGCTCATCTCATCGAAATTGCCCGCGGGCTGATCCCGGACAACGTGCATACCAGCGATTGGCTGAAGTATTGGTGCTATCCCTACCTCGCGGTGACGACGGAGGAGGAAGAGTACTGGTATTCGAAGTGCATCATGGCGGAGATGATCCGCTCCGGCACCACGTGCTTCGTCGAGCCGGGCTGCAAGTTCCTTCCCAGCACCCTCAAGTCCATCGAGGAGACCGGCATGCGGGCGACCACCGGCAGCTGGGTGTGGGACCAAGGCGGACCCGACGGACAGAAGTGCCCGGACAATTTTCTCAAGATGAACCTCGAGGAGTGCTTGGAGAAGACCGAACACAACATCAAGACCTACAACGGCGCCGCCGACGGGCGGGTGAAGGTCTTCGCCACCATCGAAGGGGTGGGGACGTGTTCCGACGACCTCATGCTGGGCGCCAAGGAACTCGCCGACAAGCACGGCACCTTCACGCTGATGCACAAGGCGAGTTCGCGCGAGGAGGTGGCAAGGGAGATCCAGGTGACGGGCCATCGCCCGGTCGAGCACATGTACGAGATCGGGGCGCTCGGGCCCAATGTCTATCTCAACCACATGACGGCGGTCGAGCTGGACGAGGTGGACATGCTGGCGGAGACCGATACCAAGGTCTGCGAGAATCCGCCGGCCGCGCTCAAGCTCGCCAAGGGCACGACGCGGACGGGCAAGTTCCTTGAGATGATGGCGAAGAACGTCACCGTCGCCTTGGGGTGCGATGGCGTGAATTCCGCCGACCACAAGGACATGTTTCGCTCCATGTTCCTCGCTGCGACCCTGCCCAAGGACGCCAATTTCGATCCGCAGGCGATCACCGCCGAGACAGTGATCGAAATGGCCACCCTCAACGGCTACCGCGCCATCGGCTGGGATCGCGAACTGGGCACCCTGGAGGCGGGCAAGAAGGCCGACCTCATCCTCATCGACATCGACCGGCCGGAATGGGTGCCAAGCTACAACCTCGTCTACAGCCTGGTCTATTCGGCCAGCGGCGACAGCGTCGACACGGTGATCGTCGAAGGGCAGATCCTCATGGAGGGACGCGAACTCAAGACCATCGACCTCGACGAGGTCTTTGCCCACTGCCGCGAGCTTGCCCCCAAGCTCGCCGAGCGCGCCAACGTAAAGCCCGAGTCGCGCTGGCCCGTCGTGTGACGCGGGCGCGCCGATCCTTTCGTCCTCGGATGATACTGGCCCAATGAAGGAATGGCGGAAGCCGCCGAGGTTCGCGAACGGCGTTGTCATGTATTGGAAAGGCATCGAATCAACTAATCGATGCGCCGAGGGTGGGAGAATAAGGTGGATTTAGGATTACAAGGTCAATGGGTGCTGGTGACGGGCGCTTCCAAGGGGATCGGCCTTGGGGCCGCCGTGGCTTTCGCCCGCGAGGGCTGCCATCTTCACCTGACGGCGCGTAGCGCCGATGGCTTGGAAGAAGCACGCCAGGCTGTTCTTGCCGAGAACGACGTCGAGGTTCACACCCACCCGCTCGACCTGAGCGTCACGGCCAATCTTGAGAAATTGGCCGCAAACTGTGGCGATATCGACATCCTCATAAACAATGCCGGCGACATCCCGGCCGGTTCTCTCGATATGGTGAGTGAAGAGGAGTGGCGGCGTGGCTGGGACCTCAAGGTCTTCGGTTACATCAACCTGACCCGCCTGATCTATGCCGGCATGAAGTCACGCGGCCATGGCGTGATCATCAACGATATCGGCAACGCCGGCGAGCGGCTGGATTTCGACTACATCTCCGGCTCGACCGGCAATGCCAGCTTGATGGCCTTCAGCCGCGCCTTGGGGGGGCGCAGTCTCGACGACGGCATACGGGTGGTCGGGGTCAACCCGGGCATGGTCCAGACCGAGCGCATGACCAAGCTGCTCAAGGCACGGGCGCTCAAGTTGTACGGCGACGAGGGCCGCCATGCCGAGCTGCTCGATCGTTACCCCATGGGGCGCGGCGCCACGGTCGAGGAGCTCGCCGACCTTATGGTGTTCCTGGCATCACCCCGTTCAAGCTACACCAGCGGCTGCGTCGTCACCCTCGATGGCGGCGTCTCGTCGCGCCACTCCATTGTCTAGCGCGACCCCAGGGGATCGACCGATGTTGGAACTCGACCGCCGCAACAGCTATTTCGACGAACTGTTCAACACGCCGGACCTGATATGGCTCGGCCAGAACACCAATCACTTTGCGCTCCCCCCGGCGGTCAAGCAGGCGATGCTCGACTGCATCGAGACCGAGGAATTTCACGCCTACGCCCCGCCCGCCGGCCTCGAGGCGCTACGCGAACTGATCCTCGCCGATGCCGGCCTCGCCCATGCCACGGCACTGGTCACCGATGGCGCCATCGAGGGGCTGTACCATGCGTGCCGCACCCTGGCCCGGCCGGGCGACCAATTCATCACCACCGATCCGGGCTGGAAATGGCCGATCGCCTTTGCCAGGGACGCCGGTGCCACGGTCGTCGAGATTCCCATCTACGGCGCCGAGTACGATTACCGCCTGCAACCGGAACGGCTCGCCGCCGCCGTGACCGAGAAAACCCGGCTGATCTACCTGGTCGATCCGAACAACCCGTTGGGGATCTGCTACACCGCCGGCGAGATCGAGGCGTTCGCCGGCATTGCCAGGGAGGCCGGGGCCTACCTCATCCACGACTGCACCTATTGGCATTTCGCCGACGGCCACACCCTGGCGGCAAACTTCTATCCGGAAAAAACGCTGACCACCTACAGTTTCTCGAAATGGCTGGGGATCGCCGGTTTGCGGGTCGGCGCCATCATCGGCGACGGTGCCGTCATCGAAGCGCTGGCCGAGGCGCCCCCCAACAATCTTGGCTCCAACGTGCTCTCGCAGCGCGCCGCCATCGCCGGCCTGAAGGTCAAGAAGGAATGGTTCCCCGACGTGCAGCGCCGCCAGCGCGCCAATCAGGCGCGCATCAAGGCGGCGATCTCGGCCATTCCCGGCCTCGCCATGCCGGTGTACCCTTCCAATGGAAATTTCGTCGTCGTCGATGTCGCCGATGCCGGCCTCAGACCCGAGTCGTTGTGCGATGCCTTCCGTGACCGGGGTATAATGATTCGCCAAGCCGCCTATCATACGGAGCGCTTCCGCGACAAATTCGTCAAGATCAGCACCACAGTGACGGAAGACTGGATCGAGCGGCTGTGCGCGCTGTTTCCGGAAGCGGTGGAAACGGCGCGCGGTCTCAACCGGGACGGCAGCCTGTATTGAGGGTGCCCCGACATGTCCTACGCGACGACGCCTGATGGCATAAGGCTCTACTACGAGGAAGCCGGTAAGGGCCGGCCCATCGTCTTCGTCCACGAATTCGGGGGCGATCATCGGAGCTGGGAACCGCAAATGCGCCATTTTGCCCGGCGCGGCCGCTGCGTCACCTTCGGCGCGCGGGGATACCCCCCCTCCGACGTGCCCGAGGACGTCGACATGTATTCCCAGGACCTGGCCGTGGCCGACATCCTGGCCGTCATGGACCACCTGTCCCTCGAGGTGGCCCACGTCGTCGGCATGTCGATGGGAGGCTTCGCGGCGCTTCATCTGGGATTGCAGAGCCCGCAACGGGCCCTCTCCCTGGTCGTCGCCGGCACCGGATATGGGGCCGAAAAGAAGTACGAGGAGTATTTCCGGAATATCTCCCTCGACGTGGCGCGCGGCTTCGAGGAACAGGGCTCCAGGGAATTCGCCAAGGTATACGCGGAAGGCGCGTCGCGGGTGCAGTTACAGGCAAAAGACCCGAGGGGCTGGCGGGAATTCGCCGACATCCTCGCCGAGCATTCGGAGATCGGCGCCGCCAACACCATGCGCGGTGTCCAGGCCCGGCGGCCGTCCCTCTACGACCTGGAGGCCGATTTGTCGCGCATGGCCACACCAACGCTGGTCATCAATGGCGACGAGGACGACCACTGCCTGCAACCGGGCCTGTTCCTGAAGCGGGTCATCCCAACCTGCGGCCTATTGGTCCTGCCGAAGACGGGACACGCCTCCAACCTGGAAGAGCCCGTCGCCTTCAACCGCGCGGTCGCCGAGTTCCACGGGTTGGTGGAGGCCGGGCGCTGGGAGCCGCGCGATAGGCGCGCCAATCCCGAGCAGGTCATGCGTACCCGCTGATCATGGCCGGGGATTTCGTCCTTCCCCAGCGCCCCGGTGCGGCCGCCGTGGCGGCGGCCGAGGGGGTTGACGGGGACCGTTTATGGGCGCGCCTGATGGAGATGGCCGCCCACGGCGCCACCGAGGCCGGCGGCGTAAACCGCCAGGCCCTGTCGGACGCGGACATCGCGGCGCGGGCGCTGTTGCGATCGTGGGGCGCCGAATTGGGGCTCGAGGCCTCGGTCGACACCATCGGCAACCTGTTCCTGCGCCTCCCCGGCAAGGACGATGGCGCGGCGCCGGTGCTTTCGGGGTCCCACCTGGACAGCCAACCCACCGGCGGCAAGTTCGACGGCGCCTATGGCGTGCTGGCGGCGCTGGAAGCCGTCGAGGCGATGCAAGGCGCCGGCATCGAGCCGGCCCGGCCGATCGAGATCGTCGCCTGGACCAACGAAGAGGGGTCGCGTTTCTCCCCCGGCATGATGGGATCGACGGTCTTCACCGGCGCCCGCGAGCTGGACACCGTCCTCGCCGCGCGCGACGGCGAGGGGACCACGGTCGGCGCGGCGCTGGCCCGGGTGCTGGATGCCGAAGGGGACGTGCCAAAGCGCCAATTGGGCGGCCGCCCGGCGGCCTTCGTCGAAGCCCATATCGAGCAGGGACCGGTTCTCGAGGCGGCGGGCAAATCGGTCGGTGTCGTCACGGGCATCGAGGGCAAGCGCGTCTTTCGCGTTACCGTGATCGGGAAAATGGGGCATGCGGGAACGGTGCCGCAGGGGGAGCGCCAGGATGCCGTCATCGCGGCGGCGGCCATGGTCACGGCGATCGGCGACGCGGTGGCGGCCGATGGCCGGGGCGCCAAGTTCACGGTGGGGATGTTCAACGTCCACCCGAATGCGCCCTCGGTGATCCCGGCGAAAGTCCATTTCTCGGTCGATATGCGCCATGCGGACGCCGTGAAACTCTCCGCCCTCGGTGACGGTATCGTCCGTTTGTGCGGCGAAAACGGGATGGGCTGCGAGGTTGACGTGAACGAGTTGTCGCACGACGCGCCACTCGACTTTTGCCAACCCATGCGCTCCTTGATCGGGGCCGGCAGCGGCGCCCTCGCCATTCCGTCGATGGATGTATTCTCCGGTGCAGGGCACGACGCGCGGCACCTTCACTATCTGTGCCCGACGGGCATGATCTTCGTGCCCAGCCGCGGCGGGATCAGCCACAGCGAAGACGAGTGGACCGAACCCGGCCATCTCGCCGACGGCGCCCGCGTCCTGACGGCGGTGCTTGCCACGCTCGCGACGGCCTGATCCGGGCACGGCCTCGGCTTGCCCGGGCCCGCGATCCAGCGACTTTGATCACAAATTTTGATCACAGTCGCTGGGCGTCAAGGCCGCAAGAGGCATCGCTCCCACCACCACTCAGTCTCCGATATTTGGGCTTGTCACCATCCTAGAGGGCGCATGCGGCGCGGGACGCCGCCCCTTCGCCCGCGATGCGGCCGAGGACGACCGCCGTCAACAGGCCGTTGCCGGAGAGATACCCCCAATCCGCCGGTCCCGAAATGCCGCATGCCGCGCCGCCGCCGGCGAACAGGTTGGGAAGCGGAGTTCCGCCCTCCTTGAGAACGCGGGCCTTGCCGTCGACGACAAGACCGCCCTGGGTGTGAAACAAGGATCCGGTCACACGAACGGCGTAATAGGGCGGTTCCAGCGCCGGCTTGGTGGTGAAGTCGCGGCCGAAGGGGTCCTGTCCTTCACCGGCGGCGAAGCGGTGGACCTCTTCGATGGTAGCGGCGAGGTTGTCGGCGGGAAGTCCAGTCGCTTCGGCCAGCTCGCCTGTCCCGGCGGCGCTCCGGATCGCGCCCGCGTCCTCGGCTTGGCCGTAGTCCTCGAACTCCCGGCCCAGGGCGTGGATGCGATGGTCGTAGATGTCCCATGCGATGCCCCCGGGTTGGGCCAGGACCCGGCGCGCCTGTTCCGAGTATCCGTCATGTTCGTTGGAGAAGCGCCGTCCCTCGGCGTTGACCTGGAAGCCCCCCTCCATCATCAGCGCCCAGGTCACGAGGACGCCGTGGGGATGGGCCACCGAACCGTGGCCCTGGTAGGCCCCCACGTGGCGAACCCCGGCCCCCAGGTCCCGGCCCCATAGGACGGCGTCACCCCGGTTGCCCGCGTGGCCGAAGTAGTTGGCCTCGGCCATGTCGGGGATGTAACGGCGGATCATCTCGGGGTTGCCGCCGTATCCGTTGCAGGCGAGCACCAGGGCCCTGCAGCCCAGTGACTCCCTTGTTCCGTCGGGACGCTCGAAGGCAAGCCCCCGGAGCCGCCCGTCGGCGTCGGCATAAAGGGTAGTGGCGTGGGCGTCGGTGACGACGTCGACGTCGGCCCGCTCGACGCCGGCGCTCAGCGCGCCGATCAAATCGGCGCCGGCGCGCGACGGCGGCGCGTGCATGCGCAGACACGAATGGCCGGGATAGACGAACCCCTCGACCAGGGTGAGCTCGATGCCATGACGATCGGTCAGCCAGTCGATGGCCGGACCGGAGGCGGCACACACCGCCTCGACAACGGCCGGGTCGGCCTCGCCGCGCGCCTTCTTCTTGATGTCGGCGGCCATGACCTCGGGCGTATCCTCGATCCCCTTGGCGCTTTGCACCTTGGTGCCGCAGGCCGGGATCATGCCGGACGACAGTGCCGTGCTGCCGCGCGGCACCGGGTCGCGCTCGAGCACGATAACCTCGGCGCCGCGATCGGCGGCGGCGAGTGCCGCCACCATGCCGCAGGCGCCGCCGCCGACGATGACGACGGGCACCGTGAGATCGAAGGCAACCCCGTCGGCGGGAAAGACGCTCATGGCGACCCAGCCACCGGGCTACTGCTGTTCTTTGAAGGAGGCGAGGATTTCGGCGCCGGTCGCCGACCACACCCCGTCGTGGCCGGCGACATAGGCCAAGGCGCTTTCCAGGGCCTTGATGCGGTGCGGCTGGCCCGACATCCAGGGATGGATGGTGATGGCCATGATGCGCCCGCCCGCCTCGGCGGCCTCGCGGTAGAGGAAGTCGAACTGGTCCTTCACCTGATCGACGAAAGACTGTTCGCTGTGGTGGTAGTTGAGCATGATGGTCTGGTCGTCGATCTCGTGGGAATGGGGCATCGAGTAAATGGTGCCATGGGTGGTGTTGAGAGCGTAGGGCATGTCGTCGTTGTTCCAGTCGCAAACGTATTGGATGCCTTCGGCGGCGATCAGATCGAGGGTGTTCTCCGATTCCGAGCGCGCCGGCGACAGCCAGCCGACGACCTCCTGGCCGGACGCCTGGCGGAGCGTGGTGACGGCGTGACGGACCTGGGCCGTCTCCTCGCCGATAGCCAGGCCGCCGTAGTGGAGCTTTCCCATGTCGACGCCGCCCGCGATGAGTTCCCAGCCCCGCTCGTTCACCTGTTCGATGAGGAAAGGGTAGCGCTCGACGATGGCCGCGTTGACCGCCACCGACGCCCTGATGCCGAGCCCGTCGAGGACCTTCATGACACGGAAGATGCCGACCCGGTTGCCGTAGTCGCGCAGCGTGTAGTGGCGCAGGTCCGGGTACGGCGTGACCATGCCGCCGGGCGCCTTGAACGGTTTGGCCGGCTGGTCGAGGGGGAAGAACTCCAGCGCCGGCACCACCCATAGCGCGATGCGGGCGCCCCCCGGCCAAGTGACCGGTTTGCGTTCGTGCAGCATCGACCATTGGTAGCGGTCGTGGTCCATGCCGTGCCGGCGCTTGGGGTATTGCAGGTAGTCGTCGGGCAGGCTCATGGCTCAGCGCTCGTTGTGGGCGGCGATGGCGGCGACGGCTTCGTCGTAGTGGTGCTCGTAGTACCACTCGGCGATCTCGCGGCCCGTGGTGATCCATACATCGTCGTGGCCGGTGATGTAGTCGAGGGCCTCGGCCAGGGCTTCGATGCGGTGCGGCTGGCCGACGGCATAGGCGTGCAACGGGATGCACATGACGGTGCCGGACTCCGCGCCCTCCTCGTAGAGCTGGTCGAAGTTGGCCTTGAGCATGTCGGCGTAGCGGCGCGGCGCGGCGAGCTGGACGTTGTAGACGATGATGTCGTTCATCTCGAGGGAGTAGGGAATGCCGATGAAGCGGCCCTTTTTCACCTTCACCGGCTGCGGCTGGTCGTCGCAGAAGAGATCGCAGGTGTAGAGGATTCCGTACTCGGCCAGGAGATCCATGGTGCGCTCGGTATGGGTGAGGGCCGGCGCCAGCCAGCCGGCGATGCGCTGGTTTGTGTGCTTCTCCACCGTCTCCAGGGCGTCCTCGATGATGGCTCGTTCCTGCGCCTCGTCCATGCCGTAGCAGTAGCGGGTGTTGTAGATGCCGTGGGAGAAGAACTCCCAATCCCGTTCCACGCAGGCCTCGATGATCTCCGGGTGGTGCTCGCACAAAGCCACGTTGAGCGAGACGCTGCCGCGCACGCCGAAGCGGTCCATCACCTCCATCATGCGCCAATGGCCGGCGCGGTTGCCGTAGTCGCGCTGGGCATAGGTGAGGACGTCGGGGATAGGCCGTGGCCAGGGTGCGCGGGACGGATTGATCGGCGGATCAAGCTCGTAGTACTCGATGTTGGGGGCCACCCAGAACGCCACCCGCGCGCCGCCCGGCCACGTCAGCTTGGGCCGGCCCACGTAGGGCCAGTAGTCGTAGAGGCCAGGATCGCTTTTCATCGCCGGTGTGTCAGTCATTGGAAGGCTGGTACTCCTTCAGGTAGTCGACGACCTCGGCCGCCGCCACCACGTCGGCATATTTCACGGCCATGTCGTAGAGGTTGGCGAAGTGCGGGCTTTCGTGCTTGTCGGCGACGCACTCCTCGGGCACCACCGTGCGGTAGCCGTGGCTCAGGCTGTCGACCACCGTGGCCCGCACGCAGCCCGAGGTGGAGCCGCCGGTGACGATCACCGTATCCACCCTGTGCCACACCAGGAGCGATTGCAGGTTGGTCTCGTGGAAGGCCGAGGGCATGCGCTTGACGAAGACGACGTCGCGCCCGTGGTCGATGTCGAGTCTGTCGTCGAACTCGGCGCGGCGCGAACCGACCTTGATGTTCTGCAACGAATCCGGGGTGTCCGTGCGCGTCCCCCAGACCCCGCAGTCCTCGCCCGAGTCCATGAAGGCGACGTGGGTCCACACCACCGGCAGGTTCTTCGAGCGGGCCAGGGAGGCGATCTCGTTGACGTGGTCGATCTGCCGGGGATCGGTCTCATAGGCGGTCTTGAACTCGCCGAGGTTGGTGTAGGCCATCTGCAGGTCGACGTTGACGATCACCGGCTTAGCGCCGAAGCCGAAGCGCGCCCGGGTGGGGTTGGCCTTGGCCTCCTCGTAGATCTGGCGCGCGGTCTTGTCCGATTGTTCCATGGAAGCGTCCTCCCTTGCGGCGCGGTCCGGCCACCCCGATTGTAATAGCGCGGCCCCTTGGGTGGGCGGTAAATCGTCCTACGTCTCGTCTTCTCCATCATAGCGCTTGCCCGCGGCCAGCATTTCGTCGGTGCCGACGAGGCCGGTCAACGCGTCGAAGTCGAACATGCGCTCGTTGAAAGGCTCCGTCGTCCCATGCGTCTTGAGACTGGCCAGATAATCGCGTGCGGCGTGGGCCAGCGCCCGCACCGTGCCGCCGGGAAAAATGACCAGCGAGAACCCCATGGCCTCGAGTTCGGCCGCCGAAGCCATCGGCGTGTGGCCGCCTTCCACCATGTTGGCCATGAGCGGCGCCTTGGAGCCTAGGCGCTCCGTCACCCGGCGCATGTCATCGAGCGTTGGCGGAGCCTCGACGAAAAGCATGTCGGCGCCGGCCTCGGCGTAGCGCTCGGCGCGCTCGAGGGCGGCGTCCAGCCCCTCGACGGCGATGGCGTCGGTGCGCGCGATGACCAGGGTGTGCGCGTCGTGGCGGGTGTCCAATGCCGCCTTCACCTTGCCCACCATCTCGTCGGCCGCCACCAGGGCCTTGCCGGCGAGGTGGCCGCAGCGCTTCGGCGAAACCTGGTCCTCCAACTGGATGGCGGCGGCGCCGGCGCGCTCGAAGGCGCGCACCGTCCTGATCACGTTGAGGGCGTTGCCGAATCCGGTATCGGCGTCGACGATGACCGGGATGTCCACCCGGTCGGTGACGAGAGCCAGCGTATCGGCGACTTCACTCATGCCGACCAGCCCGATGTCGGGACGGCCGAACCGGGTGTAGGCGATGCTGGCGCCCGACAGGTAGGCCGCCGAAAAGCCGGCGCGTTCCACGAGCAAGGCGCTCAACGCATCGAAGACCCCCGGCGCCACGACGATGCGCTCGTCGGCGAGCTGTTGGTTCAAGGTCGGTGGCGCGTTCATGGCGTCATCCCCGGCTGCTTCGGGCACCGAGCCTTTTCGCCATATGGGGGACCAGGCCGCCGTCCCGTACCATCTCCATAAGGTGCTCGGGAATCCCCTCGCAGGCGTAGCGCCCGCCGGTCGTGAGGTTTTGGATGTCGCCCGCCTCGGCGTCCACGGCAACGCGATGGCTGGCGCCGATGCGCCCGGCCTCGGCGCAGGCGAGGGCGGGAAGGCCGAGGTTGAGGGCGTTGCGGAAGAAAAGGCCGGCGAAGGATCGGGCGACGACGGCCGCCACGCCCAGGTGACGCAGGACCAGCACCGCCTGTTCGCGCGACGAGCCCATTCCGAAGTTGCGCCCGGCGACAACCACGTCGCCAGCCTCCACTCCGGCCGCGAACTCGGGGTCGACCGCTTCCAGGCAATGGGGGGTCATCTTCTCGATGGGGCCTTTCATGTAGATGCCGGGCGCCAGCACGTCGGTATCGATGTCGTCGCCGAACACCCAGGCCCGTCCTGTCGCCACGCTCATGGCGCTCTCCCTTCCAGGAAGTCGCGGGGATCGCTGATGCGTCCGCGGATCGCCGACGCCGCCACCGTATAGGGCGAGGCCAGGTAGACGTCGGCGCTGGGCGCCCCCATGCGCCCCTTGAAATTGCGCGCCGTCGAGGCGATGCATGCCTCGTTCTCGGCCAGCACCCCGGCGCCATAGCCGGCGCAAGCACCGCAGCCCGAAGGCATGAGGATGGCCCCGGCCTCGGTCAGGGTGGCCAGCGTGCCGTCGGCGGCGGCCTCGGCCGTCGTTCGCGTCGAGGCCGGGGCGACGAGCAGGCGCACGCCCGCCGCCACCCGGTTTCCCTTCAGCACGGCGGCCGCCATGCAGAGGTCGACCGCCTTGGCGCCGGTGCAGGCGCCGATGTAGGCCTGGTTCACGGCGACGTTTTCATAGTCGCCGACGGCGGCGGCATTGGCCGGACTGTGGGGCGCCGCTACCTGCGGCGCCAGGGTGCCGGCGTCGAAGTCGTGGACGGCATGGAAGGTGGCGTCGGCGTCTCCCTGCCAGGAAGCGACGTCACCGGGGTCGCCGCCGTTGGTGCGGATGTGATCGGCGGTCACGGCATCGGGCGCGATGATGCCGGTCTGGGCGCCGAGCTCGGCGGCCATGTTGCAGAGAGTCATGCGCTCGGCCATGGGGAGCCCTTCGACCGCGTCGCCCGCATACTGGACGACCCGGTATTCGGCGCCCCCCATGCCGAGGCGGTGGCACAGGAACAGCATGATGTCCTTGGCGCTCAGCCCTCGGCCGAGTCGCCCGCCCCACCTCACCAGGATGGTCTCCGGCACCTTGATCCAGGTCTCTCCGGTGACCAGCACGCCAGCCATCTCGGTGGCGCCGACGCCGAACATGAAACACCCGAAGGCGCCGCCGGTCGGCGAGTGGCTGTCGCCGCCGACGACGAACATGCCGGGGAGCAGGTGCCCGTGCTCGGGCACCACCACGTGGCAGATACCCTGCATGTCGTAGAAATTCGGGATACCGTTGTCGGCCACCCATTTGCGGGTGAGGTCGAGGATGGCGGCGCTTTCCGCGTCCACCGCCGGGACGTAGTGGTCGGAGGCGACGACGATCTTTCCGGCGTCCCACACCTTGGCCTGGAGGCTTTCGAGGATCGGCGCGACGCGCCGGGGCCCACCGGAATCGTGCATCATGGCGAGATCGACCGCGCACGTGACGATGTCGCCGGGCGTGACCGCATCCTGGCCGGCGGCGCGGGCGATGATCTTTTCGGCAAGGGTCCGGGCCATGGTCACATTCCCAGATAAGAGCGCTTGAGGTCCGGGTTTTCGAGAAGCGACGCCGCCATGCCGGAGAGGGCGATGGTGCCATTCTCCATCACATAGGCGCGGTCCGCCAGGGTCAGCGACTGGACCACGTTCTGCTCGACGAGCAGGATGGCCAGCCCTTGGCCATGAAGCTGTCGGATGAGGGCGAACATCTCGTCGACCAGGATTGGCGACAGGCCGAGGGAAGGCTCGTCGAGAATCAGCAATCTTGGCTCGGTCATGATGCCGCGGCCGATGGCGAGCATCTGCTGCTCGCCGCCCGACAGCGTCCCCGCCAGCTGGGCAAAGCGCTCCTCGAGGCGGGGGAACACCTCGGTGACGCGCTCCAGGTTTTGCGCCCGATGCTCGCGCCCGCGCCGGTAGCCGCCGAGTTCGAGATTCTCGCGCACGGTCATGTTGGGAAAGACGCAGCGCCCCTCGGGCACCTGGACGAGGCCGAGCTCGACCACCCGCTCGCTCGATGCGCCGGTGATGTCGGTGCCCTCGAAGGCGATGGCCCCGGCGAAAGGCCGGTACAGGCCCGAGATATTGTTGTTGAGCGTCGACTTGCCTGCACCGTTGCTGCCCAGGACGGCGACGATCTCGCCCGGCTTGACCTGGAGGCTGATGCCGTGCAGGACCTCGACCCCATCATAGCCGGCGTGCAAGTCGCGAACCTCAAGCATCGGGACCTCCCGCCGCCGTTGCTTCGCGGGTGATCGCCTGGCTGGCTCCGTGGCCCAGGTAGGCCTCGATGACCTGTGGATCGGACGCCACCTCGCCCGGCGTTCCCTGGCTGATGATGGCACCGTTGTTGAGCACATAGGTCCGGTCGGAGAGGCTCATCACCGCCTGCATGACGTGTTCGATCAGGAAAATCGTCACGCCGGCCTCGCGGATGCCCCGGATGACGCGGACGATGTCCTCGATCTCGGTGGCGTTGAGCCCGGCCATTACCTCGTCGAGCAACAACAGGGTCGGCCCGGTGGCCAGGGCGCGGGCCAGCTCGAGGCGCTTGCGCCCGGCCACGGTGAGCGCCGCCGCCGGCTGGTCGAGCATTTCGCTCATGCCGAGCTCGGCCGCGATCGTTTCGGCGTGTCGGCGTGCGTCGGCGCGGCCTCTGATGCGGGTGTGGGCTCCAACCGCGATGTTGTCGCGGACCGTCAGGTTGGCGAAAGGCTGCACCACCTGGAATGTGCGCACCAAGCCACGCCGGCACACATCGTGGGGCGTGAGGCCCGTAATGTCCTCGCCCGACAGGGTGACCCGGCCGGCGTCGGGCTTGAGGAAGCCGGCGATGGCGGCGAACAGGGTTGTCTTGCCGGCGCCGTTGGGGCCGATGAGGGAGACGATGGCACCTTCGGGCACGGTAAGTTCGGCGTCGTCCACCGCGAGAAGACCGCCGAAGCGCTTGGAGAGGTTCCGCACTTCAAGCATCGGCCTTACCCTTCCTTGCCGCCGGCGCCGCGCCCGACAGCCGTCTCCACGCCAAATCCAAAAGGCCGACCAGCCCCCTCGGCAGGAAGGCGAGCACGAGGATGAGGACCACGCCGAAGAGAATCAGGTCGAGCCCGGGGCGGTCTTCCCAGACGAGACCGATGGTTTCCTTGGCGAACTCGCCCAGGCCGTGCAGGAAGAGGGCCCCGACGAGCGGACCCAGCACCGTGCCCAGGCCGCCGATGATGGGCGCGAACAGGGCCTCTACCGATTTGGTCGGGCCGTAGGCGATGCCGGGGTCGATGAACAGGAATTTCTGCGTGTAATACACCCCGGCCGCCGCGGTAATGGCGGCCGACAGGCAGATGGCGCCGAGCTTGACGCGGAAGGCGTCGATGCCAAGGGCTTCCGCCGCGTCCTCGTTCTCGCGTACGGCGACGAGCTGGGCGCCGAAGCGCGTGTGCTCCATCCACCATGTCGCCGCGTAGGCAAGCATCAGGATAACGAGGATCGTGTAATAGAAGCCGTAGGCCTTGAGGAAGTCGCCCCCGAAATTGAATTGGAACGTGGTGAGCGCCCTGTCCGGGTCCAGGTTGAGGTCCAGCGCGACGCCCCGTCCGCCTTCGGTGACGGCGACCAGGGAGCGCGAAAGCACGTGGAACGCCTCGGCGAAGGCGAGGGTGATGAGCGCGAAATAGGAGCCGCGGAGCCCGTAGCGGAAACTCAAGTAACCGACGAAGGCGCCGACCAGGACGCCGCCCGCGATGGCAAACCACAAGGTGGCCCACGGGCTCCAGCCGAGCTTGAACTGGAGGAGCGCCTGTATGTACGCCCCGGTGCCGAAGAACAGCGCGTGGCCGAAGGAATATTGGCCGCCGAAACCGCCGAGAATATTCCAACCCTGGCCGAGTACGGCGACGAACAAGGTCAACTCCATGAACTCGATCCAGCGTCCGGACGTAATGGCGAGCGGCGCCAGGACCAGGAGGGCCAGCAATACCGTCCAGCCGGCGATGCGTGTCTGCTCGCTCATCGCACCCTCTGGCCGAACAGGCCGGTCGGACGGAACAGGAGGATCAGGATGAAGATCGCCGAAATGGTGATGAGCCCGAGGCTCTCACCCAGATAAAGCCGGCCGAGCTGCTCGGTGATGCCGATGATGAAGCCACCGACCAGGGCGCCGACGAAACTGCCCATGCCGCCGAGTACGACGATGGTAAAGGCGATGAGGACGAACAGGTACCCGAACTGAGGGTGGACGGGATAGGTCGCCGCCAGCAAGCTCGCCGCCGCCGCCACGCATGCGGTTCCGATGCCGAAGCTGATGGCGAAGATGTGGTCGACGTTGATGCCGACGAGGCGCGCTCCCCGGCGCTCCTTGGCCACCGCGCGGATGGCCTTGCCGGTGTCGGTGCGGGTCATGAACAGCCACAGCAACAGTGTGATCAGCAGCGAGCCGCCGAGGGCGGCGAGCTCGGGGTAGACGGCGTAGGTGACGCCGAGGTCGATGCCGTCCATGTCGTAGGGTACCTGCACCAGCCGTTCGTCGGCGGAGAAGGCGAACAGCGCCGCGTTCTCGATGACGATGGCGATGCCGAGCGTGACCAGCAGAATGATTTCGTCGCGGCCGTGGCTGGATTGGCCGATGATCAGCCGTTGTAAGCCGTAACCGAACAGGAAGCCGCCCGGTACCACGATGAGCATCGCCACGTAGGGATCGATGCCGAGGAGCTTCCACAGGAAGTAAACCGCGAACATGGCCAGCATAAGCAGGCTGCCATGGGCGAAGTTGATGATGTGGAGGACGCCGTAGATGAGAGTCAGGCCGAGTGCCACCAGCGCGTAAACGGCGCCCAGGAAGACGCCGCTGATCGCCGAGCCGAAGACGGTTGCCCAGCTATAGCTGGGCAGATCTATGCCAAGAAACTCCATTTTGTCGCCGAACGGCAACAAGCCGGCGGACGGGACGGCGGTGGCCGCCGCCCCGTCCAACCATTTCGTCGCCCGATATCAGGCCGGCCGCGGGAACACGGCCTTTTTGGTCATGTACTCGGCCGGGGCCACCACTTCGATCTCTTTTCCCTGGATCTGCATGTTCAGGGACTGGGCGGCCATGTTCTGGCCGTTGACAATCTTGGTCGGACCATAGGGCATGAAGTGGCCGTCCCAGGTGCTCGACGCCAGCGCCTGGATGATCTTGCCCCGATCCGCAGAACCGGCGCGCTCGATGCCGTCGGCGATGAAGCGCACCGCCGTGTAGGCCAGGAAGACCTCGTAGGAATAGTGCTTGCCGGCCGCCTCGGTCCTCTTGCGGAGCGCCAAGGCCTTCGGGTTCTTCGGGTTGTACCAGTGATTGCTGTCCATCACGTACTGGGCCGCTTCCGGGAACTCGCTCAAGAACCGGTACTGGGACGAGGCGCCGCCGAGCACGGAATAGATGGCCTTGGGCGCCACCCGTTGGCGCTGCAGCGTGCGCAAGAACAGCACACCCTCGTTGTAGTAGTGGGACGGAATTACCAGGTCGGGGTTCAGTTCCTTGATCTTGAGCGCGATGTTCTTGAAGTCCTTGTTGGGTGTCGGATGGGGAAGGACCTCCATCACCTCGAAACCGGCCGGCTCCAGACCCTTCCTCATCAGCCCGGCCATGTAGCTGCCGAACGGTGTCGTGTTCTCGTGCACGATGACCACCGACTTGGTGGGCTTGCCGGCGGCGTTATTGATGTCGATGAGGCGTTCGACGCCGAGCTTGGTGATGACGCCGAAGCCGGGACCGAAGCGGAAAGTGTTGTCCAGTCCGCGGCCGACGATCTTGTCGTTGACGCCGACATCCACGCAATGGGGAATCCCGTACTTGGCCGCGGCTTGCGTGGTGGCCAGGCTGATGCCCGAGGAATAGGACCCGGCGATGGCCGCCACTCCGGCCTCGTTTAGCTTTTCGACCTCGGCGGCGCCGATTTCCGCCTTCGACTGGGCGTCGGCGAGCAAAGCCTCGAGCTTGGCACCGCCCAGGGACTTGATGCCGCCCCCGGCGTTGATCTCCTCGATGGCGGTTACGGCGCCGAAGCGGCACTGGGAGCCCGAGAACCCCAGGAACCCGGTGACCGGACTGATGACCCCGATCTTGATCGGCGCCGCGGCCTTGGCGATGTGTGGAAAGCCGCCGAGCCCGCTGGCGATGACCGCGGTCCCCGCGGCACCGGCCACGAACTGGCGGCGGTCGATGGTGTACGATTTCCTGCTCATTTGTTTCTCTCCCTTTTCGATGTGAAACCAAGTTTTCCTGTTGAACGTTCCTCTAACCGGTCGGCGACCACGCCTTCGTACCGTCGTTCTGAACCCTGGACAGGGTCATGCGGTACTTGTAGAGGTCTGGCCGGTAAAGCCCGGTTATGTACTCCACCGGCCTGTCGTCCTGGTCGCAGACGATGCGGTCGATCTTCAAGAGTGGCGAGCCGACTTCGACGCCGAGAATCGGCGCCACCTCGGTGTCGGCGAGGGTGGCGGAAATCGTCTGCTCGGCGCCGGAGACGACGACGCCGCAGCGCTCCAGCAACGTCAGAAGGGGTTTCGAGGCCAGGTCGTCGCGGCTGTAGGAGCGCCCGATGTCTTCCGGCACCAAGGTGGTGAGGTGGGAAAACGGCTCGCCCTCCAGATGGCGGATGCGCACGGCCCGTTGCACGCGTTGCCCCATCTCGCACTGAAGGGCGCGGGCGGCGCCCTCCGGCGCGTCTACATAGTCGAACTCGAGCAGCGACACCTCGGTCTTCAGGCCCATGGCCAGCAGGTTCTCGATCAGTCCCTCGATGCTGGCACGCACCGGGGCCGAGGGCGGACGATAGGTGACGCGCGTGCCGCGTCCCCGTTCCCGGACCACGAGCCCGGCCGCGGCCAGCTCGTCGAGGGCGCGCCGCGCCGTGATACGCGACACCCCGAAGCGCCGCGCCGTCTCCTGCTCGCTTGGCAGGACCGTATCGACCTCGTAATCGGTGCTGAGGATCTTGTCTCTGAGAATCAGGTAAATCTGGTGGTAGAGCGGCGTCGGCAGCCGCTCGTCCACGAGTCCCGCTCCCCTTGTCCTGACGCTATCCACCCTGTTCCGCGCTCCCTTATGGCCCCATGGGACAGCCACGCGGCGTTCGTTTCAAATGTTATAATGGTATACTTATATGTCATTTGACAAGCTGCAATTAATCAGCGCCCGAAGCGCTATGGCATTGTCACGAAGATCGGGTTGCTAAGGGAGTCAGATGTCGCTTCTGGAAAGCCCGTATACCGCCTTTGCCAACTCGAACAACTCATCATCACCAAGATCGGGCCGTACTTTGCGAGCTTCCTGCACGGCGATTTCCAACTGCCCCTCGCGGCACAGACCCGACATGGCGGCTTGCTCCATTGCTTCAAGGATTGCGGCGGTGAGATCAGTCATGCCCTACCACTATGGCGCTATTTATTTGCCAGTGTTGATTTGAGTCAAAGGCACCTGTTTGTTGGCGTGACATCATACCGCACTCCGAACAAAGGGACAGTGGAGTTGGTGTGGGAAGAACGATGTCATGAAAGGGTTGTTGCATTACCTCTTCATTTTTGTCGTCGGCGCATCGCAGGGGATGGCGTTTGACGAAATTCAGTTGGAAAAACTCAAATCACGGAATGTTTGCGAAGGATGCGATTTGGCGAAGGCAAATCTGGTTGGGGCAAATCTGATCAGGGCAAATCTGATTGAGGTGGATCTAAGCGAGGCAAATCTGACCGGGGGAAAGCTGATCGGCGCCAATTTGACTTGGGCGGGCCTGAACAAGGCAAAGCTGACGGCGGCGAACTTGGCCGGGGCGAATTTGAGCGGGGCAAATCTGAGTGAGGCGGATCTGAGCGAGGCAAATCTGGCCGGGACAAAATTGAGCGGAGCGAATCTGAGCGGAGCGAATCTGAGCGAGGCAAACCTGGCCGGGGCAAATTTGACCAAGGCAAATCTGAGCGAGGCAAACCTGATGGGGGCGGACTTGAGTGGGGCAAGACTGAGAAAGGCTGATTTGAGTGGGGCAAGACTGAGAGGAACAAATCTGAGCGGGGTGGATTTATCGAAGACGTCCTTGAAGAACACGAATCTGAGCGGGGCAATTCTGTGTCACACGAAATTGCCGGCAGGCGACGTCAAATCGGGCTGTAAATAGATAGGATATCCTGAGGAGGTTGGGCCTCACTCCTCATTCCGCTTTCCGGGCAGGCCGGTCCGGGTGCGGCCTTGCCGAGAACGCCTTACGAGCCGTTGCCACCGTTATTGTCCACCTTGTCGATGAGCTCGAGCAGCCGTGGAGGCGACATCGGCAAGGATTGCGGGCGCACCCCGATGGCGTTGCCGATGGCGTTGCCGATGGCTCCGAGCGTAGGCACGACGGGAACCTCTCCCACACCGCGCAGGCCGTAAGGATGCTTCGGGTTGGGCACCTCCACGATCACGGTGTCGATCATCGGCACGTCGGATGCCACGGGCATGCGGTAGTCGAGAAAGCTGGAGTTTTGCAGGCGGCCGTCCTCACCGTAGACGTATGCCTCGTTCAGCGCCCAGCCCACGCCTTGCACCGCACCGCCCTGATACTGGCCTTCCACCTGCTGCGGGTGAATGGCCTTGCCGGCGTCCTCGACCACGGTGTAGCGCTTGATGTCGACGCGGCCCGTTTCCTTGTCAACCTCGACATCGACGATATGCAGGCCGAAGCCCGGCCCCTCGCCGGTGACGTTCATCTCGGAATGTCCGGAGATGGCGCCGTGGGATACGCTGGTCTTGGCCGCGATCTCGGCGATCGAGAGCGGTTCGAATTCACCGACATTCGAGCTCGACGGGCGGCAATACCCATCCCCGAACACCACACCTTCTTCCGGTACGTCCCAGATTTCGGCGGCGCGCTTTACGAGTTCGGCGATCGCCTGGCGCGCCGAATCGATGATCACCATCCCGGACGAGAACGTCGTGCGGCTGCCGGCGGTGACCCGGTTGTTGCCGAGCGCGCTACTGTCACCAAGAACCGCGCGTACCTTGTCGAGGGGAACTCCGAGTTCCTCGGCCGCCATCATGCAGATCGAGACGCGCGAGCCGGCGACGTCGGAAGTCCCTAGCAGGATCGTCACCGAACCATCCGGCGTGATGGTCAAGGAGCCGGTCGTATCGCCGCCCCGATTGAACCAGAACCCCGCCGCCACACCCCGGCCATGCCCCTCGGGAACCGGCGAGGTGTAATGATCGCATTTCTTCGCCGCCTCCAGGGTCTCGACGAAGCCGATGCGTCCAAACGTAACCCCATAAAGCGTCGTGTAGCCCTCCTCAGCGGCATTCTTGAGACGAAAATCGATCGGGTCCATGCCGAGCTTGTCGGCCAGTTCGCTGACGATTCCTTCGACCCCGAAAACGATTTGCGGCACACACGGCGCCCGGAAAGCGGCGACCTTGGGGCGGTTGGACACCACTTCGTAGGACACTGTCTTGATGTTTTCCAGCGCATAACGGGTAAACATCGCCATCGGTCCATTGAAGAACATCGATCCGGTGAACGCACCGGTCTGGAACACGAGTTCCGCTTCCGCCGCGACAATCCTGCCGTCCTTGGTCGCACCCATCTTGATCCGGGAACGGGTTGCCGCGACCGGGCCGGTGCTTCGGAACACCTCGTTCCGGGTAAGCACAACCTTAACGGGCCGCCGCGCCATCCTCGACAGCACTATCGCCACCGGTTCTATATAGAAGCCGACCTTGCCACCGAACCCGCCGCCCATTTCGGACTGGGAAACCCGTATTTTTGACGAATCCGTCTCCAGAATCGCAGCTATCTGGTCACGGTAGGCATGCGTTCCCTGGTTGCAGCACCACACTTCAATGCCGCCGTCCTCGCCGTAGCTCGCGACGCAGCCTTGCGGCTCTATATAGCCCTGATGCATAGGCTGACTGTCGAACTCCCGCTCGATGACGACATCGGCTTCGGCGAAGCCTTTTTCGACGTCGCCCATCGCCAGGTCGAGGCGTTCGACGACGTTGGTCGGCTTGTCTTCCGCCCCTTCGACACCCTTGGTGCGGAGATCGTCGTGCAAGATCGGTGCATCCGGCTTCATCGCCTCGATCGGGTCGATCACGTGGGGCAGTACCTCGTACTCGATGTCAATCAGCTTGAGGGCCTTCTTGGCAATCGATTCGCTGGTTGCCGCCACGGCCGCCACCGCATGACCTTCATAAAACACCTTTTCACGGGCCATGATATTGCGGGACAGGTTGCCCCATTGCGTTCCCCGTGGCAGCTCGGGGAAGTCCTCGCGGGTGACGACGGACTTCACGCCAGGCAGGGCTTCCGCCTTCGAGATGTCGATCGATTTCAAAACCGCGTGCGGGTGGGGGCTGCGCAGGATCTTGCCGAACAGCATGCCCGGCAGGATCAGGTCGGCGCCGAACTTGGCACGGCCGACAACCTTGTCCGGCCCGTCGTGCTTGATCGGATTGGTGCCGACGATCTTCAGTTTCCTGTCGGGACTGAATCCGCTTTCTTCAAGGATTGTCGCCATTTCAGCCTTCCCTCATCTCTGCCGCCGCCGCGAGCACGGAACGGATTATCTTGTCGTAACCGGTGCATCTGCAAAGATTGCCGGCCAACCAGAACCTGATCTCGGTTTCCGTCGGATCGGGGTTTCGTTGCAACAGTGCCTTGGCGGCGATTAGAATGCCCGGCGTGCAAATACCGCATTGCAGTCCGTTGAGTTCGAGAAATTTTTGCTGCAGCGGGTGCAGTTCTTTTCCATCGGCCATGCCCTCGATGGTCTCGATCGACTTGCCGTCGGCCTCGATCGCAAGCACCAGACAAGAGCACACCAGATTACCGTCGAAAATGACGCTGCAAGCGCCGCAGTCTCCCGTCGAACAGCCTTCCTTGGTTCCGGTCAGCTCCAGTTCACCGCGCAATACATCGACCAGCGTCTGGGAGGTCTCGCACAGGAACTCGTGCTCATCCCCATTTACGGTGGTCGTTACATGAACTTTTTTTGCCATCAGTTTTTCCTGGCCCTTTCGAGCGCCTTTTCGGCGGCGCGGCGTGCAATGACGCCAACGGTTTTTATTCTGTACAGCTTCGTGCCCCGTTTATCGCTGATCGCATGGCAAGCCGAACTTGCCGCCGTCGCCAATTTGGCCATCGCCGCGTCATCGACTTTGGAGCCGATCAGGGCATCGGCGGCTTGGGCCACCAAAAGCGGCGTCGGCGCGACCGCACCCAGTGCGACACGTGCCGCCACACAGGTTCCCGCGTCATCAAGCGTCAGGTTGATACCGGCACCGACGACGGCGATGTCCATCTCGGTTCGAGGCGTGAGGCGCATGTAGCAATCGCCGGAATGCGGCGCGCGAGGCGGAAACAGGAATGAAACGAGGATTTCCCCTTGGTCGAGAGAAGTCTGGCCCGGGCCGGTGATAATGTCCTCGACCGGCACCTCGCGGGGTCCACCGGGACCCACGATGGCGGCGACGGCTTGCGCCGCGATCAATGGCGGCACGCTATCGGCGGCCGGGGAAGCGTTGCAAAGATTGCCCCCCATGGTGGCACGGCCCTGCACCTGGACCGAACCGATCAGCGCAACGCCTTCGACCACTCCCGGCCAAGCGGCGTTAAAAGCCTCATGGTCCACCAGTTCCATGCTCGTCACCGCGGCCCCGACGCGGAAACCTCCGGCTTCCGCCGCGATGGTACGCAGTTCGGGTATGTTCTTGATGTCGACAAAAAGACCGGGCTCTATCAAGTCAGCGTGAAGCTGCACCAAAACGTCCGTGCCACCCGCCATCACCCTTGCATCCCCGCCCGCCTCGACAAGCAGCGATACCACTTCGTCGACGGTATGCGGTGCCACGTAACCCTCTTCGGCCATTCCTGGTCTCCCTGATTGACTTGCCGCGGCGGACGATAGCACGTTTTAAGTTGGAGCCTACACCGTTGGAAGGAAGGGCCGGTCCGGCCCCGGCCCTGGATAGCGAACTGGTGGAGGAGGTCTTTGTGGTGATAAAAGAACTGGCCCCAAACACGCTCATCACGGAGCAATCGTCGTGAAGGCCGATCCGGTCACCCTCAACGTCCTCATCAACGCCTTCCACGCGATTGCCGAGGAGATGGGGATCATTCTGCTGCAATCGGCCCATTCGACGGTCATCCGCGAAGCGCGCGACTGCTCGTGCGCGCTCCTCGACGCCAAGGGGCGCATTGTCGCCGAGGCCGAACACATCCCGATCCAGATGAGTTCCCTGTCCCTGCCCATGCAGGCTTGTCTTCGCAAGTACGGTGGGCGTATCGGGCCAAACGAGGTGTTCGTCACCAACGACCCTTACATCGGTGGCCAGCATTTGCAGGACATCACCATCTTCACCCCCATCTTCGCCGGCAAGGCTTTGATCGGTTTCGCCGGCAGCATCGCCCATCACGTCGACATCGGCGGCGGCGCTTCGGGTCTCACCCTCGATGCGCGCGAATTCTACGAGGAAGGCCTCCGCTTCACCGCCTTGAAACTCAACCGCCGGCGCGACTTCGCTGCCAACGGAATTTTTCGCGACATCGTTTTCAGCAACTTCCGCGCGCCGAAAGCTACTTGGGGAGACCTCCACGCCCAGTTGGCGGCCAACGAGGTCGGACGGCGACGCATCCTCGAACTGGTCGAACGTCACGACACGGAAACCTTCGCGTTTTACGTCGAGGAGGCGATGCACTATTCGGAGAAATTGATGCGCGCCGCCATCGCGCGTCTCCCCGACGGCAGGTACACGGCGGAGGATTTCATCGACGACGGCGTCGTCGACCCCAAGCCGATTGCGGTCCGCGTCGCCGTTCAAGTGGAGGGGGAGGATCTGCATGTGGATTTCGAGGGATCGGCGCCGCAGGCGAAGGATTTCCTGAACGTGCCGATCGGTTCCACCTATTCGAGCACCTACAGCGCGATAAAGATGGCCCTTTCCTCGGGAGACCAGGCGATCCCCGCCAACGATGGCTGCTATCGCCCGATTTCCATTGCCGCTCCCCAAGGATCGATCGTCAATCCGGCGCCTCCGGCGGCGGTGCGGGCCCGGATGTGCGGTGCGTACCGGGTCTTCGACGCGCTGCTTCTGGCGCTTCAGAAGGCCATCCCCGAAAGAATTCCAGCCCTTGGATTCCACGCCAACACCACCTCCGGCCTGTCCCGGTTCAAGGACGGCGAGTTCAGTATATTCATCGAGGACATCGGGGGCGGTTGGGGAGGATATCCCGGCGGCGACGGCGCCGATATGTTGGATGTGCCGCTCTCCAACTGCCTGATCACACCGAGCGAAGCCGTGGAATCGGATCACCCCTTTATCATCATGAAGCGATATGAACTGCTTCCCGACAGCGGTGGCGCCGGATGCTACCGGGGAGGGTTGGGTTCGGTGCGCGAGTACGAGGTGATCGAGGACGGGGTCGAATTCTTCGGTTATTCCGACCGCCACCTTTTCGCGCCGGCCGGCGCCGCCGGCGGATGTCCCGGCTCCACGGGGTCATTCTCGATATTGCGCGACGGTGCCGAGATCAGCCTGCCCTCGAAGACCCGCCAACCGCTGAGGAAGGGGGATGTGGTCCGCGTCGTGGTCGGTGGTGGGGGAGGGTTCGGGGATCCGCGAGACCGGCCCGTGGAACGAATTCTGGACGACCTTCTCGAGGGCAAGATAAGCACGCAGCACGCGACCGCGCACTATCCGCAGTCCGTGGGCAAGTTGCACGGGCGCGGACGGCATGGGAGGTGATCGCGGTCAATTCAGGGTCGGTATCGACGTGGGCGGCACATTCACCGACGTGGTGGCCCAGGATGGTGACGATTTGCGCGTGGTCAAGGGACTGACGACCCCTGATGACCAGTCGCTGAGCGCCATCGATACCGCGGCGCGACTGAACGAGCCGTTCTCCGCCGTCCGTTCCATCATCCACGGCACCACAGTCGCCACCAACGCCATCCTGGAACGCAAGGGCGCCCGGCTGGGTTTGATTTCCACCGCTGGATTTCGTGACGTCCTGGAGTTCCAGCGACAGGATCGCGGCAATATTTGGAATCTTTTCACCCGCAAGGTCGTGCCCCTGGCGCCTCGCCATCTTCGCTATGAGGTCTACGAGCGCATCCTTGCCGACGGCAGCGTGCACCGTCCCCTTGACCCGGAGAGCGTGCGCGTCGCCGCCCAGGCGATGATGGCCGAAGGCGTGGAGGCGGTGGCCGTGTGCCTTTTGAACTCCTATGCCAATCCGTCCCATGAAGCCCGGGTCGAGGCCATGTTGGCCGAGCTCATGCCGTCCCTCTATGTCGCCACGTCGTTCCGGACGGCGCCACACTTTCGCGAATACGAGCGCATGAGTACGACCGCCATAGCGGCCTATGTCGGCCCCAAGGTCAAGGGGTACCTGTCACGTTTCCGCGGACGCTTCGCCGAGCACGGATTCGGCGGCGACATCTACGTCATGTGCTCGAACGGCGGCGTGCTCCCACCGGAGAGCGCCGGTCTCCATGCCGCCGCCACCTGCCATTCGGGACCGGCGGGGGGCGTCCTGGCCACTCTCCGGGTCGCCCGGCAAAAGTCCCTGAAGAACGTCGTCTCCTTCGACATGGGGGGGACGAGCACGGACGTCTGCCTGATTTCCGGAGGGCGGGCAAACGTTTCCACCCGTTTGCGCATCGAGGGACTGCCGATCACTCTTCCCATGTTTGCCATCGAGACGGTGGGCGCCGGCGGCGGATCGATTGTATCGGTCGACGAGGGCGGACTGCTCACGGTTGGCCCGCGAAGTGCCGGCGCCAATCCAGGACCGGCCTGCTACGGGGGAGGGGGGAGCCAACCGACGGTGACCGACGCCCTTGCCCTGATCGGGCTGCTGCGCGCCGAGACCTTCTTCGGTGGCAGGATGACGCTGGATACATTGGCCGCCGAAGCCGCTTACGCGTCGCTTGCCCGGCGCATCGGCGACACGCCGCAAGGGGTGGCTGAAAAAACCTTCACCATCTCCAACGCCAAGCTGGCCAGTACGGTGCGCCTGGTCTCGGTGCGCGAGGGGCATGATCCGCGAGACTACACGCTCGTGGCGTACGGGGGGGCCGGCCCCCTGCACGCCTGCAGCGTCGCCGCCGAGCTTAGCATCAAACATGTCGTCGTGCCCCGGTTTCCGGGCGCTTTCTCCGCCTATGGATTGCTTTGTGCCGATCTCAAACGGGATTTCGTGCGCACCCGCCTGACCCGATTTTCACGCCTCGGCGATTCCGAACTGCGGCAATGGCTTGGCGAGCTTCAGGCCGAAAACGAGGGCGAAATGCAGGCCATTGCCGGGCGGCGGCATCCGCGTTGGCGGTTCACGGTCGATCTCCGCTACGCCGGCCAGGCATCGGAACTGGCGGTACCCGTGCCCCGCCTTTCACAACTGAAATGCGACACCCTTGTGCGGCGATTTCATGGGCTGCACAAGGCGAAGTTCGGTTTCGCGGACCCCCAAGCGGAGATCGAGTTGGTCAACCTGCGCCTGGAGGGAAGTGTGGCGGGCACCGGGCTGGCGTCTTCCTCCCCGGCCGCAGGGCCGGCGACGGCCCCCAGACCACAGAGCGGGTGGTTGGCTTTGGGCGGGAAACAAAAGTGCGATTTTTTTGATCGGGCCGACCTGCCGGTGGGAACGGAATTGTGGGGCCCGACCGTGATCGGCGAATCCACGGCAACCACCTTCGCTCCGCCAAACTGGAAGCTCACCGTGGACCCTTACGGGAACCTGGATCTGGTGCGGGTGTAGGGCGGTCGTCGCCGACAATGGGGAGGGAAGCCGACATGAACCTTTCAAACGTCATCGACGACGATTACGTCATCTCGGTGGTGGAAAAGCTGGTTTCCCTGCCCAGCGTATCGGGTGCCGAGGACGCCATATCGAGCTGGACGGCCGAAGAACTCAGACGACTCGGCCTTACGGTCGTCGAACAGGAGGTTGCTCCGGGTCGGCGTAACGTCCTCGCCACGCTTGAAAGCGGCCGTCCAGGTCCGCATCTCCTTTTCAACGGGCACCTGGACACCCTGCCCATTGCCGAAGGCTGGTCGACGGATCCGTTTTCGCCTCGCCGTCAGGGGGATCGGCTGGTAGGCGCCGAGATCAACAACATGAAAGGCGCCGTCGGCGCGATGATCGGCTGCCTGTCCGCGCTGAGCCAAGTCACCGAGCACTTGCGTGGCCGGATCACCCTGTCGGCGGTGATTGGCGAATGCGACGCCCTCGGGTTCGGCACCCGCCACATGCTGGACCAGGGGTTCACCGCGGACGCGGCGATCAACGGAGAGCCCACCGACTTGAAGGTGATGACCAACCATTGTGGAGTCACCCAGTTGCGTCTCGTCGTGCGCGGTCACGGCATCCACGTCTCGCAACGTGGCGACGGCGTCAACGCGGTGGCCAAGATGGTCGGCGTCCTGGCCGGCCTGAACGAAGATATCGTGACCTTCACCCCGCACGAGGATTTTCCCGAACTGCCGACCGTCAACGTCGGGCTCGTCAGTGGGGGGGCCATGGCGTCGATGCTGGCGGCGCGCGCCGAGGCGATGATCGACGTTCGAACGGTGCCGGGAATGACCCCCGACAGCGTCCTCGACGATCTAACCAGCCTGGTGGCGCGCCTGGCGGCGGAGGACCCGACGCTGGATGCGGACGTGGAGTTGCTCGGTGCGCCGGAGTTTATACAGCAGCACCCCTTCCAAATGTCGGCCGACGAACCGGTCATCGACGCGGTGGCGGCGGCCCACGCCGCGTTGTGCGGCAGCCGCCCGTTTGTCGGCACGTTGTTTCCGCAGGTGTTTTTCGGTACCGACGCGTCGCACTTGGCGAGGGCGGGCATTCCGACCGCCATCTACGGCCCCGGAAAGGCATCGGACATCAACGTCGCCAACGAAAGCATGGCGATCGCCGATCTGTTGCAGGCGTCCCGCGTTTACCTCAACAGTTCATTGATCATTTGCGGGAGTCGGGAAACCGCCGGTATCGGCAAGACGGAGTGACACGACAGCGACGTCGTCGCTGGACGCAGACCTCGATCGACTGGCCCGCCATGCGTTCTAGTGCCTTATTCAGGCCCGGCCAATTCCTCGAGCAGTTGCCGGAGCGCCCCCTTGCGGGCCTTTTGGGCGATGATCTCGGGCGTTGATATCTCCAGGGCGTCCTTGGGGCATATCTCCACGCAGGCCGGCCCCTCGGCCCGGTCCTCGCAAAGATCGCAGATGACGGCGAGCTTGGTATCGGGGTTGAGGGCGATGACGCCGAAAGGGCAGGCGTCGATGCAATGCGCACACCCGTCGCAATGGGTGTTTTCGACCATGACCAGTCCATTTTCCGGATTGATGACCATGGCGCCGGGCTGTGGACAGATATCCACGCAGGCCGGCTCGGCGCAGGCGCGACAAGCGATGGAGACCATGAGGACCGGTTCCGTGCGCACCAGGCGGATGCGGGAGCGGAGGATATTGGCGGTCCCCTCCTTGACTATGGCGCAGGCGAACTCGCACATCTGGCAGCCGACGCACAGATCGCGTACGCACGTCACTAACTGGTACCGGGGCGGCCCCGACGGGTAAGGATCGGGCCCCACGGACGACCCTTCTCCGATGTTACTCTCGCTCATCGCTTCCTGCCGTATGCAACGATTTCCTTTTCCGGCGTTCTGTGCGCGAGATCTGCGTCGAAAAGAGTCGCCGTCATTTCCCCGTCAACGTTTCGCAGGCGAATGTTCTTCAGCCAGTCGACGTTGTCCTTTTGCGGAAAGTCGTAGCGATACAGCGAACCGCGGCTTTCCGTTCTCATCAAGCTTGCCCGGGCCAGCATCTCAAGGATGTCGACCATGTTCTCGTTCTCGAGCGCCATCATCCAATCGCGGTTGTAGACGCGCTCCTTGGTCCTCGTCGCCTGGTTGGGAATGTCCTCGCCGCGCATCGGCCCGATGCGTTCCAGGGCGTTCTCCAGCAACTCACCCTTGCGGACCACCCACACGTTTCCGTCCGCCTGGTGTTGAATTTCCTTCCGGAGTTCCACCGGCGTCGGGCCGTCCGAACGCTCGAGGGGGCCAAGCATCTTTTCGGCGAGCCGCTCGATCTCGTCTTTCCCGGGCTCGGGCGCTTTGTTCTTGCTGACGTATTCCGAGGCGAACCTTCCCGCCCTCGGTCCCCATACCTGGGTCATGGTCAGCGCGTTGCCCGATATCCGGTTGGCGCCGTGGATGCTCGCCGTCCCTTCGCCGGCGGCGTAGAGCCCCGGAATGTTGGTCTCGCAGCGTTCGTTGATGCGGATGCCGCCATTCCAGAAATGAGCGCAGGGTCCGGTCTCGATCGCCTCCTTCGTGGGGTCGGGCATATAGTCGCGCATGTCGAACCCCCCTTCCTTCCAATCGGCGTTGCACGGGGGGAACCACTTGGAGGAGAAGTCAATCAGGTTGTCCGGCAGGTGCTTGAAGGACAGGTAGGTGCCGCCGTGGGGACTGCCCCGTCCCTCGGTGACCTCGGCCGCCGCCGCGATGCAGTTGATGTCGCGGGTGCTCTCCTCCATTCGTTCGGGGTCCCATTTTGCCATGTAGCGCTGGCCCTGCCGGTTCAGCGCGTGGGAGTCGAGCATATAAGACATCATGTAGGGGAAGTAGTTGCCGGTGACGGCGGCGGGATGAATCATGCAGTAGGGCAGGAACATGGCAAACTCCATGTCCTGGAGCTCGGCGCCAGCCCGGTACGCGGCGGCCATGCCGTCGCCGGTGATCTCGTCGGGGGCGGTGATGAGCGAGTAGACCCTCATGGCACCGCCGGTGCACAGGATCACGGCATTCGCCCGAATGAAAAGAACTTCGCCGGTGGCGAGGCAGACACCCACCACCCCGGCCGCCTGGCCGTCGCTCACCACCACGTCGGTCATCATGAAGTGTTCGAGGAAGTCGATCTTCCTTTTCTTCATCTGGGCCACCAGCACCCGCGGGAACTCGGTCCCCTCTACCCATAACCCCCTGGGATACCGGTGCCCGGGGGCGTGGTGCATCTCGTCCACTTTGAGGCCCCAATCGACGAGATCCTTTACCCGCGCACTTGCCTCCTCGGCATGGATGGCGACGAGGCGCTGGTCGTTGATGTACTCCCCTTCGACCAGCATGTCCTCCATGAAGGTTTCCGGCGTATCGCGCACATCGCCGGGCAGGTCGAAGAGTTCGACGAGGCTGCGGCTGTCGACATCGATGTCGGCGCCGGCGGTCAGCGTGGCGCCGCTCTTTCCGGCATAGCCCTTGGTTACCACCAGGACCGTAATCCCGCGATCGGCGGCCTCGATGGCCGCGCGGGCGCCGGCCCCTTCGCTGCCGATGATGAGGAGATCGGTCTCCACCACCCTATCGACGAGGGAACTCGAAGGATTCGCCATGTACCTGCCTCCCTACAACTCCGATCGATCCCGGTCGGACGGCCCGATCCGGCAAGACCTCTAACTTCCGAGGAGTTTCCCCATTTTCCTGCGTTTGGGCCTGGATGTGTCCACCACCAGGTCTCGGATGAGTACGGAACCTTCGACCGGCTCGATCGTCACGTCGCGCTCGAACTTGGCGATGCACGTCAGTTCGACCGCGCCGTCGATGAGCACGTCGCACGCGTCACATTTGCCGATCCGGCACGAGCTGTAATAAGCGATGCTCGGGTCGAGGTGTTCGTGGATGTAGTTCAACGCGTTCATGATGGTCCAACCCTCCTGGCGCGGTACCTCGTACTCGTCGAACCGTGCCGCCTCCTCCGACAGGGAGCCGTCCCGCTTGATGCGCAGCCTTATGCTGTCTTTACCCGTTTTTTCCATGTATCCCCCAAAACACCGCGCTCGGAAGTGACTGACTGCTCTCGCGCCCGCGCCAAACCCGATGATGCCGTTCCCTAGGCGGGTTCGTCCAGTGCATCCATCAAGGTCCGCAAGGCGCTCTGGCTGACCTTGCCCGCCACCACCGCCGGCGTGGACACCTCCAAGGCGTCCTTGGAGCACATCTCGACACAGGCCGGTCCCGCGTCACGCCCCGCGCACAGATCGCAGATGATCACCCGCTTCGTTTCCGGGTCGAGGACGATGGCGCCGAAGGGACAGGCGTCGATGCACCACCCGCAGCCGTCGCACTTGTCGTTGTCGACGTCGATCAGGCTGTTGTCCGGGTTCACCGCCAGCGCACCGTCGCGCGGGCACACCTTCACGCAGACCGGATCCTCGCACCCTCGGCAGGCTATCGAGATCATCAGGATCGGCTCCTGACGCATGACCCTGATCCGCGAGCGCAGGATATTGGCGCTGTTGTCCTTCACCGAGGCGCAGGCGAACTCACACAACTGGCATCCGACGCAGAGGTCGGGATCGCACACCACGAGCCGGGCGTGGGGCGAGATCGGAACATGCGGCGAGGGGCTCATGCCGTCTGGCCCGACAGCCCGAGGCGGTCCTGGGTCGCCGGCGCCACTTCTCCCTCGGCGGTCCAGCCGCGGGCTTCGTAGTAGTCCGAGACCAGCAGTTCGAGTTCCGCCGGTGGCAGCGAGACGCCTTTCCCGGGCCCGTCCGGGATGGGCTCTTGCATTAGTCGCGGCGGCAGGCTGTCAAGCTCGCGCGTCCACCCTTCGCGGACGTTGAACATCTTCTTGAGGTTGGAAATTCGCTCGCCCGCCTCAACGAGTTCCTGGGCGCTCACATCCCAGCCGGTCGCCTGGGAGTAGAGCCGGGCACCCTCCTCGTGCAGGTCCGTGAAGCATCCTCGCATGAACTTGCAGATGCCGAGCGAATCGAGGAGCACGGCGACATCCTCCTGGGCCATGGCTATCTGGCCGCGGCCTTTTTCCGCCTTGAAACGGTCGACCTTGCCCTTGAGATCCGGCTCGTAGGCCAGCGAACGGTTGTGGCATCCCCCGCGCGTGCCGACGGCGAGGCCGAGCGCGTACGTCTTCATGCCGCGCGGGTCGTAGCCCGGCAGCTCCAGCCCCTTTGAGTGTATCGCGAAGTAGTCGCTGTCCTTGCCCACCTCCTGGGCGGCCAGCCTCGATCCTTCCGCCAGGATCTCGCCGAGCCCCTCGCGCCGCGCGATCTTGAGGATCATCGCCACCATGGCATCGGCGTTGCCGAAGCGCAGGTCGACGCCGTCGTCGGGAGGAAGCAGTCCGCGCTCCGCCGCTTCCATCGCCCAGGCCAGGGTTACGCCCGTGCTGAGCGTGTCCATGCCGAGCGTGTCGCACAGCTCCGCGGCACGAATGACGGCGGGCAGGTCGTCGACGTCGCAACACGGACCGAGCGCGAACAGGGTCTCGTAGTCCACCGAGACCCGTGCCCCCGCATGAGACCCCTCGGCGACCTTCATGACCTGCTCGCAGGCGATGGGGCACGCCGCGCAGGCCACGGTCTTCTCATGGTGACGGCGGTGAAGGGTCTCGCCGGAGATGCCTTCGGCCTCGTCGAGCGCCGTCCTTTGAAAATTGCGCACCGGGAGGACCCCGAGGCGATTCAGGGTGAGGACGTTGCCGACCGTCCCCGGCTCGCGGTACTTGCCGGTCGCCGGACCCTGTGCTTGCGTGATCAAGTCGCAGGAGGTCTGGTAGACGGCGTCGTTGTCGGCGACCGCCACGGCGCCCGATCCGCGCACGGCGATCGCCTTGAGGTTTTTCGATCCCATGACCGCCCCCGGCCCGGTACGTCCGGCCTGTCGGCCCCGGTCGTTGCCGATGCACGCGAAACGCACGAGATTCTCGCCGGCCGTGCCGATGGCGGAGACCCGCACCGCCTCGTCCCCGAGTTCCTCGCGGATCGCTTCTTCGGTGGCGAAGCACTCCTGGCCCCACAGCGCCCGGGCATCACGGAAATACACCGTGTGATCGTCTATGAACACGTACACCGGCGTGTCGGCGCGCCCCAGTATCACCACCGCGTCGTAACCGGCGCGCTTCAGGGTGTGGGAGAAGAAGCTCCCGGCCATGGCATCGCCCAGCATGCCCGTGAGGGGGGATTTGGTGGCGACGGAGTGCTTCGCCGCGGCGGGCACGATGGTGCCGGCAAACACGCCGCAAGCGAACACGATGACGTTGCCCGGCTCCAGGGGGTCCACCCCCGGCGCCAGGTGGTCGTAGAGCAGCCGCACGGCGAGCCCGGACCCTCCGAGGTAGGCGCGGAGCATGGACTGGGAAAGTTCAATTTCTTCCGATTTGCGTTCCGTGAGGTCAATGATCAGAGCTTTTCCGGTGTAACCGTTCATCTGGCTATCCTCCGGCCAAGGCTGACATCAGGAGCACCCGGGCCCCAGGCTGGAGCTCGAGGTCGTAATTCTGAATGGTCTCCCTACCATCGAGATTCATGAGGATATAGGGCGCGGTCGACCAGCCCTCGGGGTCGATGATGGGGCCCTTCAGAGCCGGGTACGACGCCGCGAGGGCGCGCAGCAAGTCCCGGGCCGACGCCGTCGTCTCCAAATCCAGCTCGACCTCCGCGACCCCTGTGATCTCCCTTGCCGGGCCGAAAAACTCCGTAACCAGTTGCTTTATTCGTTTGCTCATGGACAGGTCTTTCCCAGCCACCAGGCAATAAACATAGTGAATTTGATACCGGACCAGGGTTATTAATCAACCTACGGAACACAGGAATTTGACATTTATTTATCCTATGAAACGACGTATAAAATGATCGAGCGTAGGTGATTGACGTCCATTCCAGGCCCAATGACATGTCTGCCTAATCATGCCCACGAAAATCGCCAGTCGCCTGAAAAGCCTTGGCCATATAGCTCAGTTGGTTAACGCCACCTCGGAACTCAGCGAGGTATTAAGTCAGATCACGGTAGCGGTATGCCATCGGTCGATATGGTCGAGCAGCGCGATCCAAGCTATCGATATTGAAACCGGATACTCCGTTTTATGCGCCCGACACGATCCATACTTCGATCAGCCGGTTGCTCCCCAAGAGCAATGGTTGCTGAAGACCAGCCCGTCCCGGCAAGTGTTTGAAACGGGGCAGCCCGTTATCATCCCGGACATACAGCAGTCAGCCGAGTTTCCGGATTATCAAAGGGAAGCCTACGAGCGAGACTATCATACGGTTGTTCTCGTTCCGCTTCAGGCATTGGACGAAAAAGGTCGCTCGATGGTCATGGGCGTCCACGCCCACGAGGTTCACGTAGTCAGCGAGGATGAGCTGGCGTTTCTACAGGTTGCGGCGCAGCTTACAGCTCTTGCCATAGAGAAGGCACATCGCCTGCAGATCGAGCATCAGCACGCGGTCGAACTTCGTCGCTCGATTGAAGTGCATACGGCGGCGATGGAGCACGTTCTATCGGGGGAGACGGTTACAAGCGTCGTCGACCATATCGCCGCCTCACTGCGGCATCCCTTTCTCGTTGTTGATCTCGCGATGAATCAAGTGATCGCGCGTCGGTCGCCTAAACCTGAATTGATGTCGGATTCAGAATGGGAACGAAACGTATCACAAGCAGACATTCGGGAATTCGGTCATCTTATGGATACGGCACGGACGTCGCATTTTTCAGAACGCGAACATAAAGACTTTTCAGCCATTGGCGGGCCGGACAAAGTCGAGGTCGTTGTCGAACCTATAAACGGAGACAAAGTAACACTTGGGTATATTGCGATATTCACGGATGGTGTCGAGGTTCTCACCTACGATACGATGCTGGCCGACGAAGCGCGACTCGCACTAGCTGTTTTGTTTATGCGTGAACATGTGCGTTTCAGCACGAGAGTGGAGACGCATGGCGAATTCTTTAAACGTTTGTTCCAAGAAAAGTGGACGGACTCCGTAGAAATAATTGAACGTGGGCGGCAACTGGGTCTGCTTTTGGAGGGGCCGGCCCAGATTGTCGTATTGTCCCTTTCGAATGATTACGAGATGAATGCGCTGACACCGTCTAGCAGAGCGGATGTGCTGCGCAAATTACTCAGACACTGCAGCCCCTACACCGCGGGCGCCACCACGTTCATCGATGACGATTCATTTGTCGTATTCTTGCCCGAGAAATCGGATGCAACCGTGTCATTCGAGGCGCTCGTCAGCCGCTTGCACGATGAGATGTTGTGGACGACAAGTGCAAAAGTAGTTGTGGCCGCAAGTGGTTTGTGCCGAAAATTGGAGGACTACCAGCCGGCTCGACAGAAGTGTGCTGAACTCATCGCAATTGCAAAGCGCCTCGGTATGGAGGGTTTTGTCCGGGAGGACGACTTCGGCCCGCTGGGACAGCTGCTCAGTGCGACCAATCAAGACGCGTTAAAAGGCTATGTCGCGGACATATTGGGTAGCGTCGAGGATTATGACGCAACGCACCAGTCGAATCTGCTTCATACAGCCGAACTCTTCCTCAATGGGAATTGCCGGTATCAGTCTTGCGCCAATGCCTTGGGCATCCACGTGACAACCCTGCGCTACCGACTGAATAAGTTGGATACGATGTTCGGAATCGATCTAAGAATTCCAGAGACGCGGATAAGTCTGGAAGTTGCCTTGCGCGCTCGCGCCATTTTCTTGCCCCCCACCTGATTATTTCATCGGGGGCTTGAGCCAGTAACGTGGCCGTTCACTTGCGTCCTCCAGCCAAGGTCGACATCAGGAGCACCCGGGCCCCGTGGGGGAGTTCGAGGTCGTCGTCATCGATGGTCTCCTTCCCGTCGAGATTCAAAAGGATATAGGGCCGCGCCGACCAACCCTCGGGATCGATGACGGGGCCCCGCAAGGCCGGATACGACGCCGCCAGGGCGCGCAGCATGTCCCTGACCGTCGCCGCCTCCTCCAGCTCCAATTCGACCTCCGCGACGCCGGCAATCCGCCTCGCCGAATCGAAAAGCTCCACCACCAGCCGCTTCATTGGCGTGCCCTCAACCGCTTCTCCACTGCCTGACCCAGCCCCACACCGATGGCGCTTGCCGGGAACGTTACCAAAGCCTTCAGACGGTCCAAGAGATAACGTTTCCGGGCGTTTAGACCGTACAAGCTAGCCCCAGGGTCGTTACTTGATCGAAGTCAAGGGGGGGTATATCGAAGGGTGTTGCAAAAGGCTAGCGACCATTAGGGGAGGAACGGCAACGAGCAAGCACACATGTGGTTCGCACGTTGGGAAGGTCCTTGAGAAAGGGTTTTCGCGCCGGTCGTCTATCAAGGGCAGCGGCGGTGTGGGGCTGGTCCTGGCCGCGGGGATCGCGATGGCCTTGTCCGCGGGAATCAAGGATTTCAGGAATCACAGCGATTTCCAACTGATCTTTCTTGACAGCCCCGTGGTCGTGCTTTAGATGCGGGGCAATTGGAACAATGTTATAGTAGACGCCTGTTCTGGCATAAAACCGATTACCGAAAAACCCGGCAGGGAAGGTATGGATCGCGTCTTCGACCTGCGCCCGAACGACTATGTGATGCTCGTCCCCGGGGCCTTCCACGTCCCCGAGGGGCCCGATGACGAGGCCTATCTCATCGGCAGCCGCTGCCGCGCCTGCGGCGCCACGGTGCCCCACCCCATGGCCGTGTGCCCGGCCTGTGTCAGCGCCGACACCATGGAGCAGGTCGCCATCGGCCAGCGCGGGCGGCTTTACAGCTTCACCATCGCCAACGCCGCCCCGGTCGGCTTCACGGCGCCCTATTTCCAGGCCTACGTCGAGTTGCCCGAAGGCCCGCGCGTTTTCGCGCTGATCAGCGACGACGTACCGGTCGAGGCCGACGCCCTCGCCGACGGCATGGAGATGGAACTCGTCATCGAGCCGGTGCGCAAGGACGAACAGGGTCGCCCGGTGCTGACCTACAAGTACCGCCCGGTGGCGTCCAACGGAACCGGCGCATGAGGGACGTCGCCATCATCGGCGTCGGCGCCCACCCCGCCGGCAAGTTCGAGGACAAGCGCCTCAAGGACCTCGGCCGCGAGGCCGTGTGGAAGGCGCTCGGCGACGCCGGCGTCGGTGCCGCGGACGTCCAGGTCGCCTACTTCGGCAATTCGCTGGGCGGCTTGCTGACCGGCCAGGAGGGTATCCGCGGGCAGGTGGTGCTCCAGGAATCGGGCCTTGGCGGCATCCCCGTCGTCAACGTCGAGAACGCCTGCGCCAGCGGCGCCACGGCGCTGCGCGGGGCGTGGCTGGAGGTAGCGTCGGGCAACGCCGACATGGCGCTCGCCGTCGGCGCCGAGAAGATGTTCGTCGGCGACACCGCCAAGTCAATCAGCGCGCTGGCCGCCGATTCCGAGATCGAGCTGTCCCAGATGGGCATGCAGTTCTCGGCCGCTTACGCCATCCACCCCAAGACCAACCTCAAGGGCAAGATGAAGGAATACGGCTGGACGCCGGCCGACTTCGCCAAGGTGGTGGTGAAAAACAGCCACAACGGCTCCCTCAACCCCTATGCCCAGCACCGCAAGCCGCTCGCCGAGGAAGACGTGCTCACCTCGCGCATGATCGCCGATCCCCTGACGCTCTACATGTGCTCGTCGATCGCCGACGGCGCCGCCGCCGCCATCGTGTGCCCCGCCGAGGACGCCAAGCGCTACACCGACAAGCCGCCGGTCAGGATCGGCGCCATCGCCCTGACCTCGGGGCAATACCGGTTGGCCGGCGACACCAAGCCCGACATGGTGGCGATGACGGCGGGCCTGGCCTACGAGGCGGCCGGGGTGGGGCCCGAGGACGTCGATATCGCCGAGGTCCACGACGCCATGGCCCCGGCGGAGCTTCTGATCTACGAAAGATTAGGCTTCTGTGGCCCCGGCGAGGGGCCGCGCCTCATCGACGACGGCGTGACGACCATCGGCGGCCGCCGTCCCGTCAATCCGAGCGGCGGCCTCGTCGCCCGTGGCCACCCGGTCGGCGCCACCGGGCTCCTGCAGGTGGCCGAACTCGTCTGGCAGCTGCGCGGCGAGGCCGGCGATCGCCAGGCGGGCAACAATCCCAAGGTGGCACTCACCCATAACCAGGGCGGTTTGCTCTTGGGCATGGATTCGGCGGCGTGCACGGTGTCCATCCTGCTCCGCTGACGGGTTCAACAGCAAAAACCACGAAGTACGCAACGTTCACTGGAGAACGGAATGTCACAAAGTAAGAAACGCAAGGAGGTCATCCGAACGGTGGCCGAGGCCGTCGGCCGAATCGAGGACGGCATGACCGTGGCCATCGGCGGCTTCGTCGCCGACAACCACCCCATGATCATGGTCCGCGAGATCATCAGGAAGGGCCTGAAGGACCTCACCATCGTCGGTTCGGCGACGGCGGGCCTCGACATCGACCTCCTGATCGGCGCCGGCTGCGCCCGAAAGGTGATCGCGCCCTACGTCGGGCTCGAGAAGTACTGCCCGATCGGCCACAACTTCCGTAAGGCCGCCGAGGCCAAGGAGATCGAGATCTGGGAGTGCAGCGAGTACACGCTCTACGCGGCGCTGTTCGCCGGCTCGGCGGGCCAGGACTTCATGTCGTGGCGGGGCGGCATCGGTTCCAGCATCCCCGAGCTTAACCCCGACTTCAGGGAGTTCACCGACCCCATCGGCGGCAAGAAGAAGTACCTGGCGATCCCCGCCCTGCGGCCCGACGTGGCGATCATCCACGTCGGCTGGTCCGATCCCTACGGCAACGGTCAGCATTTCGGCGCCCCCTTCGGAGACCGCTGGATCGCGCGCGCCTCGGACCGCATCATATTGGTCGCCGAGCACGTCGTGCCCAACGACCTGATCCGCAAGAACCCGTTCATGACCTCGGTGTCGTATGCGGACGACGTCGTCGAGGCGCCCTACGGCGCCCATCCCTATGCCGCCCACGGCAGCTATCGGGAGGACCTCGACCACCTGCAGGAATACATCGCCGCCAGCGAGGCCAACCGCAAGGGCGACACCAAAACGTGGGAGAAGTACCTCGACACTTACATCCGCGAGCCCGAGGACCACGTGGCCTATCTGGAGCGCATCGGGCTGCGCAAGCTGCTGGGGCTCTACGTCGCCCCCATTGTCACCTGGTAGAACCGAGGAGCCGAACCATGAGCGACTATACCTGGAAGGAAATGATGGCGGTCCTCTTTTGCCGGGAGATGGAGGACGGGGACCGGGTGACATCCGGTGCCAGCACCGAGATCTTCTTCGCCGCCACCATGCTGGCGCAGAAGACCCACGCGCCGAACATGAAACTGCAACTCGGCGGGACTTGTTTCCTGTGCAACGTCACGGACGTGGAGATCGACAAGCTGCCGGCGACGTCGTCGAGCTACGAGCTTCTCAAGTACGCCGAGACCGTGCACGACCACTCCGAGACGTTCCTGTTCTACTGCCCGCCGGGGCGCGAGAAATACTACGAGGACGGAAGCCCCTATCGCGACACCAATCACTTCTGGTTCGCCGACAAGTTCTTCATCGGCGGTATCCAGGCCGACAAGTTCGGCAACGCCAACCTCATCGGCCTCGGCAAACCCGGCGACATCACGTTCCGCGGCCCGGGCTCGGTGGGCATCAACGACGTCGTCAACTCGGTGCGTGACGGCTACGTCTTCCTCACCGCCCACGACAAGCGCCGGCTGGTCGAGAAGGTGGATTTCGTCTCCTACCCCGGCCGCAAGATTTGCAAGGAGGTGGAGCTTCTGGGCAACGGCCCGAAGTGGATCGTCACGCCCAAGGCCATCTTCGACTTCGACCCCGAGACCGACGAGGCGCGGCTGAAATCCGTGTTTCCCGGCGTCACCATCGAGGACGTGAAGGAGAACACGGGCTTCGAGGTCAAGACCACGGACGAGGTCGAGACGGTGAAGGAGCCGACCAAGGAGGAACTGGACGTGTTGCGGGGCGAGGTCGACCGGACCGGCGTCCTGCGCCAGGATTGACGAGAGAGATAAAAGGAAGGGAGCGAGATCATGGCGAAAACTGCAGCGAAATCGAGCGCCAATGTCCGCGAGTACAAGCTGTTCATCAACGGCGAGTTCGTGGACGCCGCCGCCGGCGGCACTTTCGAGACCATCAACCCGGGCAACGGCGAGATCATCTCGCGCATCGCCGAGGGCACGGCCGAGGACATCGACAAGGCGGTAGCGGCGGCGACCGAGGCCTTCCCGGCATGGCGCCGGCGGGCGGCGGCGGCGCGCGCCAAGGCGCTGTTCAAATTGAGCCAGCTGGTCGAGGCCAACGCCGCCGAATTCGCCGAGCTCGAGTCGCTCGACGCCGGCAAGCCGATCCGCGATTCGTCCAAGATCGATGCCGTCACCGCCATCGATGCCCTCGAGTACTTCGCCGGCATGGCGACCAAGGTCGAGGGCACGTCCATCCCGGTGCCGGGGCCCTACTACAACTTCACGGCGCGCGAGCCCCTCGGCGTCATCGCCGGCATCATACCGTGGAACTATCCGCTCCTGCAGGCGATCTGGAAGATCGCGCCGGCGGTGGCGGCGGGCAACACGGTCGTCATCAAGCCGGCCGAGCAGGCCTGCATGTCGGTCATGCGCCTCGCCGAACTCATCGCAGAGGTCGGGTTCCCGCCCGGCGTCATCAACATCGTGCCCGGCTTCGGGGAGACCGCGGGCGAGGCCCTGGTGCTGCACCCCGGCGTCGCCAAGGTCATGTTCACCGGAGAGACCAACACCGGCAAGATCATCGCCGCCAACGCCTCGAAAACCCTCAAGCCGGTGGGCCTCGAACTCGGCGGCAAGACGGCGGTCATCGTCTACGAGGACTCGCCGGAAGATTACGCGTCCACCATCGCGGCGATGGCCATCTTCGCCAACCAGGGCCAGAACTGCACCGCGGGATCGCGGCTCCTGTTGCACGAATCGCTTCACGATGCCGTGCTCGACAAGGTGGTCGAGAAGGCCAAGGCGGTAAAGCTCGGCGATCAGATGGACAAGGAAAGCACCATGGGTCCGCTGATCTCAGAGGAGCAGCTGGCGCGCGTCCAGTCCTACGCCGACGCCGGCAAGAAGGACGCCAAACTCATCCTCGGCGGCGACCCGCCCGACGACCCCGACCTCAAGAACGGTTTCTACTTCTCGCCGACCATCTTCGACGAGGTCGACAACTCCATGAAGATCGCCCAGGAGGAGATCTTCGGCCCCGTGCTCTCGGTGCTGACGTTCAAGGAAGAGGCCGAGGCCATCGCCATCGCCAACGACAGCCCCTTCGGCCTGGCCGGCACCATCCTGACCCGCGATGTCGGGCGCGCCATGCGCACGGCCCAGGCGCTCGAAGTCGGCAACGTCTGGATCAACACCTGGGGCGCGGTGACCTCCATGTCGCCCTACGGCGGCTACAAGAACAGCGGCTACGGCCGCGAGATGGGCTTCGCCGTCATGCAGGAGGTGACCCAGGAAAAGAACATCTGGGTGAACGTGAAATAGAAGCCCGCGTATCCTCGCATACACAAAAATCGGGCGCCCGAATTTCGAATTCGGGCGCCCTTTTTTTGCAGGCCATCGCAGTCTGCCCGGCCCCTAAACCTCCTTGGCTTGCTCGCGCAGCTTGAACTTCTGGATCTTGCCGGTCGAGGTCTTGGGCAACTCGCCGAAGACGACGTTCTTGGGCGCCTTGAAGTGGGCCATGTTGTCGCGGCAGTGCTCGATGATTTCGTCCTCGCCGGCGTTGGCGCCCGCCTTGAGTTCGACGAAGGCGCAGGGCGTCTCGCCCCACTTCTCGTCGGCCTTGGCGACGACGGCGGCGAGTGCCACCGAGGGGTGCTTGTAGAGGACCTCCTCGACTTCGATGGACGAGATGTTCTCGCCGCCGGAGATGATGATGTCCTTGGCCCGGTCCTTGATCTCGGCGTAGCCGTCCTCGTGCCAGACGCCGAGGTCGCCGGTGTGGAACCAGCCGCCGGCGAAGGCCTCGTCGGTGGTGTCCGGGTTCTTGAGGTAGCCGCGCATGACGGTGTTGCCGCGCAGCAGCACCTCGCCCATGGTCTCGCCGTCCTTGGGTGCCGGCTCCAGGGTATCGGGGTCGGCCACCATCATGTCCTCCATGACCTGGTAGGGGACGCCCTGGCGCGCCTTGATCTCGGCCTGCTCCTCGATGGGCAGCTCGTTCCACTCCTCGTGCCAGGCGCAGATGGTGCCGGGGCCGTAGACCTCGGTGAGGCCATAGACGTGGTCGACGTCGAACCCCTGGCGCGCCATCTCGGCCAGCACCACGGCTGGCGGCGGGGCCGCCGCCGTCTGCATCTTGACCTTGTGGTCGAACGGCACGCGGTCCTCTTCGGGGGCGTTGGCGATCATCTGCATGACGATGGGGGCGCCGCACATGTGCGTCACCTTGTGCTCGGCGATGGCCTGGAAGATCGGCTTCGGCTCGACCCGGCGCAGGCAGACGTGGGTCCCCCCCATCGCCGTGATCGTCCACGGATAGCACCAGCCGTTGGCGTGGAACATGGGCAGCGTCCAGAGATAGATGGGATGGAGCGGCATCCCCCACGCCATGACGTGGCCGACGGCGAGCATGTAGGTCCCGCGGTGGCTGGCGACGACCCCCTTGGGGTTGCCCGTCGTGCCCGAGGTGTAGTTGAGGGCGATGGCCTGCCACTCGTCGTCGGGGAGGGACCACTCGAAGTCCTCGTCGCCCTCGGCCAGCAGCGCCTCGTAGTCGACCTCGCCGAGGAGCTCGCCGCCGGCGGCGGCGGGGTCGTCGATGTCGATGACCATGATGTCCCGGCCGAGCAGGTCGAGGGCCGCCTTGATGGTGGGCGAGAACTCCTTGTCGGTGATCAGGGCCTTGGCGCCGCCGTGGTCGAGGCTGAATGCGATCGTGGCGGCGTCCAGGCGGACGTTGAAGTTGTTGAGGATGGCGCCCAGCATGGGCACGCCGTAGTGGGCCTCGAACAGCTCGGGCACGTTGGGGGCCATCACCGAGACCACGTCGCCCTTGCCGATGCCGCGCCGGGAGAGGGCCGAGGCGAGCCTGAGACACCGGCCTTGGATTTCGCGCCACGTGCGGCGTTGGTCGCCGTGGATGATCGCCGTGCGCTCGGGGTGGGCTCTCGCCGCCCAGGACAGAAAGCTCACCGGCGACAACGGCACGTAGTTGGCCGGGTTCTTGTCGAGATGGTCTTCAAACGGATTCTTGGCCATCGGTATCATCTCCCATCGGTAATTCGTGATCTCCTCTCCCGCGCCGGCATCACCAGGTCACGTCGTGGATGCCGATTTGGCGCTCGCGGAACGTCGCGGGGCTGGGCGGGGTGCGCGGCATGAGCCGGTCGTCCTACCAACGGCTCCCTTCGGGCACCAGACCGCGTAGCAGGAAGTCGGTCTGCTCGTCGATGAAACGGTCGATGGTGACGAAGCGCTTCAGGGTCCAGCTCTTGAGCGCCCACATGTGGGCGAGGAAGCCGGCGCTGTGGGCGGCGAGGCGGGCGTCGACCTGGCGAAAGGCGCCGGTGCGCACGCCCTCGAGGATGATCTTTTCGAACACGTCGGTGACCGCGGCATCGGACCGCAGCACCACCTGCTGGCGGTCCTTGGGCAGCACGTCGAGTTCCCGGTAGAGCAGCTTCACGTGCTGGCGGTGGCGGTGGACGATCTGGCAATAGCGGCTGAAGGCGTCCTTGAACGCCTCCACCGGGTCGTCGCCGCCGGGCGCCACCTCGGCGAGCCCCCGGGCCTTCTCCTCCATCAGGTGCTGGGCGACGAGGAAGAGGATGTCCTCCTTCGACGACACGTACATGTAGAGGCTGGCCAGGTTGAACGGACAGGCCTCGGCGATGTCGCGGATCGAGGTCTTGTGGAAGCCCTGTTCGAGGAACATGTGGGTCGCCACGTCGACGATCTCGGCGCGCCGCTGGGCGACGAGGTCGGGGTCCTTGATCGTGGTCCGGATATTCTTCTGCTGCGCCATGGTTTCCGTTTCCGCGTTGGCGGCCCGACGAAGGGGGCCTGTGTCGCGGCGAACTGTAACAGGATTCCACCGTCGCGCCAACGCATCGGAACGGTCCAAATCACCTACGGAAAAAGCGCGCCCATGTGCGAGGCCCCGCCGCCGCCTCGGGCGCCATCCGGCGCGGCCCCGGCAACGACACGGGCGCCTGGGTGGTGATGTTCGGCTACGGCCTCGACCATGCGGTCGATACGGGCTCTTCCCGCGCGCCCTTTTCGATTAAGATGACGACGCCGGTCACCGGGTTGCCGGCCACGAACAAGCTGGGGATGTGATCCATGTCCGACCATCAAGAGCACAGGGTGGTTTATGTTTCTCACCCGGCGAGCGGCCTGGCGAGGTCTAATTTCCCCCTGGAATGTCACGTCGAGGGCTCCAGGATCGTCAGGTCGCTTCCCTTCTATATTCCCGAAGACGTCAGGCTCTACGAGATCAAGACGTCACGGGGCGTCTTCACGCGACCCAGAAAAGAAGTGCAGATGCCTTTGGCATTTGCCGCGAAGCGGAGGGTTCACTCGGCGACGCGCGTAAAATATCCGCTGTTGCGGGATGACTGGAGCCCCGACAACCCGAATGCGGAGCAGCGCGGCAAGAGCGGCTATTCCCGGATCAGCTGGGAGCAGGCCCTGGATGTCATTGTCGGCCAGTTGAATCGAATTCATGAGAAATATGGGTCGATGGAACCCGTTCTCGTTCAAGCCGACGGGCACGGCCATAGCGGATACATGCAGTCCCTACATTTCTGGGGGCACTATCTCTTTGACATGATCCGCGAACACCTTGGATGGGGATGGTGGACCCAGCAGGTGCGGAACCCCGACAGTTGGGAAGGTTACTACTGGGGCGCCAAGCACGTCTGGGGCTTCGATGACACCCTGGGAGAGCCCTACCAGGATGCCGTCTGGGACGACGTGCTCGAGCATGCGGAAATGGTGATTTTCTCGGGTAACGATCCAGAGGCGACGGGCTTTGGCATGTCGGGATCGATCGCCCTGGAGATGCCCAAATGGCTGAAGCGAGCCGGCATCAAGGTCGTCGCCATCTCGCCGGACCTCAACCACGCGGCGGCGGTTCACGCCGACAAGTGGATCCCCATCAAGCCGAATTCGGATGGGGCGCTCTATCTCGCGGTGGCGCATACATGGATCGTCGAGGGAAGCTATGACAAGGAATACGTAAGAACGCACACGGTCGGCTTCGAGGAGTTCAGGCGCCATGCGATGGGCGAAGACGGCGGCGTGGCGAAGACGCCGGCGTGGGCGGAGAAGATAACGGGCGTGCCGGCACACACGATTCGGGCCCTGGCCAGGGAGTGGGCGGCCAAGAAGACCACGCTCTCGGTCTACTTCGGGGGCCCGAAGATCAGAGGGACCCTATCGCATGTGGCCGCAAGGCTGGAGGCCTACGTGTTGGCGATGCAGGGCATTGGCCGCCCGGGAAGACAGTTCCTGAGGACAGGGGCGCCTTCCTTCTACAAGAAATCGTTGGCACAGGTGCCTCGTTATCCCGAGGTCGATCATCACGGGATCGCCCTCAATCCGATGATCGAGTATGCGATCGGGCATGGGCCGAAGTCGCCGGTGTTCATCCCCAGGACCCTTGCCGCCGAAGCCATTCAATGCCCGTCCATCGAATGGAGAGGCACCACCGCCTCTTTGGCGAAGACGGAGGACCAATTCAACCACTACCGCTTTCCCCCCAACGACGGTCATCCCGGCATTCGTATGGTGTGGAACGAGAATGGCAGTCAGCCGGGAAGCTGGGGCCACGGCTGGAACTGGCTGGAGGCGCTGGCAAATCCACGAATTGAATTCGTCGTCGGGGTGCATCCCTGGCTCGAGAACGACATCCCGTTCTCGGATCTGATATTGCCCGCGCAGACCAACTACGAGCATGAAGATCTGGTGACGGTGCAACGGAGCGATGTCCTGGCCATGTTCTACCAGGACCAGGCCATCGAGCCGGTCGGCGAGTCGAAGAGTGACTACGAGATACACCGCATGATCGGCCAGCGACTGGGATTGGACGACGTGTTTCCGCCCGCCGAGCAATGGTTGAAAGCGGCCTACGGGGGAACGCTGGCTTCGACGAAGCATGGAACCACTTGGGAAGAGTTCAAGGAGAAGAAGCACTTCGTCTACGATTGCCCGACATGGGACGAATGGGTGGAAATCAAGAAGGAGCACGGTTTTGGGCCGAATGAAGGCGGGCTCCACTGGTTCTGGTCGGCGGGTGACGGACTGGAAACGCCTTCGGGAAAGATCGAATTCGTTTCGTCCCGGATTGCCGAGCTTGATCCCGATAATACGGAACGGCCGCCGCTGGCAAGGTGGGTGCCGCATGGCGAACTGCGGGACTCGCCCAAGGGGCGGGAGTATCCCCTATCGGTGATGTCGAATCACCCAAGATTCAGGTTCCACGTCCAAGGCGACGATGTCGACTGGATCAGAGAGATAGCCAAGGTCCGCGGCCCGGACGGTTACATGTACGAACCGTGTTGGATCCATCCGACCGACTCCGACGTCAGAGGCATCGCGGACGGCGATATCATCATGGTGCACAACGAACGTGGTGCCTTGCTTGTCGGCGCCGTGGTGACTGAAAGAATTATTCCCGGTGCCTTGTCCATCGACCATGGCGCCAAGATCGACCTTGCGATGCTCAACAACACGCTCATCGACCGGGGTGGCTGTATCAACCTGATCGCACCGACGCCGCAGGAAAAATATGGAGCCGGAGCGGAGATCGCCATCCCGGAAATGAACGTCAGCGGCTTCCTGGCACAGGCCGCCAAGATAGACGTATCAGACATCGTGGCGAGTACGGGCTTAGGCCACGGAGCCACGGTGCCGGGTTGATCGAGCAATGGACAAGAAGACATTCCTGATCGATGTCGACAAGTGCTCCGGCTGCAGGCTGTGCATGATCGTCTGCAAGGACGAGCACGTTGGAAGCGGCTATTCACCCTGGACCAAGCCTCAGCCCGACACCGGGCAGTTCTGGATCGATGTCCATTCGCTGGAAAGGGGGCGGATCCCCAGAGTTCGGATGTCGTATCTGCCTGTTCTTTGCCAGCACTGTGAAAATGCACCCTGCGTCAAGGCGTGCGCCGAGGCAGCCATCAAGACCAGGAGCGATGGTCTGGTATGGATAGACCCCGCGCCATGCACGGGCTGCGGGCTCTGTCAAACGGCGTGCCCTTACGACGTTATCTATATGAACGGTGATCTGAAGATTGCCCAGAAGTGCACGGGCTGCGCACACCGCGTAGACGAAGGGGCCTTGCCGAGATGTGCCGAGGTCTGTCCGCACGACGTCATCGTCTTCGGTGACGTTGAAAACGGCAAGACCCTGAAAGTCTATCACCCTGAATACCAAACCGGGCCGAGGGTCTATTGGAAGGGCCTGCCAAAGCCGTGGATCGCGGGTACGGTGATAGACGCGCTCAGCGACGAGGTGATTTCGGGCGTGGCGATCACTTCGGTGGATCTATTCGAGGACGCATCGGTCACCGTCCTTTCGGACGAGTTCGGTGACTTCTGGATAAGGGGCATGGAGAAAGACCGAAAGTACCGGGTCGAGATCAGAAAGGAAGGCTACCAGGACTTCCTTTCAATCGTCACCACGGATGGCGATCAGGACGTGGGGACCGTCGGTCTGAAAAGGACACCGTGAGCCAGCCGATGGGACAAAGCCGGCCCCGCTTGCTCCCGTAATCGACGACCTCAGTGACCGGCCCGCGCCGCCCGCGCCAGGGCGCGTATGTTTTCGGCCGGCGCCTTGAAAGGAATTTCGCACCCCGTACTGAGCACGAAGGGCGCGCCGCGGGCGCTCTCGATACAGGCGCGCGCTTCACGGAACACTTCCTCGGGACTCGCCCCCAGGAGCACCTGGGTATTGTCGACGTTGCCGACCCAGGCAACGGCGCGGGCCGTGTCGCGAGGACGCAGGCAGTATCGATCCAGGCAGGCGTTGGCCGAGGTGTGCTTCGCATGGCAGTCCCAGCCGTGCTCGGCGCCGATGGCGCGAACGTCACCGTAGGCAAAGCTGATGGCATCGATATCGAGTTCGAGGATCTCTTCAAGGTAGGGGGTGTTGGAGCAGTTGTGCTCGATGAGGAACACCTCCGGTGCCTCCCGGCGGGCCGTCTCGAGGAGGCGCCTGTGATAGGGCAACACGAAACGATCCAGATGATGAGGCCCCATCAGCTCGCGGCAGACACCCGGGTTCTCGAAGAGCACCGCGTCACAGGCACCGGTGCGCAGGATGGCCAGCAAGTAACGTTCCGTGCCTTCGGTGACGCGCTGGAAAAGGGATTCGACGTACGGGGGATCATTGATGAAGTCCGTCAACAGCTTCGCCATGCCGCGCAGCTCGCAGGCAACCAGGAACGGGGACACGACCAGGGCCACGATGAACAGGTCGTCGCCCGAGCGTTGACGCAACCGGCTCAGGGCATCGAGGACCAGCGGCATGCGTCCGCTGCTCGACGGATCCGGGTCGGACAGGCGAGCCAGGTTGCGGTCTTCCTCCAGGGGGCGCCCGGTCACGCGAGGGTAGTAATCTTCCAGCTTCTCGATACGGCAGCCGAAGGCCTCCGCTTCGACCGTGAGACATCCCCACGGAACCATGGCGCTGTCGTGCTCGAACAATTCGGCCGCCGCCGCCTGTGTCGCGGCCATCAGGTGCGGATCGCCATAGGCCTCGTTCATGCGCCTTCCCACATGCCCGAGCACGTGCCGTGCTCCGCCCAGGAACAGGTAGGCAAGCGCCGGGCGATCCGTTGGCTGGCCCCGCAAGGCGCGCCTCATGCGCTCCCTTGAAGTCAAGTTTCCCGGCATCGGTGTTCTCCAGTTATTCGAATAGGCTCTACGGGTCGATGGGGGCGCTCGACGCGGGCCGGGGCTCCGGAATATCGACGACCGAGGCGAGACTGGGGAATGGGTCCAAGCCGTGGGGGATCGCCATGGCCGTCACGAAATATTCTTGGAACTGCTTGTCGGCCGCGGTTTCCACCTTTTCGACGCGCCGCACCAGTGCTTCGATCTCGTCCCGCGCCCGACGGCTCACGAGGGCGATTCGGGCGCCGGTGCCGGCGGCGTTGCCGGCCGAACTCACCCTGGCAAGATCGCAGTCGGGGATCATCCCCAGCACCATGGCGTGCATGGGGTCGATGGTGCTGCCGAAAGCACCCGCCAAGACGATGCGGTGGACCGCCTCCACCCCCATCCGGTCCATGAGAAGGCGCGCCCCGGCATAGAGCGCGCCCTTGGCAAGCTGAATGTTGCGGACATCGGTCTGGGTAATCCTCAGTTCGGGAGGGCCGGCATGGAGGCGATAGGCGAAGGCACGGCCGTCGCCGACAACGTGCGGACCGCGCTCGGCGCAGCCACCGTCGATCAGGCCGCTGGCGGAGATGATTCCGGCGAGGAACATTTCCGCCACCGCCTCGATGATGCCCGAGCCGCAGACGCCGGTCACACCGACATCGGGGATGGCTTCGTCGAAGCCGGGCTGGTCCGACCACTTGTCGCATCCGATCACCTTGAAGCGCGGGGCCAGGGTCTCCGGGTCGATGCGGACCCGCTCGATGGCGCCCGGCGCGCCGCGTTGACCACAACTGATCTGCGCCCCTTCGAAAGCCGGACCGGTGGGGCTCGAACAGGCGAGCAGACGTTCGCGGTTGCCGAGGATGATCTCGGCATTGGTGCCGACGTCGACGATCAGCATCAGTTCCTCGGATTCATGCGGCGCTTCGGAAAGCAGCACGGCGGCGGTGTCGGCGCCGACATGCCCGGCGATACAGGGGAGAAAATAGGCCCGGGCCGCCGGATGGAGGTCGAGGTCGAGCTCCGCGGCCTCGATCGTCACCGAGGTGTCGACGACCAGGGGAAAGGGCGCCCGGCCCAGTTGCAAGGGATCTATCCCGAGCACGATGTGATGCATGATCGGATTGCCGACGAAGGTGGCCTCGACCAGGTCGGCGCATTCGATTCCCGCCGCGCGCGCCGTCTCGGCGGCCAGCTGTCCGATCGCCTGGCGCACCATGGCGGTCAGCTGGGCGGCGGTACCGGGGTTGAGCTGAACATAGGAAACGCGGCTTATCACATCCTCGCCGAAGCGGATCTGCGGGTTCATCGTCCCGGCGGCGGCGATCACGTCGCCGGTCGTCAAATCGCAGAGATGGGCGGCGATGGTTGACGTTCCCACGTCGACGGCCAACCCGAAAACGCGGTCGCGGAATCCGGGCCAGACGCCGAGCAGGCGGCTCCCTTCGTGGAGCGCCACGGTGACCTTCCAGTCCCCCTGCCTGAGCGCCTTCGGCAGCTCACGCAGGAAGCCGGCGTCATAGTCCAGTCCGGTGATGTGCCATTGTTCTCCGAGCCCCCGTTGAAGACGCCCGAGGTCGCTCTCCTGGTCGTCGATGGTGGGTTCGGTGAGTTCGACGTAATGAAGCCGCACCACCGGGTCGACTTTGACGGCGCGGATTTCGGGGCGTTTGCGGACGATCTGCTTGTGGAGTTGACTTTCCGTCGGCACGTCGATGACCGCGTCACCCATGATCCGCGCCGCGCAACTCAAGCGGCGGCCGGCGGCGAGACCTTCGAGCCGGGCATAGCTCGCCTCGACCTCGCCGATGGGCGTCAGGTGGCTTTCCCTCGAGGTGATCCCCAACTTGGCGTGCTCGCCGGTCGCCAGGGTCACCTGACAACGGCCGCAGATGCCGCGGCCGCCACAGACGGAATCGATGTCCACGCCGAGGCTGCGCGCCGCCGCCAAGACCGATGTGCCGACGGGAAACCGGCGCCGCCGACCAGACGGCATAAAGACGATCAAGGCATCATCAGGCACTTTCGACCTGCCGGCCGGCGGCGTTCCGGGCACGTGCCGCGGACAATCGCCGCGACCTTTTGATCCATCGTTTGCACATGGGGTCCAGGGTGCAAATGACCTCGGCGCCCATGATGCCGGCGATGGTGTCTTCATGGAGCGGGTTGACAATTGCCGATGTCAGGCCGGCGCCGATCAGCATGGACAGGAAGGCACTGTTGAGGCTCGTTCGTTCAGGCAGGCCGAAACTGACGTTGGAAGCCCCGCAGGTGGTGTTGAGTTCGAGCTCCTCGTGGACCCTTCGCACCACCGTCAAGGCGGATTTGCCGGCCGCGTTGACGGCGCCGACGGGCATTACCAGCGGGTCGATGACCACGTCCGAGGCGGGGATGCCGTGATCGGCGGCGCGTTCGACGATCTTCTTGGCCACGGCGAACCGCTCGTCGGGGTTCTCGGAAATGCCGGCCTCGTCGTTGCAAATGGCGACGACCGCGGCGCCGTGCTTCTTGACCAATGGCAGCACGCTCTCCAGCCGCTCCTCCTCCCCGGTGACGGAATTGACCAGGGCCTTGCCGTCATAGACCGAGAGTCCGGCGGCCAGCGCCGCCGGGTCGGACGAATCGATGCACAGCGGCACGTCGGTGACCGACAGCACCAATTCGACGACCTCCTTCATGACCTTGGGTTCGTCGGCCATGGGAACGCCGGCGTTGACGTCGAGCACATGGGCACCGGCCTCAACCTGCGCCAGCGCATCCGCTTGGACGCGGCTGTAATCTCCAGCCGCCATCTCTTCGGCGAGCTTTTTCCGCCCCGTGGGATTAATACGCTCCCCCACGATGACGAAAGGATGGGCCGGTCCGATGATCACTTCCTTGGTGGCGGAGCTCAGAAGGGTTTCCGTCATTGTCATTCCTTTCCCTCGGTGGATCTTTGCAAGGGGCGCCGTGAGCCGCGGGTCTTGAGGACGCCGGACGCCCTGATGATCTCGGAGACCAGTTCTTCCTGGCGATATGCCATAACGTGGACCCCGGCGACGCCCTTTATTTCGGAGATCCGCTGGATGAGTTCGATGCAGATGTTCTTGCCTTCGAGCCTCTGGTCCTTGGCCCCCTCGAGACGGGAAATGGTCGCGTCCGGAATGTGGACGCCGGGCACCTTTGAACGCATCCACCGGGCTCCCCGCGCCGACGCCAGCGGCCCCACGCCGACCAGGATGAAACAGCGCTCGTCGAGGCCCAGGTGGCGGACCCTTTCCATGTAGCGTTCCAGGATCGGGACATCGAAACAGTACTGGGTCTGCACGAACTGCGCCCCCGCCGCGATTTTTTTGGCGAGCCGCTGCGGCCGCCACTCGTAAGGCGGGGCGAAGGGGTTGGCGGCGGCCCCGATAAAAAGCTCCGGCGCCTCCGTAATCTTGCGCCCTGACAGAAAGCAGCTCTCGTCGCGCATGGTCCTGATCGTTTTCAGCAATGACATGCAGTCCAGATCAAACACCGGCTTGGCATTCGGCTGATCGCCGACCTCGACGCCATCGCCGCTCAGGCAAAGGATGCTGTGGACACCCATGGCCGCCGCCGCCAGCACGTCACCCTGGATGGCGATCCGATTGCGATCGCGGCACGAAATCTGCATCACCGTGGAGTACCCGGCACGGGTGAGCAACGCGCATATCCCCAGGCTCGACATGTGGCAGTTGGCGCCCGACGCATCCGTGGCGTTGACCGCGTCGCAGACCTGGGAAAGCACCAGGGCCCGCCTGTAGGTTTCTTCCGGGTCGGCGGAATCCGGCGGGTTGAGTTCGGCGGTCAGGGCAAATCTGCCGGACCGCAGGACCCTCTCCAGCCGCCCGCGCGAGGAGTGCCCCGGCAAAACGGGGTAGGACGCCGGGGTATCGTTCGTATAGGCGCTCATTCCCGGCCTTCGCCACCGTTAGCGGCCGTCGCCGCGAGCATCTTCTCGCGGCTCAGCCGCAACCACGAAGACGAACCCTGGTGGCGGTGGTCGACCGGTCCTTGGAACTTCATGATCGCCTCGCCGTCGCCCATTCTCCGGCTGCCCGCCCAGGCCTCGACCCAAACGCACCGCATATCCGGTTCGACCTCGCAGGTGCCGTCCGGGCGAACCCCGCCGCAAGGTCCGTTGCGCAGGGATTTGGGGCAGTTCATCGGGCAGGTCATGCCGGTGGCGACGAGGATGCAGTGGCCGCACATCCGGCAATCGAAAAGGGCTCCCTTGAACCACGCCTCGAGCGCCGCTACGGGCTTCTCGAGGCGCCCATGGCCGATCCGCCGCCATAGAGGGTCCAGCGCCTGGAATATGCGGAGAAAGACGGTGTAGACGGCCTCAAGCGCGCCGGCTCTTCGCGTCGCCCAAAGCCGCACGACATACATGAATTCAGCCTCCCAGGCTCGTGCCGCGGCACCGCCCGCGGCTTCCATGCGAAACGATCGGGCACACCAATTCTTCCGGCCCTACCGTCTTTGCTCCCGGAGAAACTTTTCGAAGTCACCGTAGCCCGTGAAGCGCATTTCGAATTCGAGACCCAAGGTCTCGGCGGCCGCTTCCGCCTTGGCCTTGAGGGCGAGATCGTCGCTTTGGGCCAGATAGACGAGCTTCTTGTACTTGCCGAAATACGTCGAGCGAAGTTCGGGGTAGCGGTCGAGCCCCAATCCCTTGACCACCAGCCGTTCGAAGTGCTGGGTCAGGAAATCGGTGAGGATGAAGGATCCGGGCTCGGCCTTCATCATGGCCGCGAACGTGTCGGCGCCGGCAAACACCTCGTAACAATGCGCGCCCTTGATGCTTTCGACGCCTTCCTCATTCAGCATGTCCTCCAGCTGGCCACCGGTGCCGCAGTCGCTGTACAGCACGACGATGCGCTCGCAGAGGTCACGGTTGGCCCGGATTTTCCGCCGCACGCCTTCGGGAATGCGTCCCGGGTCGTTGTGCAGATGGGCCGGCAGGCAATCGACGCGCATGTCGTCCCAGCCGTTGGCATCGATCATCGCGATGATTTCCCGGGCCACGGCCCCACAGCAGATGATCAATGTGCCTGTCTTGTCGCCCGGCTTTTGGCGTGCCATTTGGCCCATGTTGCGCGGTCTTCCCGGTTACGCGGCCTTGCCATAGGAATGGCTCAGGCCCTCGTCGAACATGGCGACGATGTTTTCCGGCGGCACCTCGGGCTGGATGTTGTGCACGGTGTTCAGAATGTAGCCGCCACCCTTGCCCAGCACGTCGATGATGCGGCGCGTCTCGGCGCGAACCTCTTCCGGCGTTCCGAAGGGCAGGATCTGCTGGGTGTTGATGCCGCCCCAGAACGTCATGCGGTCGCCGAAGGCCTCCTTCAGGCCTGCCGGCTCCATGTCCCTGGCCGTCACCTGGACCGGGTTGAGGGCATCGATCCCGATGTCGATCAGGTGTTCGATGAAGGGGTAGGCCGACCCGCAACAGTGATAGCAGATCTTGACGTCGGCTCGCGACTTGACGGTCTCGACCATGCGCCGGTGCCGCGGCTTGATGTACTTGGCGTAAATGTTCTCGGGATCGAACATGCATCCTTCCTGGGTGCCCAGATCCTCGCCGAAATACACGATGTCGATGTTTTCCGGACCGGCGGCTTCGATCATCCTCTCCGCCGTGCCCACCCAGAAGTCGGTGAGCTTGTCCATGAGAAGGCACCAGGCCTCGCGATTCTTGTATAGGTCCTTGAGATAGGGCTCGAAACCCCGCATGGCATAGCCGCGGTGAACGACGCCGCCGGGAAGGTAAAGGCAGACCGCGTGGTCACCCTGTTCCATGATTTCCTGGACCCGTTCCTTGACCCCTTTGACGAGTCCCGGGTTGTCGGGATCGGGCCAGTCGAAGGCTTCGATCGCCTCGATGGTCATCACGCCCTCGTAGAAAGGTCCGTCCTTGTGAAGGAAATGCTGGTCGATGGACCTCTCCGTGCGCTTCCACAGGACGTCGAATATGTCGACGTACGTGTTGGTGTCGATCCATTCCTGGTGTCCGCCCTCGTATCCCCCGGGCTGTACGTTGCGGGTGTCGACATCGAAGCGCCGCAACATCTCCTCGTGGGGGTGCGCGACCGAGTGAATGATCGACATGACCTCGGTTTCATGGTCGATGCCGAGGTGTTTCTTGAGTCTCTCGTAGGCGGGAAGGGTGATCGAGGTGAATTCCGCGCCGCCGAAATCGATGGGAACGCGATCCGGTTCCTCATGGTTCAGGGCGGCCATTATGCGGTCCCTGTGCGTCCAAGCCATTGTCATGTTCCTTCCACATCTGTGCCGGTCAGGTCGGCCGGGATCATTACGCTCCGCGTGCCGGCGGCGGCACCGAGGTTCAGTCCCCGACCAAGGTCCGCGCCAGGGCGACCGCGCCGGGGGCATCGAGGCCGTACCCGTGGGCACCGATTTTATCGGCGTAATTCTGGTTTATGGGTGGACCGCCGACCATCACCTTGATGTTCAGGTTGCGGTTCTCATTGGCCTCGCTAATCGCCGCCACGGCCTTTTCCATCTCCGGCATGGAGGTGGTGAGCAGGCTCGACAAGGCGATGATGTCGGCCTCGTTCTCCTGGGCGGTGGTGATGAAGGTCTCGGCATCCACGTCGACGCCCAGGTCGACGACACGGAAACCCCCACCCTCGAGCATCAACCCCACCAGGTTCTTGCCGATGTCGTGAAGGTCGCCCCTGACGGTTCCGAGGACGACCGTGCCCGCCGGTTTGGTCCCGGTGCCGACGAGATGGGGCCGGAGGACATCGAGCCCGGCCTGCACGGCTTCCGCCGCCATCAGCATTTCCGGGACGAAAAGCGTGCCGCCGCTGAACTGCTTGCCGATCATGTCCATGGCGGCGATCATTCCCTCGTCGAGGATGGTCTTGACATCGGTTCCCGCGTCAAGCTCCTGATTTATGAGTTCGACGACCCTCGTGTCGTCGTACTCCATGACCGCATCATAAATTTCCTGGATTGCCATTTCATTCCCTTCTTTCGGCCCTGCTGGCGGGGCCACGGGCACCGAGAGCGCGCGCAGTATACCCTTTCCAAGAACCCCCCGTTTTTGACATAAGTCAAAAAGAATTTGTTGCATCACCCGCACCAATCGCCGTTGGGCTTCAACCGCCACAATGCGTAAAACCGAAACGGAGCGTCGTCATGAGCAAAGGGGAGTCGCAATTCAGCACACTCTCGCATTGGGGAGCCTACACGGTCACCGTCCGCGGCGGACAAGTGGTCGGCGTTGCACCATTCGTCAAGGACCCCGACCCTTCACCGATTATCGAGGCCTTGCCCAGCGCCCTGCACGACAAGAGCCGCATTCTCCATCCGATGGTCCGCAAGGGGTTCCTGGAAGATCGGCAAGCGAGCGATCGTACGAAGCGGGGCGCCGACCCGTTTGTCGCGGTTTCCTGGGATGAGGCGTTGGATCTGGTCGCCGAGGAGTTGGATCGCGTGCAATCCGCCCATGGCAACGAAGCGATTTACGGCAGCTCCGGTTGGTCGAGCGCCGGTCAATTTCACCAAGCGGAATCCCAGCTCAAGCGGTTCCTGAACGCATTGGGCGGCTTCGTCGACCAGGTCACCAACTTCAGCTTCGGCGCCGCGTCCGTCATCGTGCCGCGCGTCACCGGGTCGATGGAGCCCGTGCTGACGCCGACCATGTGGCCGGTGATCGTCGAAAACACAAGGTTGATGGTCTTGTTTGGGGGCTTGCCGCAAAAGAACAGCCAGGTGACCAAGGCCGGGCTGGGCGCCCACAGCATGATGGGGTGGTTGCGCAAGGCAAGGGCCGCCGGTGTCGAGTTCGTGTCGATCAGCCCGAGACGGGACGACATGCCTGATTTTCTCGAGGCGGAATGGCTGCCCGCCCGCCCCAATACCGACGTCGCCTTGATGCTGGGCCTCGCCCATACGTTGGTCGCCGAAGACCTGCACGATAGCCAATTCCTGGATCGCTACTGCGTCGGTTTCGAGCGCTTCCTCCCCTACCTGACCGGCCAGGTGGACGGCGTCCCGAAGGACGCCGAATGGGCGGCGGCAATCACCGAGATCGACGCCGAGACCATCCGCGAACTGGCGCGGCGCATGGCGGCGACACGGTGCATGGTGGCGGCGAGCTGGTCTGTTCAGCGCTCGGACCATGGCGAGCAGCCCTTCTGGATGGCCGTTGCCCTGGCCGCCATGCTGGGCCAGATCGGACTTCCCGGTGGCGGTTTCGGCTTCGGCTATGGCGCCATGAACAGCATCGGCGACGCGGTCTCGAGGATACCGGTTCCGTCATTACCCAGGGGCCGGAATTCCGTGCAAGCGTTCATCCCCGTTGCCCGCGTCGCCGACATGCTGCTGAACCCGGGCGGGCAGATCGACTTCAATGGGGAGAAAATCACTTATCCCGACATTCGGCTGATCTATTGGTGTGGCGGAAACCCGTTCCATAAACAGCAGGACATCAACCGCCTGCTGCTGGCCTGGCAAAAGCCCGAGACCATCATCATCCACGAACCGTGGTGGACACCGGCGGCGCGCCGCGCCGACATCGTTCTCCCCTGTACGACGACCCTCGAACGAAACGATATCGGGGCATCGGATAGAGATCGGTTCTTCATGGCGATGCCCAAGGCGGTCGAGCCGGTTGGCGAGTCGCGGAGCGACTACGACATATTCTCCGGGTTGTCGAAGCGCCTGGGTTGCCACGAGCACTACACCGAGGGCCGTGACGAAATGGGCTGGCTGCGCCACATGTACGACGTCGCCCGGCAAGGTGCGTCGCGCGCCGGCCATGAACTGCCGTCATTCGACGACTTCTGGGAAAAAGGCCATCTTGAATTTCCCGCGAGCAAGGACCCCAAGGTATTGTTCGACGCTTTTCGCGGCGATCCGGGCGGCAGTCCCCTGAAGACTCCGTCGGGGAAAATTGAAATCTATTCGCAAACGATCGCCGGGTTTGAATACGATGATTGCCCGGGCCACCCGATGTGGATGGAGCCCATCGAATGGCTGGGTTCGCAAAAAGCCGTAGCTTTCCCGCTGCATCTGATTTCGAACGCGCCGGCGCACCGGTTGCACAGCCAGCTCGATTGCGGCGCGGTCAGCCGCGCCGCCAAGGTCGGCGGGCGCGAGCCGGTGTGGATGCATCCGCGCGATGCCGGGGCACGGGCCATTGGCGACGGCGATATCGTTCGGGTTTTCAACGGGCGCGGCGCTTGTCTGGCGGGGGCCGTCGTCACCGACTCGATTCGCCCCGGCGTGATCCAGCTGGCGACCGGTGCCTGGTATGACCCGACGGAGCCGGGCACCATCGGTTCGCTGGATAAACATGGCAATCCCAACGTACTGACGCTGGACAAGGGCGCATCGAAGCTAACGCAAACGTGTGCCGCCCTGTCGGCGCTCGTCGAAATCGAGCTCTACGAAGGCGAACCGCCAGCGGTCTCGGCGTTCGAACCGCCATCGTGAGGATTACGGTATGGCGAGCATGTTTCGTCGTCGTCAAACTTCGTGACGACGCCAGGAGAACAAGTCCGTGAACAGGGAAGATTTGTGTTTCTTGTCGGCCGCCCAAATGGCCGAGGCCGTGCGTCGGAAGGAACTCTCGCCCCGCGAAATCGTGGAGACGGTACTGGAGCGCATCGACACCCTCAATCCGAAGCTCAACGCCTTTTACACGATCACCGCGGAGACAGCCATCGAGGAGGCCAAGCGCGCCGAGCAAGCCGTGGCCAAGGGTGAGCCGCTGGGGGCGCTGCACGGCGTTCCGGTGTCTTTCAAGGATACGATGATCACCAAGGATGTGCGAACCACCCTGGGTTCGAAGATCTTCGAGAACAACGTCCCCCGGGAGGACGCGCCCCTCGTCGAACGGCTCAAGGGGGCGGGTGCCGTCATGTTGGGGAAGACCACCATGCCGGAATTCGCCTGGAAGGGGATGACCGATTCCCCCTTGCACGGCATTGCTCGCAATCCATGGAATCCCGATTACACGCCAGGCGGCTCGAGCGGCGGCGCCAGCGCCCAGGTGGCGGCGGGCATGGGTCCGCTGGCGGCGGGGACGGACGGCGCCGGCTCGATACGGATTCCGGCCGCCTTCACCAACCTGTATGGCATCAAGCCGACGTTCGGTCGCGTACCCGTCTACCCATCGAGCGCCTTCGATGCCTTGTCCCATGCCGGCCCGATCACCCGAACGGTCGAGGACGCGGCCCTGATGCTCTCAGTGATGGCCGGGCCCCATCCTGCCGACCGCCTGTCCCTGGAAGCCCCGCCCGCCGATTACGCGGCCGGCCTGGGGAAAGGCATAAAGGGGCTTCGTGTCGCCTGGAGTCCGGACCTCGGTTCCGCCGAGGTGGATCCCGAAGTCAAGGAAGTCACGGCCCGGGCGGCGGCGGCCTTCACGGAGCTCGGCTGTTCCGTCGAGGAGGCGGCGCCGGACTTCGGTGACGTGTCCGAGGTCTACCGGACTTATTTCCGTGTCGGTGTCGCAACCTCCATCGCCGATGTCGTCGATGAATGGGAGCCGCACATGGACCCCGGGCTGGTCAATATCGGCAGGGAGGGGTTCAAGGTCACGGCGGTCGAGTTCGCCAAGGCACAAGTGCGGCGCCACGCCTTGTTCGATGGTGTGCGGCGCTTCTTCGAGAGCTTCGACCTGTTGTTGACGCCGAGCGTGGCGGTGCCGCCCTTCAAGGCGGGCGCGCCGTCGCCGGCGCCCGAGCACGGTCACGGGGAGGACTGGTTCAACTGGTCGCCGTTCACCTATCCCTTCAATCTGACGCAGCTTCCGGCGGCCTCGGTGCCCGCCGGTTTTTCCGAAGAGGGGCTCCCCATCGGGCTTCAGATCGTCGGGCGGCGCTTCGCCGATCTGACCGTCCTTCAAGCCTCGGCGGCCTACGAAACGGCGCGGCCGTGGGCGGACAGGCGGCCAGCCGTTTAGACGGGGCCGCCGCCGGCGCTTCATGTTTCGGTGCCGGCCCGGGGAAGCGGCTGCACCGTCTGCGCATTTGACATCGCCGGGGAAGGCCTTCACAGTGATGACTGAATGCTCAGTCATATCACCGGCGATCGAAATGAAACACGGTTTCCGCGTGATTTCGCGCCGCCGGCGTTGCGGCGCGTGGTGCGCTACGGGAAAGTAGGATGGTCAGTGTAGGAAAAGAAAAATCCGCCGGGACGGCGAGCCATGCGCCGAGCGGTTTCCTGGATATCGATGTCCGGTCGTCGAGCAGGGATCTGGTGGTGGGGAGTTTGCGCCTTTTTCCACATCACTTCACGGCGGACGGCGTTGTCGACGGCGGTGTCGTCATGGCCCTCGGGAACTACGTGGCGAGCCATGGGGCGTCCTTGGATCTGCCGCCCGGATGCAAGAGCACGACCATCGATTCCAATACGAGCTTCCTTAGTCCCCGCGCGACGGACCATCTCGTGGCCAAGGCAAGGCCGCTGAGCAGGCACCCTCATGTTTCGGTGTGGCGCACGATCGTTTGCGGTGCCGACGAAGAGGTTGTCGCCGAGGTCACTCAAACCGAATCGATCGGTCCCCAAACCGGGAAACCGGACGATCCCGCCGAAATCCCGTCTGTTGCGAAAGCACGGAAAAACGTGCTGAAAATTTACGGTTCCGACCACGAAGAGGGAACCAAACTCAGCGATGTCGCGGTCGAAAGGCGCAAACAGATTTTTCGCGGCGCCTGCGATGTCATCGCCGAGAAGGGATTCGCCAACGCCGCCGTACGCGACATCGCGGCGGCGGCTGGTATGCCGGTGCCCACCATGTACCAATACATCAATGGCAAGGAAGACCTGCTGGCCCTCATTTACGAGGCTTACCTGGGGGAAATCAACGCCCGGGTGGAGGCCAGCATCTCGCAAGACATGTCGGCGACAAATAAACTGAAAGCCGCCATCCGCGCCGACATTGAAAGCAACGACGTCCACCACCGCTATGTAAAGTTGCTGTTCCAGGAAACCCGGTCGCTTAACGCCGAGGGGCGCGCCCGGGTCAACACTCTCGACGGCACTCACATTGCGATGCTGCGTGAAATCCTTGAAGAAGGGGTTGCCTCGGGTGAGCTTGACGTCGACGACACGGAACTCGCGGCGAACTTCATATTCTTCCTGTGTGCGATCTGGACGCTGCGTTATTGGAGCATCGGCGACCACGGTGTCGACGCCATAATCGACAGCATCGTTCATTTCGTGTTGCGCGCCGTCGCCACCGAGGGGCGGGCGGCGTCGAGGGGCGCGTGAGTGGTGGCCGGTGCGACGTACGTCACGTTTCTGACGCTGCGATGAAGGACCAGTGAAAGGGAGAGCCGTCACATGAAGTTCATGTTTTTCTCGGAGAACGACACGCAGCCCGGCGAAACCCACGAAAGGCGCTATTGGGACCTGGTCGATCAGGTGCTCGCCGCCGAGAAGTGGGGCTTCGACCTGTTCGGGGTCTCGGAGCAGCTTTTCTCGATCGGCGGCGCCACGACGTCGTCCCCCGATGTGCTCTACGCCTACCTGTTCCCGTTGACCAGCCGTCTCCGTTTCCGCCACGCCATCACGCTGTTGCCCAAGAACATCAATCATCCCCTGCGCATCGCCTCGCGCACGGCGGTGCAGGATATTCTCTCCCACGGGCGCATCGAGCTCGGCACCGGGCGCGGCAATACGACCCTGGCCTTGCGCGCCTTCGAGGTCGACCCCAAGACCAACAAGTCGGAATGGGCCGAGGGCATGGAGGTGCTGGTCAAGGCGTTCACCGAGGACCCCTTCATGCACTACGGCGAGCACTACAAGATCCCGCCGCGCTCGTTGGTGCCGAAAACCATCCAGAAACCCTATCCGCCGCTTTCCAGCGCCGCGACCAGCGTCGAATCGCACGCCGTCTGCGGCGGCATGGGCATGGGCATCATGAGCTGGTCGAGCTACCTTGGATGGGAAGAGATCGAAACCAACTTGGCCGCCTTCGACAAGGGACAGGCCGAGGCCAGGGCCGCCGGCAAGCACATCAACGAGACCCGCGGCGTGCTCGTCCAGGCCTACTGCTCGGAGACCGACGCCAAGGCCAAGGAAGAGGCCGGCGAAGGCAACGTCGCCTGGCTCAAGCTGGCCATCGACGGTTATCCCAAGCTTGCCAAGCTTTCCAAGGACTACGCCTACATGGGCAAGATCAACGACGTCGCCGACAAGTACGACGACTTCGATTACTTCCTCAACGAGTCCGGCGGCGCCGTCTTCGGTTCGCCCGAGACCTGCATCAAGCAAATCGAGCGGTTCCGCGAGATCGGCTTCAACGAGGTCATCCTGCGCATGGACTCTACATCGCACCAAAACATCATGAAGTCGGTGGAGCTGTTCGGCCGCTACGTGATCCCCCACTTCAAGTATCCCGAGAACGTGGTCGAGCCGGCCTCCGAAGTGGTGGCCAGGATGAAGGTATTGCGGGACAAGGCGAAAGCGGACGGCGTCTACGAGACCCTCAAGGAAGTGTCGTGAGCAAGGGCGGCCGGCAGGGAGGTCGAAGATGGCGCGAATTCTCGAGTTCCTGACCATCAACCTGGCGGTCAGCGATCTGGACTCGACGGTCGACAAGTACCGGGCGATGGGCCTGAAGCCCCATCCCCCCAGCCGCATGCCGGAGCCGCCGGCCCAGATCACCGACGTTTCCGTACCGCTCGGTTCGGTCGGCCACGTGTCCATCATCTCGCCGACCGACCCTTCCTCGACCGTGGCGCGCTTCATCGAGAAGCGCGGCGAGGGGGCGTACTCGATCGCGCTTCGGGTCGATAACCTGCTCGAAATCATGGAGGAATGGCGCGCCGTCGGTATCGAGTGGATCTTGCCCGAGCCCTACGAGTTCCCGCCGGGCTCACCGTGCGTGCAGTATCTGCCGGACAAGCTGATCGCCAATTGGGTAAAGCCGTCGTCCATGAACGGCGTGCTTTTCGAGGCTTTCGAGCTTCAGGGAAACATCCGTCCCTTCGGGGAGGAATGACTAACACCGAGTAAAGCGGGCGCCGCGCCCGATGCCGCCCCGCCGGCGCGAATATCGGGCAAGGGGCGTGCGCCAGGGAGATAGACCCATGTCCAATCGTTATGCCGCCTACAAGGAACTGCTCGTCGAGCCCAAGGAGAACGGCGTTCTCTTGATCACCCTCAACCGGCCCAAGGTCTTGAACGCCATGACCTACGCCATGCACACCGAGCTTTCGAACATCTGGGATGACGTGGCGCGCGATCCCAAGACCAAGGTCGCGGTGATCACCGGCGCCGGGCGCGCCTTCTGCTCCGGCAACGACCTCAACAATCCCGACCCGGACCTCGACATGGTCCGCGAGATCATGTCGGACGCGGTCAGGATCGTGCGCGGCATGATCGAATGCGACAAGCCGGTGGTCTCGGCCATCAACGGCGTCGCCGTCGGCGCCGGCCTGGCCATCGCCGTCCTCGCCGACATCAGCGTCGCCGCCGAGGACGCCAAGTTGATCGATGCCCACACCACGGTCGGCACCGTCGCCGGCGACCACGGCTGCCTGTTGTGGCCGATGCTGTGCGGGCTCGCCAAGGCCAAGTTCTACATGTTCAACATGGAGCCGCTGACCGGCAAGGAAGCGGAGCGCATCGGCGTCGTCACCAAGGCGGTGCCCACCGACCAAGTACTGCCATTGGCCATGGAATTTGCCGGGCGCCTGGCCGACATGGCGCAACACGCCATCCGCGGAACCAAGCGCTCGATGAACGGCTGGCTGCGCCAGGCCATGCCCATCTTCGAGCACTCGGTGGCGCTCGAGATGGTGGATTTTCTCGATGCCGATATATTAGAGGCGCGCCAGGCCTTCCGCGAGAAGCGGAAGCCCAGGTACCCCTCCGCGCAATAGGCGGGCGGCACGCGCCCGGCGGCGCGATCCCGAACAGCAAGCGAGGCATCCTTGAGAGCACCCGAAATCGGCGAAAGCGCCACCCAGACCTTCGACACCTCCTATGACCATACGGCGGAGGCCAGCGGCAATCCGGGCGTCGTCGTGGTCTCGACGTGGAGCCTCGTGGTGTGGCTGGAGGTGGTCGCCGAGAGCATCATCCGAGGGAACTACGAGGATGGCGAGATGTCGGTGGGCGCCGCGGTCTGCGTTCGCCACCTGGCGCCGTCGCCGGTGGGCCGGCCGGTGGCGATCACCGCGACCGTCACCGGCGCCCGCAAGAACATCGTCGATTTCGACGTCAAGGTGCGCGACGGCGAGAAGGTGCTGATGACCGGCACCCACACCCGCGCCGTCATCGACCTCGAAGCCTTCCTCGATCAGTTGAAGGATTAGCGCGTTGTCCGGCCGGGTGGGGGTGGCAACGACACGATTCCAACTGATCCAGGACACTAGCCCGGCGCCAGACAATGATCGACCTTGGCCAGCAACTCGCTTGGTGAAAACGGCTTGGCGATCTGCTCCGTGGCCCCCAGCAACACGGCGGCGTCGAGAACGTCGAGGTAACCGGACTTGCCGCCGCCGGAGATGACCATGATCTTCTGGTCGGGGTGGATTTTCCTTATCTCCCTGAGGGTCTCCAGCCCCTCGACCTCGGGCATGAAAATGTCGGTAATGACGAGGTCCAGCTCCTCGGACTTGCTGATCTCGATGCCTTGACCGCCGTCAGCCGCCTCGAGGACTTCGTGCCCGGCGGTGTCGAGGATGCGCCGCAACACATAGCGGACGTTTTCTTCATCGTCGATGATGAGTATGCGCGCCATTTGGCCTCCTTTTTCTATCCGGGCTCAGTGGAGCGCGCGCGGCTCGCTGAGCGGCAGATAGACTCTGAACCGCGACCCCTCGCCGGGCGTACTGGCGACCCGGATGGACCCGCCGTGCTGGGTGATAATGCCGTAGGCCGAGGAAAGGCCGAGGCCGGATCCCTCGCCGATGTCCTTGGTCGTGAAGAACGGCTCGAAAACGTGTTCCAGGATTTCGGTGTCCATGCCGCGCCCGTTGTCGGCGACCGAAAGCCTCGCGTAGCGGCCCGCCTTGAGCCGCGACCCGGCCTCGACGTCCGTATCGCCGACATCGACCGCCGAGAGGGAAATCTCGAGCTCGCCGGTCCTTCCCTCCATCGCGTCGACGGCGTTGAGTATCAGGTTCATGACGACAGTCTGGATCTGATCGGCGTCCCCGAACACCATGCCCGTATCGGGATCGAGGTGGATATGCGGCTTGACCGTCGGCGGCACGATGGTGGGCAGCAGATCGAGGGCGTCGCCGACGGTCGCGCAGACATTGATGTTTTGCCGCACGAGCCAGTCGCCGCGGCCGAACTGCAATATGCGGCCGACCAGTTCCTTGGCGCTTTTGCTGGAGCGCACGACCCTTCTCATGTCTTCGCGCAACGGGCTTGCCTTGGGGAATTCCTCCAGGGCCATCTCGCTCAGGGCCTGGATGGGCAGCAGCAGGTTGTTGAGGTTGTGGGCGATGCCGCCTGCCATGTTGCCAAGCGCCGTCAGCCTCTGCTCGCGGCGCCGTTCCTCCTCGGTCCGCTTGCGTTCGGTGATGTCGATGATGAGGGCAAAGAATCCGATAACGCTCCCCGAATCGTCGAAGTGAGGAATGTAGGTAGCATCCTGGTAAATGAGGTTCCCCTGCGTGTCCACGACCTCGTTCTCGAAGGTCACTACCTCTCCCTCGAGGACGGCGGAACGATAAGGAAGGATTTTCTTGTACAATTCCTCGCCGATGACTTCGCTGACGTGCTTGCCGACGATTTCCTCCGGTTTGGCGCCATGCAGATGCCCATAGTGCTTGTTGACGAACCGGTAGCGATGTGTGGAATCGATGTAGCCGATGAAGGCGGGCACGGAGTCCGTTATGACGCGCATCTGTTCCTCGCTGTCGCGCAGCGCTTCCTCGATTCGCTTGCGGTCGGTGACGTCCTGAATCTGGCCGAAGGCGTAGAGGGGCTGGTCGTCGGCGTCGCGCACCATCGATATGCTCATCTCGCCCCATAGCGTCTCGCCATCCTTGCGGCGAAAGCGGCGCACGGTCCGCACGCTTTCCACCTCGCCCTCCCAAAGCCGGCGGAAATCGCGCGCCGCAACTTTCTTGTCCTCGGGATGAATAATGTCGATGCGGTCGACGCGTAGGAGTTCGTCTTCCGTATAGCCCAGCATTCCGCAGAGCGTGGGGTTGACCGAGATGTAGCATCCTTTCCGGTCGATCATGGCCATTCCGGCGGAGGCGTACTGGAAACCGCTTCTGAAGCGCTCCTCACTCTCGCGAAGCGCCTTCTCGGCGCGCTTGCGCTCGGTGATGTCGTGAACCAGGGCAAAGTACCCGGTGACCTCGCCCGACTGCCCGTGTTCAGGAATATAGGTGGCATCCCAATGCCGGAGGCGCCCGCTCGCGTCCGGACGACTGCCATCGAAACGAACAGTTTCTCCCCCCAGAACCACGTCTCTCGCCGCACGGGTTTGGTCGTGCACATGCTTGCCGAGAACCTCTCGGGCGTGCAGGCCGATAATCTTTTCGGGGTCTTTTCCGAACCAATCCCTGTACGCGCGATTGGCGAAGCGGTAGCGATGATCTTTGTCTAACGACACGACGAGCGCTGGCAGATTGTCGGCCATGAGACGCATGCGCTCCTCGCTTTCGCGCAGCGCCGATTCGGTCTGGCGCAGCTCGGAGAGCGTCCCCGTCAGCTCCCGGGTGCGCTCGAAGACGCGCAGCTCGAGGTCGTCATGGGCCTTGCGCAATGCCTCCTCGGCGCGCTTGCGCTCGGTGACGTCGGTGACGACGGAGAGGGAGCGGAACGGCTTTCCCGCTTCGTCCATCTCCATGGCCGCGGAGAGCAGGACATCGATGACCTCGCCGTTCTTCTTAACGAACTGGTAGGGAACGTCGGCGATGCGGCCCGTCTCCATCAGCGCCGGCAACACCGTCTCCAGGGCTCGGCGGCGGGACTCCTCGGACAAGAACTCCACGATCTTGCGCCCGATCACCTCGCCCCGTTCGTAGCCCATTACGCCGAGCCAATAGTCGCTGACGCCGACCAGCCGGCCCTCGGCGTCAAGGGAGTGCAGCATGGTCGGGGTGTCATGGTAGAGTTTGCGGTAGCGCTCTCCGCTCTCCTGCATGGACTCCTGTGTCTTCTTCGCCAGGGCGAGGGGGATGGCCGTCCCCCAGATGGCCAGCAACGCCAGCCCGCGGTTGGCCATTACCATCCACGGGATCCCGCCTTGCGGGGAATACAGGTAGCCGACGGCGGTGAGAACGGTGGCGGTTCCGGCCAGGACGAAAATGGCGCCGCGTTTCGGGAAGCTCCACCCAAGGAACACCAGGAGCACGTAAGGAACGCCGCCGGCCACGCCGAGGGGCAGCCACAGGTCGGCGAAAAAGACCGCTACCGCCAGAACCGCCGCGAGGGGAACCAACCACGGCTTGAGATGTCGCGCCACGTTCACCGCATGTCCTTTCCTGCCCTTGCATGTCCCAGTCGGTGGCCGCATGGGCTGGGATTCATATGAGGATTGGGGTGCCGAATTTAAACGTCTTTGGCGGTTTCCACCATCGTGGCCGCGGCGCGTCTATTCATGGCCGTGGCAAGAGGGTACAATCGGTGGCGTCCCCCATACCGCCCCGGAAAATTTTGGCCCACGACATGCCGGCTCAAAGATAAACCCGGCCGCGAACTCCTCCGTGCCGGACGTCAATTCATCATCGATGCGAGCCAGCGACGCCATGTCGCGTGGCGCGGCGCTGATTTGCCTGGCGGTAATCGCCTTCGTCATCATGAAGGGCTCGGTCCGCTATCTGGGCCGCGCCGGGTATCCGGTGCCCGAGATCGTCTGGGCGCGCTATACCTTCCACCTGGTCTTCATCATGGCGTTCTTCCCGCGGCGCGTCCCCACCCTCCTCGTCAGCACGCGCATGGGCATGCAGGTATTGCGCTCGGTGCTGATGCTGGGGGCCACGGTGTGCATGTTCTTCGCGCTCAGGGCGATGCCTCTGGCCGACGCCGCCGCCATTGGCTTCATCACCCCCCTCTTGGTGGTCGGGCTATCGGTGGCCATCCTCAAGGAAAGGGTCGGCGTCCGCCGGTGGTCGGCGGTGACCGCCGGTTTCGTGGGCATGTTGATCATTATCCGGCCGGGGGCGGGAGCCATGCAGTGGGCGGCCCTGCTGCCGGTCGCCATGGCCGTTTTCTATGCCTTCTACCTGATCGTCACGCGCCTGATCCGCGATTCCGCGGACCCGTTGAACGCGCTTTTCTATACGGCGCTGGTGGGCGCGCTGGCGGCGTCGCTGGTGTTGCCGTTCCATTGGCGGACTCCGACGCCCGTCGACGGCCTGTTGATGGCCGGCACCGGCCTCTTCGGCGCCATCGGCCACTACGCGGTGATCAAGGCCTACGAAATCGTCGAGGTTTCGGCGGTCGCCCCCTTCTCCTACACGGAACTGATCTGGGCGACGCTGGTGGGCTATCTGGGATTCGGCGATTTCCCGGATGCCTGGACGTTCGTCGGTGCCGCAATCATCATCGGCGCCGGCCTCTACGTCATCCGTCGCGAGCGGCGCCTGGGCGCTGTCGCCGCGCCAAAATAGGAGGTGCCGCCGGTTCCCGGTGTCGTTTTGCGTCGCCGCCCATGGCGTCTATAGCGCCCTTGGCGCCCTCGGTGTCCCTCCTCCTCGGCGCGAGGAGCCGGGAACCGGCGCCATTTGACTTCGGTCAAGGCGCCGCGCCGCGCCATCCCCAAATCTTGGTGCCTTGACGAGGAGAAAGGCGCATGACGGGAGGAGAAGTGGCGTACCTGACCATGGCCATCACGGCGGCGGTGGTGTTCACCGCGGTCATGGCCTGGGTGTGCGCCAAGACGAGCAAGTAGAGGCACCGCGGGACCTTGGTCGCTCTCAGGCGTTGAGGCGGCGCGTCCAAGCGGCGAGGGCGGACAACAGGTCGCCGACGAACCCCCGGGTCGTCTCGTCGACGAGGCGGCCCTCGGAATCGAACGCCTCGGCGGCGCCCCCAATCATTACCTCGGGCTTGTTGAGGACGTGCATGTTGAGGAACACGCACATCTGACGCAGGTGGTATTGGGCACGCGCCGTTCCGATCTTTCCCGGGCTGGCGCCCATGATGGCGGCGGGCTTTCCGTCGAATGGCTGATCGGGCGGCCGCGAGGCCCAGTCGATGGCGTTCTTGAGGACGCCCGGAATGGAGTAGTTGTATTCCGGCGTGGCGAACAGAAGCGCATCGGCGCCGGCAATCGCGTCGCGCAATTCCTCGACGCTTGGCGGCAAACCGGTGGCCCGGACATCATCGTTGTAAAGGGGGATGGTGGCGAGGTCGAAGGTCTCGAGGGTCATGCCGTCCGGCGCCAGCTCTTGTGCGGCGCCGAGCGCCGCCGTGTTGTACGAGGCGACGCGTAGACTGCCCGAAATCCCGAGAACCTTGATTGGGCGCGTATCGTTCATGAGGTGTCTCCCTTTTCTCCCGTGCGTTTACTGCCGAGCCGGCACCTCGAATAGCGCCTAGCCGGGTGCCCATTCGGCCCCCAGAGACGAGCCGCCCGCGAAATCACGTTTTGTCGGCGGGCTTGGCCGCTAGTATAAAGAATTAGTATAATGTAACGGAAGCGGGGGCGGGTGTCCCACGCCAGGCGACGGGGACGAGGCAGGGATCATGTTCTTGAAAAACTATTGGTATGTCGGGGCGTATGGCCACGAGGTGGGGCGGACGCTGCTTGCGCGCACCATAGTGAGTGAAAAGATCGTTTTCTACCGCACCGAGGACGGCACGCCCGTGGCCATGGAGAACCGCTGCTGTCACCGGCGGGCGCCGCTTTCCCGCGGCCAGCTTGTCGGTGACGACGTGGAGTGCGGCTACCATGGGCTGACCTTCGACCCGTCCGGCGCGTGCGTGCGCGTGCCGGGACAGAAAAAGATCCCCGAGAGGGCGCGGGTGAGGACCTATCCCGTGGTCGAGCGCTGGCGGTTCATTTGGATCTGGATGGGGGATCCGGCGCTGGCTGATCCGTCACTGATCCCCGATCATCTTTACCGCTACAACGAGGACCCGGATTGGACCGCGGTCACCGGCTATCTCCATCTCAAGGCTCACTATCAGCTGCTCGTAGACAACCTGATGGATCTAAGCCACGAGACCTATCTGCACATGAAGACCATCGGTACGGTGCACGTGGCGGAGACGCCGCTCACCAAGGTGGAGCGCGACGACGACGGCGTCACCGTCACGCGCTGGATGCTGGATCGTCCGCCACCCCCCATCTACGACAAGAGCGGCGGCTTCAGCGAGCGCGGGGAGACCGTCGACCGCTGGCAGATCATCCGCTTCGAGCCTCCGTCGCATTGCTGTTTGGACGTCGGCGTGGCGACGGCGGGCAGCGGCGCGCCCGAGGGAGACCGCAGCAAGGGCATTTCCATGCGCTCGTTGAATGCGTTGACCCCGGAGACCGAGGGATCGACCCATTATTTCTGGACGTTTCCCAGAGACTACAAGCTGGACGACGGGGATACCTCGGACCTCCACGCCAAGGGGTTCCACAACACCTTTATGGAAGACGTGGTGATGCTCGAGGCCCAGCAGGAAATCATCGAATTGGACCGGGGTACGCCCACCGTCGACATCAACGCCGACGGATCGACGATCCCCGTACGCCGCCTGATCCAGAGCCTTCTCGACGCGGAAGGTGCGGCGAAGGACCCATCGCGGGCAGCGGCGGAATAGGGTGTTCGGTGGGGATCCGCCAAAGAATTGCCACGTTTCGCCGCTAAACGAATTGTGAAGGGCGAGGTCGGAAATATGGGCTAGAATCCCGCCCGAGCGAACGAAACGCTCCCCGAGGAAGGGCCTTGATACGCCATGACCTTGATTCAAACCCTGCTCAAGCCTGATCGCGAAGAGCTCGAGATGAAGGAGCGGCTGGTCGTCATTTCCGCGGCCAACACGCTGCAGGTTGGCGAGTTCCAGCTTTTGCAGCTGGCCTACCGGGAGTGGTTCAACGAGGATCTGCCCGAGGCCCTCGTCGCCCGGCTGTTTACCGCCTACATGCTGAGGAACGAGGTGCCGCACTGGGCGCGCCATTACGCGCGGCGAATCGTCGAACTGGACGGGCTCGGCAAGCTCGACGAGCAGGAGCCCTCGTACCACCGCTACGACGTGGATTATCGGACGTATGCGCCAAAGGGGCTGCAGCGGTTCTGCGTCGCGGTGGCCATGGTGATCCTGACCATCGGTGGCAGTATCCTGGTCGCCAACAAACTGGTTGGTTCATCGGCGTCGGTCTTGCCGCCCTACTTCGACGAAAGGGAACTGAAAGCGCCGACGGCCAACTTGATATGGGGGCGCGCCGACAGCCTCCCACGACCCGGCGCCGCCGATATCGAAGAGAACGGAATGGACTAGCGGGCCGCGCACCGGGTATGAATTGCGTCACTGACCGTTCACCCGTCCGCCAAAGGCCGATGTCACGCCATGTTTGAGTTCGCCGGGGAGCTCGAGCCCCTTGTCAATCTGGTCTTCCTGGTCGTGACCTTTCTGGTGGCGTGGCACGGCATCAGCTTCCGCGACGACGAAGGCAAGACCGATTTCGTGCGACTGCTGTTCGGCTGCATCGCCGCGATGTTCTTCTTTATGGTGCTGTTCCAGGACGTGCTCGGACTCGTCCAGTTCTAGGGACGCCGAACGACGGCGCGGCGGTCATTCGATGGCGCCGCGATCACCTCTTGCATTCACCTCTTGCATTCTCCGGCGGAACCGCCCTTGCAGACGGTCTTGCCGTCGGTCCAGGTGGCCCCGGAAAACATCGTCTCGTCGAGCCTCGCGCCCTTCAGGTTGGCGCCGGTGAGGTCCGCGTTTTCGAGGTTGGCATTTTTCAGATTGGCACCACTCAGATCGGCATTCTTCAGGATCGCGTACTGCATTTTCGCCTTCGAAAGCTTGGCTCTTTTCAGGTTGGCGCCCGTCAGGTCGGTGTATTGCAGATCCGCTTCGTAGAGATTCGCTTTTTCGAGGTTGACCCCCTTCAGCGAGGAATGGTGGAGAACGATGGTCTCGAGAGTACCACCCTTGAGATTTGCACCGTCCAAGCCTTTTGACTTGCACCATTTGACCCGACGTTCCTTCTTCGGGTCGTCGCATATTCTTTTGAATTCACATTTTGCCCAAACCACGTAGGCCCCCGGCGGGTCGTAACACTCCGCCGCTGCCGGCGCCGATACCATAGTCCCCATCGCCACCAATGCCACGAGGATCGGATAGATACGTTTTTCCATTACCTTACCACCGCGTTATCGATGTGCCGATATGCCGCGTGCCAGGTTCTATCCGCACCAAACCGGAAGCACGGCAGACTTCGCGATCGTCAGCCCATCATTTGCGTCAGGAAGAAACCTCCGCCCAGAAGGACAAGAATAATTCCAACGATTATAACCAACGCTACCATCTGCTGTTTGCCGGACGGGCCGGACGGTTGTTCTTCCCCCATAAAACTCTCCATCTTTCATTGTCAACTTCTGTCAAACAGGGACGTTCCATTCGCCCTCAACCCGTTTGACACGCCGGATAATGACATCTTGTGAGTTTTTTGCCAACATTACTGTGCCGCTAGAACGGTTTGTACATCCGGTGCTCGGCATCCTTTTCCGGGACGCGCATGAGGCGTTGGTCCTCGGGCAGGGCGAGCTGCTTTTGCAGGTAGATGGCACGGTCGCGGACCAGCGCCGGGCGCGGTGTCCCGTAGATGACCTTTTCGAGGAGATTCGGTCCCTCGAGGGCCTCTTCGTCGATCTTCAAGGCCTCGATGTAATCGGCGAGCGCCTTCTCGTAGCGGCCCGTGCGATCGTAGAGTATGCCGCGGTTGGTGTGGGCGGCGGCGAGCACGGCGAAACCGGTGCCGTCGTCGGTTTCCAGAGTCTTTTCGAGGAAATCGATCAGATAGGTGAATTCGGCCTCGGCCTCGGCGTGGCGCTCTGTCTGCAGATACACCAGCGCCCGCCCCATGAGCGCCCCGCGGTGATCGGGCGACGCCTCGAGGGCCGCCGTAAAACGCTCGAGGGCTTTTTCGTAGACGCCGTCGCCGAGCAGGATGTCCCCCTCGCGCACCTCGAAATCGCCGGGTGGGGCGCTGCCGTAATTCCTGACCACCGCCCAGAACGAGAACATGACGAAGGTGGCGACGGTCATCAGGATGATGAACCGGCGCACGACCCGCTGTTTGGTCGGCCCTTTCATCGAGGGTCCGCGAACAGGATGGCCACGTAGGTCGTCGCGAAGACCAGGCACAGTAGTGCCGACGTGGCTACGGACCGGCGCTTCAGGGAAAAGCGGGTTTCTTCATCGGCCTCCTTGCCGGTGCGGCGCTCGTGGCGGCGCACGGACAAGACCCAGATGAGCTGGCGCACGGGGAAGAACAGCATGATCCCGAGAACCACGGTCCACAGCCACCGGTATTCGGACGTAAATAGCGTTTCCATGGGATATGCCGGTCACATCGGGTCGTTGGCGCGTGAGATCGAGATATTACTAAAAATAGGGGGGAAGGGCGACGCCCTTCCCCCCCCGAAAGGTGGGTATGGTGTTCGGCTAGACTCTCTGAGCCTGTTCCTCGGCCGTATCGCCGATGTCTTCCACCAAGGCTTCGATTTCCGTTTCCGGGATGGTCGACATCTCCATCTTGTAGGCCAGGAACCACATCATGCCGACTCCCAGCAGCCAGAAGAGGACCTGCCATGCCCAGATGGAGGGCATGCCGAAGGTCCAGCCATCGACGCCGGCATTCGGCGCGCCGAAGATGTCGTTGCCGATGACGGCGCCCGGCCCGATGCCGAAGAACATCCACACGATGGTGATGATCCAGGCGACGGGGACCAGTCCCCGCTTGCCGGGCGACAGGCTGGCGTGTTCTTGCAGGAAGCTGTGATACTTCATGCGATGGGCCAGTTGCTGTTCGTCCTGGGTCATGATCGAGGCGATAATGCACACGGACGCATTGAGAATCATGCCCCAACCGGCCGAGTGGATGGTCCACGGCCAGCGGCCCCAGAAATCGATACCCATGTCGGTGAGGATCCCGATGCCGAACTTCTCGGTGAAGATCACGCCGATGATGCCCGCCAGGAGGCCGTAGGTGGCGCCCTGTCGGGTAATCCACGGGATCCAGCACACCGCGGCCAACGGCACCCACATCTGGAAGCCGAAGGCCACCGCCAGTCCGCCCAGCAGCACCAGGGCGTCACGAGAATACGTGGCGACCAGGAGGGCGGATACGACGATGAAGCCAACACCCATGCGCCCGGCCAGCTTCTGCATGTTGTGCGTTGAAGCCGGGTTCAGATAGCGCTTGTAGAGGTCCCGGGTCAGGATGCCGCCGGCCGTCGACATGTAGGCCGCGCCCGTCGACTGCATGGCAGCCAAGGCGCAGACGGCCAACAGGCCGATCAGCCACGGAGCCGCATCCGTCATCAGGTTCATGTAGTGCGCTACCAGCGAATCGGGCTTCGCCGCGATGGAGCCCGGGAGCACGGTGGATATCGTCAACCCCGCATCCGTCACCGCCGGGTTGGCGCCCAGGAGATGCGCGCCCATGCCCGTGAAGGCGGTGAAGAAGAAGAGGATGAAGCCGATCCCCAAGGAAGACGCCCACACCTGCTGCGGTGCGAAGGGCCGGGGGTCGGTGTTGGAGAACGACCACATGGTGAACGCCGGGGCCGACTGAATGCCCATCAGCGCGAACATGTAGGTCAGGCACATGATGCCCGTCCACAGACCGCCCACCGGCGTTTCCTTGCCGAGGCCAGCCGTGAACTGGATCACGCCCGGGATGGCGAAGTAGGCGTTGTAGTCGCCGCCTCCGTATCCCTTGGTGGTCCCCCACTTGCCAACGTCCGAGGCGGCCAGCTTGGCCAACCCATCCTGCAAGGAGTCCCATCCGCCGGCGTAGCTCAGAGCGATCGATCCGTAGATGATGATGCCGGCAGCCAGCAGGATGCACTGCAGGGTGTCCACGTAGGCCACCGCCCGGAGGCCACCCGCCGCCACGTAAATGAACACGATGATCGACAGAATCCACATGCCGACGTTCTGCGTGAACATGCCGTCCGGGAAGGCGTCCGTCACCGTGATGACGTTGAAGAGATACCCAGAAGCACCCAACTGCACGCCGAGATAGGGGATCGAGTACAACAACGCCACGATCACCGTCAGGATGCGGATGAGGTCACCCTGGAAATAGGTCCCCAGCATCTCGCCCGGTGTCACGAAGCCGAAGCGTTTGCCCAGCATCCACTGGCGCTTCAGGAAGATCACCCCGGTGAACGGGATGGTGATGGTATAGAACGACGCGTAGGCGTATTGGAATCCGTCGCGGTACACCAGCCCCGGGTGTCCCATGAAGGTCCAGCCCGAGAACGACGTTGCCGTTGCGGCCAACACGAATACCCACAATGACAAACGACGGCCAGCGATGAAGTAGTCACTGGCCGTTTTGGCCATCAGGGCACTGCGCCAGCCCCAATAGATACAGTAAGCCCAATAGAGCAGCACGAATAAGAAAAGCCAGACTATTTTTGCTTCCAAGGTCAGGTACTCCCTTTTCTGCCGGTCCCCTTTAGACACTTGCGGAGACGAGTCCCGCCATCACGAAAACTCGGCCGGACACGCAAACCCAACGACCGGCGCCCTTCGTTCGGTTGCCGCCGCCGGGTCTCGAAGTTCGAGGTCAATCTAATGAAAGCCGATCTCCCCCACTTCCCTCCACACACCCCTCGTTCCGATCGACAAGCGGATCGAAGCCGATAGGGCCGTCTGAAAAAGAGAGAGTTCCCCCTCTCCCCTAGTGCGCGAATGCTTCCCAGCGTGCTTGTCGCTATTATTGTCCGGCACCGCAGGGACCTTTAACCACGGTGCCGGAATTGGCTATTCCATATCATTTTCAGCCGGCGCGCACAATAGCCGATAAAATGCCAAAATGACCGCTACGAATCGGATTAATATATTGAAGTCATTGGGTAAAGATTTTGCGAGACGGCCGTTTTCCGGCGGTTATGTGCTTGAAAGCATTCGGATTCGGTGCTTTTGTCCGGCATCGCGGCACGCTCCGAATACTCGACGTTTGCGGGACATCCGCCTGGGGTTCCCGTGAATTCTCACGAATTCTTGACGACGCGGCGGGCCGCTTGACAATGGATCACGGTGCCGCGCAAGGGGTGGGGGTCCGGTGCAGTCTCAAACGGCGATATTCAGCAAACTGGTCAAGGATTTCATGCGTCGGGTGCCCCTGGCGGTAGAGACCGGCGTCCCCTGCGCGCGGCTGATCGAGCGCCTCGCCGCGGAAGACGCCTCCAGCGCCACGGTGACGGACGGCCAGGGACGGCCGCTCGGCATTATCACCGAACAGGACATAACCCGGCGCGTCGCGTTGCGGGCACTTCCGGAGACGCCGGTGGAAGACGTCATGACGGCGCCGGTGATGACCATCCCCGCCGACGAATACCTTTACTTCGCCATCGCGCGCATGCGCCGCCACGGCCTTCGCCACATGCCGGTGGTGGACGCCGGCGGCGGGCTCGTCGGGATGCTGGACCTGCACGACGCGCTGGCCGTCGCGGCGGAGCGCCTGGTCGGCCAGATCGACATTCTCACCCGCGACGACAGCCTCGACGGCCTCAAGCAGATCAAGGCGGCGCAGGTCGAGTTGGCCGCCCAGCTTCTCGAAGACAACCTGCCGGCGCCCGAAATCCAGGCCCTGCTCACCCACGTCAATCGCGACATTTACCGTCGCCTTGTCGACCTCTCTCTCTTGGCCATGGAGGCGGAAGGACATGGGCCGCCGCCGGTGGGATTCTGTGTCGTCGTCATGGGATCGGGCGGGCGTGGGGAAAATTTCCTGTACCCCGACCAGGACAACGGTTTCATCCTCGGCGATTACCCCGACGACCGGCATACGGAGATCGATTCCTGGTTCATCGAGCTGGCCGAGCGCCTGACCGGCGACCTCGACGCCGTCGGCATACCGTTGTGTCACGGGCATGTGATGGCGACCAATCCGCTGTGGCGCAAGACCCTGACCCAATGGAAGGAGCAGATCGCCCTGTGGAGCCGCAAGCGCAATCCGACGGCACTCAGACTGTGCGACATCTTCTTCGATTTCCGCAGCGCCTGGGGCGACGCGGCGATGGCCGAGGAGCTGCGCGCCGTGGTCACCCGCGTCACCAGTGCCAACCCGGTGTTCCTGCGGGACATGTACGCCGACGACGCCGAGCACGGAGTAGCGCTGGGATTTTTCAGGCGCTTCATCACCGAGCGCAAGGACAAGGAACACAAGGGCAAGATCAACCTCAAGCACACCGGGACCCTGCCTCTTGTGGAATCGGTGCGCCTGCTGGCCCTCTCCGAGGGCGTCGAGAATTTATCGACCCTTGGGCGCATGCGTGTCCTGCACGAGAGCGGATTTCTCGGCGTCGACGAGTACGACTACCTGTTCGGCGCCTATACCTTGATCACCCGGCTCTTGCTGCGCCAGCAGGTCGCCGACTTCAAGGCCGGAGTCCCGGTGTCGAACTATGTCGATCCCAAATTCCTGACCGAGCGCGAGCGCGACATGCTGGTCGATTCCTTCAAGGCCATCCGCGCCCTGAGGGGCCGCGTCAAGGACGAGTTCTCGGTCGAGGTCCTCGGCACTCCATGATCCGCTTCCGCGCCGGGGCCTAGAAGCGTTCCTGCATCTTGCGGATTTCGACCATGTTCTTGGAGATGGCGTGCGCCTTGTAGAGGCTGTCGATGCCGCGCGCCTGCAGCATGTCGAGCATGCGCAAGAAGACGCCGGCGGTGGCCAGCGCGTCGCCGATGGCGGTGTGGCGCCCCTCCACCTCGACATCATAGCGATCGGTGATGGCATCCAGGGTGTGTTCCGGCGTGTGGCTGTCGAGGAACACGGAAAGGAGCAGGGTATCGAGCACGACATGGTCGAAAGTGACGCCGCATTGCGCTTCCTTGAGGCTCAGGAATTTCATGTCGAAGGCGGCGTTGTGGGCGACCAGCACGGCGTCGCCGATGAATTCTTGGAAGCCGGGCAGCGCTTCGCAAATGGGCGGTGCTTCGGCGACCATATCGTCGGTAATGCCGTGAAATCGGATCGAGGCCCGCGGGATGTGGCGGCCCGGATTGACGAGGACGGAATAGGCGTCGTCCTTGAGGATGCGGCCGTCTTCTATGCGCACCCCGGCGATGGAAATGATCTCGTCTCCCCGGGACGGCCGGAGGCCGGTGGTCTCCGTGTCGAAGACCACATAATTCAGGGATTTAAGGCTGCGCCCCTCGAACTCATGCAGGTGCATGGGCTGATTTAAAAAGTCGAAGTCGTAGAACTCGGGCCGCGGCGGAAGGCTCCGGTCGAAGTGCTGGCGGGCGGTAAGCGTGCGGTCGATCACCCCCCAGGCGGCGGCCACGGCAACGGCGGCGGCGGCGATGGCGAGCCCGAGCATCCACGGCAATTGCCGCGCCGCTTCGGCGGCGCTCCCCGACAATACGCCGGCGAGAAGCCAGCCGAGGACGCCCAGGACCGCCGCCACGGCGAGGGCGAGCAGGGCCAGGGTCAGGCGGACGACGGCGCGGGTGCTCAGGGTCTTGACGCGCATGCGTTCTTCCTTGCCAAAACGTCCCCATACGCTCCCCTGCCGCCCGTGAAAGGGAGCCACGGGGATTGAGCATCGGCGGGCGTGCCCGGCCATCGTACCATGGCGTGCCGCCGGGTTTCACGCCCCGGTGCCGTGGGGCGGTCACGGCCGCGTTGCGGACGCTCCGGCCTTTGCGCTACAAAGCCTTCTGATCCAGGACACTAGCACCGCCGCCCTTTACCGGAGACGACCATGGCCTCCTATCAATACGTCTATGTCATGCAGGGCCTCACCAAGGTCTTTCCCGGAAGGCGTGAGATCCTCAAGGGCATATCGCTTTCGTTCCTGCCCAACGTCAAGATCGGCGTGCTTGGCGTCAACGGCGCCGGCAAGACCACGCTGTTGCGGATCATGGCCGGGCTCGATGGGGACTTCGGCGGCGAGGCGCGGGCCGCCGACGGCGTCGACGCGGGATTCCTGCCCCAGGAGCCCGAGCTCGATCCCTCCAAGGACGTGGAGGGAAACATCATGGAGGGACTGGGCGAGACGAAGACGCTTCTCGACCGCTTCGAGGAGATCAGCGCGCGCTTCGCCGAGCCCATGGACGACGACGAGATGAACGCGCTCCTGGCCGAACAGGGAGAGGTGCAGGAAAAGATCGACGCGGCCAACGGTTGGGAGCTGGAGCGCACCATCGAGATTGCCATGGACGCGCTGCGCTGTCCGCCGGGGGACGCCGATGTGACCACGATCTCGGGTGGCGAGCGTCGCCGCGTCGCCCTCTGCCGGCTCCTGCTGCGGCGTCCCGACCTCCTCCTTTTGGACGAGCCCACCAACCACCTGGACGCCGAATCGGTGGCCTGGCTGGAACGGTTTCTCGCCGATTACGAGGGCACCGTGATGATCGTCACCCACGACCGCTACTTCCTCGACAACGTGACCGGGTGGATCCTGGAGCTCGACCGCGGCAGCGGCATTCCCTACGAGGGCAACTACTCTTCCTGGCTCGAACAGAAGCAAAAGCGCCTGCAGCACGAGGAAAAGCAGGAATCGTCGCGCCAGCGCACCCTGAAGAGCGAGCTGGAATGGATACGTTCCTCGCCGCGTGCCCGCCAGGCCAAGGGCAAGGCCCGCATCACGGCATACGAGAATCTCTTCGCCGAGGCCGCCGAGCGCCAAGTTGGCCGCGCCCAGATCACCATTCCGCCGGGACCCAGGCTCGGCGATCTGGTGATCGAGGCCAAGGGCCTCAGCAAGGGATACGGCGAGCGGCTGCTTATCGAGGACCTCGATTTCCGCCTGCCGCCGGGCGGCATCGTCGGCGTTATCGGACCCAACGGCGCCGGCAAGACGACGCTGTTCCGCATGATCACCGGCGAGGAGAAGCCGGACGGCGGAACCTTGCGCATCGGCGAGACGGTGGAACTCGGCTACATCGATCAGTCGCGCCACTCGCTGGATGCCGCCAAGACCGTGTGGGAGGAGATCACCGGCGGCCTCGACGAGGTGCAACTGGGCAAGCGCACCATGCAAAGCCGCGCCTACGTCGCCCAGTTCAACTTCAAGGGCGGCGACCAGCAGGCCAAGGTGGGGCAGCTTTCGGGCGGCGAACGCAACCGGGTGCACCTGGCCAAGATGCTGAAATCGGGCGCCAACGTGCTGCTCCTCGACGAACCCACCAACGACCTCGACGTGGAGACCCTGCGCGCCCTCGAGGAAGGACTGACGGAATTCGCCGGCTGCGCCATGGTGATCAGCCACGACCGCTGGTTCCTGGACCGTATCGCCACCCACATGATCGCCTTCGAGGGCGACAGTCAGGTGGTGTGGTTCGAGGGCAACTACGCCGATTACGAGGCCGACCGCCACCGCCGGCTCGGCGCCGAGGCCGACCAGCCGCACCGTATCAAATACAAGCCCCTGAAGCGGGCGTGAGGCGTCCGGGGAGCGCGGCTAAAGCGTCTTCTTGAGGCTTTCGGTCTTCTTGCGCAGCACGTCGATGAGGCCGGCGACCTTGCCGCCGTTACGCCGGATGATGGAGCCGAAGTCGGAGCGCAGCGTCGTGCTCATGCTGGTCCCCTCGACGATCACGTCGACGATCTTGTGGGTCTGGTCCTTGACGCCGACCCGCCAATCGACGCGGATCGGCGGCCCGCCCGCCGGGCGGATGATCTCGGAAAAGACGATGACGGCGCCGTCGCCCGTCGGCACGGTCTTGGTGATGGTCAGCCTTTCGCCGGCGTACTCCGTAAAGCGGTCCACGTAGGAAGCCACCATCAGGTCCTCGAAGAGCGCCAGATACTCGTCGCGCTGGCGCGCCGTCGCCTTGCGCCAATAGCGGCCCAATATCCATCGCCCGATGCCGGCGACCGCGAAATTCTCGTTGAACAGATGGCGGAACCGCTCGATGCGCTCGCGGCGCGGGACCTCCTGCTTGGTCAGGGCCTGGATCGCCTTGTCGGCGAGGGATTCGATGAACTTTCGCGCCGCTTCCTCGATCCCTGCCGCCTGCCCCGCGACGGGACCCGCGAAAAACAACGTGGCCGAAGCCAAGGCCCCGGCGAGAAAGCTTCGGCGATCAGACATTGTCACTCGTCCCGCGACGCCTCCTCGCCGTCCCATGGAGTCGGGGAGATCGAGTTCTTGCTGAGGCCCGGCGCCGGCATATTGGCCGAGCCCTTGCCCTGGTTGATTTCGTCGGCCCGGCGCTGGCGGTAGAGGCTGCGGATGGCGGCGTAGAAATCGAGGGACGATTCCTCCATATCCTGCAGGGCGTCATAGTGGCGGGCCCGCTGATCGACGGCGCGCAGGCCGGTGCGCGCGAAGATGAATTCGTCGCGGTTGGTGTTGGCGAGCCACAGGTTCAAGGGGTCGAGCAGAAAATCGACCGCCAAGCCGACGGCGTCGCGCGGGTTGGAAGGGCCGAGGATGGGCAACATCACGTAGGGCCCTTCGGGCATCCCCCACTTGGCGAGGGTCTGGCCGAAATCCTCGTTATGGTATTCGAGATCCCACTTCGCCGCCTGGTCGTGGAGGCCGCCAATACCGATCGTCGAATTGATCACGAAGCGCAGGAGGGTGGTGCCGGCGCGCTTGAACTCACCCTGCAGCACGTCGTTAAAGAATATGATGGGCGAGCGCAGGTTGTTGAGCAGGCTGTTGATGGAACTCTGCACGAAGTCGGGCAGGTATTCTTTGTAGGCAAACGCGATGGGCTTGAGGATCACCTTGTCGAGGGCGAGGTTGATTTCGAAGAAGGCCCGATTGGTGGGCTCGGCCGGATCGTTGACCTCCTCGTACTCGGCGACGGCATCGGCGTCTTTCGGATCCGGTGCCGCGGCGCAACCGGCCAACATAAAGGCCACAATCAGGGTGGCGCCCAGCCGGGAAAGGGTCGCTACGGTGGGAAAGGCTGTCATATGAATGGCCAGACTTTCTCTTTTCACGCTCCCGGGCGCTCAAGCCGCTCCGGGAGCCACACCCCAAAAACACTACGCATTGAGCCTGAAAAGCAATTACCACACAATATGTAGCAACACCATCCTACAAGCCCAAAACCGCACCGGCACCGTCACCGACCGGACAGCCTCTTTATGTCAGGTAGCATGCCCTCCACCAAAAAACCAGTGGAGTCGGTCACGGATGGTGCGGGAGGGGCCAAGGATGTTGCAAAATTGCAACATCCGCCTTGGCCTGTCGCCTGGTGCCGTGGAAAACCGTGGACAGCACATTTAAATTATATATAAAGACATCTTTATATCGTTAACTCTGTTGATCCATGTACGATTCAGAACGTCAAACCAGGACCGTCGAGACCGTGCTGGCGGCCTTGCGCGCGGCGGCCGAGCCGACGCGCCTGCGCATTCTGTCGCTGTGCGCCGGCGGCGAGCTTACGGTGAGCGAACTGGTGCGCATTCTGGGGCAGAGCCAGCCTCGGGTCTCGCGCCACCTCAAGCTTCTTGTCGGCGCCGGTTTGCTCGATCGCGTCCGGGAAGGCAGTTGGGTCTTCCATCGCCTCGCCCACGACGACCCCGGGGGCGCCATGGCGCGCCAATTGATCGCGCTCCTGCCCGACGGCGCCGCGGCGGCGCCCCTGGACATGGACCGCCTTGCCGAGGTCAAGCACGAACGCGCCGAGGCGGCGGCCGCCTATTTCCGCCGCAACGCGGCGCGCTGGGACGACGTGCGTTCTCTCTACGTCGAGGAGGTGGTGGTGGAGGCGGTGTTGCGCCGCCTGTTGCCACGCCGCGGAGTGCGCGACCTTCTGGATATCGGCACCGGCACGGGGCGCATGCTCGAGGTGTTCGCGTCCCGGGCCGGTCGCGTCCAGGGCATCGACTTGTCGCCCGCGATGTTGGCCGTCGCCCGCACCAACATGGAGCGAGCCGGCATCGCCAACGGCCAGGTGCGCAAGGCCGATATGTATCGGCTTCCGTTCGCTTCGGAATCCTTTGACGCCGCGACCATCCACCAGGTTCTTCACTTCGCCGACGACCCGGGCAAGGCCATCGCCGAGGCCGCACGCGTGCTGCGCCCGTCGGCGCGGTTGCTGGTCGCCGACTTCGCGCCCCACGACCTCGAGTTCCTGCGCGACGAGCACGAACATCGCCGTCTCGGTTTCAGCGATTCAGAAGTAGCGGCGTGGTTCAAGAGTGCCCATCTCAAGGTCAAGGATACCGTTCACCTGCCGGGCGATCCCTTGACGGTGACCGTGTGGATGGGCGTAAAGCCCGGGCGCCGTGCCGCCGCCGGGCGCCGGCAGGCCGGGAAGAATTGATATGGACGCAAGGAACGATTCACGGCACGGCGCTGCGCGAAGTCCCGCCACGGTCCTGGCGGTGGCGGCGCCGTTGCCGCGCGATGTCGAAGTGTCGTTTGAGTTCTTTCCGCCGAGGACGGAAGACAGCGAACGGACCCTGTGGGCCAGCATCCAGCGCCTGGCACCGATTCGTCCCGCCTACGTGTCGGTCACCTATGGTGCCGGCGGCTCGACGCGCCAACGCACCCACGCCACGGTCATGCGGATGCTGCGCGAAACCGACCTCATCCCGGCCGCCCATCTTACCTGCGTAGGCCACTCGCGCGGCGAGATCGAGGCCATCGCCACCAGCTACTGGGAGGGCGGGGTGCGCCACATCGTCGCCCTGCGCGGAGACGCGCCCGAAATGGGGTCGGCGTGGGAAGCGCACCCGGACGGTTACGCGCACGCCAGCGAACTGGTTGTGGCCCTGAAGAAGGTGGCGGACTTCGAGATCAGCGTCGCCGCCTATCCGGAAAAGCACCCGGAAGCCGCCAGCCTGGACGCCGACATCGATTTCCTGAAACACAAGATAGACGCCGGCGCCACCCGCGCCATCACCCAGTATTTCTTCGACGTCGACGTCTATCTGCGCTTCGTCGAGCGCGCCCGGGCGCGCGGCGTCGAGGTGCCCATCGTGCCCGGCATCCTGCCGGTGACAAACTTCAACACGGTCGTCCAATTCAGCAAGATGAACGGCGTCAGCGTCCCCGCCTGGTTGGCCGACCTCTTCGACGGGCTCGACGAGGAGCCGGCGACGCGCAAGCTTGTCGCGGCCAGCGTTGCCGCCGAGCAGTGCCGCGCCCTTCACGCCAACGGCGTCGAGCAGTTCCACTTCTACACGCTGAACCGCGCCGATCTGGCCTACGCCATCTGCCACGTGCTCGGCGTCAGGGTGCCCAAGACCCAGCGGGACGAGACGTGAGCCAAGGCGACCGGACCGGCCTGCTGAAGTCGCTCCTGGCCGAGCGCATCCTGCTCATGGATGGCGCCATGGGCACCATGATCCAGGACTACGGGCTCATCGAGGAGGATTACCGCGGCCGGCGCTTCGCCGATCACCCCACCGAGGTCAAGGGCAACAACGATTTGCTCAACCTCTCGCAGCCGGGAATCGTGCGTGATATCCACACCGAATTCCTCGACGCCGGCGCCGATATCCTGGAGACCAACACCTTCAATTCCACCACCACCGCACAAGCCGACTACGGCCTCCAAGGGGCGGTCTACGACCTCAACCTCGAGGGCGCCCGCCTGGCCCGCGCCGCCGCCGACGCGGTCCAGGCACGCACGCCCGAGCGGCCGCGCTTCGTTGCCGGCGTCCTCGGCCCGACCAACCGCACGGCGTCGATCTCGCCGGAAGTCAACGACCCCGGCTTCCGCGCCGTCACCTTCGACGGGCTGTCCGCCGCCTATGCCGAGGCCGTGCGCGGACTGGTCGACGGCGGCGCCGACATGCTGCTCATCGAGACCGTATTCGACACCCTCAACGCCAAGGCCGCCATCCACGCCATCAGCCGCCATTTCGACGACCATGGCGTCAGCCTGCCGATCATGGTCTCGGGGACCATCACGGACGCCTCGGGACGCACCCTTTCGGGGCAGACCGCGGAAGCGTTCTGGAACTCGGTGGCCCACGCCCGCCCCCTCGTCGTCGGCTTCAACTGCGCGCTTGGCGCCAAGGAATTGCGCCCCCACGTGCAGGCCATCTCCCAGGTCGCCGGGGTCCACGTGAGCACCCATCCCAACGCCGGCCTGCCCAATGAATTCGGCGAATACGAGGAATCGCCCGCGTCCATGGCCAGCTTCATCAGGGAGTTCGCGGAAAGCGGCTTCGTCAACGTGGTCGGCGGCTGTTGCGGCACCACCCCGGACCATATCGAGGCCATGGCCGATGCCATACGCGGCGTTGCGCCACGGCCCCTTCCCGACATCGAGCCGCTCTGCCGGCTGAGCGGCCTCGAGCCCCTGGCCATCGACGCCCTCACCGGGTTCGTGAACATCGGCGAGCGCACCAACGTCGCCGGCTCGGCGCGCTTCAAGAAGCTGATCATGGAGAGGGACTACGGCGCCGCCCTCGAGGTGGCCCGCCAGCAGGTGGCCAACGGCGCCCAGATGATCGACGTCAACATGGACGAGGCCATGCTCGATTCCGAAGAGGCCATGGAGACGTTTCTCAACCTGGTGGCGTCGGAACCCGACATCAGCCGGGTGCCGGTGGTCATCGATTCGTCCAAGTGGTCGGTCATCGAGGCCGGCCTCAAGTGCGTCCAGGGCAAGGGCGTGGTGAATTCGATCAGTCTCAAGGAGGGCGAAGAGGCCTTCATCGCCCGGGCCCGCGAGGTCCTGCGCTTCGGCGCCGCGGTGGTGGTCATGGCCTTCGACGAAAAGGGCCAGGCCGACAGCTACGAGCGCATGGTGGAGATTTGCACGCGCTCTTACGATGTTCTCACCGAAAAGGTGGGCTTCCCGCCAGAGGACATCATCCTCGACCCCAACATCTTCCCCATCGCCACGGGCATCGAGGAGCACCGCAATTTCTCGGTCGATTACGTAAACGCCGTGCGCACCGTCAGGGAGACGCTTCCTCACGCCCTGGTCAGCGGCGGCGTCAGCAACATGTCGTTCTCCTTCCGCGGCAACAACCCGTTGCGCGAGGCCATGCACTCGGTCTTCCTGTACCACGCGGTCAATGCCGGAATGGACATGGGCATCGTCAACGCCGGGCAGCTCGCCGTCTATGCCGACATTCCCGCCGAGCTGCGCGACCGCGTCGAGGACGTGGTGCTCAACCGCCACCCCGACGCCACCGAGCGCCTGCTTGCCATCGCCGAATCCGCCGAGAGCCAGGCCCGCGCCAAGGCGGTCGATACCGCGTGGCGCGACGGCACGGTCGCCGAGCGCCTCGGCCATGCCCTGGTCGAGGGCATCGCCGATCACGTGGTCGACGACACCGAGGAAGCCCGCCTCCAGGCCGACCATCCCATCGAGGTGATCGAGGGGCCGTTGATGGACGGCATGAACGTGGTCGGCGATCTCTTCGGGTCGGGCCAGATGTTCCTGCCCCAGGTGGTGAAAAGCGCCCGCGTCATGAAAGTCGCCGTGGCCCACCTGGTGCCGTTCATCGAGGCTGAAAAGGAAAAGAGCGGCGGCAACGCCAAGAAGGGCACCATCATCACGGCGACCGTCAAGGGCGACGTCCACGACATCGGCAAGAACATCGTCGGCGTCGTCCTCCAGTGCAACAACTTCGAGGTTATCGACCTCGGCGTCATGGTGCCCTACGACAAGATCCTGGAGACGGCGCGCAAGGTCGATGCCGACATGATCGGGCTGAGCGGCCTGATCACCCCGTCCCTCGACGAAATGGCGACGGTGGCCGGGGAAATGGAGCGCGAGGGCTTCACGGTGCCCCTGTTGATCGGCGGCGCCACCACTTCGAAGGTCCATACCGCGGTGAAGATCGCGCCCAACTACGGCGCTCCCACGGTTCACGTGGTCGACGCCTCGCGCGCCGTCGGCGTCGCCACCAATCTGGTCAGCCCGACGCGGCGCGAGGGTTTCACGCGCGCCGTCAGCGAGGAATACGCCGAGGCGCGCGCCCGCCACGAGCGCCGCGACGAAAGGGGCGAAGGCCTTTCAATCGGCGAGGCGCGGCGCGCCCGCCACCAAGTCGCGTGGTCGGGCTACAGCCCGCCCGAGCCCGGTTTTCTCGGCCTCGAGACGTTCGATGATTACGACCTCCGGGAACTCACGACGCGCATCGACTGGACGCCGTTCTTCCGCACCTGGGAGCTAAAGGGGACGTACCCGGCCATCCTCGAGGACGAAAAGTTCGGCGCCGCGGCGCACGGCCTTCTGGCCGACGCCAAGGCCATGCTAGAGAACGTCATCCAGCAGAAATGGCTGACCGCGAAGGGGGTCGTCGGGTTCTTCCCGGCCAATTCCGTCGGCGATGACGACGTCGAGATCTATACCGACGGCTCGCGGCGCCACGTGCGCGCCAAGCTGCACTTCCTGCGCCAGCAGATGGCCAAGGGCTCGGCGCGCGCCAACCTTTGCCTGGCCGACTTCATCGCGCCCAAGGAAAGCGGCGTCGCCGATTATATCGGCGCTTTCGCCGTCACCGCCGGCCTCGGCATCGAGGCCAGGCTCGCCGAGTTCGAGAAAAACCATGACGACTACGGCGAAATTCTCCTCAAGGCCCTCGCCGACCGTCTGGCCGAGGCCTTCGCCGAGCGCCTGCACGAACGGGTGCGCCGCGAATTCTGGGCCTACGCCGAGGACGAGGATCTCGACAACGAGGACCTCATCAACGGGCGCTACCGGGGCATCCGCCCGGCGCCCGGGTATCCGGCCTGCCCCGACCACACCGAGAAGGCGACCCTCTTCAAGCTTCTGGATGCCGACGGGAACGCCGCCATCGAGCTTACCGAAAGCTTCGCCATGATGCCCGCCGCCTCGGTCTCGGGCTTCTACTTCTCGCACCCCGACAGCCGCTACTTCGGCGTCGGCAGGATCGGCAAGGACCAGGCCCAGGACTATGCCCGGCGCAAGGGCCTGCCGCTTGCCGAAGCCGAGAAATGGCTGGCCCCCAACCTGGGCTACGCGCCATGACCGAGTTCAGGTTCCGGGTGTGGGAGTTCGTGCGCGTCATGGTGCGGCTCGAAAGCGCGCCGGCGCGGCGCACCGGAAAGTCCGGGCCGAGCTTCTACCGGGTCCATCGCGAAGCCTGGGAAAAGCTCGACCGCCGTCTCGGCCGTCTCGCCGAGAGCGACGCCGAGGCGTTCTCCGATCTGATGATGAACCAGCACGTCACGGCCGCCTTCGAGACGCCGCGCCAGATGCGCGAGGTGAGCGCCGCGCTGGACGGTGTCGTCGCCGAGATGAGCCGGGAAATCGACAAGGGTGGCGACGCCGAACACCTGGCCAGCCTGGACAATGAAATAAAGGGCCTCGGCGCCCTCAAGCGCCGGCTGAACGCCCAGCGGCCCTAAGCACTCGCGGCCCTAGTGGTTGGTGTCGATCGGGGCCAGGACGACGCCCAGCTTGTGGCTGGCGTCGATGAGCGTGGCTTCGGCCTTGAGACGCAATTCCCTGCTTTCCTCGCCCTGGGCCTCCTCGGCGATGGCCATGAGGCGTTGGGCCCACCGGAACTGCTCGCTTACGTAGCCGCTCCAGTCGATTGTGGTCATCGAATCCTCCCGCCTGAAATCGCTTCAGTACGACCATTTTAGGGCCAAGGAATTAACCCATTATGACTCGGAGGCAGGGTGATCGCGGAACAAAAGCGGAAGGGGCGTGACGGGTGTCACATTCCCGTTGTTTTTCCGCCGTCGCCGGCCTGTGCCAGGCGGTCGAGGCGCAGACGGTGGCGGTCGTCGGTGAGGCGCCACGCCGCCGCGAAGACGGCGGCCAGGACGCCGATGCCGGTGGCCCCGGCGAGCAGGAACATGATCAGGATCTGGTACTTCACCGCCTCGACGGGGGCGACGCCGGCCAGGATCTGCCCGGTCATCATGCCGGGCAGGGAGACCAGCCCCGCCGCCGACATGGCGTTGACGATGTGCATCATGCCGGCGCGGCAGGCGTCGCGGACCAGGTGACTGAGGGCGCGCCTCCGGTCATGGCCGAGCGCCAGGCGCGCCTCGATGGCGGCGCGCTCGCGCGCCGCCGCCGTCAGCAGGCGGTCGAGGCCGATACTGACGCCGTTCATGGTGTTGCCCAGCACCATGCCCAGGATGGGCAGCGCGTAACGCGGGTCGAACCAGGGATCGGGGCGGATTTGCGTGGTCAGGGCGAGCCCGGTGATCACCGTGCCGGCCAGCATCAGGCTCGCCGTGCCCAGGCCGTAGGTCCAGGCGCCGCCAAGCCCGCGTTTCTGGCGCGCCATCACCTCGCGCCCGGCGAACAGCACCATGGCCAGTGCCGCCGTCCCCGTCCACCAGGGCGAGACTAGGGCGAACAGGGTCTTGAGCACCAGCCCGACCAACGTCAGCTGCACCACCATGCGCGCCGCCGCCACCGCGAGATTGCGCTCCAGGCCGAGGCCGAGGACGACGGAGAGTGCGCCCGCGAAGAGCAGCAGGAGCGAGGCGAGGACCAGGTCGGCGTAGCTCAGCGTGATGAAGCTCATGGCGCCGCCTCGGTGATCGCTCCGCCCTCGATGACCAGGCGCCGTGCCGCCAGACGCCGCGCCTGCGCGTCGTCGTGGGTGACGACGAGGATTGCGGCGCCGGCGGCGCGGCGCTCCTCGATCATCGCCTCGACGCGCCCGGCATTGTCGGCGTCGAGGGACGAGGTGGGCTCGTCGAGCAGCATCGCAGAAGGCTCCAGAACGAGGGCGCGCAGCAAGGCCAAGCGCTGGCGCTCGCTGGTGGAGAGCAGCGCCACCTGTTTTTCCAGCACGGCGTCGTCGAGGCCGAGGCCGGCGAGGGCGTGGCGCGCCGCATCCGCGTCGTCGAAGTGGTCGCCGGCCATGTCGCTCCACCACGCCGCCTCGGCGGCGACGTAGGCAACCCGCCGGCGCCACTCGGGACCCGGCATGTCGTCGCGGGCGACGCCGTTCAGTGTCATGCGGCCGGCCGCCGGGTCGAGGTCGGCGAGGGCGTGCAGGAGGAGCGTCTTGCCGGTCCCCGAGGGGCCGGACAGCACCACGCATTCGCCGTCCGCGATTTCGAGGTCGATGGGCCCGAGACCGGGGCGGGTGAGGCCGCGAACGGTCAACATGGTCGGGACGACACCTCGCCGGTGAGGAGGAGGACAAGCCATAGCACCCGGGTGGCAGCGGGGGAAGGGCGCCCGGCGGGGGTGCAATTTGGCTGACGCGGGCCACTAGGCCCTATACTGCCCCATGGACCACACCCCGGAAACCGGCCCGGGCGTATTCCTGCCCAGCGCCCCCGCCGTGGCGGCGGGGGCGCGCGGCGCCGTGTGGCTGACCCCCGACGGCGAGGTGGAGAGCATCGCCCTCGCCGAGGCGGCGCGCCGCGTCGGCGAGGGCGCCATGCCCATGGTCTGTCACGGACGGGCCGCGGCGCGGCGCCTCGACACGGCGCCATTCGCCGCCTTCGACGTGCTCGAGCTCTATGCCTTCGCGCACCCGGCGCGTTTCTGCCTGCCCACCGTCCGCGGCCTGGCCGAGGCCCTCGGCCTGCCCTTGCCGGGGAGCCTCGAGGAGGAAGCGGAGTCCCTCTACGCCGCCGCCCATGCGTTGCTCACCCGTCTCGCCGATCCCGTCCCCGCGCCCGATTGCGACGCCCTGCCCATCGCCCGGGCCATGGCCCATGGCGGCTGGCCGTGGGGCGCCGCCGTGATCGCGGCACTGGCGGCGGGCTCAGGGAAGGACGCGGGGACGGCGTCCAAGCCTTTCGGCGGCCTCAAGGTCTGGCAGCGCCTCGAGGAATGGGAGGAACCGGCCCCCGACGCGCCGCCCGGCAACCGCCCGGTGGGGCCTGAGGAGGCGCGGGCGCGGCTCGTCCGCGTGCTCGGCTCGGGCGCCGAGGAAAGGCCGGGCCAGGCCGACTACGCGGCCGGCGTTGCCGCCGCCTTCGCGCCACGCGAGCACGAAGGCGAGCCCCGCTTCGTGCTCGCCGAGGCCGGCACCGGGGTCGGCAAGACCCTGGGCTATCTGTCGCCGGCCAGCGTCTGGGCCGAGAAGAACCGGGGCCCGGTATGGATCAGCACCTATACCCGCAACCTGCAGCGCCAGCTCGACGGCGAACTCGACCGGGTGTTCGTCGACCCGGCCGAGAAGGATGAGAAAGTGGTCGTGCGCAAGGGCCGCGAGAACTACCTTTGCCTCCTCAACATGGAAGAGGCGGTGGCGCGGTTGCCCGGGGGCGCCGGCGGGAATGCCGTGGCCCTGGGCCTGATGGGGCGCTGGGCGCTGGCCAGCCGCGACGGGGACATGGTGGGCGGCGACTTTCCGGCCTGGCTGTCCCACCTGGTGGGACGCCGGCTGACCTTGGACCTCACCGATACCCGGGGCGAGTGCATCTATTCGGCGTGCGCCCACTACCGCAAGTGCTTCATCGAACGCTCCATCCGCCGAGCCCGGCGCGCCGACATCGTCGTCGCCAACCATGCGCTGGTCATGATCCAGGCGGCCCTCGGCGGGGCCGAGGAAGGACGGCTCCCCACGCGCTACGTATTCGACGAGGGACACCACCTGTTCGGCGCCGCCGACGCGGCGTTTTCCGCCCACTTCACGGGCCTCGAGGCGGCCGAACTCAGGCGTTGGTTCCGGGGTGCCGAGGAACAGCGGCGCTCGCGGGCGCGCGGCCTCAGGGGGCGCGTCGAGGACCTCGTGGAGGGCGACGAGCGGGGCGCGGCGGCCCTCGCCGAGGCCTTGCGGGCGGCGCGCGCGCTGCCCGCCGCCGGCTGGCACCAGCGCCTCGCCGCCGGCGCTCCGGCGGGACCGGCGGAAGCCTTTCTCGCCCTCGTCCGCCAGCAGGTCTACGCGCGCGATGCCGAGGCCAATTCGTCCTATGGCCTGGAGACGGATACCGCTCCGCCCGTGGTGGAGCTTCTGGAGGCCGCCGACGCGCTGGAGGAGGCCCTGGCCGAGCTGGGCCGTCCGGTGACCGTCCTCGTGCAGGCCCTGGCCGCCCTTCTCGACACCGAGGCGGGAAAACTGGACAGCGAGAAACGGCTGCGCATCGAGGCCGTGTGCCGCAGCCTCGAGCGCCGCGCCGTGACGCCCCTGCACGCCTGGCGCGCCATGCTGCGCAATTTGCGCGAAGAGGCGCCACCCGAGTTCGTCGACTGGTTCGGGGTCGAGCGCTTCGACGGGCGCGACGTGGACACCGGCTTCCACCGGCACTGGGTCGATCCGACGCGCCCCTTCGCCGAGGTGGTGGCGGAGCCGGCGCACGGCATCGTGGTCACCTCGGCCAGCCTGCGCGACGCCACCGGCGAGGCCGAGGCCGATTGGGCCGCCGCCGAGGCGCGCACCGGCACCGCCTATCTGGCGGCGCCGGCCCTGCGGGTGGCGACCCCCTCGCCCTTCGATTACGCGGCGCGCACCCGGGTCCTGGTGGTGACGGACGTCGAGCGCAACACCGCCGATCGCATCGCCGCCGCCTACCGCGAGCTGTTCCTGGCCGCCGGCGGCGGGGGGCTCGGCCTGTTCACGGCCATCGCCCGGCTGCGCGCCGTCCATAAGCGCATCGCCGGGCCGCTCGACGAGGCCGGGCTGGTGCTCCTCGCCCAGCACGTCGACGGAATGGACACCGGGACCCTGGTCGACATCTTCCGCGCCGAGGAGGACTGGTGCCTGCTGGGCACCGACGCGGTGCGCGACGGCGTCGACGTGCCGGGCCGATCGCTGCGCCTCATCGTCTTCGACCGCGTTCCGTGGCCGCGCCCCGACATCCTGCACCGGGCGCGCCGGCAAGCCTTCGGCGGGCGCGCCTACGACGAGATGCTGACCCGCCTCAAGCTCAAGCAGGCCTATGGGCGGTTGGTGCGCCGGACGGAAGACTTCGGTGTCTTCGTCATGCTCGACAGGGCCCTGCCCACGCGCCTCGCCGGCGCCTTTCCCGAGGGCGTCGAGGTCAAGCGCCTGGGCCTTGCCGAGGCGGTGGCGGAAACCCGTGCCTTCCTCGGCGAGCGGGCGTGAAGCGCCAACGCTCGGCGCTTGACGGCGCCACCGCCGGCGCGCTTAAGTCATAGGCTGCGTTTGCCGGCAACAACCCCCATGGCTTGCCCATGCCGACACCCGACCCCCCCTCTCTCGAAGGCCTGAGCATCGGCTTCATCGGGCTCGGCCTGATGGGGCGGCCGATGAGCCTCAACCTGATGAAGGCCAGGGCGCGTCTCGTCGTCCACAGCCGCTCGCCGGGCCCCGTCGAAGAGATGGCGGCGCTCGGCATGACGCCGGCCGATTCCCCGGCCGCCGTGGCGCGGGCGGCGGAGACCGTCATCATCATGACGTCCGACACGCCGGCGGTGGAGGCCATCGTCGGCGGCGGGAACGGATTGCTCGGCGCCGTCGGGCCGCATACGCTGGTCATCGACATGGGGACGACGGCGGTGACGGCGAGCCGCCGCCTGGCCCGGGCCTTCGCCGAGGCCGGCGCCGCCTATGTGGACGCTCCGGTATCGGGGGGAACGGTGGGGGCGGAAAAGGCGACGCTGACCATCATGGTGGGCGGCGCCGACGCGGCGGTGGAGCGCGCCATGCCTCTGTTCCGGGTCCTCGGCCAGCGTGTCACCCATGTCGGCGGACCGGGCGCCGGTCAGGTGGCGAAGGCGGCCAACCAGGTGATCGTCGGACTGACCATCGGCGCCGTCGCCGAGGCCCTGACCCTGGCGCGCCGTGCCGGGGCCGACCCGGAGAAGGTCCGCGAGGCCCTGCGGGCCGGATTCGCCGATTCCCTGATACTGGAGTTGCACGGCGGGCGCATGACGAGCCGCGACTTCCGCCCCGGCGGCAAATCGACGACCCAACGCAAGGACTTGGCGCAGGCCCTCGAACTCGCCGCCGAGGTGGGCCTCGAGTTGCCGGCCACGGCCCTGAACATGGAACTGTACGACCGGCTTATCGCCGCCGGCTTCGGGGACCTCGACCACAGCGCCCTGGTCAAGGTGTTGGACGGGGAGTGAGGGGGGTGAGCGTTGGTATGAAGGCGGCGACCGGCCCCGGGCCTACTTCTCGATGATCAACCACATGTTGTCGCTCGTCGGCAGGCGATCCAGGAAATTGAAGCGGCGTATCCCGAAACCGCAATCGAGGACCATCTTGCGCAGCGAGGAAGGCGTAAAATAATTGAGATGGTCGGGAAACCTGAGGCCGCACCACCGGCTTCCCGTGACCATTCGGTTGACCGATGCGTAATTGGGAACCTTGATCACGGCGACGCCGCCCTTGACCATGCACCTGAAGAGTTCCTTCAGGACCTCCTTCGGTTGCAATTCGTGCTCCAGGTACGAGCGCAGCGTGGCGGCGGAAAAATAATCGTCGGGAAAGGTCTTCAGGCCGGCGAGGCCGGGCGCGTTGATGGCGTGGCCGCCCTTATTCTTGAAGGCGGCGTCCGCCGCTTGCGCGAGGGCCGAGGATATCTCGATGCCGATGGGCACGAACCCCTCGCCCAGTTCATCCGCCATGGGGCCGTTGGCGCATCCCAAATCGACGACGAGGCCGGGAGTCGCGTAGCGTTCGACCAGACGAGCCGCGTTCTTTCTGGGAAGCAGATGCAGGCGTTTCCTGGTCAGCGTTTTGACCTTGGTGGAGATGGGCCGAGCCTCGGCCCTTTGCTTTTCCCTGATCTTGGTGGTTTTTTCCCAGGCCAGGTTCGAGGCCAGTTCCTCATACATGACGCCTCTTTCGAGGTATACGAAACCGCAGGCGCCGCACGCCGTCATGGCCCAGGTGTCCGGGCAATAGGAGATTTTTTTCGAGCCTTCATTGCTGTGCCCGCAACTCGGGCACAGCCGGAAGACGATCTTCGCCTCCGGGGACGCCACAGTTTCGTGATCCGAAGTCCGTTCGTTCACCGGTACGTCCTCCGAGCCATTTCCTGGCCTGCCGCGCCACGCGCCGCCAAGCGCCCGTGATAACAGGTCCACACACTCATTGTAAGCGCCTCGCCATCGGGTCATGGTCCCGAGCCGGGCGGAACGCCGTCGGCCCCCTCGGCAGTCGAAGCCCGCAATCCTCCGAGGTAGTTCTTCACCAGCGACGTTGCCATCGCCTCGATGGAATCGGCGGGGATCAGTTTTCTCTGGGTTTCGAGCGAGCACATACCATGTAGGCTGGACCAGATGACCCGGGCGGTATGGAGCTTTTCGGCGTCCCGCTCCGGACCGAAGAGCGGGTCCAGACAGCGATCCATCAAACCAAGCAACCGCGCAATCTTCTGGTGATGCCAGTCGGGCAGCGGCTGATGGTCCGACAAGTGATGCTCGAATAGCAGGTTCCAGAGTTTGGCGCTGTCGCGGGTGAAGGCGAAATAGCCTCGCGCCAGCGCCAATAAATCGTCGTCCGGATCGCCGGTCATGGGTATGGCCGAGAGGGTGTCGTACAAAGCATCGAGCGTACGGCCGTTCAGGTGAAGGATCAGTTCATCCTGGTCGTCGAACAGATTGTAGAGCGTCCCGTGCGAGTAGCCGATCTTGCCGGCGATACGGCGTATGGTCAGACCCTTGAGCCCATCTTCCTCGGCGATTTCCCGCGCCGCCGAGAGGGCCATCTCGAACAGCTCGTCGCGGCTGTGATCGGAACGTCGTCCCATTTCATCGTCCCATCGAAAAAATTGACCATCGGTCATTTAAAGCCGCTTGAGACCGCATCGATTGGGCGGGAGCGGCGGGCGGCACGACGGAGGACAGTACGATGATCAACACCGGCCGAAGATTTCATAGAGCTTGCGGACTATTGCTCGCGGTAGCTCTTGGCTTGGCTGCCTGCGCGAACCAGACAGCGGATCGGGCGGCGTCCACCGGTGAAAGCGCGGCAAAGGAAGAATCCCAGTCCGCAGGCCTTCAGAGTGAATCAAGAGGGTACTATTGTAAGAATCTTTTCGATGGTCCACTTGGCATAAACTTGGTCCACAAGGTACCAGTGTGCGCTGTGGGAGTAGGTGTGGTCCTTGCGCCCATTGTGGCCGGAGCGATTATATTGTCGCCGTTTTGGTTGATTAATTCGGCGTCAAAGCAGTTGAAATCGGCGTTCAAGAAGTTGCCGGCGAGCGACACCGAAGAAAAAGGGACACCAGGCGAATGGAGGGCTGATTATCATTTAAGTCGGGTACGCTCATGGTTGGCGTCGGCGAAGTGCGGTGATGCTAATTCCCAAGACAAGGTCGGACATAGTTATCAGACAGGTTACGGCGTTTCTAAAGACGCGTTGGAAGCATACGTGTGGTATCGCCTCGCAATAATAAACGCCCGCTGGGTAGATTACCTTCATTCAGCGAACAGGTTTTTGGATAAGGTGAAAGCTCAACTCATTCCGGAACAAGTGGCCGAGGCCGAACGGCGCATCAAGGCATGGAAGCCCGAACCGGCGGCATGCGAAGTTCAGCAACAGGCTGACGGCAAGACAAACTGATGCCCGAGTAGGGTCAGGACCGGCCCTAAGCGCCAGCCCCCAAAATAGTCCGCCATAGCCCCGGGAGCGGACACTGGCACTCAAAATGATCTTTGAATTGAGTCCATGACATGGTGGAAGGCAAAAACGAAGGGGCCGTGCCTTGCGGCACGGCCCCCAGATGGTTGCGAGTGGATAGGGGCTACATGCCCATGCCGCCCATGCCGCCCATGCCGCCCATGTCACCCATGGGGGGCATGGCGCCGCCGTTCTTTTTCTCCGGCACATCGGCGATCATGGCCTCGGTCGTGATCAGGAGCCCGGCCACCGAAGCGGCGTCCTGAAGTGCTGTGCGCACCACCTTGGTGGGGTCCATGATACCGGCCTTGATCATGTCCTTGAAATCGCCGGTCTGGGCGTCGAAGCCGCGGTTGACGTCCTTCTGGTCGGTGAGCTTGCCGGCGACGACGGCGCCGTCGAAGCCGGCGTTTTCGGCGATCTGCCGGCACGGCGCCTGCAGGGCGCGGCGCACGATGTCGATGCCGACCTTCTGGTCGTCGTTGTCGAGCTTCACCTTGTCCAGCACCCGCGTCGAATAGAGGAGCGCCACGCCGCCGCCGGCGACGATGCCCTCCTCGACCGCGGCGCGGGTCGCGTGCAGGGCGTCCTCGACGAGGTCCTTGCGTTCCTTGACCTCGATCTCGGTGGCGCCGCCGACATGGATCACGGCCACGCCGCCGGCCAGCTTGGCAAGCCGTTCCTGCAGCTTCTCGCGGTCGTAGTCCGAGGTGGTTTCCTCGACCTGGGCGCGGATCTGCTCGCAGCGGCCCTTGATGTCGGCCTTCTTGCCGGTGCCTTCGACGATGGTCGTGTCTTCCTTGGTGATCAGCACCCGCTTGGCGCGGCCCAGCATCTCGAGGGTGACGTTCTCGAGCTTTATCCCTAAGTCTTCGCTGATCACTTGCGCCGAGGTTAGGATGGCGATGTCCTCGAGCATGGCCTTGCGCCGGTCGCCGAAGCCGGGCGCCTTGACGGCGGCCACCTTGAGGCCGCCGCGCAGCTTGTTGACCACCAGGGTGGCCAAGGCCTCGCCTTCGATGTCCTCGGCGATGATCAGAAGTGGACGTCCCGACTGCACCACCGCTTCGAGAACGGGAAGCAGCTGCTGCAGGCTGGAAAGCTTCTTCTCGTGGACCAGGATGTAGGGGTCCTCGAGCTCGCAGTTCATCTTTTCGGCGTTGGTCACGAAGTAGGGCGAGATGTAACCGCGGTCGAACTGCATGCCCTCGACCACGTCGAGCTCACTGTGCAGGCTCTTCGCCTCCTCCACCGTGATGACGCCCTCGTTGCCGACCTTTTCCATGGCCTCGGCGATCATGTTGCCGATCTCCACGTAGCCATTGGCCGACACCGTGCCCACCTGGGCGATCTCCTTGTTGGTGGAGACCCGGCTCGAGCGCTTGTGCAGATCGGCGATCACCGTCTCCACGGCGGCCTCGATGCCGCGCCTCAAGTCCATGGGGTTCATGCCGGCGGCCACCGCCTTGGCGCCTTCGCGCACGATGGCTTGGGCCAGCACCGTCGCCGTGGTGGTGCCGTCGCCGGCCTCCGTCGAGGTCTTGGAGGCCACCTCGCGCACCATCTGGGCGCCCATGTTCTCGAACTTGTCGGCAAGCTCGATGTCCTTGGCCACGGTCACGCCGTCCTTGGTCACGCGCGGCGCGCCGAAGGACTTCTCCAGAAGCACGTTGCGCCCCTTGGGGCCCAGCGTCACCTTGACGGCCTCGGCCAGGGCGTCGACACCTTGCAACAGCCGCGTGCGTGCGTCGCTGCTGAATCTGATTTCTTTCGCTGCCATTTTGTTGTCCTTTCCTCGGAGAGACTATTTCTTTTTCTTGCCGCTCTCGATGATGCCCATGATGTCGGATTCCTTCATGATCAACAGTTCATCGCCGTCGATCTTGACTTCGGTCCCCGACCACTTGCCGAAAAGAATACGGTCCCCGGACTTGACATCGAGGGGCGTGATTTTCCCGTCGTCGGATCGCAAACCCGGACCGACCGCGATAACCGAGCCCTCCATGGGCTTTTCCTGGGCGGTGTCGGGAATGATGATGCCACCGGCGGTCAGCTCCTCTTCCTCGAGGCGTTTGACTACGACCCGGTCGTGCAATGGCCTGAACTTCATGTTTTATCCTCCGTGAAGTTGGTGAGAAATATGAATAAAAGGAGGTTTTGTTAGCACTCTTCGTCGATGAGTGCCAACGATCTAAGGGTGTTCTTGCCCCGTGTCAAGGGCGTCCGGCGTCGTCGTCCGGAAAAAGGCCCGGGAGCTTCGTTATTTGGCGCCGCCGGGCGGGGCGGGATGGGGCCATGTGCGCTCGATGCGCCACCCGGTACGCTCCCTGGCCAGCAGATACGAGACGCCTTCCTCGAGCTCCATGGACAGCGCCCGGCGTGCCGGCGGCGTCACCGAATGGACGAGCAGGCGGGCCCCGGGGCCGAGCTGGGAGGCGAACCCGTCCATGGCCTCGGCGGAGTTCCCATGGAAGGCGGAAAAATAGGGAACGGCGTGGCGGTTCAGGCGGTAGCGGGTAATGACCGCCGATTCCCCCGTGCCCAGGGGATCGAGGATAAAGAGCGGCGTCTCCGCCGACAGGGTGCCCGCGAGGGACGCCGCGACGGCGCTGAAATGGGGCTTCGGCGGCTCCAGATCGATGCGCAGCTTGTGGGGGAACGCCAGGGGCGCGCCGACCACCACCACCACGGCGAGCCCCGCCAGCGCGCCGGCGCGCCGGCGTACCCTGGGAAAGCGCCGCCACGTCGCCCCCGCCGCGTAGGCGCCGAACACGCCGGCGAGGAGGCCGACGTGCATGTTGTAACGCCAGTAGGAGACGGCGCGCAGGGCATCGACGGCGGCGAACGATGCCACGTAGACGAACAACAGGAACGCGTTGTAGCCCAGGAAGGTGCCGGCGACGACGATGGCCAGCCTGTCGAAGGGACCCCGGAAGCGCACCAGTCCCCGCGCCGCGAACACGACGGCGATGGCCATGACGGCGAAGAAGACACCCTTCTTGCTCGCCACCACCAGCATTTGAAGGAGTATCTGCGGAACGAGCCCGACGTTCCAGTTGGCGTACGGCATGAGGGTCGCCTCGGCGGCCGGGAAGAGCACCGGATCGCCGAGCGCCGTCGCCACGTGGTAGCGCCACAGCCCGTAGGCGGCGAGCCCGGGAACGATTGCCGCCGGCAACTGCTTGGCCAGACTTCGCCACGGCACGGCGGGGTCGCGCAGGCCGGCCACACCGATGGCGACGACGAGAATGACGAACAGCGTCAGGTTGACCTGCTTGATGCCGACCAGCACCACCATGACCAGCCCGAACTGCCAGGCGAGACGGCGCGCCGGCCCCGCCTCGCCGCTGGCCAGGGCGCCCAGCATGCGCCACCCCAACACGGCGCCGAAGGCGACGACGACGGCGGTGGGGGTGTCGGCATAGGCGGTCAGCACCACCTTCTGGGAAAACGTCGGGTTGAACAGCGTCCCGGCGAGGACGGCGACGGCGGCGAGGCCCCAGCTCCCTCCCGTGACACCCCCCGCCGCACCGTCGCGCCCGGCGCCGCTCAAGGCGACGCGCACCGCCGTCAGCCCGAAACCGAGCAGCAGGAACAGGTTCAAAAGCGCCCCCGCGTTCTCCACGAAATGTCCGGCGATGCGGCTCGCCATGTAGGTGAGCAGGGGCCAGCCATAGGGATAGGCGTAGAGCATCTGGGTGCCGGTGACGGGATTTCCGGCCCCCGGGAAGCCGTCGGTCTGGAACAGGAAGCGGGATGCCGGCAACCAGTGGGAGAACTCGTCCCATTGCGACGGCTCGAGGGCCGAGGCGATGATCAAAAGCGGCGCCGCCAACAGCGCCGCGCGGATCGCCGGGCCGCTGAAGATCCCCCCTTCGCGCCGTACCCGGACGACGATGGCCGCCAGGGCGACGGCCAGGAGCCCCCAGGCCACGTAGGTGAACGGCGTGGAAAACACCACGCCAAGCGCCGTCAAGACGAAGGCGGCGGCGGCCCACCCGTAGAGGGCGTCCCCCTCGGCCATTCGCTGGCGGCCGGCCAGCAGGCCGCCCAGCGCACTGAGCGCCGCCCACAGCACGAGCACGGCACCCAGCGCCGACACCTGTTGCAGCCCAACGAAGAAATATGACAGGTAGCCGCTCATGGGATGGGAACCTCGCGTCGCGTCACGCCCGCCGCTGGGCGCCGGGCGGGCGGCGCCAACATACAGCCGTCGTGGCGCGCACTCGAATGGAAACTGGCATTATGCCACCGGATTATCGCCGCGGTCGTCGTCGTCGGCGGCGGCCCGGCATTCAATCGGCGCCGGTGGTCAACTGGCCGCGGCGCAGCAGGTTGGCGAGGCCCATTTCGGCGCGCGATTCATGGGTGCCCCGCCACACATTCCGGATCATGCGGAAAGGGCGCAGCGGGCGGCGCAGCCACTGCACCCCGTAGAACAGGCACAACCCGCCGAAGCGCAGGGCCTTCAGCGTCGAGTCGGAAATATTGGCGCTGTAGGACTTGGTCCGCGAGGCATCGGCGTAGGAGCGCAGGCTGTCGTAATAGGCGTCGTCGACCTTGAACCTGCCGTCTTTCAGGAGCTGCGCGAAAAGCTCCGAACCAGGATACGGGGAAAACGCCCAGACGCTGAGATCGTAGGTCCCGGCGAGCGCCATGTGCACGATGAACCGGTAACTCTCGAAGACCTCCTTGAAGGTCTCGCCGGGGAAACCCAGCATGATGTTGCACTTAACGTTGATGCCCTGGGCGTGGCAGGCTTCCATGGACTCGATCATGCCGGCGGGCTTGATCCGCTTCTTGATGCGCGCCAGGACGGCCGCCGAACCGCTTTCCGGTGAATAGGACAGGTTCCGGCACCCCGAGCGATAGAGGAGTTCCGCCACTTCGCCGTCGATGGCCTCCGAGCGGGTGCCGCTCGGAAGCTGCCAGGTGAAACTCATGCCGCGTTCCTCGATCTTGCGGCAAAAATCGACGATCCAGGACTTCTTGACGATGGCGGTGAGGTCGTAGAAGTCAAAGTTTTCGGCCTTGTAGTCGCGCTGGTAATCGGCCAGCTCGTCGAGCAACAGGTCGGGGTCGCGGGCCAGCCAGCGCGTCGTCCACATCTGCGGGCTGGAGCAGAAGGTGCACTGATAGGGGCAGCCGCGGCTTCCCAGTACGGGCATGGAACGGCCGCGGTTGACGCCGAATCCGAAGCCTCTCTCCAAGTAGGCTTCGATGGGCAGAAGGTCCCACGCCGGCCGTGGAATGGCGTCGATGTCGCGGCGCCGCGCCCGGCGCCCGTTGACGGCGATGTTGCCGGCGCCGTCCTTGAAGACGATGCCCTCGATGGCGGCCGGCTCCAAATTTCCGGCGGCCAGGGCGCGACACACCTCGAGCATGGTTTCCTCGCCCTCGCCGAGCACGCCGAGGTCGAGGGCGCTTTCCGTCAGGCTGGCCTCGGGCATGGCCGTGATGTGCTCGCCGCCGCCGATCAGCGGAGTCTCGGGGAAGCGGCGGCGGATGTCGGCGATCAGGCTCCGGCAATAGGGCCACTCGAACGAAAAGCCGGCGTGCACGCCGATGACGTCGACGTCCTCGGCGATGCGCTCGACGGTCTGTTCCGAGCTCAGCCCGTACAGGAAGCAATCGTTGTCCACCGGGCGGCGGGTATCCAGCGACTCGCCGACGGCGTCGATGAAGCTGACGTCGAACCCGGCGGCGCGCAGGGTTCCCGCCACGTAGGCGAGCCCCAGGGGCGGCGTGAACATGGAGGTGATATTGCTCCTGGGGACGACGATGGAGGGCCGTATCAAACAGATCTTCATGGCCGGCCGATACTCATCAGGGAAACTCTCGAACGGCCCCGACGCTAACACAGTTTGCGCCACCGTCATATATACCACTTTGTCGGTTGGAGCTCATAACCTCATGTTATGTAGGGTTAAAAGTGGCTTCCGGGTCAGGATTTCCGGTCCGCGATGCCGGGGTGGGCGATCATCGTGGCGGCATCCCAGATGACCACGAGTCCCCTGCGGAAGGGGTACGTGAACAGGGGCTTGGCGGCGTCCGGCAGGACGCGGTGATAGGACACCACCTTGCCGTCCGGGTTGCGCTCCAACCATGTCTCCACGTCCGGGTGGAGAAGGCCGATGACCGCCAGCGGTTTCCGCAGCCGGCCGAGGAACTGGAATTGTCCGTGGTAGGTGCCGAAATGGGCGAGCGGCACGCCCTGGCGCTCCCACTCGGCAAGGCGGGCGGCGGTGGGGGTCAGGTCGAAGGCCACCGATACCACCGGCCGTGCCATCAGATGAAACGTTATGACCGCGACGGCGCCGAGTCCGGCCAGCGCCGCCAGGTGCCGCGCCGCGTCCATGCGGGCCACGGCGACGGCGAGGCCGGCCGCCGCCAAAACCGCCCCCCAGCCCCATGCCGCCTGGTAGCCGAGCGCCGCCCGAGCGTCGGGCGGCGCCACAATCGGTACGGCAAGTGCGCCCAGTCCGAGGACGGCGAAGAGGAGCCCGGGAACCGCCTGGTCGCGGCGCGGCGCACCAGGCGTTTCCCGCGGTCGCCCGGAGATGAAGGCAATCAATAGGGCGAGGGCCGGAATTTCCGGCAACAGGTAGTGCAGTTGCTTGCCGCTGATCATGGAGAATACGGCGAGGGCGGGTAGGAACCAGCACAGGCAGAACCTCACCCCGCCGTTCCCGGCTGCCGGTCGCCGGGCGCGCAGTCCGCGCCACAGGGCGGGCCATGCCACCCACGGCAGGACCATCAGAGGCAGCAACGGCAGGTACCACCACCAGGCCCGCTCGTGGGCGAAGGAGGAGACCATGCGCCCCGCCGTCTGTCCCCAAAGGATGGCATCGGCATAGGCTTCACCCCCCGCCTCGGCGGCCGGGATGGCCCAAGCCAAGCCCATGGCGGCGCCGCCGGCGAGGGCCGCCACAACACCCCCGTACCAACGCCGCCAAGCGTCCGCCCACGGCGCCGGGTTGAGGCGGCGCCCCCACAGCGGCGCCAACAGCGCCACCGGCAGGACGTGAACGAGTACCGCCGGTCCCTTGGCCAGGACGCCCAAGCCGATGGCCACACCGAGCACCGCGAATCCCGTCCAGGCGCCGGTCCTCCACGCCCGCACCACGCCGCCAAGCCCGAGCAGGGTGCAGAAGGCGACGATCATGTCGAACATGGTAAGCGTCGTGAACAGGGCCCAGAAGAGTCCGCCGACCAGGATGAGCGGCGCCGCCCGCGCGTAACCGGTCTCCTCCGGCCACAGCCGCCGCGCCAGGCCGGCGGTGAGGAACAGGTTGGCCAGGCCGAACAGCGGCGCCACCAGACGCGGCCACCATTCGTTGACGCCGAACACCGCCCATCCCAGGTTGATCAGCCAGAACAGGAGCGGCGGCTTGTGGCTGTAGGGTTCGCCGTTGAGGTGAGGGACAAGGAGATCGCCGGTGTTCCACATCTCCCAGGCGACGGCCAGATAACGGGTCTCGTCGACCGGCAGCAAGGGCCTTGTGGCCAGGGCGACGCCCATCAACACCACCCACAGCCCCGTCCACGCGGGGCTCGACCAGTGGCGGAATATGGTCTCGCTCGCGGCCACCCTTCCTCCCAACGATCAGCCCTGGGGATCGCTATTGGTGGGCGCCGCCGGAGCGTCGCTCACTGTTCCCGAGAAATCCCGCTCGAACTCCTCGTTGAACGACTTGCCGCGGCGGTATTTGCGGTAGAGCGACACCCCCAACACCGCCGAGACCACGAAAAGCACGGCGCTCAGGCTGATGCGGAACGACGGCTCGACATTGATGCCGCTGCCGACCAGGGCGAAAACGATGGTCTGGGGAAGGTAGCCGATGGCCGAACCGGCCAGGAAGCTGGTGGCGCCGATCCCGGAGACGCCGGCGGCGAGGTTGACGACGAGGTTGCTGCCGACCGGCAACAGGCGGATGAGCAGGGTCATGGAAAGCGGGTTGTCACTCAGGAAATCGTCGATCTTGGCGATTCGCCTTGGGAACCTGGCGAGCACCGGCTGGCGGCCCAGGAAGCGGGCGTAATAGAAGGCGCCGATGCAACCGGCAACCGTGGACAGCAACGCTAGACCGGTGCCCGCGATAAAGCCAAAGGCATACCCGCCGAGGAAACTCAATACCTGGCGGGGCAATCCTATCCCGGTGAAGACGGCGCCGGCGGCTACGAACAGGATGCTTCCGGCCAGGCCCTTGCCGCGCACTTCCGAATCGATCCACCCCGTGTTGAGGAAATCGCCCAGGGCCGTGGTCTTGAAAAGGAAGCCGAGGGCCGCCAAAGAGGTCATGAGCAGCAAACCGCGCAGGAGAAATTTCGGATTCATCGCCCTTGATATCCCTCTCCGCCGTCTTCCGCTTCGTCGTCCGTGATGATCGGGACGCCGCCCCGCCGCTGCAACCACATCACTCCCAAGAGGTCGACGATGCCGACCCACAGCCGGTCCCATACCCCGTAGCTGGAGACACCGTGCGCTCGCGCCCGGTGATTGACCGGCACCGATACCACGCGGCCTCCCCGGCGCACCATGAGGGCGGGCAGGAAACGGTGCATGTGGTCGAAGGCGGGCATCTCCAGAAAGGCCGCCCGAGTGAACACCTTGAGCCCGCATCCGGTATCCGGCGTTCCATCCTCGAGGAGCCGCGCGCGCACCGCGTTGGCGACGCGCGAGGCGGCGCGCTTCAGCCAAGTGTCCCGGCGCTTGGCGCGCAGTCCGACGACCATGAGGCGGTCGCGCTCCCCCGCCTCCTCGAGAATCGAGAGCAGGCGCACGATGTCGCCCGGGTCATTCTGGCCGTCGCCGTCCAGGGTGGCGATGACCGGGGCCCGCGCCCGGCGCACCCCGGTGGCGATGGCGGCGCTCTGTCCGGCGCGCCGTCGGTGGCGAACGTGGCGTAGCCGGGGAACCCGGGCGGCGATATCGCGAAGCCGGCGCGGCGTGTCGTCGTCGCTGCCGTCGTCGACATAGACGATTTCATAATCGACGCGGCCGTCGAGGGCGGCGGCGATCTCGTCGACCAAGGGGCCTATGTTCTCGGCCTCGTCGTGCAGGGGCACGACGACAGCCAACTCGGGAGAGCCCGGCCCATCGGCGTCGGCGGGTCTTTTGCGGTGCGGTGCGGTCATGATCAGCGAAGCTTGAAGCCGATTGGTTGGCGGAAGCTCACGGTTATTACACCCAAGCGGAATCCCGGCAAGGACCATTGCGCCGCGAGCGCCCCTCGACCGGCGGTCTCGCCAAGGCCCGCCAAGACGGGCAGGGTCGGATAGAGTACGCCAAAACCTGACAAGCCGCGTCCCGGATTTCGGCCTGAAGTGCCGGTGGCGGACTGGCTGCACGTTCCTTGTCGGCGGGGGCGCCGCCGTCGCGGTGACAACGCGAATACTTGATTCGGATAGCAAGCGTCTCCATCTATTTCACCGCATGTAGGCGGAAGGTTGGCAGGAACCGGTGGCGACCAACGAGGTGATGGTCCGGCACGTCGACAGCGCGGCGCGCCGGGTCTCGGAGTGACCCGTTCCTGCCCTCGATCGGCTCGCGCCCATGATGCCAATCATGCCCGACCGGCGCGTCCTCCCCGGGCCGGGCACGTCATCGGCGGGCGCGCCGTGAGGCCGGGGAGGGCGCCCAGACGGCACCATTTTTAGCTTGGACTCGACGTCCCGTGGGGTATGCTCTAGCGGCTCGATAAGAATAAAGAGATGGGCAAGGGAGACCGGCGTGAGATATTCGGCACCATTCGAACAGGCGGCCGAATACGCGCGCGCGGCACTCTCCTTGATGGAAAAGCAGGGGATCCCCTTCAATCCGAATAATTTTGCCGTTTGGTATCATTATTTTTCCGGTTCCAACCCCGACCTCAAGCGCGCCCTGGACATCCTGCTCGACAACAAGCAGGAGATTACCGCCACGGTCAGTTCCGAAATCTTCCGGCAATTCTTCGCCCTCGAGCATGAGCAGTCCGCCCTCAACGAGGCGGCCACCAAACTCGAGATAGAGATAGGCAAGGTGTTGGAAAAGTTGTCCAACGCCGGAGACGACGCCGCGGCTTACGGAAAGACCCTCGAAATGTTTAGCGGTAATCTGGGCGACGACGGATCCTCGGATGACCTGAAAAGCATCATGTCAGGGGTCCTTGCGGCGACCCGGGAAATGGAACAGCACAACAAATTGCTGGAGGGCGAGCTCAACAATTCATCAGAGGAGGTCGACCGCCTTAAGACCGACCTCGAGCACATGCGCCACGAGGCCACCACCGATGCCCTCACCGGTATCGCCAACCGCAAGAAGTTCGACGAGGATATGCGCCGCGCCGTCACCGAAGCCATGGAGGAGGGCGCCGATCTCTGCCTCATCATGATGGATATCGACCACTTCAAGAATTTCAACGACACCTACGGCCACCAGGTCGGCGATCAGGTCCTCAAGCTGCTCGCCAATACCTTGAAGGAGGGGACCAAGGGTCAGGACACGGCGGCGCGCTACGGCGGCGAGGAGTTCGCCATCATCCTGCCGCTTACCGACCTCGACGGGGCCTTCAGGCTGGCCGACAACCTGCGCAAGACGATCAGCTCTAAAGAGCTCCGCAACAGGACCACGAACGAGAAATTGGGCCAGATCACGGTGTCCGCCGGCCTTGCCCAATTCGACATGGGAGAACCCATCAACCAGTTCATCGCACGCGCCGACGAGGCCCTTTACATGGCCAAGCACGCCGGGCGCAACCGCGTGGTATCCCAGGTCGAACTTGAGCAGACCGCCTTGGCCTTTGATTCCTGAACAAAACGATGGCCTGCGTATCGGTCCGTTGACGCGGCGGGGCGTAAAGGCTTTATTCGAGACCGATTTCACGGTGCCGGTGCGATGACCATTCCGGATTGTCATGCTTGTGTTCTGGATCATACAAATTAGATGATGCGGGCTAAAAGGCGTCGGCTGAGATGGAGCCGCGCGCTGTTGCGGCTGAGAAGGCTCGTCCGCAACGACCAGCTCATCCTGTCGGTCCTGGCATTGGTCGTCGGTGCCGCCGTGGGCGGCGCCGTCATCGCATTCCGCGAGGCCATCGCCCTCGTGCAGGCGGGCTTTTACGGGAGCGCCACCGAACGCCTTTCCATCCATGCCCAGGATCTGGCGTGGTGGCACGTGGTGCTGGCGCCGGCCGCCGGGGGGCTCTTGATCGGGCTGTTCGTCCGTTACGTCATGCCCGACCGCCGTCCCCATGGCGTCGCCGACGCCATCGAAGCGAATGCCCTTCGCGGCGGGCGCATGTCGGCGGCAACGGGTCTCAAGGCGGCGCTGGTCAACGCCGCTTCCATCGGCGTCGGGGCATCGGTGGGCCGCGAGGGGCCGGCCGTCCACCTGGGCGCCGCGCTCGGCGGCTGGCTCGCCGAGCGCCTGCACCTGACGCGGTCGCTGTCGCGCACGCTTCTGGGATGCGGGGTGGCGGCGGCGGTGGCGGCGTCCTTCAACGCGCCCATCGCTGGCGCGCTGTTCGCCAGCGAGGTGGTGCTCGGCCACTACGCGCTCAGCGCCTTCGCCCCCATCGTCATCGCCAGCGTTACGGCAACGGCGGTGTCACGCGCCTATTTCGGCGATTTCCCGGCTTTCGAGATCGCCGATCACGCCATTACTTCGTTCTGGGAGTTCCCTTCCTTCGTCGTCCTCGGCATCCTGGCCGGCGTCACGGCGATCGTCTTCATGCAGGGGATCATGCTGGCTGCCTCGGCGGCCGAGAAGAGCCCCCTTCCGGCCTGGCTGCGCCCGGCGGCGGCGGGCCTCATGGTAGGAGGGATCGCCGTCGTCTTTCCCCAGGTGCTGGGCGTCGGTTACGGCGCCACCGAGGCGGCCCTCGGCCTGGCCTTTCCCCTCGGCCTCATCCTCGCCGTCGGCGTCGCCAAGATCGTCGCCACGGCGATCAGCCTGGGCTTTGGCTTCGGGGGCGGGGTGTTCAGCCCGTCCCTGGTTGTCGGCGCCATGCTGGGCGGCGCTTACGGCATGGTGATCGCCGACATGTTCCCGACGGTCTCCTTGGCGGCCGGCGCCTACACGGTGGTCGGCATGGGGGCGATGGCGGCCGCCGTGCTGGGGGCGCCCATATCGACGGCGCTCGTCATTTTCGAGATGACCGGCGGCTACGGCATTACGCTCGCCGTAATGGTGGCGGTGGTGGTGGCCTCGGTGATCACCCGGCGCTTTCACGGCGGGTCCTATTTCGCGTGGCAGTTGGAACGCCGCGGCCTCGATCTCAAGGGGGGCTTCGAATCGGCCCTGCTGCGCGCCATCACGGTCGCCGACGTCATGTCCCGGGACAGCGAGCGGGTGTCCATCGACGCCCACCTCCCCGATATCAGGGCGCGGCTCCAGGAATCGCCGACCGGGACCCTGTTCGTAGTGCGCCACGACAACGCGTTTTACGGCACCATCGCCTTGGCGGATCTCAGCGAGGCGGCTTTCGATCGCGTCGCCGACGACCTGATCAACGCCAGCGACGTGGCCCGGCCGCACCCGCCGGCGCTGACCGCCGCCGACGACCTGCACGCCGCCCTCGCTCTCATGCGCAGCAGCGGCGAGCAGCACGTCGCCGTCGTCGCCGACCACGAGGGGGCGGCGTTCCTGGGTTGCATCCACGAACGCGACGTCATGAACGCCTACAACAAGGCCTTGGTGCAAACCCGCCGCGAGGAGCGTGGCGACTGATACCGAGGATCGTTGGTATTGGAGCAACCCCCGGTTAGTTTTACGCAGCGTAATGCCTATTCGACACGGTCGGGTCTGAGACCCGCCCCTACATTCGGCAAATAGCGTAGGGGCTGGTCCCGGACCGGCCCGCTAGCGGAGATTACATCTAAACGGATAACGCGCTAGCGCCCCTCAATAGCCCCGCGTGCGGAGTTTCAGCCAGTCGTAACGGTTCCGCGAGCGCACGACGACGGTCTCGATCGACATCTTGGTGTCGCCGGCGCGCATGATGTTGACGGGAATTTCGACGCCGGCCGCGCCCTGTGCCCACATCTTGCGGAAATAATCGGCCATGTCTTTGACCCGCTTGCCGCCGATGCCCATGATGATGTCTCCCGTTTTGAGCCCCGCCTCCTCGGCCGGCCCGTCGGCCGCGACGCGCGTGATGAAGACGCGGCCCTTGGTCTCCGCCGTGAAGGCGCCGAGCCAGGGATGGGAGGTGGAGGGCTGCCCGTGTGCCAGCAGGTCTCCGAGAATCGGCTTGAGGCCGTCGATGGGAACGAACATGTTGCCGGGGCTGTGCAGGCCGGGCGCGGCGGCGTCGCCGACGGCGAGGGATCCGATTCCGACGAGCCGGCCGTCGGCCCCGATGAGCGCGGCGCCGCCGAACATGGGATGCGGGGGAACGGTGAAGATGGCGTCCTCCAGCAGGTATTCCCAGTAGCCGGCGAAGGCGCGCCTGGAGGCGACGTAGGCCGGGCTCAGCGGCCGTGGGCCGCCGAAGCTCGCGGCGAGCACGGCGTCGCCCTGGGTCAGTTCCGACGCCGCTCCCAGCCGCAACGGCTTGGCGGCGAGAGGTTCCAGGGCGCGCACCAGCCCCAGGCCGGTATCGTGGTCGTATCCGATGATGCTTGCCGCCACCACCCTGCCGCCCGGCTCGAAGACCTCGACGGCCGTCGCCTCCAGGATCAAGTAGCCGATGGTCAGCACCAGCCCCTTGCTGTCGATGAGCACCCCGTTGCCCGAGCGTTCGGTGCCCAGGCTTGCCGCGGTGCGGGCGTCGGCGGGGATCTCGGCGCGCAGGCCGACGACGGCGCGCACCGCCTCGGCGAGGGCTTCCGGCGAGGCGACGTTTTCGGACTGGCGCGCCGTTCCGTTGGCCGTGGAAATCGACAGCACGGCGATGATGGCAACTGTGGCGGCCACGGCGGCACCCAGCCGCCATGCGCCAAGGGGACCGGTCCCGCTGGTCATGGCCCGGGTCTCCGCCAGGGATGCAAGGTCCGTGTGCTCACCGGTCCAGTGTAGTGCGCGCGGCGCCGCAAAAATAGCACCGGCACTTCAGAATTGCGTGATCGGACGCTGATACATTCCGCCGGCGCGTGCTATAAACCGCCCATGTCCGATCCTTTCGAGCTAGCCGAGGGGGCGTCGCCGGCCGACGATGCCGGGCCTGCCCCCGACGCCCCGCCGGTCCCGGCCGCCGATCCTCCCTACCTGAACATTCTCAACGACAGCCAACGCGCCGCCGTCGAGGCCACCGACGGGCCCGTCCTCGTGCTGGCCGGCGCCGGCACCGGCAAGACACGGGTGCTGACCACGCGGCTCGCCCACATCCTCATGCTCGGCCTGGCGCGGCCGTGGGAAATGCTCGCCGTGACCTTCACCAACAAGGCGGCGCGCGAGATGAAGGACCGGGTGGCGGCGCACGTCGGGCGCGCCGTGGAAGGCTGGTGGGTCGGCACCTTCCACGCGCTCAGCGCGCGCATCCTGCGCACCCACGCCGAGGCGGTGGGGCTGACCCCCGACTTCACCATCCTCGACGAGGACGACCAGCTGCGGCTCCTCAAGCAGATCCTCGAGGCCCACGACATCGACGAGAAGAAATCACCGGCCCGCGCCGTCCTCGGCGTCATTCAGCGATGGAAGGACCGCGGCTTGTCGCCGGACCGGGTGGCGGGCGCCGACGTCCCCGACCTTGCCAATGGCAGGCTGGTGGAGATTTACGCCGACTACCAGGGCCGCCTGAAGACCCTCAACGCCGTCGATTTCGGCGATCTTCTCCTGCACGCGCTGGAGCTCTTCCAGGGCGACGCCGAGGTGCTGGCCAAGTACCAGCGCATGTTCCGCTACATTCTGGTCGACGAATACCAGGATACCAACGTCGCCCAGTACCTGTGGCTGCGCCTGCTCGCCCAGGGCCACAAGAACATCTGCTGCGTCGGCGATGACGACCAGTCGATCTATTCGTGGCGCGGCGCCGAGGTTGGCAACATCCTGCGCTTCGAGAAGGACTTCCCCGGCGCCCGCATCGTGCGCCTGGAGCGCAACTACCGCTCGACGCCCCATATCCTGGGGGCGGCGTCGGTCCTCATCACCCACAACGAGGGCCGGCTCGGCAAGACCCTGTGGACGGAACTGGACGAAGGCGAGAAGGTAAGCGTCCGGGGCGTGTGGGACGGCGAGGAGGAAGCCCGCGCCGTCGGCGACGAGATCGAGGCCCTGCACGCCAAGGACCACGCCCTCAACGAGATGGCGGTGCTGGTGCGTGCCGGGTTCCAGACCCGTGAGTTCGAGGAGCGCCTGATCACCCTCGGCGTCCCTTACCGGGTGATCGGCGGCCAGCGCTTTTACGAACGCCTCGAGGTGCGTGACGCCATCGCCTATTTTCGGGTCATCGCGCAACCCGCCGACGACCTCGCCTTCGAGCGCATCGTCAATGTGCCAAAGCGCGGCCTCGGCAAGGCCGCCTTGCAGACCCTGCACCACCTGTCCCGCGCCGACGGAATGGCGTTGAGCATGGCGGCGGCGCGGCTCATAGACACCGACGAGCTCAGGCCCCGGGCGCGCCGCGCCCTGGCCGGCCTGCTCGAGGATTTCGCGCGCTGGCGCGGCCTCGCCGGGGCCGTCGGTCCGGCCGAGCTGGCGGCCACGGTGCTCGACGAATCCGGCTATGCCGACATGTGGCGCGCCAACAAGTCTCCCGAGGCCCCGGGCCGTCTCGAGAACCTGAAGGAGCTGGTGGCGGCGCTCGAGGAATTCGAGAACCTGGCCGGCTTCCTCGAGCACGTCAGCCTGGTCATGGAGAACGCCGATTCCTCGGTCGACGACAAGGTCAACCTGATGACCCTGCACGGCGCTAAGGGGCTGGAGTTCGAAACCGTCTTCCTGCCCGGCTGGGAGGAGGGGCTGTTCCCCCACCAGCGCGCCCTCGACGAGGACGGCGTAAAGGGCCTCGAGGAGGAACGCCGCCTCGCCTACGTGGGGCTGACCCGGGCGCGGCACCGCGCCATCGTGTCATTCGCCGCCAACCGCCGCATCTATAACCAGTGGCAGAGCGCCCTGCCGTCGCGCTTCGTCGACGAGCTGCCGGACGAACACGTCGAGCACGCCGTGCAGCCGGGGCTCTACGGCGGTGGCGGCGGCGGCGGCGAGTTGAGCGACGGTGCCGCCTTCTTCGACGGCGCCGGATGGGGGCGCCGCCGTCGCCGCCCGGCCGCCACCATCGACCACGCCACCTGGCAGGCGCCGCGCCACGACGGCCCGCCGCAGGCCTTCGAGGCCGGCCAGCGCGTCTTTCACCAGAAGTTCGGCTACGGCCACGTCACCGCCGTCGACGGCAACAAGCTGGAGATCGCCTTCGAGAAGGCGGGCAACAAGAAGGTGGTCGACAGCTTCGTGGACGCTGTTTAGCCGTATCCCAGGCCCGGGAGTTTGGTTTCATGAAAACCGTCGATTGGTACTTCGATTTCGTCTCGCCCTTCTCGTACTTGCAGTTGTTCCGCTTCGCCGAGTTGCCGGACGACGTGGAGATCGCTTTCCACCCCCTGCTCTTCGCCGGTCTGTTGGGGCATTGGGGCCAAAAGGGGCCGGCCGAGATTCCACCGAAGCGCCTTTTCACCATGCGCCACGTCGCCTGGCTGGCGCGCCGTGACGCCATTCCCTACACCCTGCCCCCGGCCTTTCCCTTCAATCCGATCAGGGTGCTCCGGCTGTGCATCGCCCTCGACAACCGGCGGGACGTGGTCGAGGCCATCTTCCGCTGCATCTGGCGGGACGGGCTGCTTCCCGACGACGACATCGGCTGGCGCGCCATCGCCGAGGCCGTCGGCGCCGAGGACGCCGATGGATTGGTCGCCGAGGCCGAGGTCAAGGCGGCGCTCATCGCCAACGGCGAGCGCGCCCTGGCGCGGGGCATTTACGGGGTGCCCACCTTCGACGCCGGGGGCGAGTTGTTCTGGGGCGTCGACGCCACCGATTTCCTCGTCGATTTCCTGCGCGACCCGGCGCTCCTCGAGCAAGCGGAATTCACGCGCATCGCCGCCACGCCGAGCAGCGTGCCCCTGCCCGGAGCGTGAGCGCGGCGCCGGCGATGGCGGAGACGGTCTCCCTCTGGCGCGTGCGAACCGCCGTCCCGGTGGCCCTGGCCAGCGCCTTCGCCGAGGCCCTGGAGCCCTTCTGCCAATCGGTATCGTGGTTCGCCGACAGCGATGGCGGCGAGGCCGCCGTCGAGGGGATTTGCCAGGAGCGCCCCCGGCGGGCGGTGCTCGCCCGGGCCCTCGACAGGGCGGCGGCGGCGCTCGGCACGGCGGCGCCGGCACTCCGCCTCGGCCGCCTCCCGTCCCGCGACTGGCTGGCCGAAAGCGCCCGCGCCTTTCCGCCCATCGAGGCCGGGCGTTACTACATCCACGGTTCCCACGAGACGGCGCCTCCTGGTGCCAAGCCGAGGCTTGGCTTGGGCGAAGACAGGCCGGCGCCAAGCCTCGCCATCGTCATGGACGCCGGGGCGGCCTTCGGCACCGGCGAACACCCGTCAACCCGGGGGTGCCTGGTGGCCCTCGACGCCCTGGCCCGGCGCCGCCGCTTCCGCGCCCCCCTCGACATGGGCTGCGGCGCCGGGCTGCTCGCCATCGCCATGGCCAAGACGTGGGGTCGTCCCGTCGTCGCCTGCGATATCGACCCCGTGGCGGTGCGCGTGGCGCGCGCCAACGCCGAACGCAACGGCGTCGGCGGGCGGGTGCGCGCCGGCCACGGCGACGGCTACGGCGCCCCCTGCGTGCGCCGCGGCGCCCCCTACGACCTCATCGTCGCCAACATCCTGGCGCGGCCCTTGCGCCGCATGGCACCCGCCCTCGCCGGCGTCCTGGCGCGGCCCGGTGTCGTCGTGCTGTCTGGATTCCTGGAGGGCGACGCACCCCGCATTCTCGCCGCCCACCGCCGGCGGGGATTGCAAGCGTGGCGGCGCATCACCATCGACGGCTGGCAGACGCTGGTGCTCAGGTCTTGACCGACGCCCCGCCGCTCGCTCCGGGCGCCGGCGCGTGTTACAAAACGCTCCCGTTCACCCGCCTTCAGCCACGAGGCAGCGCCCATGGTCAAGGTTTACGCCATCGACGGCATCGTTCCCGTCGTCGCCCCGACCAGCTTCGTCCATCCGACGGCCACCCTCATCGGCGACGTGGTCGTCGGTGCCGGGTGCTACATCGGGCCCGGCGCGTCCCTGCGCGGCGATATCGGGCGCATCGTCGTCGGCGATGGCTGCAACATCCAGGATACCTGCGTGCTGCACACCTTTCCCGGTACCGAGGTCATCGTCGAGGACTGGGGGCACGTCGGCCACGGCGCGGTGCTGCACGGCTGCCGGGTCGGGCGCAACGCGCTGATCGGCATGAATGCCGTGGTCATGGACGGCGCGGTCATCGGCGAGGAGAGCATCATCGCCGCCCTCTCCTTCGTCAAGGCGGCGACCGAATTCGCGCCGCGCAGCCTCGTCGCCGGCACCCCCGCCAAGGTCGTGCGCCAGGTCACCGACGAGGAGGTCTCCTGGAAGGAAAAGGGCACCATGGTCTACCAGGACCTGGCCCGGCGCTGCCTCGCCACCATGCACGAGACCGACGCCCTCGGCGAGGTCGAGCCCGGCCGTCCGGCCAAGCCGCCCCCCCCCGTCGATCCCCTGTACAAGGCGCGCAAGGACATGCCGGGCTGAGCCCCGCCCGCTGCTATAACCAACGCGACGCCGCCGCTCAATCGTCCAGCCTGGCGTAGGCGACGGCGATGCGCGCCGCCACCGCCGCGTTGTTCTTCAAGAGCGCCGCGTTGGCCTGCAGGCTCCTGCCCGCCGTCAACTCGCCGAGCTTGTCGAGCAGGTAGGGCGTCACGTCCTTGCCGTGGACTCCCAGGGCCTCGGCCTCGGCCGCCGCCGCCTCGACGAAGCGCTCCATGGCGGCGCCCTCGATGCCGTGATCGGCCGGGATCGGGTTGGCGATGACCATGCCGCCGGCCAGCCCGAGCCCCCATTGCACCTCGAGGACCCTTGCCGCCTCGGCCGCCGTCTCCACCCGCTGGGTGAGCGCCAGGCCGCTGTCGGCGGTGTAGAAGGCGGGGAAGGTGGCGGTGCCGTAGCCGATCACCGGCACGCCCCGGGTCTCCAGGTACTCCAGCGTCTTGGCCAGATCGAGGATGTTCTTGGCCCCGGCGCACACCACGCAGACCGGGGTGCGCGCCAGCTCCTCGAGATCGGCGGAAACGTCGAAGGTGCGCTCGGCGCCCCGGTGCACGCCGCCGATGCCGCCGGTGGCGAAGACACGGATGCCGGCCTTTGCGGCGGCGAACATGGTGGCCGCCACCGTGGTGCCGCCCATGGACCCTTGGGCGAGCACCAGCGCCAGGTCGCGGCGGCTCACCTTGGCGGCATCGGTGGAGCCCATGGTCTCGATCTCGCCGGTGTCCAGTCCCACCTTGAGGCGGCCCCCGGCGACGCCGACGGTGGCCGGCACAGCGCCCTCGCCACGCACGATCTCCTCCAGGGCGAGGGCGGTCTCGACATTGCGCGGCCGCGCCATGCCGTGCGAGATGAGGCTCGATTCGAGGGCCACCACCGCGGCGCCGACGGCCAGCGCGCCCTCTACGTCGGGGCTGATTTCCAGGAGCTCGTCCATGGCAGCGAGAGTAGCACAGGGCGCCAGCGGCGAAAGCGAGGTATCGGTCAGGATGGAGGGGAGGGGAATGGTGGGCGCGGATGGGATTGAACCAACGACCTCTCCCGTGTGAGGGGAGCGCTCTCCCGCTGAGCTACGCGCCCGCCGGGGCCGGCAGGGCCGCCATATAAGGGCGCGCCCCGCCCCCTGTCAAGGAACGCCGGGCCTGCAAGAATCCGTAACAATCTTTGACTTGGCCGGATTCCCGGCGTGTGGCAAGTTGCGCCACGTTTTCCGGGCCTTGTAACCAGTCGCCGCACCATGACCAAGACAAAATCCGTCGCCGGCTCCGCCGCCATCGTCCTCGCCGCGGGCCTCGGCACGCGCATGGAATCCGATGTGCCCAAGGTCCTGCACGGGCTCGCCGGGCGGCCCATGATCGCGCACCTGATGGCGAGCCTCGCCGAGGCCGGCGTGGGGCGCGCCGTCGTCGTCGTCGGTCCCGGCCCCGGCGCCGAAGCCGTCGCCGAGGCGGTGGCGCCCCACACCACCGCCGTGCAGGCCGAGCAACTGGGCACCGGCGACGCCGTCCTCGCCGCAAAGGGGGCGCTGGCCGACTTTTCCGGCGACGTGCTGATCCTCAACGGCGACGCGCCGCTGATCACGCCCGAGACCATGGAGCGCGTGCTGGCGGCGCGGCGCTCGGCACCCCACCCGGGGCTCGTCGTGCTCGGCTTCCGCACCGACGCGCCGGGCGCCTACGGACGCCTGATCACCGGGGCCGACGGCGCCCTCGAGGCCATCGTAGAGGCCGGCGACGCGTCCCCCGACGAGTTGGCCGTCGATCTCTGCAATTCCGGGGTCATGGCCGTCGACGGCGAGCGCCTGTTCGGCCTCTTGCAGCGCCTCGGCAACGACAACGCCAAGGGCGAGTACTACCTTACCGACATCGTCGCCCTGGGGCGCGCCGACGGGCTGGCCTCGGCCGTCGTCGAGGGAGCACCATCGGAGCTCATGGGCATCAATTCCCGGGCCGAGCTGGCGGCGGCCGAGGCCGTGGCCCAGGACCGGCTGCGCCAACGGGCCATGGCCGGGGGCGCCACGCTGCTCGATCCCCGGACCGTCTACCTCGGCTTCGACACCCGCCTCGGACGCGACGTCACCGTCGGCCCCCACGTGGTGTTCGGCCCCGGCGTCGAAGTCGGCGACGGCGCCGAAATCCTCGCCTTTTCGCATCTCGAGGGCGCCCATGTCGGCGCCGGCGTCCGCGTCGGCCCCTTCGCCCGCCTGCGTCCCGGGGCGCGCATCGCGGCCGAAGCCCACATCGGGAACTTCGTGGAGATCAAGAACGCCTCGGTCGAGGCCGGGGCCAAGATCAACCACCTGACTTACGTGGGCGACGCCCGGGTCGGTGCCGGCGCCAACGTCGGGGCCGGCACCATCACGTGTAATTACGACGGCATCGACAAGCACTTCACCGACATCGGCGCCGGCGCCTTCATCGGCTCCAACACCGCCCTCGTCGCCCCGGTCAGGATCGGCGACGGCGCCATGATCGGGGCGGGCAGCGTCATCACCAAGGACGTGGCGGCGGACGCGCTCGCCGTCACCAGGTCCGACCAGAAGGAAATCGATGGCGCTGCCGCCCGTTTCCGGCAACGCCAGGCCAAGGGTGGAGGCGCGCCGAAGCGCAAGCCGAAAAAGAGGCCCAAGGCGAAGAGGGGCGGCTAGGCGCCCATGTGCGGGATCACCGGCATCATCGGCAAGGCCGCCGTCGCGCCGCTCCTCCTCGAGGGGCTAAAGCGGCTCGAATACCGGGGCTACGATTCGGCGGGCGTCGCCACCCTGGTTGACGGCGGCATCGAGCGCCGCCGCGCCGAGGGCAAGCTCGTCAACCTGGAGCGCCTGATCGGCGATGAGCCCATTGCCGGGACCACCGGCATCGGCCACACGCGCTGGGCGACCCACGGGGTGCCCAACGAACAGAACGCCCACCCCCACGCCACCGAGAGGGTGGCCCTCGTCCACAACGGCATCATCGAGAACTTCCAGGAGCTGCGCGACGAAGTGGTGGCGGCCGGCCACGTGCTGGCTTCCGACACCGACACCGAGGTGGTGGCCCACCTCATCACCCTTTATCTGGAGGAAGGAATGAGCCCCGCCGAGGCCACCTCGGCGGCGCTGAAGCGTCTCGACGGGGCCTTCGCGCTGGCCATCATATTCACCGGCGAGCACGACCTGATGATCGGCGCCCGCAAGGGCAGCCCGCTTGCTGTCGGCTTCGGCGAGGGCGAGATGTACCTGGGCTCCGACGCCCTGGCGCTGGCGCCGCTCACCAAGAAGATCATGTATCTGGAGGAGGGCGACTGGACGGTCATCACCCGGGCCGGCGCCGACGTCTTCGACGCCGACGGCAATGCGGTCGAGCGCCCGGTGCGCGAGACGGCGCTGTCGGGTGCCGCCATCGGCAAGGGCGGGCACCGCCATTTCATGCTCAAGGAAATCTACGAACAGCCGCAGGTCATCGGCGACACCCTGCACGCCTTCATCAATCCGGCGACGCGCGCCATCACGCTCCCCGATCTGCCCTTCGATCCGGCCGCCGCCAGCAAGATCACGCTGATTGCCTGCGGCACCTCATTCTACGCCGCCAGCGTCGCCAAGTACTGGATGGAAGGCATCGCCGCCATGCCGGTGGAGGTCGACATCGCGTCCGAGTTCCGCTACCGCGGCGCCGCCATGCCCGACGGCGGCGTGGCGCTGTTCATCTCCCAATCCGGCGAGACCGCCGACACCCTGGCGGCCCTGCGCTACGCGCGGAGCCAAGGCCAGCACATCCTTTCCATCGTCAACGCGCCGGAAAGCACCATCGCCCGCGAATCGGACGCCGTGCTGCCGACCTTCGCGGGGCCCGAGATCGGGGTGGCGTCGACCAAGGCGTTCACCACCCAGCTCACCGTGCTGGCCTGTCTGACCATCGTCATGGGCCGGGCCCGCGGCGCCATCGATCACGAGGAGGAAGCGCGCCTCGCCGAAGCCCTGACCGAGGTGCCATCCAGGGCCGCCGAGGTGCTCAACCACGATGAACGCCTGCGCGACATCGCCCACGGCGTGGCCGAGGCCTCCGACGTGCTCTATCTGGGGCGCGGCTCGAGCTATCCGATCGCGCTGGAGGGGGCGCTCAAGCTCAAGGAAATCTCCTACATCCACGCCGAGGGCTATGCCGCCGGCGAGATGAAGCACGGGCCCATCGCGCTGATCGACGAGACCGTGCCGGTGATCGTCATGGCGCCTTCCGACGCCTTGTTCGAGAAGACCGCCTCCAACGTCCAGGAGGTGATGGCACGGGGCGGGCGGGTGATCTTTATCAGCGACGCGGCGGGGGTGGCGCGCCTTGACGATCTCGCCTCGGCCACGGTGGCGCTGCCCGCCGTCGATCCCTTCGTGGCGCCCATCCTTTACGCCATCCCCGTGCAGTTGCTGGCCTATCACGTCGCCGTCTTGAAGGGCACCGACATCGACCAGCCGCGCAACCTGGCGAAAAGCGTCACCGTGGAATAAGGCGCCGGCGGGCGTCCATTAACAGGCCGTGGCGGCGGGTCTATACTCCGATAACCTAGACGAGTACCACGTCGCCGGGCGAAGGGGCGGACCATGGCCACATACGACTACGACCTGATCACCATCGGCGCCGGTTCGGGCGGCGTGCGCGCCTCGCGCATGTCGGCCGGCTATGGGGCGCGCGCCGCCGTCGTCGAGAACAGCCGCTTCGGCGGCACCTGCGTCATGCGCGGCTGCGTGCCCAAGAAGCTCCTGGTCTACGGATCGCAGTTCGCCGACGAGTTCGAGGACGCCCGCGGCTTCGGGTGGACGACGGGGGAGCCGGCCTTCGACTGGTCACAACTCATCGCCAACAAGAACCGCGAACTCGACCGTCTGGAAGAGGTCTACAGGCGCATGCTGCGCGAGAGCGGCGTCACCATGATCGAGGGCACGGGCCTGCTGGCCGATCCCCACACCGTCGAGGTGGAGGGGCGCGCCATGACGGCCGAGCACATCCTGCTCGCCGCCGGCGGCTGGCCCACCATGCCGGACATCCCGGGCATCGAGCACGTCATCACCTCCAACGAGGCCCTCGACCTCGAACACCTGCCGGCGCGCCTGGTCATCGTCGGCGGCGGTTATATCGCCGTCGAGTTTGCCGGAATTTTCAATGCCCTCGGCGTCGAGGTCACCGAGATCTTGCGTGCCGACACCATCCTGCGCGGATTCGACGAGGACATGCGCCTGGCCCTCGCCGAGGAGATGCGCAAACGTGGTGTCAACCTGCTTTGCGAATCGGTGGTGCGCGGCATCGAAAAGGAGAATGGCGCCTACAGCCTGCGCCTCGCCGGCGGCGACGTCGTGGAGGCCGACCTTGTCATGTACGCCACCGGCCGGGCACCACGCACCAAGGGCCTCGGGCTGGAGGCGGCGGGGGTCGAGCTCGACGGCAAGGGCGCGGTAGTGGTGGACGAGTTCTCGCGCACGTCCCAACCCAACATATTGGCCATCGGCGACATCACCGACCGCCTCAACCTGACGCCGGTGGCTATCGCCAAGGGCCAGGCCCTGGCCGAGACCTTGTTCAACTCCAACCCGACGACGGCCGACCTGACGGGCGTGCCGACCGCCGTGTTCAGCCAACCGCCGCTTGCCACCGTCGGCTTGAGCGAGGACGAGGCGCGCGGCCAATTCGCAGATGTCGACGTCTATCTGTCGCGCTTCCGGCCCATGAAGCACACCCTTTCCGGGCGCGACGAGATGTGTGTGATGAAGCTCGTGGTAGACGCCGAAAGCGACCGCGTGCTGGGCTGCCACATGGTGGGCATGGACGCCGCCGAGATCATCCAGGGCCTCGGCGTGGCGCTCAAATGCGGGGCCACCAAGGCACAGTTCGACGCCACCGTCGGCATCCACCCGACGGCGGCCGAGGAGTTCGTCACCATGCGCGGCAAGCGGCCCGCGCACGCCGCGCGCAAGGCGGGTTGAGCCTTGGTGCGGTGTGCCGCCGCCGACGGGTTCCGGCATTTTTGTTGAAAAAAGCCCGGATAGGGGCGTATAGGTTGGCCGATTCCTCTAAATTCGGCAGCTAACGGGAACCGTCATGGCCAAGAAATGGACGCCGCAGGGCTGGCGCGCCAAGCCCATCCGGCAGGTGCCCGAGTATCCGGACGCCGCCGCGCTGGCCGACGTAGAGCGACGGCTGGCGGGCTTTCCGCCCCTCGTCTTCGCCGGCGAGGCGCGGCGTCTGCAGGCGGCCCTGGCCCAGGTTGCCGGCGGCCGGGCCTTCCTTTTGCAGGGCGGCGATTGCGCCGAAAGCTTCGCCGAATTCCACCCCGACAACATCCGCGACACCTTCCGCGTGCTTTTGCAGATGGCCGTGGTGCTGACCTTCGGCGCCGCCTGCCCGGTGGTCAAGGTGGGCCGCCTGGCGGGCCAGTTCGCCAAGCCGCGCAGCGCCGACGTCGAGACGCAAGGCGACGTCACCCTGCCCAGCTACCGGGGCGACATGGTCAACGGCATGGAGTTCTCGGCCCATGCCCGCAACCCCGACCCGGAGCGCCTGGAGCGCGCCTACAACCAGTCGGCGTCGACGCTCAATCTGCTGCGCGCCTTCGCCCAGGGGGGCTACGCCGACCTGCACAAGGTGCACCAGTGGAATCTCGGCTTCGTCGCCGACAGCCCACAGGGCGAACGCTACCGCGATCTCGCCGACCGGCTGGGCGAGGCCCTGGCCTTCATGGAGGCGTGCGGGCTGACCTCGGAGACGGCGCCGCAAATCCGCGAGACCGACTTCTTCACATCCCACGAGGCCCTGCTGCTGCCTTACGAGGAAGCCATGACCCGTGTCGATTCGACGACCGGCGACTGGTACGACACCTCGGCGCACCTGTTGTGGGTGGGTGACCGCACGCGCCAGATGGACGGCGCCCATGTCGAGTTCCTGCGCGGCATCGCCAACCCGGTGGCCATGAAGGTGGGGCCAACCATGGACGAGGACGATCTGGTGCGGCTCATCGACGTCCTCAACCCGGCGGACGAGGCGGGGCGCCTGACCCTGATCGTGCGCATGGGCGCCGATGACGTGGAGCGCCGGCTGCCGCCGCTGGTGCGCGCCGTCAAGCGCCAGGGGCGCACCGTGGTGTGGACCTGCGATCCCATGCACGGCAACACGGTGAAAAGCTCGAACGGGTACAAGACCCGCCACTTCGACGGCATCCTCGCCGAGGTGCGCGGTTTCTTCGCCGTGCACAAGGCGGAGGGAACGCACGCCGGCGGCGTGCACATCGAGATGACCGGCCAGGACGTGACCGAATGCGTCGGCGGCGCCCAGGCGATCACCGAGGCCGGCCTCGCCGACCGCTATCACACCCACTGCGACCCCAGGCTCAACGCCGAGCAGGCCCTGGAACTCGCCTTCTTGATTTCAGAGGCGCTGAAGGAGGAGAGGGTGTCGGAGCGCGGCCGCTCGGCGGCGGCCTCCTGAGCCCCAGGGCAGCGCCGCCATGACGCAGAGAAACAGCAGGCGGCCGCTCCTTCCCGCCGCCGCCGACATTTCCCGCTGGACCGACGCCTACCTGAACAAGACGCGCCAGATCATCGGCCGTTTCGGGGACAAATCGGCGACCTACGCGATGTTCATGCGGCGCCCGGTCATCTTCACCCCGGGGCTGATGGTGGAATGGCTGGAAGGCATCGCCAAGGAGCGCGGCGTAGAGTTCCAGATAGAGTTCAACTACGCCGAGGGAGACTGGGTGGGCGCCGGCGAGCCGTTGCTCTACCTCACCGGGCCGCTCCAAGAGTTGGTCGACCTGGAGACCCTTTATCTGCAAAAGCTGGGGGCGGCGTGTGTCGCCGCCTACAACGCCTATACCATGTGCGCCGACATGCCCCATGTGGCCTTCCTGGCCATGGACGCGCGCCATTGCGCCGGCACCGGGATGGCCGAACTGATGGCCTATGCCGCCGCCGTCGGGTCGAGGGCGGCGCAACGCCGGGCCGGCGCCAAGGGGTTCATGGGCAACGCCAACGACGCCACGGCCCATTATTTCGGGCAGGAGCGGGGGCTCGGCACCATGCCGCACGCGCTGGTCGGATTCGCCGGCTCGACGGTGCGCGCCGCCGAGATGTTCGTCGAGACCTTTCCCGGCGAAAACCTTACCGTGCTGGTGGACTACTACGGCCAGGAGATCACGGACGCCCTGGCGGTGAGCCGGCGGTTCCCCGAATTGGTTGCCGAGGGGCGTCTTTCGCTGCGCCTCGATACCCACGGCGGGCGCTTCGTCGAGGGCCTCGGCCCGGAAGCCTCGTACGCCGTGCTCGAGCGCCACGTGCCGGCGGCCGTGCGCCGCTACCGCAACGAGACGGAACTGCGAAACCTGACCGGTACCGGCGTCTCGGCGGCGGCCATCTTTTATATGCGCGAGCAGCTCGACAAGGCAGGATTCGAGAGGGTCAAGATCGTCGTCTCGTCGGGCTTCAACGTGGAGAAGTGCAAGGTGATGGGCGACGTGAAGGCGCCCATCGACGTGGTCGGCACCGGCTCCTATCTGCCGGAGTCCTGGCGCGAGACCTATGCCACCGCCGACATCGTTGCCTACGACGGCGTTCCCTCGGTCAAGAAGGGCCGCGAGTTCCTGCTCAGGAAAACGTAAACGGGCGGGCGCCGCCCGCTTACACGGGTTGCTGCGGCACGCCGGCGTCGTCGAGCTGTTGCAGGATGTCGAAAAGCGCGGCGCACGCTTCGCCGCCGTACTTCTTGGTCATGCGCAGGCGGCCCGTCTCCGTCGACATGATCTCGCGTATCTCGGCGAACAGGGCCCCGAGGAAGACCAGGAAGGCTTCCCCGGTGAGCTGCCAGTTGGCGGTCGCCTCGCCCTCGCGCTCGACGTCGGCGGGCGCCAGGTGACTGTTGATGATGGTCACGAACCATTCGACGCGCTTATGCAGGGATTCGAAATAAGACGCCATGCCGACGATGGATTCGAGGATGACTTCGTTCATCTCCTCGCTTTCGCTGACGTCGTCCCAGGAAAATGCCTCCTGCTTCTCGTCCTTGAGCCGCTTTAGGATGGCGCGGCAGCGCTCCTGGAAGTCCTCGACCACTTCCGGGCCCAGCATCATGGTCGTGGCCATGAAGAAACCGGGAAGCATGCGCCGGGAAATCAAGACCTCGCCCCGCGAAGGGTCCGACCTTTCGGGGAACAGACGGGCAAAGCGTTCGACCATCTGGCGGTCGAACGGATAGTCGCGGGCCCGGTCCCAGGCGGCGCGTTCGCGGGCGCGCACGTAATCCTCGAACGACTTCTCGAATACCGCCTGCAGGGCTTCCGCCTTTTTTTCGAATTCCCGGTTCATTTCCTGAAGGTCGCTGACCGTCAAATAGCCGCCCTTGCGGGTCGCTTCGGCGATCAGCCGGTCGACGAACGAGGAGACCACCGCCTCGGCCAGCGCCTTGCTCTGACTCGCCGGCGTCGGCAGCGTCGCCGCCTGGACCCCACTGGCGTGTTGCGGCGTCGCGGCCATCGCGGGCTCGGGCTCGGGTTGGGCGGGCTCAATGGCCGGCGTCGCCGGTTGCGGGTCCGCCTCCGGCGGCGCTCCTTCGTCCTCGACGCCGCCGTCGGGGAAGACGATCTGGGCCGGGCGTTCGGTTTCGCCGACCCAGACGATATCCCCGGGCGCCGAGTTCGGCTCTTTCTCGTCGGGAGGGACTTGTTCGCTCATGACGTCTCAAGAATAGGCAATGGAGTGCGATCGTTTCAAATTGAATCAATTTGAACCGTGAATCGCCCTCTACTTCAAATGTTTAGGGGCTTATTCACGTCCTGGATCGTTTCGATCCAGGACGATAAGACCCTGAAGCGTTGGATTTTCAGGCGCGTGGCGGCCGGCATTCAATCCTCGTCGAAGAGCCTGCCGACCAGGGATTCGATTGTCTTGGACGCCTTCTGACCGTAACGCAGCTCAATCAGGCGCGCGCCGTCCGCATTGGCCAGCTTGTTTTTGAATTCCAGGAACAGGCCGCGCAGGATCTCGACGAGCCCTTCCTCGGCAAGGGTCCAGTTGTCGATGGCATCTCCCTCGAAGGCGTAATCCTCGGGTGGCGAGAGTTTGGCGTTGATCTGGTCGCGCAGCCACTTGAGGCGCTTGCCGGGGTCCTTGAACCCCCAGGCGACGATGACCAGAAGATCGTCCACCAGGTCGTTGGCCCCCTGGTCCCCGTAAAAATCGTTCCAGCTGAGCTCGCCCCCGCGCTCTTCCTTCAGGGTCCTGAATACGGTCCGCCCGGCGTCCTGGCATTGGCCGAGGAACTCCGCCCCCGCCATCAATTCGAAGGCATGCAGCAGTCCGGGAAGGGCGCGCCGGGAAACGGCGCCGGGGTCGTCGAGGGATTCGGTGGGCGGAAACAGATGGGAAAAGCGATGGACGAGGATTCGCTCGAAGGGCCGCTTGCGGACCTGTTTCCAGTGATCGCGCTCGATATCGGTTAGCCAGTCTTCGGCGATCTTGCGGATGTGACGCAGGTATTTGTCCTTGTTCTCGCCCTTGAAATCGCGGGCCAACTCGGAGATCCGCACTGCGTCGAGCACCCTGTCGTCACTCAGGTTTGCCTCCACCAGCAGTTCGTCGACAAACAGGTCGAGGACGGTGCTGGCGATGCTCTCGCACATCACGCGGCTGCTGCGGTCGGCTTTTTTGGATTGTTCGGTCATGGCCGCAAAGTCCTTACTGCCGGTTAACGATCCGGCCTTTCCGTCGGCAGTTTACCTGCTGGCGGGCGGAGCGTCTCGTTTTTCGCGGTTCATACCTAGGGTCCCGTTGACAGGCGTTCGGGTGCCGCCTAGGGTGCCGCCTCCCGGGCACCGCTGAGGCTCATTCGTCGGCTGGTCCACATCCCCATGAGCGAATCCCTCGCCATCGCCTTGGCGCAGATCAACCCGGTCGTCGGCGACATCGACGGCAACGCGGAATTGGTGCGCGCGGCACGACGTGAGGCCGCCGACGGTGGCGCCGATCTCGTGGTCTTTGGGGAGCTCGCGATGTCGGGCTACCCGCCCGAGGACCTGGTCCTCAAGCCGGCCTTTCAGGAGCGCGTCGAGGCATGCCTGGCGGGGCTCGCCGCCGAGACCGCCGATGGCGGCCCGGCGCTGCTGGTCGGCGCGCCGTGGCGCCAAGACGCCAGGCTCCACAACGCGGCGCTGCTGCTCGACGGCGGCGAGATCGCCGCCGTCCGCCTCAAGCACGAGCTGCCCAACTACGGCGTGTTCGACGAGAAGCGCGTCTTCACCTCGGGCCCCCTGCCCGGACCCGTATCCTTCCGTGGGGCGCGGCTCGGCGTCATGATGTGCGAGGACATGTGGATCCCAGACGTCGCCGAGTGCCTGAAGGAATCGGGGGCCGGGATCCTGGTCGTGCTCAACGGCTCGCCGTTCGAGAGCGACAAGCTCGACGAGCGTCTTAATCATGCCGTGGCCCGGGTCAGGGAAAGCGGGCTGCCGCTGATCTACGTCAACCTGGTGGGCGGCCAGGACGAGGTGGTGTTCGACGGCGCGTCGTTCGTGCTGGGTGCCGATTGCGCGCTGCTCGCCGAGGCCGCGTCGTGGCGCCCGCGGGTGCTGCTCACCCGGTGGCGGAGCGCCTCCGGCGAAAACTGGATATGCGAGCCGGCCACCATCGAGCCGCGCCCCGAGGGCCAGGAGGCCGTCTACCGGGCCATGGTGACGGGGCTCCGGGACTACGTCGACAAGAACCGCTTTCCCGGGGTCGTCCTCGGCCTGTCGGGGGGCATCGACAGCGCGCTGACGGCGGCCGTCGCCGTCGATGCGCTGGGCGCGGCGCGGGTGCGCTGCGTGATGATGCCTTCGCCCCATACCTCGGACGAGAGCCTCGAAGACGCCGCCGCCATCGCGAAACTGTTGCAGACGACCCTGGACACCATCCCCATCGAGCCCGCCATGGAGGCCTTCGGGACAATGCTGGCCGGCGTCTTCACAGGACATGAGGCGGACGTCACCGAGGAGAACATCCAGGCGCGGGCGCGCGGGCTGGTGCTCATGGCGATCAGCAACAAGCTCGGCCACATGGTCCTCACCACCGGCAACAAGTCCGAGATGGCGGTCGGTTACGCCACCCTCTACGGCGACATGAGCGGCGGCTATTCGGTCCTCAAGGACGTCTACAAGACCGCCGTCTTCGCCCTGGCGCGGTGGCGCAACCAGGCGCGCCCCGAAGACTTCCTGGGGCCGGCCGGCCGCGTCATCCCGGAGCGCGTCGTCACCAAGCCGCCCTCGGCGGAGTTGCGCCCCGATCAGACCGACCAGGACACCCTGCCGCCCTACGAGGACCTGGACGCCATCCTGGGCGCCCTCATCGAGGGGGAGCGCTCGGTCGCCGACCTGGAGGCGGACGGCTTCGACGCGCAAGTCGTGCGCAAGGTCTGGCACATGGTCGACCGCGCCGAGTACAAGCGCCGCCAGGCGCCGCCCGGGGTCAAGATCACGCGGCGCGCCTTCGGGCGCGACCGCCGCTACCCAATCACCAACCGCTTCCCCGATCTGGTGTGACCGTGACACTCCTGTTCTACAACACGCTGAAGCGCCAAAAGGAGGAATTCGTTGCCCTTGATAAGGACCACGTCCGCATGTACGTGTGCGGGCCCACGGTCTACGACTACGCGCACATCGGCAACGCCCGCCCGGTGGTCGTCTTCGACGTGCTCTACCGGTTGCTCAAGCGGCTCTATCCCAAGGTCACCTACGTTCGCAACATCACCGACGTGGACGACAAGATCAACGCCGCCGCCGAGGAGTCGGGCGAGAGCATCCAATCGATCACGGCGCGCACGACGGCGGCCTTCCACGGCGACATGGCGGCGCTGGGAGCCCTCGACCCCGACCACGAGCCGCGCGCCACCGAGCACGTTCCCGCCATGATCGCCATGATCGAGGCCCTGCTGGCGGCGGGCAACGCCTACGAGGCGGACGGCCACGTGTTGTTCGACGTGGTGTCGTGGCCGGACTACGGCAGGCTGTCGCGCCACGGCCGCGACGAGCTCATCGCCGGCGCCCGCGTCGAGGTGGCGCCCTACAAACGGGACCCCGCCGACTTCGTCCTGTGGAAGCCATCCGACGACAGCCTGCCCGGATGGGACTCGCCGTGGGGGCGTGGCCGCCCCGGCTGGCACCTGGAGTGCTCGGCGATGAGCGCCGCCTACCTGGGCGAGACCTTCGACATCCACGGCGGCGGCCAGGACCTTATCTTCCCCCACCACGAAAACGAGATCGCGCAAAGCACCTGCGCCCACGAAGGCCGTGAGTTCGTGCGCACTTGGATGCACAACGGCTACGTCATGGTGGAAGGGGAAAAGATGGCGAAGTCGGCGGGCAACTATTACACGGTGCACGACCTGCTCGCCGAGTTCCCCGGCGAGGCCGTCCGCCTGGCGCTGCTGTCCACCCACTACCGCCAGCCCCTGGACTTCACCAAGGCGGGAATCGCCGAGGCACGCACCGTCCTCGACCGCCTTTACGGAGCGCTACGCGGCGATTCCGCTGCCGTGTCGGAGGAATTGGGCGTGCCGGAGCCGGTGCTGGCGGCCCTCGGCGACGACCTCAACACGCCGCAGGCGCTGGCCCATGTGCACGAGATCCTGGGCGATCTCAACAAGGCCTCGGAGACGCGCGAAAGATTGCGCCTGCGCGGTGCGTTGCTGGCGGCGGGCGGTATCCTCGGCATTCTCGGCCAGGACCCCGAAGACTGGTTCAAGTGGCGGCCCGCCGGCGCCGCCACCCTGGACGACGCGGCGATCGAGGCACTCATCGCCAAGCGCGCCGAGGCCCGCCAGGCCCGCGACTTCGCCGAGAGCGACCGCATCCGCGACGAGCTTGCCGCCCAGGGCATCGTCCTCGAGGACGGGGCGGCGGGCACCCAGTGGCGGCGCGGGTGATCCCTAACCCGTGGTCTCAAGGCGAATTTGCCTTTAGGCTTAATGTTCGAAGACGCCGCTTCGGCGGCCCCGCGATCCAGAGAGGACACCCATGTCACAGGGAATAAACCGCCGCATTCTCTTGGCCAGTCGCCCGGTCGGCGCGCCCCAGGCCAGCGACTTTGCGATGGACGAGGCGCCGATCGCCGCGCCGGGCGAGGACGAGGTGCTGCTCAGGACCATTTATCTGTCGCTCGATCCCTACATGCGCGGGCGCATGAACGCCACCAAGTCCTACGCGCCTTCGGTCGAGATCGGCGAGGTCATGGTCGGCGGCGCGGTGAGCGAGGTGATGACCTCGAACGCCGGGGGCTACCGCTCGGGCGACATCGTCTTCGGCTACACGGGCTGGCAGGACCACCCGGTGGCGCCGGCGGAAGGCCTGCGCAAGCTCGATCCGGCGCGGGCGCCCATGTCGACGGCGCTCGGCGTGCTCGGCATGCCGGGGATGACGGCGTACACCGGCCTCCTCAACATCGGCAAGCCCCGGGAGGGCGAGACCGTCGCCGTCGCCGCGGCGAGCGGCGCCGTCGGCTCCATCGTCGGGCAGATCGCCAGGATAAAGGGCTGCCGGGCGGTCGGCATCGCCGGGACGGCCGAGAAGTGCGACTACCTTACGGCCGAGCTCGGCTTCGACGCCGCGCTCAACCACCGGGCCGACGGCTTCGCCGAGGCCCTGGCCGAGGCCTGTCCCGACGGCATCGACGTCTATTTCGAGAACGTCGGCGGGCACGTCTTCCAAGCCATCCTGCCTCTCTTGAACGAGTTCGCGCGCATTCCCGTGTGCGGCCTGATCGCCCATTACAACGCTACCGAGCCGCCCCCCGGACCCGACCACCTGCCGGTGCTCATGGGCCACGTGCTGCGGCGGCGCTTCACCGTTCGTGGCTTCATCGTCTGGGACTTCGCCGACCAGGAACACGAGTTCCTCGACGCCGTCGGCGGCTGGATCGACGACGGCCGCATCAAGTACCGAGAGGACGTCGTGGATGGCCTGGAAAACGCGCCGGGCGCCCTCATCGGTCTTCTCGAAGGCAAGAACTTCGGCAAGCTGGTGGTCCGCGTCGGACCCGAGCCCACGGCCTGAGCGCGCCAAGCAGTTCAGGAACCGAGCCCGGACGGACCATGGCGGACGACGATTTTCACACCCTGCCCGACGATCTTCCCGTCCCCGTGGACGACGGCGCCTGCGACCACCTCACGGGCATGAAGGTCCCCTCGCTGGCGCTGCCCTCGACCGCCGGCGGCACCGTCGACCTGGCACGGGCGGACCGTCCGTTCGTGCTCTACTGCTATCCCTTGACCGGGCGTCCCGGCACCGACCTGCCGGCGGATTGGGACGACATCCCCGGGGCCCGTGGCTGCACGCCCCAGACCTGCGCCTTCCGCGACCATGCCCCCGAGATTGCCAACCTCGGCCACGACATCTTCGCCATGAGCTCCCAGGCGACCGACTACCAGCGGGAAATGGCCGACCGCCTGGACGTTCCCTTTGCCGTGCTCAGCGATGCAGATCTGGCCATGACGCGGGCTCTCGGCCTGCCCACGTTCGACGCCGGCGGCATGACCCTGATCAAGCGCCTGACGCTGATTGTCGACGGGGGTGTGATCCGCAAGGTCTTCTACCCGGTGTTCCCGTCGCACGAGGACCCGAGCCGGGTCGTCGCCTGGCTGACGGCGCACGGCGGATAGAACGGTGGCGGCGCTCCCGGGGGACGGCACGGAAAACGGGAAAAGGACCCGCTGGGCCATCTGTTTCATCGCTCTGGGAGCGGGGATCGTCTCTTCGTTCCACCTCGGCAAGGCACCGCCCGCCCTGCCCCTCTTGCGCCTGGAGCTCGGCCTCGGGCTGATCGCCGCCGGCTGGGTGGTCACCACCTTCAACTTCCTGGCCATGACCATGGGCATGGTGACAGGCCTGTTCGCCGACGCCATCGGCCGTTATCGGCTGTTGCTCCTCGGCCTGGCGACGCTGGCCACCGGCGGCCTCTTGGGGAGCGTGGCCGAGGGCACCGCCGGCCTGCTGGCCTCGCGCTTCCTGGAGGGCCTCGGCTTCGTCACCATCATCGTCGCCGCGCCTTCGCTGATCGGCGAGGCGGCGGCGCCCGGCGACCGGCGGCTCGCTCTCGGCATCTGGAGCACCTACATGCCGACGGGGATGGCGCTCGGCCTGATCGTGGGGCCGCTTGTGCTGGCCCCCTTCGGGTGGCGGGGGCTGTGGCTGGCCGTGGCCGGCGTCGCGGTGGCCCTGCTGGCGGTGGGCCTCCTTGCCCGAGGCGCCCAGGCGCCGCCCCCGGCGGGACCGGTGGAGACGCCGTGGCGCAATATTCGGCTGACCCTGTCGCGGCCGGGCCCGTGGCTGCTCGCCGGGAGTTTCGCCTCCTTCACCCTGCCGTGGGGCGGCATCGCCGTATGGCTGCCGACTTTCCTGGTCGAGGAGTGGGGAGGGTCGCTCGGCGGGGCCGGGCTGCTGACGGCGGTTTTCGTCATCTGCAACGCCGTCGGCAACCTGGCATGCGCCTGGCTCATGCACCGGGGCGTCGTCCGTTGGATCCTCATCGCCACGCCAAGCGTCGTCAACGGGTTCCTCGCCTTCGGGATCTTCAGCGAGGCCCTCGCCGATCCGTTGCGCTACGTCCTGTGCCTGGTCTTCTCGGCCTCCGGCGGCTTCATTACGGCCACGGTCCTGGCCGGCGGGCCCCTGCACGCGCCTTCGCCCCGGCAACTTGGCACCACCAACGGCCTCCTCGTTCAGGGAACCAACCTCGGCTTCTTCCTGGGGGCCCCGGTTACGGCCTGGGCGGTGGCGGCGAGCGGGACGTGGCAGGCCACCCAGTGGGTGATCTTGGCCTGCGCCGTCGCCGGGCTGGCCATGGCCCTGGTCCTGCGCGGCATCGAGCGCCGCCTCGCCGGCCATTGACGTCCCGCGATGACAGAGGGCACGGTGGGTTTCTGTGGGTCTCTGTGGGTCTCTCGTCCATCTTATGGGTGGTTCCGGCGCCCGATATGTGCTGCAATCGCCGCCGCCGATGACTACATGAGAATCGCCGGGGCTTCCGGCGGCAGTGGGGGCGGGCGTGGTGCGGCTGTTGATGTTCCTGGTGTTTCTGTTGGCGCCGGCTGTCGCCCTGGCGGCGTTGCCGCCCCACATCGCGAAGCGCATCCAGAGGGTGGTCCACGACAGCGGCGAGACCGCCCGCAAGGACGCGGCGCTCGACCGCGCCCTTCCCAACACGGACTACGCGGCGGCCAACCGCCTGGCGGCAGGGCGGCGCGCCGCGTCGCGCATGAGCGCCGTGGTCATCGCGGCGATCGCCGAATCGACGGCATTGACGGGCGAAATCGTAGCCGCGGCGGTGGCCGCCGCTCCCGCGCTCAGGGACAGCATCGTCCGTGACGCCAGCGCCGCTTACCCGGGGTTCGCCGACGTCATCGCGCGGGCGGCGGGAGGACGCGCGCCGGCGCCGCCGGACGCGGGATCAACACCCGCCGGCGCGGCGCGCCAAGCGGACGACGCCGGCATGGCCGCCGTCGACGCCGGCGGTGGCGAGGATATTGACGACGAGGAGAGAGACGACGATCCCATAGAGCCGGTGAACCGCGCCATCTTCGAATTCAACGAGTGGGTCATAAAGCTCGTCGTGCGCCCGCTGGCCCAAGGCTACCGCTGGCTGGTGCCGGAACCGGCGCGCGATTCGGTGGAAAACGTCCTGCACAACCTCAATTCGCCGCGCATCCTTGCCAACGACCTCCTTCAGGGGGAACTGGTCAGGGCCTGGCACACGACCGGCCGTTTCGTGGTCAACTCCACCGTCGGCGTGGCCGGCATTTTCGACGTCGCCGAGAGGCTCGAGCTTCCAAGACACAAGGAGGACTTCGGACAGACCCTGGCGGTGTGGGGCGTCGGCGAGATGATGTACCTGGTCCTTCCCCTGCTCGGGCCGTCGAACCCGCGCGACGGCGTGGGCAAGGCCGTGGACGGCTTCCTCGATCCCCTCAACCTTTGGGCCGTCAACACCGACCGCGAATACATCTCTTATGCGCGCACCGGCGTCGAAGCCATCGACTTCTACGAAGGCATCATGGACGAGCTGGACGACCTGCGCGACACGTCGGTCGATTACTACGCGGCGATCCGCAGCCTCTACCGCCAACGGCGGACCAGCGAAATCAGGAACGGCGAGGCCTCCGGCGCCGGGGCCGTGCCGGGGCTGGAATATGATCTCGACGATGAGGATTTCGAATGAGCCCGGCGGGCGACACTTGAATTTCACGGAGGTCGGAATCTATGGTATTGGAGAATTGCGACCGGCGCACCGCCGTCACGTCTGGTGGCGGCGGGCACATGCGGGTCCGCGGCAGGGAGTACCGGGAATGATGGCGCGCCGCTGGTTGATGGCCGTTCTTGTCGCCTGTCTCGGCGGGCTGTCGGCGCCGGCATGGGCGGGGCCGGAGAAAACGTCGCCTGACGAAGCAGCCAAATTCATAACAGCGCTCAGCAAGGAGACGCTGTCCGTGCTGGGCGCCCGGGACGCTTCGCTCGGCGAGCGGGAGGAGCGGGTGCGCCAGCTTCTGGGCCGCAGCATCGACCTGCCGCGCATCGGGCGCTTCGCACTCGGCAAGGCCTGGCCGAAGGCGACACCGGAGCAGCGCCAGGAATATCAGCTGCTGTTCGCCGAATGGGTGCTGCGTACCTATTCGCGGCGTCTTGGCGGCTACTCCGGGCAAAGCTTCAAGATCATCAAGGCGGGCCCCCTGGGCAAGCGGGACGCCGTGGTATTCACCAAGATCGGTCGCCCCAGCGGGCCACCGCTCAAGGCCGCCTGGCGGGTGCGCGGCAGCGCCAGCGGATACAAGATTCTCGATGTCATCGTCGAGGGGGTGAGCATGATCGCCACCCAGCGCTCGGAATTCGCGGCCCTGGTGCGTCGCCAGGGGGTGATGGGGTTGATTGATTCCTTGCGCATGCAGGTCACCAAGTTCGCCGCGCGTTCGTCGTGAACCGCCGGGGCGCGGGCAAAGGGGAGAAGAGATGCCGGGATACGGGAGTTTGAAGAGGCGGGCCTTCGTGCTTTGCGTCATGCTCGCCCTCGGCCTGGGCGCCTTCCCCGGCGCCCCGGTGTCCGAGGCCCGCGCCGGTTTCGAGGACGGCTGGCGGGCCTATCAGGCGGGAGACTTTGCAGGGGCGCTCAATGAGTGGCAGCCCCTCGCCGAAGGCGGTGACGCCGCCGCGCAGTTCAACCTCGGCGTCATGTACGACGAGGGCCGGGGCGTCGCCGAGGACCGCGCCAAGGCGCTCGAATGGTGGATGAAGGCCGCCGCGCAGGGCGACGGACAGTCACAGCACAACATCTCGCTCGCCTACATTTTCGGCCGCGGCGTCGAGCGCGATTACGGGAAGGCCGTCTCTTGGCTGGAAAAGGCCGCCGCCTCCGGCATCGCACGCTCCCAATACTCGCTGGGCAAGCTCTACGGCTACGGCCATGGCGTTGCCAAGGACGAGAAGCGGGCCTTCATGTGGATCAGCAAGGCCGCCGAACAGGGCTTGGACAAGGCGCAATACAATCTGGGCAAGATGTACCGCGACGGTATCGGCGTCGACAAGGACGTGGCGGCGGCGGCGCGGGCGTTCCTGGCGGCCGCCGAGCAGGGATACGCCAAGGCCCAGAACCACATCGGCGTGCGCCTGGTGCGCGGCGAGGGGATCGCCAAGGACGAGGTGCAGGCCCTGATGTGGCTGACCTTGGCCGCTCGCCAGGGCCATGCGTCGGCCCGCGAGAACCGCAAGGCGTTGGCCAGGAAACTGGGCACCGCCGGGCGCGACGAGGCGGAGCGCCGCGCCCGCCAATGGAAGCCCCGGAAATAACCGCGGTACCTCGGTTTTCGGGAGTCTTTAGAGCAACCCCCGGTTAGTTTTGCGCAGCGCAATGCCTATTCGACACGGTCGGGTCCGGGACCCGCCCCTACATTCGACAAATCGCGTAGGGGCCGGTCCCGGACCGGCCCGCTAGCGATGATTACATCCAAACGGATAACGCGCTAGGTTTCCAGAAGCACGTCGATCTCGGATTGGTCCATGGTCGACAAGCTGCCGTTGATGATCGCCGAGGCGTGGTCCATGAGCGCCTGCAGGAGGCGGCAGGCGGTGAGGATGTCGGTGCGCGCCGCGTCGATCTCGTTTGCCGCGAGTTGCGTCTCGGCGCGCTTGACGGCGATTCCGATGAGCCGGCTGATTTGCACGATCGTCGTCTCCAAGGCCCGGCGGTACTTGGCCGGCGCGTGGCGGTAGGCCTCGATGGCCAGGTCCTTTTCGGTGAAGACGCTTCCCCGGAAATGGTCCTGATAGGTCTTGGGCTGCCACGCCTTGGCTTCCTCCAGGAGTTCCGGCATGTCCGGAAGCATCTCCAGGGTCATGACGATCTCATTGAAATGGTTGAGAAAATCCGTGGCCAGCAGGGTTTGCCCGTTGATGTTCGTCCCCCGCACCCGGGCGCGCAGCGCGTCACCGGCCGTTTCGTGCTTCTGGTTCTTGCCGCCGGCGGGCTCGGGCGAACAGGAAGGCTGCATCTCAGTGGACGAGGTCATGTACGGACTTTCTTTCAATGCCCCTGACTAAAAGTGATAATTCCGAGTAGGTTTTACAATGATTCGAAGTCAAAACGGAGCAAAGCACCGCCGACCGCCGGAAAGCCTTGAGCGCCGGCCGCAAATTGGTCATTCTCCGGGCTCTCTCTGAATTGGTGGAAATTGAACGCGTCATGGCCGATAAGCGCGTCTACCTTTACGATTCCACACTGCGCGACGGCGCGCAGACCCAGGGCATCGACTTCAGCACCGCCGACAAGCTGGCGATCGCCGAGGCGCTGGACCGACTCGGCATCGATTACGTGGAGGGAGGTTGGCCCGGCGCCAACCCCACCGACGACGCGTTCTTCGCCGACCCGCCCGCCTTCACCCGCGCCAAGCTCACCGCCTTCGGCATGACGCGGCGCGCCGGCCGCAGCCCGGAAAACGATCCCGGGCTCGCCGCCCTGCTTGGCACCAAGGCCGCAGCCGTTTGCCTGGTCGCCAAGACCTGGGACTTCCACGTCGACGTGGCCCTCGGCATCGCGCCGGCCGAGAACATCGACATGATCGCCGACAGCATGGCGCTGGCCGTCCGCCGCGCCAGCGAGGCCATGCTCGACGCCGAGCACTTCTTCGACGGATACAAGTCCAACCCCGCCTACGCCCTGGATTGCGTCAAGGCCGCCGCCGCCGCCGGGGCGCGCTGGATCGTGCTGTGCGACACCAACGGCGGCGCCCTGCCCGACGAGGTCGAGCGCACCGTCGGCGCCGTGCTGGAGCACATCCCGGGCGCCAACCTCGGCATCCACTGTCACGACGACACCGGCAACGCCGTGGCCAACAGCCTGGCCGCCGTGCGTCTCGGCGTGCGCCAGGTGCAGGGCACCGTGAACGGCCTCGGCGAGCGTTGCGGCAACGCCAACCTGGTAAGCATCCTGCCATCCCTGGTGATCAAGATGGGGTACGAGACCGGGGTCTCCGACGAAGACCTGGCCCAGCTTACCCACGTCTCGCACCTCATCGACGAGCGTCTCAACCGGGCGCCCGACCGCAGCGCCGCCTACGTCGGAGAATCGGCCTTCGCCCACAAGGGCGGCCTGCACGTCTCGGCGGTGGAGAAGGACCCGCGCTCCTACGAGCACATCGCGCCCGAACGCGTCGGCAACCGCCGCCACGTGGTGGTTTCCGACCAGTCGGGACGCGCCAACGTGCTGGCGCGCTTCCGCGAGATCGGCATCGAGATGGAGGCCGGCGATCCCAGGGTGGCGGATCTCGTGGAGACGGTGAAGGCGCGGGAATTCGACGGCTACGCCTACGACGGCGCCGAGGCGAGCTTCGAGCTGCTGGCGCGCCGGGCCCTGGGCGAGGTGCCCGACTACTACAAGCTGACCAGCTTCCGGGTCATCGACGAGCGGCGCTGGAACGCCAAGGGCGAGCTCATCACCCTGTCGGAGGCCACCGTCAAGTTGGAGGGCGGGTCCGGACTGGCGGTGATGGCGGTGGCCGAGGGCAATGGGCCGGTCAACGCGCTCGACGCGGCGCTGCGCGAACTGCTGACGCCGATCTATCCGCAACTCGAGGACTTGCGCCTGGTCGATTACAAGGTGCGCATCCTCACCCCCGGCGACGGCACCGCCGCCGTCACCCGGGTGATGATCGAATCCGCCGACGGCCACGGCGAGCGCTGGTCGACGGTGGGCCTGTCGACCAACATCATCGACGCTTCCTACAACGCGCTGCGCGACAGCATCGTCTACAAGCTGTACCGCGACGGCGCGGCGCCGGGCGGCGCCTGAGGAGCCCGACGCGGGCCGCCCCGACGCCATGGCCGGCACCGATTCCACCAAGGCTTCGCTGACAGGAGGCAGCCCGGCCGGCGCGGGCGGGGGCGCCGCCCCCGCTGTCGTCCTCGTCGAGCCGCAGCTCGGCGAAAACATCGGCATGACGGCGCGCGCCATGCTCAATTGCGGGCTCGCCGAACTCAGGTTGGTGCGCCCGCGCGAGGACTGGCCCAACGACAAGGCGGTGGCCGCGGCGTCGGGCGCCGACGCGGTGCTCGACGGCACCGTCCTTTATGAGACCACGGCCCAGGCCATCGCCGACCTGGAGACCGTCTACGCGGCGACGGCGCGCCCCCGCGACATGACCAAGCGCGTGATGACGGCGCGCCACGCGGCGGGCGAGATGCGGGAGCTGGCCGTCCGCGGCCGCCGCCTCGGCGTGCTCCTGGGACCCGAGGCCATGGGCCTCAACAACGACGACGTGGCCCTGGCCGACGCCGTCGTGACCATCCCCCTCAACCCCGCCTTCATGTCCCTCAACCTGGCCCAGGCCGTCTTCGCCATCGCCTACGAGTGGCACCAGGCCCTTGCCATGTCCCCAGGCTCCGAGGACCCAGGCGCCGCCCTCGCCATGCCAAAGGAGACGCGCCCCGCCACCAAGGCCGAACTCATGATGCTCTTCGAGCACCTGGAGGGCGAGCTCGATGCCTGCGGCTTCCTGCACGTCACGGAGAAGCGCCCCATCATGGTGCGCAACCTGCGCAACCTGCTGCAACGCGCCCAACTCACCGAACAGGAGGTGCGCACGCTGAGAGGCGCCATTTCCGGGCTGAGTTCGGGAAGGAAAGGTTGAACGCGGAGGACGCATCCTCGGAGTTAGATCTCTACACCCGCTCCGAGAGCCAGATGGCGAGGCGCGAGCCGGCCTTGATGAAGGCCGTCAGGGGCTCGTAGCCGGGCGCCTGGCGGGCGCCGTGGGCGAGGCCGGTGTCCCGATGCTCGATCTCGTTGGCGCGGAACTCCTCGAGCCTTCGCTTGAGTGCCGTCTCGTCCCCGGCGTCGTCGAGCGCCTCGATCTGCTTGGCGTAGTGCTCGTCGATGACTTCCTCGACGGCCACCGTGCAGGCCATGGCGGCGCGCTCGCCCAAAAGCGCCGTCCCCGCCCCCAGCGCGAAGCCGGCGACGTGCCACAGCGGCATCAGGGCCGTCGGCCGCACCCGGCGCTCGACGACGAGCTTGTCGAAAGCCGCCAGGTGCTCCTGCTCCTGCCTGGCCATGTCGCGGATGACCGGGCCGGTGGAGGTACGCCCGAGCACGGCGAGCTGACCGCTGTAGATGCGTACCGCCCCATACTCGCCGGCGTGGTCGACCCGGACCATGCGCTCCATGAGCTGCTCCTTGGTGGGGTCGCCGGGCAGGCGGCCCTTGCTTCCCGGGCGCCGGCTCATGCCTTGCTCCCCTTGATCAACATCCTGGCGCCGGCCAGCGCGGCGCCGGCCAGGGCCAACGAGGCGGCTACATTGTAGGTGGCCATGGAAAGACCGAACAGGGTCCAGTCCACCTCGTCGCAGGCCTTGGGCTGGGGCCGCGACAGTTGCGCCATCATGTCGGCCGGGGAAAGGCCCGTCGCCAGCTCGCCGCCGCACGCCGCCGACGCCCACCAGTGCTGCTCGACGCCGACGTGGTAGAAGGCGACCGCCGCCCCCGCCGCGAAGACGACGCCGCAGACGCCGACGCTTGCCGCCTGCACCGGTCCCGGGCGCGCCGACAGGGCCAGCACGGCGAGCACGCCGGTAATGGCGTAGGGGACGCGCTGATAGAGGCACAGGATGCAGGGCTCGAGCCCGAAGACGACCTCGGCCACGTACGCCGTGCCCAGCGCGCCGACGCTGGCGGCGAGGACGGCAAGCGGGATCAGGCGCCCGTTGAGCAGGCGGCGCGGGCTTGGCATGGTTCCGGTATAGCGCACGGGCGCCCCCCCGACCAGCGCCCGCTAGCGGGCCGGTCCGGGACCGGCCCCTACGCTATTTGCTGAATGTAGGGGCGGGTCTCAGACCCGACCGCGTCGAATAGGAAATACGCTGCGTAAAACTAGCCGGGCGTTGCCCTACAGGACGAAGCGCGCCAGCGCGAAGCCGCCGACGAGCAGCACGAAGAACACGGTGGCCAAGAGGCCGAGGTTGCCCTCGACGAAGGCGCGGATGGGCTGGCCGAAGTGCCACAGGAGCGCCGCCTCGGCGAAGAAGCGCAGGCCCCGCGAGGCCGCCGAGGCAACCGTGAAGACGGTGACGTCGAGCTCCATCACCCCGCTCAGGATGGTGATCACCTTGTAGGGAAAGGGCGTCAGCCCGGCGCCGCCGACGATCCACGCCCCCCATTCGTTGTAGGTGGCCTGGAAGCGCTCGAAGGCGTCGGCGGCGCCGTAGAACTCGACCAGCGGCCGGCCCACGGCCTCGAACAGAAAGAGCCCGATGCCGTAACCGGCGAGGCCGCCGGCCACCGAGGCCGCCGTGCACACCAAGGCGATGCGCCACGCCCGCGTCGGCGCCGCCAGCACCATGGGGATGAGCAACACGTCGGGGGGAATGGGGAAGACCGAGCTCTCGACGAAGGAGACCACGGCCAGCGCCGCCAGCGCGTGGCGGTGGCCGGCCAGCCCCATGGTCCAGTCGTAAAGCCGTCGCAGCACGGAAGCCTGCCCCCCTTTGGTGAGATGGCGCGCCGGGCCGAGGTTTAGCAGCCGAACCGGGGCGCGGCAATCGCCGGGTGGGCGGACGAGGGGGACGCCGCGCCCCTGTTGACCGGGCTCGGGCGTCGGCTATGATCGCGGGCCGTGGCGCGCCCCTGTGGCGGAATTGGTAGACGCGACAGACTCAAAATCTGTTGTCCTTAAGGGCGTGGGAGTTCGAGTCTCCCCGGGGGCACCACACGACACAACGAATTGCGGCATTACGCCGCCGTCGATAAGAACCCGGCGCTGGCCGTCCTGTGTAGTTCCTGTGTAATTCCTGTGTAACGGCATCCCGGGCCCCAACCGAGCCAGGGAGCGGTGGTACGCGCCGATGTCGGCCAGGCCCGCCGCATGACAACCTTGAGTCCGGAAAACCGGGCGCGGTACACTCGAAAATGAAAGTCCCCCCTGGTAGAGGAGATAATTAAATGGCGAAACTGAGGCACATGGCGATGTCGGTTACCGACCCGGAGCGGTCGGCCAAGTTCTACGAAGAGGCCTTTGGCATGGAACGCATCGGCACCACGGACACAGACCTTGCCAAGGGTGTGTACCTTTCGGACGGCGTGGTCTGCCTGGCGATGCTCAAGTTCAAGACCGACGAGTGGGCCGGTAAATCGGATGACGCGGCCGGAAAGCATCGGAGCACGGAGTACGTCGGCGTGCATCACGTCGGGTTTTGGGTCGACGATCTCGAAAAAACCGCCCAGGCGATCAAGGACGCCGGTGGGGATTTCTTCCTCGGCATGCCGAAAGAGACGGATACGCTTCACTACGAGGAGAAGCACCGCGACCCGGACGGCATCATGATCGATGTTTCAGAAAACGGCTGGCCCGGAACGCGCGCGTAACGCGGGACGATCCGCGCCCCTTGACCGGGTCCACATGCCTAGCGTGTTGCCCGGTCGAGTGGCGCCAATTCAATACCCCCCACCCCAACCCTCCCCCACAAGGGGGGAGGGGGAATTTTGTCGTGTTTCCAGCTGGATAGCCTTTCCCCTCGATGGGGAAGGGTGGGGTGGATGGCTCAGAAACGCCCGCCCTGGAAATCCTCGATGGCTTGCTGGATCTCGTGGCGGGTGTTCATGACGAAGGGGCCGTAGCGGACCACGGGCTCGCCGATGGGCCGCGCCGCCGCCAGCATCAGGCGCCCGCCGCCGGCCGACGCCAGCTCGACGCCGTCGCCCTCGCCGAGCACGGCCAGGGTGTGGGCCTCCACGGCCGTGCCGCCGATCTCGGCGGTGCCCTCGAAGACGTAGGCGAAGCAGGCGTGGCCGGGCGCCACGTCCTGAGCGTGTCGCCCGCCGGGGTCCAATGTCACGTCCATGTATAGGGGGTCGACCGCGATGCCTTCGACGGGGCCTTCGGCGCCGCCGCCCCGCCCGGCGATGACGCGCAGCCGCGCCCCCGTCGCGGTCTCCGCCTCGGGCACGTCGGCGGGCTCGAAGTTCTGGTAGCGTGGCGGGCACATCTTGTCGCTGGACGGCAGGTTGACCCACAGCTGGAAGCCCCGCATCTCGCCCTCGCTCTGTTCCGGCATTTCCGAGTGCACGATGCCGCGCCCGGCGGTCATCCATTGCACGCCGCCCGGGACCAGCACCCCCTCGGCCCCGGTGCTGTCGCGGTGGCGCATATGGCCGGCGATCATGTAGGTCACGGTCTCGAAGCCGCGGTGGGGATGGTCGGGGAAGCCGGCGATGTAGTCGTCCGGGTTGTCGGTACCGAAGGCGTCGAGCAACAGGAAGGGGTCGAGTTCCGATATCTGCGCCGTGCCGACGGAACGCCTCAGCGTCACGCCGGCGCCGTCGGAGGTGACCAGCGACACCATGGTCCTGGTGACTTGGCGTGGATCGTTCAAGGCCGCCTTCCCCCGGTTCCCCGCGTCGCGTTTTACGGACTGTACCCCTTTGCCACGGCCACGGGTAGCCCGGCGGTGGTCAAGACCACCGGCCTGTTGGATAATGGCCGAATGAAGAAAGCACCTGGTCTCTTTATCTCCCACGGGTCGCCCATGATGCTTGTCGAGGACAGTTCGGCGCGCCGTTTCCTGGCCGGGCTCGGCGCCGAACTGGGCAAGCCGAAGGCGATCCTCGTGGCGTCCGCCCACTGGGAGACCGACCGGCTCGCGGTGAGCATTGCCGAGCGGCCCGAAACCATCCACGATTTTTGCGGCTTCCCGCCGGCCCTCTATGAAAGCCGCTACGCCGCGCCGGGTGCCCCCGACGCGGCGCGCCGCGCCGCCGAACTCGTCGAGGGCGCCGGCATGACGGCGGTCCTGGACGCCGGGCGCGGGCTCGACCATGGCGCCTGGGTGCCCCTGCAACTCATGTATCCGGAAGCCGACGTCCCGGTCGCCCAAATCTCCATCGAATCGCACCTTGGCCCGAGGCGCCAGTTGGAGGTCGGCCGGGCCCTGGCCCCGCTGCGCGACGACGGCGTCATGATCATGGGCTCGGGCAACCTCTCCCACGACCTGTCGGGCATGCAACGGGGTGCCGTGGACGCGCCGGCCCCCGGCTGGGTGGCCGATTTCGCCGACTGGGTATGCGACGCCGTCGCCGCCGATCGCCTCGACGACCTCGCCGATTACCGGCGCGCCGCCCCCCATGGGGAGAGAAACCACCCGACCGAAGACCACTTCCTGCCGCTGTTTACCGCCATCGGCGCCGGTGGTCCCGGGGCGCGCGGCGAGCGCCTGCACGCCAGCTATTCCTATGCCGTACTGGCCATGGATGCCTATGCCTTCGATTAGGGTGCCGCCGTGACGCAACCATGCCAGGGCCCCGACCCCGACACCAAGGCCCCGCGCACCCCGCCGCCGCCATTGTCCTGCGACACCCACGCCCACGTCTTCGGACCGCGCGCGCGCTATCCATACGCGGCGGAGCGCGGTTACACGCCGCCCGATTGCCCGGTCGAGGCCTACGCGCCGATGCTCGATACCCTGGGCGTGGAGCGCGCCGTCATCGTCCAGGGAGGGGCGCATGGGACGGACAACCGCGTCACCCTCGACGCCATCGCCTCGATGGGGGAGCGTTGCCGGGGGGTCGCGGTTGTGCCGCCGACGGTCACCGAGCGCCAACTCGAGGCCCTCGCCCGGGGAGGTTTCCGCGGGCTTCGCCTGTCGACGGTGCTGAAGGGAGGGACCGGCACCCAACACCTGGACGCCATGGCGGGGCGCGCCAGGGACATGGGCTGGCACGTGCAGCTCCACTTGGACAGCGCCGACGAGTTGGTCGATCTGGCGCCCCGGCTGCGCCGGTTGCCGGTGCCTTTCGTCATCGACCACCTGGGCCGGGCGCGCGGCGGCGCGGGTACCGGCCAGCCGGGCTTCCAGGCACTGCTGGGGCTCCTCGAGGGGACCGACGGGTGCTGGGTAAAGATCGCCAGTTGGTACAGGCTTTCCGACCAGGGCCCGCCCTACGCCGACATGCGCCCCCTGGCCGAGGCGCTGATCGCGGCCAGGCCGGACCGTGTCCTATGGGGCAGCAACTGGCCCCATCCCATCTTCGAGGGCGCCATGCCCAACGACGGCGACCTGCTCGACCAGTTCCTGCAATGGGCCGGCGACGAGGCCACCCGAAAGACAATCCTGGTCGACAATCCGGCCAGGCTCTACGGGTTCTGAGACCCTAGGTCTCGCCGCCGCCGTTGACTTGAATCATCTGTCCGTTGACGTAGGCGCCGGCGTCGGAAACCAGCATGGAGACGACGGCGGCGACCTCGCCGGGCTCGCCGAGCCGGCCGGCGGGAACCCGCGCCACCGTCGATTGTTGCAGCGCCATGGCCGCCGGATCAGCGTGATCGAGGCGAATCGGCCCCGGTGATACGATGTTCGCGGTGATCCCCTGGGCGCCGAATTCCTTGGCCAGGGTCTTGGTCAGTCCCCACGCCCCATGCTTGGCGGCCGAGACGTGGGCGCGCCCGGCATGGCCGTGGATGGCGTTCATCCCGGCAAAATTCACGATGCGGCCCCATCGGCGCTCCACCATGTCCGGCAGGAAGGCGCGCGAAAGCCAGAACGCCGCGTGCAGGTCGATGGCCATGACGCGGTCCCATTCGTCGTCCGTCATCTCCAGGAAAGCGGCCGCCGGGCGGATGGCGGCGTTGTTGACGAGGACGTCGACGGCGCCGAAGCGCTCGAGCGCTTGTGCCGCCAGCCGGTCGGCGTCCTCGCGGATGCCGACGTCGCCCCGCACGGAAATGGCCTCGACGCCGAGGGCGCGCGCCTCGCCGGCGACGGCCTCGATGGCCGCCTCGTCGCTGGAGCCGTTGACCACCACGTCGAACCCGTTCCCGGCCAGGGCGAGGACGATGGCGCGGCCGATATTGCGCCCCGATCCGCTGACCAGTGCCGTTCGGCGCTTTTCGGCCATATCATTCCCCTGTTCTCATCGGTGACGGGCGCTGTCATAAAGCCCGGGTGAAACACCCATAGTACAAGGAAGGCATGGCATGAGCACCCAGGAGGGCTACGAGAAAATCTACGCCGAGCTTATCGGCTTCGTTCCGCCCCGCATCCAGCATCGGGTCCGCCTCGGGCTCGAGGTCGACCCCGGGCTCCTGGATCAGGTGGAACGCATTCGCACGACAGCGATGTATCCCGAGTGTTTCGATACCAAGACGGCGCAGCTCATGCTGTTCGGCATCCTGATCTCCCACGTGTCGCCGGCGTCGGAGTTCCATGGCCGTGCCGCCAAGCGCGCCGGGGCGAGCAAGGCGGAGATGCACGCCGTGTGTGGCCTCGCCTTCCTGTTCCGCGGCCTGCCCGCCTTCAACCTGGGCGCCGAGGTCATCAACACCATATTCGACGAGGACGAAGAAGAGGAATAGCCGCGTCGGGCCGCGATGCGCGCCGCATACACAAAAGGCGCCGCCAGTTTTCCGTTTGGGCGGCGCCAGTTCACTGTTGACCTTGGAAAATGCGAGAAGTTTCAGATCCAACCGGCTGTCAAGGAATACACGAGAAACAAGATCACCACGATCCCCGTGATTCCGATCGTCCAGAATAGAATCTGTTTGCTCTGCTTCTCCTCCTGTGTGGTCATGTTCGCCTCCAACCAGAGCAGCCGTATCATCCGGATAATACGGCGGCGGCCATAGAGGCGCCTCTCACCTAGAGAATAGTATCGCGCCGCTTCATAGTCGAGGATTACGGTCGGTTCCGACTTCCGCCGTTTCCGCGTTTCCGGGCGATAGGAGGCACGGGTTGCAAACCGGAGGGCGCTGGGATAGCTAGGGTCGTTATCGTTTCAGGAAAATCTATCTGGGGGGAGACGACATGATCGAATGGCGCATCAAGGGCCGGGAGTTTTCCAACTGCAACTGCAATTACGGCTGTCCCTGCCAGTTCAACGCATTGCCCACCCACGGCAACTGCGAGGCCGTCGCCGGCTACCAGATCGACGAAGGGCACTTCGGCGACGTCAGGCTCGACGGCTTGCGCGCCGCCGCCGTCTACAGCTGGCCCAAGGCCGTGCACGAAGGCAACGGAACCGCGCTGTTGATCGTCGACGAGAAGGCGGACGAGGCGCAACGGGACGCTCTCCTCAGGATCATGCGGGGCGAGGAGACGGAACCCATGACGACCATGTGGTCCGTTTACGCGCACATGACGACGACGGTCCTGGAGCCGCTCTTCAAGCCGATCGACTTCGAGGTCGACGTTAACGCGCGCACGGCCCGGCTGTCCGTCCCCGGGGTCATAGAAGGCAGCGGCGAACCGATCCGCAACCCGGTCACCGGCAACATCCATCGGGCGCGCATCGACCTGCCCAACGGCTTCGAATACGAGGTTGCCGAGATGGGCAGCGGCACGACCAAGACGACGGGAGGCATCGAGCTCGACCTGGAGGCCAGCTATGGCCAGTTCGCCGAGCTTCACCTCTCGAACACCGGCGTGGTGCGGCAATCGGCGTGACGGATTAGCTGAACCGGTGGGGTGAGGGCTGGAGTCCAGAGGTCATGGCATTCGATCTCTTCGTCAATGGCGGGCTGATGCGTGGACTATCGCACCACGCCAACCTGAACGGGACGGAATTTCTCGAAGAATGCGCCACCGCGCCCCGCTACCGCCTTTATTCCATCGCCGACAAACACCCCGGCATGTTCGAGGTCGAGGAGGGCGGTGTCGCGGTGGCCGGCGAGCTTTACCGGGCACCCGACGCGGTGTGGTTGAATATCGAGGCGGGCGAGCCGCCCGATCTTTACCGCGGCCGCGTGGCGCTGGCCGATGGCCGCGAGGTTTTCGGCATCCTCTACCCGCGGGAGCTCGCCGAACACCGTCATCGCGACGTCTCGGCTTTCGGCGGCTGGCGGGCGTACCTAGCGGATAGAATCTAATCTATGGTCCCCATACGACGGCTTCGCCTCCGGAAAGCGGCGCCTGAACCGCTGCTAGCGCCAGCGGCGCCGCGCCGAGCCGCCCCACGCCGTTAAGCGCCTTCACATCCGGTTCACAAGGCATTCAATGGCGCGCAACATCCTCCTGATATCCATGGCATTGCATTGGCCGCGACGCTCCCGGAGACCCGCGCCGCGGCCGCGAAGCAAGGAGATGATGCCATGGCTTCCATCCGCAATTCCGTTTTCGTGGCGATCGTTCTCGGCGCCCTTGCGGGCCTTTACACGGGCACGGCGGCGGCCTCCCCGTGCGCTCCGTTGCCCAAAGTCAAGTGGTGGGGCACCCACAGCCACGCGGCGATGATCTCTTACGTGGACAAGAAGTATGGCGGCTCCTGGGCAGACTACATCGCCAAGTGGGAGAGTTACCGTTCCCGCATCGAGGACATCCACGGCCGTGGCGGTGCCGCCGCCGTCAAGAAGGCCGGGGTCAGGCTCGAAGGGGCGCGGCTCGCCGAATACGGCCAAAAGATCGGACGGCGCGTTTCCGTCATGCAATGCCTGGCCAAGGAATCGGCCGGGCGGGGCAGGCCCATGCGCGCCGCCGGCGCTTATGGGTCTCCGCGCTCGGAGGCCGTCGTCATCGGTGCCTCGCGAGACGATACGGCGCGCCAATCGGACTCCGCCGATTGCCCGGCGCTCCCCGAAATTTCCTGGTGGGGCACCAACAGTCACCGCAGGATGACCGCCTACGTCGGCCGTAAATACGATGGCGACTGGACGCCCTACATCGCCAAGTGGGAGCGCTACGAGGTGCGCATGCGCGACATCCTGAACCGGGGTGGTACCGCCATCCTCAAGAAAAAGGGAATCAAGATGGAAGGCGAGGCGCTCGCCAAATACGCCGAAAAGATCGAACAACGCGTCTACGTGATGCGCTGTCTGGCCGGCGAGGACGGGGCCCGGTCGTCCGGTCGTTCGGCATCTACCGATTAGCTGTTCTCAATGTTTCGCCGCGGCGCATCCCCACCGCCGCCCCGCTCGCCAAATAAATGGTGGATTTGGCGGCCCATATCGCGTTGAGTGACGCTCACGGAATGGGAATCGCCCGGGGGAGCGACGGATGGAGGCACAGAAGGACTGCTTCCAATGCGCGGCCGAGGAACACACCGAATGGTGCGACCTCAGCGAGGCCGAACTCGCCGAGGTGCGCGCCGCCGTGATTTGCCGACGCGTCGAGGCCGGAACGACGGTCTATCACGAGGGTACCCCCAGCCTCGGCGTCCACTACCTGTCCGAAGGGTTGATCGGCATCCGCAAGGTCGACCGCGACGGGAACGCCATAATGCTGCACCTGGTGGCGGGGGGCGAATCGTTCGGCTACAGGTCGTTTCTGGCCGGCGAGGACCACACCACGACTGCCGAATGCCTGGAGCCCAGCATTGTCTGCTTCGTCGAGCGCTCGGTGGTTTCGCGCATGATCGAGAAGAACCCGGCGCTCGGCCTGCGTTTCTTGCGGCGCGCCGTGACCGACCTCGAGCAGATCGAGGAAAAACGCATCCATTGCCAGACGCTTTCCGTGCGGGCCCGCCTGGCGCACCTTTTACTCGTGCTCAGGAAGCGCTTCGCGACGGCGATGCCGGACGGCGAGCAGCTCTTCGATCTGCCGGTGTCGCGCAAGGACATGGCGGCGATGATCGGCGCCCGCCCGGAAACCGTGTCCCGCATCATCCGGGAGATGGAAGACGACGGTGTCGCGCAATTCGCCAAGCGCCAGGTGCGGGTGCCCGAAATCAAGGAACTCTTCCACGAAATCGAACTCGGCTATCACGTCTAGCGCGTTATCCGGCCGAGTGGCGCCAGTCCAATACCTCCCACCCCAACCCTCCCCCGCAAGGGGAGGAGGGAGAATTTCTAAGCGTTTCCAGATAAATAGCCCTCCCCCTCGATGGGGGCGGGTTGGGTGCGATAAAGGTGACGTGATATTTAATTATCCTAATTGCGTTCGCCTACTTCGCCGAGGCGGCGCCGGTCGGACCGGAGTGGGCGGATCAGCCTTGCGCTACCCCTTCCTGCCGAGGACCGGTGCCGGCAACATCCGGTAGCGGCTTGATTCCATCGTCCGCCGTTTCCCGGTCAACCACCGCCTCGTCAACGGGTTTTCTTTCGCTCAGGGGAAGATCGATCCAGAAGGTGGATCCCTTGCCGACCTCGGAATCGACACCGATATGACCGTCCATCCTCTCGATGAGCTGCTTTGTGATGGTGAGACCGATACCGGTGCCCTCGATATTCGTGTTCTCCGCCCTCAACCGGCTGAACGGCTCAAACAGTTTCCCCAGCATGTCCCCGGGAATTCCCTCGCCGGTGTCGGTGACGGAGATATGGAGCGTGGCGCCGGGTGTCTCATGACAATCAAGTGTAATCTTGCCTTTCTCACGGTTGTACTTGACGGCGTTGGACATCAGGTTGAGAAGCGATTGCCTGAGCCGGGTGTGGTCGGCACGTATCTTCGCCGCGGTCTTGAAACCTTCTCCGACGGCGATCTCGATGCCACGTTCGTTGGCCATCGTATGGATAAGCGAAAGACATTCATCGAGGACGGTTTTGGCGCACACATCCTCGATGGACAGCTCCACCATGCCGGCCTCGATCTTGGCAAGGTCCAGGACTTCGTTGATCACCTCGAGCAGGTGCTGTCCGCCATTCATGATGTGGTCGACATAATCTTTCTGGGTTTCGGTCAACTGCTCCTTGGAACTGAACGCCAGCAACTGCCCGAAACCCAGGACGGCGTTCAAGGGCGTCCTCAGCTCATGGCTCATGGAGGACAGGAATTCGGACTTGGCCTGATTGGCATTTTCCGCCTCTTCCTTGGCGATCAGCAATTCGTTCTCTTTCTTCTTGATTTTTTCCAGATTCGACGCCGCCCATTGCAGCATCCGGTTGAAGGCCTGAATTACATGTCCCCACTCGTCGGACCGCCGCGACTCCACGATATATTTTTCCGGGTTGTTGGGATCGGAACCGGTGTCCGTCAATCGATTGCGAAGGCTGATGATGGGTGACAGGACCATCCCATTCAAAACAAGCATGGTGACGATCGTCACGAACACCGAGATCAATAGAACCAGGCCGGCGATCCGCCACACGAAGGCTTCGATTTGAGCCTCGATTTCGCTTGTATCAATTCTGGCTGAAACCAAATAGGGCGCTCGAACGCGACGCGGCGGCCAAAGAACATCCATTCTGGTATTGTCGATCATTCTTCGCCGGATTGTCTTGCCGGAACTTTCGGGCACATCGTCGAACAACCCGGGGGGTTCACCAAACCTTGCTATTTCCACGCCTGTTTTCTCGAATACCTGCGCCCCGATCAAAACCGAACCGTCCCTGAGCGATGCGGCGGTCTCGGGAAATCGGGTCGCCAGGGTCCCTTGAGCGCCGACCGATCGGAGGATCGCCCTCATCACCACCACCGCTTCCCTTTCCACTTCAGCCAAACGATCCCTTTCGTAGTTCCTGACCGAGAAAAACAGTATCCCACCCTCAATCACAAGTATTGCAAAGAATACTCCAATAGTTATCCGCCAACACAAGCGATATTTAAATGCTCTTCTCAAACCATACCAAACATAGTTGATAAACTCCGTCATCTTGGCCTCTCAAATGCTGCCGATTTCGGAATGTGCTATCGTCCCTCGTGCAGTCGAAGCAATGTCTGGCAAGTAACATACTCCCGACCCGCCTTGCCCGCTTTTCACAATGCGGCGATGTCGTTCAAATTAAAGTGAATTGAACCTGTTCCCGATCATCGCCAACACTCGCGAATTCGATCGGTGGCTGGATGCGCCGGAACAGGTCTCTGGGGACGGCCACCTCGGCCGATTGGAAGGTGACATAACGACCAGCGGCGGACGACTTCCTCCGCCGTGTCACGAAATTCCGTTTACGGGTATACGGCCTGGTCGCCGCCCGCCGCCACACGGGCGGTGCCGGCGAGGCCGGCGTGGCGCGCCTCGATGGCGGCGCGCGCTTCGTCGAAGCGCGCCAGCTCGACCCCCTTGAGCTTGCGTCCCGACGGCATCTTGATGCTGAGCGGGTTGGCGCGGCGCCCGCCCTTCAGGATCTCGTAGTGCAGGTGCGGCCCCGTCGAGCGCCCCGTGGTGCCGACGTAGCCGATGATCTCGCCCTGGGTGACGCGCCTGCCCGGCCGCATGCCGCGCGCGAAACCCTTGAGGTGGCCGTAGGCCGTGGAGTAGCCGGCGTTGTGGCGGATGCGCACGTACTTGCCGTAGGCCCCGTTGCGCCCGGCCACCTCGACACGGCCATTGCCGGCGGCGTAGATGGGCGTGCCGCGGGGCGCCGCGAAGTCGAGGCCCCGGTGCATCCTGGTGTAGCCCAGGATGGGGTGCTTGCGCCGTCCGAAGCGGGACGACAGCCGGGCGCCGTCGATGGGCGTGCGCATGAGCGCCTTCTTGGCGCTCTGGCCCTGGGCATCGTAGTAGTCGGTGCGCTTGTCATCCCCGGCGAAACGGTAGATGGGCAGGTTCTTGCCGCTCAACGTCAGCCGGGCGTAGACGACGCCCCCTTCATGGACCTTGCGGCCGCCCTCGAAGAAACGCTCGTACATGACCTCGAAGCGGTCGCCGCGACGGATGTCGCGCTGGAAATCCACGTCCCAGGAATAGGCGCGCACCATCTCGACGAGCACTGGCACCGGCACCCCGGCCCGGGTGGCGTCGGCGAACAGGCTGTCGTCGATGGAGCCGGCGGCGGCAGCCAGCTCGCGGGTCAATGCCTTCTTGTACTGGCGCGCCGTGAAGCCCCCGGCGGCGGCGCGCCCGACGACCACGGCGCGCGCGAAATCGAGGTTGAGCTCGAGGCCGAGAAAGCGCCCCGGCGCCGGTATTCCGGGCGCCGGGGCGAAGGTCACGGCGACGGCCTGTCCAGGCCTGATGCGCCGGGGGTCGAAAACGCCGCCCAGCGCGGCGATGGCCGCGACGGCGTCGTCGGCGTCGATGCCGGCCTCGACGAGGAGCGAGCCCAGGATGTCGCCGCGCCCGATGTGCAGGGTCTGGGTATAGGGCGCGGTCGCCGCGACGCCCTGGCGCGGCGCCACCGGGTGGCGGGTGGCGAGCGCCGCCGCCGCCGCCGGATTGCCGAGCGAGATGGGGGCCATGGCGAGGGTTGCGGCCGCGCCATCGGTGCCAACTGTGACCGGTCGGCCATCGCCCGCCGCCGATGGGTCGTACACGAACAAATTGGCCGAGACGACGATGGCACCGAGGGCCACGCCGGCGGCCAGAATTCCCCTCAAGAGCATCTCGTTCCACCCACTCTTCGTTGCCCCGCCGGATGCGTCACGGAAGCCGCCGCGCATGCAGGTTGCGCCGCAAGATGTCGGTGCGGGCACCGCCTGTCAAGAGCGTTTCCGCCGATTCATCACCTGGAATCAAGGCTGTACACCGGAAAAGGTTAAGATATGGTTTTCCGTGCCTGGGAGCGACCGGCACCCTATAATCCACGGCCAACCGGGGGAGGACGTCTCATGACCGATCACGACACCATTCTTCACAACGGCAATGTCATCACCCTTGACGGCGCGTCACGCGTCACCGAGGCCGTGGCCTTCCGCGACGGGCGCATCTCGGGCGTCGGCGAGGCGACGGCGCTGCTCAAGGGTAAGGCCCCCCATACCAAGGTCGTCGACCTCGACGGCAAGACGGTGACGCCCGGCATGTTCGACGCTCACCCCCACCTCGACCGCGAGGGCTTGAAGGCGCGCGGCGGCATCCGCATCCAGGGCCAGGAGACGGTCGCCGACATCGTCGAGACCGTGCGCCAAGCGGCGGCGCGCACGCCGCCCGGAGAATGGATCGTCGTCATGCCCATGGAGCGCCAGATGGGCCCCTACTTCGACGCCTTCGTCAACGGCCCCGAACAGCTCAAGGACGGGCGCTATCCCGACCGCCACGACCTGGACAAGGTGGCCCCCGACCATCCGGTATACATCCGCGCCGTGTGGGGCTGGTGGTGCCGGCCGCCATTCCCATCGGTGGCCAACTCGGCCGCCCTCAAGGTTGCCGGCATCACGGCGGAGACGCCGGCACCCTTCAATTGCGAGATATTGAAGGATGGGAAGGGCGAGCCCACCGGCGTCTTCCTCGAGCGCAACCACTGTCCGGTTCTCGAGTACACGATCCTCGGCTGCGTGCCACGCTTCACCTACGAGGACCGGGTGGCCTCGGTGCGGCTCGGCGTGCAGCTCTATAGCGAGGTCGGCACGACGGCGTGTTACGAGGGCCATGGGCTTACCCCCCCCCTCATCGACGCCTACCGCCAGACCGAGGCGGAGGGCGGCATGACCCTCAAGATGCACACGCCCCTGAGCCTGCCGACGTCGTCCCTCAACAACCCGCAGGTGGCCGACCTGCTGCGCACCTGGGCCAATGCCTTCGGCGGCCCGGGCTCCGACGGCGGGCTGTTCCGCTGCGAGGGCGTCACCTTCGACATGGGCCAGCCCGACGTCGCCGCCATCATCGGGCGCGGCTATCCCTACGAGCAGTGGGCCGGCCACTTCTACCAGTCGGTGCCGCTCGAGCGATTCGTCGAACTCGGCGTCATGGCGGCCAAGCTCGGCATCCGGGTCAACTGCCTGGCGTGCTACGACCTGGAGGCCCTGATCAAGGTCTACGAGGAGATCGACAAGCAGGTCTCCATCCGCGACAAGCGCTGGGTCATGGTCCACCTGATGGACGGCAACGAGAAGCTCCTGAAGCGCATGAAGAAGCTCGGCGTCATCGCCACCATCATCCCCAACGTCATGTACTGGTTCCCCGAACGCTTCGGCCTCGACAAGCTGATGGACGAGGGGACGCCGGTGCGCCAGTGCCTCGACATTGGCGTCCCGTTGGCGCTGTCGTCGGACAACGTGCCCTATTCGATGTTCTTCGTCATGTGGGAGGCGCTGGCCCGTTGGGATGAGGTGGAGGGCCGCCAGCTCGGCGCCACCAACCTGACCCGCGAGGAGGCCCTGCGGTGCGCCATGCAGTCGGGCCACATGCTGACCTTCGACGAGAACAAGCGGGGCTCCCTCGAAGTCGACAAGATGGCGGACGCCATCGTCATCGACGAGGACCCGCTGACCTGCGACGAGGAGAAGATCAAGGACATCCGGGTCGAGCGCACCTTCCTCGGCGGCCGCGAGGTGCACCGGGCCGAGCCATGATCCTTCGAGACGCAGCCCTTCGGGCTGCCCCTAGAGGAATTTAGGTGACATGATACTTAATTGACCGTGCCCGCCGCCGACACCCGTGGTCAATTCGCCGCCGGCTTCGGTCCCGGTTTGCGCTTCTTGAGCGGGCGGCCGAGCATCCCTTCGAGCCGATCCATGAAAGCCGTCGAGCCGAGGGGCCGGCCGGTCCGCTCATGGCGGCGCAGGGCCTCCATGGCCTCCTTGCCGAGACCTCCGTCTAGAAAGGCCCGCCAGTCACCGACCTCATCGAGAAGAGGGCGGACCGAGAGCGCCCCGCTATCGCGCCCCGCCAAATGGGCGCCGGCGCTGGACCACGGCCAGTCCTCGGGCCGCGCCGCCAACCTGGCGCGCACCGGGTTCAATTCCACATAGCGCGCCGCCGCCAACAGGTGATCGCCGTCCAGCGGAAACGAGGCGAATCGCCCTTGCCACAGAAAACCCCGCCAACCCTCGCGCCCGTTGACGCGGCGGGTGTAGCGACGGTGTACCTCGCCCATGGCGGCGGCCAGGCCGTCGTCGGTTTCCGGCACCAAGATCAGGTGAACGTGGTTGGGCATCAGGCAGTAGGCCCACAGCGCCACCGAAGCGACGGCCAACTTCTCGGCCAACAGATCCAGGTAGGCCGCATAGTCTTCGTCGTTGAAAAACGTGGCCTGCCGCCGGTTGCCCCGCTGCGTCACATGATGCGGAACGCCCGGCACCACCACCCGAGCCAATCTCGTCATGGCGCAAGCATATCACCCCGCGAGTTCCGAGGAAATAAGTATCATGTCACCTAAATTCATAAATTCACTTGAATTCCGAAGCATGGACGCGCCCCTGTCAGCAGGCGGCGGCGGGCGTCGCGGCGAGGAATTCGGATTCGGATCGCATGAAGCCGGCGGCGAGGCCGGCCAGTTCGCGGTAGAACGGCAGGGTTGCCCGCTCCATGGTGCGGCGGCAGAACTCGGGCAACCACCGCGCCAAGTGGTCGGACACGAATTCCTCCTCGACCCTTCGGCAGTCGGCCTGCGCGACGCCGTCCGATCGCTCCGCCGCCGACGCCTGGCGCGAGGTCATGTGTTGCATGAACTCGAACTCGACGCCGACGTGGTCGGGAAGGCCGTGGAACTCCGGCCTGTATTCGAAGCCCGCGGTAGCGATGAACGTCCTGACCCACACCGTGGAAGGCCCCCACAGCGCGCCCCCCGCGCCACCCAGATAGACGGAGGCGAAGGGCGCCACGTGATCTCCGGGGCCGATGAACAGCCAGGCGTATTCCACGGCCAGTTCCTCGAGCAGCCGCTGGCGGGGACGGTCGAAGAAATCGATGCCGAACGAAACCCCGGCCCCCGACAGGGCGCTCCGGAATTCGGGCTCCTCGATCTGGTCCAGAAGGTCCGCCGTCGCCTCCTCGCGGAAGACCGAGGCGAGGAAGCCGTAAACGTTGGAGCGCTCCCGCGTCGCCGCCGGAAAACCCGGGTCGCGGGCGAGAATCGATTTCGCCGTGCCGTTCATGGGCTAGACCCTGGTCACCGACACCACGGTATCCATGAACCGAAGTTGCCCGTTGATGGGATCGGGCGCGTTGGCGATGAGCCAGTTGGGGTGGACGCCGTTGTCCTTCCACCATTTGCGCTTTAGCTCGGGATCGTCGTCCGTGCCCAGGGGCGCCTTCTTGGCCGAGGCGTACCTGCCGTACTCCCAGTGCCCGCAGTGATGGGAGATGGCGATGACGCCGGGCACCACGGCGGGGGTCACCCTTGCCCTGGTCTCGATCTCGGCCACAGGGGACTTGACCTTGATGGCGTCGCCGTCGCTGATTCCCCTGGCCGCCGCGGTGGCCGGGTTAATCCAGCCCGGGTTCGAGTGGTAGATCTCGGTCAGCCACTTGCAGTTCTGGCTGCGCGAATGGATCTGCACGGCGACCTTGTAGGTGGTGAGGATCAGCTCTCCGGGCTTCATGGCCTCGTGCTCGGGTATCGACACATAGGTGGGCAGCGGGGCGAAGCCCTTGTCCTCCATGATCGCGGAGTACAACTCCATGTAGCCTGACTTGTTCACCTTGTCGGGCTTGAAACCGGCCACGACCTCGTCGCCGATCATCTGTGCGACATAGCCCTTGTAGGCGTTCTTGGTGTGGGTGTAGCCCTTCTGGCTCGCCTCTTCCTCGCTCTTGGCCTTGGACTTGTGCCAGTTCCAGTAGACGCCCGTCGCCTCGTCGAGGATGACGCCGTCGGCTTCGAGCTTCTTGGCACTTACCTTCTTCTTATAGGAATAGAATTTCGGCTTGGCCTTGGGGTCGTGCCAGACGCCGTGCTCCTTCATGTACTCGAAGCCACCGGCCTCCTTGATGCCCGGGGTCATCTCGCAGGATTTCCTGACGAACTCCTCCTTGGTCTTGAAGCCGAGCGGCATCCCCATCCTCTCGGCGAGTTCGCAGCAGACGTCGCCGAAGTCGCGGGCCTCGCCGAGCGGCTTGACCACGGGCTGGCGGACATAGTACTCGCCAATCTGCCGGGGCGAGACCATGTCCTCCCAATCCCAGCGCTCCAGGTAGGTGGCGTCGGGAAGGATGAGATCGGCGAGCGCCGCCGATTCGTCATAGAAGGGATTGACGCACACCGAGAAGGGAATCATCGACTCGTCCTTGAGGACGTCGATGTTCTCCTGCACCTCGCCGTTGGCGTAGACGGGGGCATAGCAGTACCACATGTAGACCTCGGGGCGCCCCGCTTTTCCGTCCTTGATCATCTTCAGCACACGGTGGCTCATGTGGTGCGTCGGCAGAGCGGCGTCGCCCTTGAAGCCGTCGAGGATCTTCAGCTTCTTGGCCTTGGGCTTGTTCTTCGGTCCCTTCGGGTACTTCCACTTGGCACCCACCGCCCTGCAGCGGCCGCCGGGGTTGTCGACGTTGCCGGTGATGGCGGCCAGCATCTGGATGGCGCGTTCCGTGTCGTTGCCGTTGTAATGGGCGACGGCGCCGCGATAGCTGATCACGCAGGCCGGCTTGGTTGTGGCGAACTCCCTGGCTACCTCCCTGATCTTGTCGGCGTCGACGCCGCTGATCTTCTCCGCCCACTCCGGGGTGTAGGAGCTCAGGTGCGCCTTCAGCACGGCCACCTTCTCGTCAAGCGTGGCCGTGGGATCCTTGGTGAACCTGCAGAACGTCATGAAGGCTTCGCCATCGCCGCGATAAAGGTCCTCGCTCATGATCACGTTGCACATGGCCAGCGCCACGGCACCGTCGGTGCCCGACTTGATGGGCACCCACTCGTTCGACTTGGCCGCCGTGTTGGAGAGGCGGACGTCGAAGGTGACCATCCTCAAGTTGCGCTCGACCAGGGCGCGCGCCAGCCGGTGGGCGACCGGGGTGTGGTTGGTGTGGGCCTCCAGGCAGTTGCTGCCGAAGTTGACCACGTAGCGCGCGTTGTCGAAGTCCCAGTTGTCGTAGTGCTTGCCCCAGGTGAGCTCCTGGGCGGTCCATTTGCCGCCCTCGCAGATGCTGGTGTGGTTGCCGACGGTCTTGGTACCGTAGGTGCCCAGGAAGACGCTCTTGATGAGTTTGGAGGAGCTCGCCTTCATACGCCCGTAGTGGAACATGAACTTTTCCGGATGGCCGTCGTCGCGCAGCTTCTTAAGACGACCCGCCACCTCGGCGAGGGCCTGATCCCACGTGATGCGCTTCCACTTGCCCTCGCCGCGCGCACCTACGCGCTTCATGGGGTAAAGGATGCGGTCGGGATCGTAGACCTGGTTGACGCCGCCCTGGCCCTTGGCGCACATCTTGCCCTCGGTCCTGATGGAAGAGGGCTGGCCGCCGATCTTGACGAGCCGTCCGCCCTCCACGTAGCCGATCGCCGGGCAACGGGTCACGCACTGCCAACAGGCGGTGGGAACGGCGGCGCGCTCCTTTCCGGTCTTCGGAGAGAAGTCCTTGCCGCCCTTGTGGGGCAGTTCCTTGGCGGCCGTCAGCGTGCCGCCACCGGCCAGTGCCAGGGTCGCCGACGCCGCTCCAAGTTTCAGGAAATCCCGGCGATTGGTCATGTTGGCCTCCTCATACTCCAACCGGGCCAGTGATCTGGCCGGCAATCACGACGATGTATCGCAGCAGGAACCCGCCGAAAAGAACGACGACCGAAACCACGATCTCGACCCCGCGCGGCGCCACGTATTCCCTGTGGTAGAGCAGCTTGGGCATGACGTAGTAGAGCTCGACGAGGACCGGCACGACGAGGCCAATCACCACGAAGCCCAACCAGAACAACGTCGCCAGGCTGCCGCCGGCGAGCACCACCTGTACGGCCTCCTTGACGTCGCCCACCGTCAGGTAGCCGAACATCAGGAACAGGAAGATGACCATGATCTCGAAACCGATGAGCAACGTGTCCGATGCGGTCAGGATATAGCCGCTCTTCTCGAAGTGCCGCTCGGCGCCGCTGTCGGCGTCCTTGCGGTGTATCAGGGCGCGCGCCAAAAGTATGACCGCGACCCCGGTCGACAGCGAGGAAACCAGGAACAGCAAGGCCAGGATGGGCGAGTTCCAGAACGGCCGCGACGGCATGGCGCCGAGCAGGATGCCGGTATAGACCGCCGTCGCTACGCCCAAGGGCACGGCCGCCCAGGACAGCGCCCGGCGGAGAGCGTAGCGCCTGTCGTCGGGCAGCCCCGGCGCGTTGTGCACGTAGGTATAGGCATAGACGACGCTGACGCCGATGGTCACCGTCAACAGCCAGGTGCCGATCGACATCGGCGACAGATTGATGACCTTGTAGAGGTTCAGCCACTTGAGCCAGTTCCCGACCTCGAACGATCCGAGCTCGAAAATCAGCAACCCGCATCCGACCATGATCGGTATGGGAGCCAGGAACGCGCCGTAGCGCGCCGTGTCCACGTGCATGCCGCGCGTCTCGCTGCCGCCGCGCAGGTACATCGACGCGCTGACGGTCATGGCGCCGGCGCCGACCCCGGCCAGAAACAGGTACCCGATGACGGGCATTCCCCAAAGCAATCCTTCGGTCATGGCTACCTCCTGGCCTCTTCTCTGCGGTGCGTGGTCACGTCTACGTAGCGGCCGCGATGCGCGACGTCGTGCTCGTCGGAGTGATCCGCCGCGATGTAATAGACGTTCGGCTCCGTGCCCTGTCCCTGGCGCAGGACGGTCACCGGGTTGGAAGCGATCTGCCTGGAAATCTCGCTGTCGGGATCGTTGAGGTCGCCAAAAACGCGGGCCCGGCCGATGCAGGTCTCGACGCACGCCGGTTCCAGGCCCTGGGAAACCCGGTGCAGGCAGAAGTCGCATTTGTCGGCGGAACCGGTGACCGGATTGATGAATCGGGCGTCGTAGGGACAGGCGTGTACGCAGTACTTGCAGCCGATGCAGATATCGGGATCGACGACCACGATGCCGTCCTCGGCGCGCTTCCAGGTCGCCCCGGTCGGGCATACCCGCACGCAGGCCGGATGGTTGCACTGGTTGCACAGCCGTGGCAGGAAGCTGCGCCCGATGTTCGGGTATTCGCCTTTTTCGATGTATTCGACCCACGACCGCGTGGCCCCGAGCGGCACGTCGAACTCGGCCTTGCAGGCGACGCTGCAGGCTTGGCACCCGATACATCGGCGCACGTCGATGAGCATGCCGTAGTTGGGTTTGCCATCGGCCTCGGCGCCGCGCGCCGCCCTCGGCAAGGCGGCGACGCCGAGGCCTGCCGCGGTGGCGGCACCCGCGCCTTTTACGAAATTCCTGCGGCTGACGCCGCTTCCGGTGTTCACCTGGCTCACGACGGCCTCCTAGGATGGAGAAAATATACCTTGGATGGTGATGCTTACTCCGAAGCGGCGGGCACCGCATTGATACAGATCAATGGCCGGCAAATAAAAAATTGCCGGCCGTCGCCGCAATGGAGTCCACTACAATCGAAGGCATAGGGCGCGAAAAGGGCCGGGCCGTGGCGGCCCGGGAGGTCGGCGTCGGGACGGATCAGAAGGTGATGATCTGGCGCACCGTGTGCCCGTCGGCGAGGCGGTCGAAAGCCTCGTTGATGTCTTCCAGCTCGATGCGCTCGCTGATCAGCCGGTCGACGGGCAGGCGCCCCGAGCGGTAGAGCTCGATGTAGTTGGGGATGTCCCGGTGGGGAACGCAACTGCCCAGGTAGCTGCCCTTGATGGTGCGTTCCTCGGCCACCAGATTGACGTGTTGAATGCGAAAGTCAGTGTCGGGGTGGGACAGCCCGCTCGAGATCGTGGTGCCGCCGCGCCGCGTGATCTTGTAGGCGAGTTCCATGGCCTCCACCTTGCCCACGCACTCGAAGGCGAAATCTACGCCACCATCCGTCGCCTCCCGGACCTTGTCGACCACGTCATCGTCGTTGGCGTCGAAGGCGACGTCGACGCCAAGCTGGCGGCCCAATGCCAGTTTGTAGTTGAGCACGTCGATGCCGATCACGCGGCGCGCCCCGGCGCCGCGCGCGCCGAGAAGCGCGGCCAGCCCGGTACCGCCCAGGCCGACCACCGCGACCGAGCTTCCGGCCGGAACCTGGCCCGTGTTGACCACCGCCCCGACACCGGTAATCACCGCGCAGCTGAACAATGCCGCTTCCTCCAGGGGGAGATCGGGCGTCACCTTGATGAGCGAACAGCGCGCCGAAACCGCGTACTCGGCGAAGCACGACACGCCGACCTGGTGGGAAAGCGGGCTTCCCCCGCTGTGCAGACGGCGGCCTCCGCCGAGCATGGTGCCGGCGGAGTTGGCTTCGAAGCCCGGTTCGCACAACGCCGGACGACCGGCCAGGCAAGGGCCGCATTTTCCGCAACTGGGCACGAAGACGAAAACGACATGGTCTCCCTTGGCCAGGTCGTCGACGCCGGGGCCGACTTCTTCGACCACGCCGGACCCCTCATGGCCCAGCACCATGGGCAGCGGTCGCGGCCGCGCCCCGTCGACCACCGACAGATCCGAATGGCAGACCCCGGCGGCGGCGACCCGAACCAGAACCTCGCCCTCTTCGGGCGCATCCAGGTCGACCTCTTCGATATGGATGGGGCGCGACTCGGCATAGGGCCGGGGCGAACCCATCTGGTGGAGGACGGCGGCCTTGATCTTCATCGAGCAATCCTTCCGTCGGGTGTTGGACGGTGCAGAGTCGTTGCCCGGCATTCTTTCATGGACCGGTCGGCCGCCGCAACGGCGGCGCCAACTACGGAGAATGGAAAACCGCTGGGTTCCGGAATCTCGGCGAGAAACGGCCAGCCGAAGCGGCGCTTTCCGGGATCATACGCCGGGCGGACTAGGTCATGGACTCATTCAAAGAGCATTCTGAGTTCCAATGTCCGCTCCTGGGGCTATAGCGGGCCAAATTACAGGTCGTCGTTTAGGTCCGTTCCTGACCCAAAGCAGACATTCGCACTGGTCAGGCTTAGGGTTGCATCCCGATATCAAAGGCCTTGCCGGCCACTTTAATCCAGCTCGAACCGTTCCAGCGATGGATGCCGCCTTTGCAGCCGATGCCCCAGGGGGTGCCGTCCTTGGCGA
>JASLQF010000066.1 GCA_030744625.1 Rhodospirillales bacterium
TTGCTTGGTCCCGGCGCGCCGCTCGAGCGATGGGTTGAGGGGCATGGTTACAGTCAGTTCCGAGGCGTCGTAGTCGAGAGACTGGACCCGCAGCCCCAGCCCCGAGATGAACGGCGAGCGATCGAACATCGCTTGAATGTCCTCCGCCGTGAGGCGTTCCGGTGTCTCGTTGCTCATGACTGCGTGATTCCTATATCAGTTTCGGGTTTCAGGGTTTGAGCATGACGCTCATCCCTCCACCGCGCCGGCTTGCGCTTGCGCGGCCCATAGCCGCCGCGCCTCGGCCACCAACGTCTTGCGATCGATCTTGCCGGGACCTGCCAAGGGCAGGGCGTCGGCGAACAGCACCATGCGCGGATGCTGATAGGCGGGAGCCTTGGCGAGGGCGAACCGCTTCACCTCGTCCTCGCCCAGGGCGGCACCGTCGTTGCGAACCACAAAGGCAACGGGCTTCTCGCCCTTGATTTCATCGGGAACCGGCACCACGCAGGCTTGGGCGATGTCGGGGTGGCTCTCGAGGATTGCCTCGACTTCCGAGGGATAGATGTTCTCGCCGCCGCACACGAACATGTCGTCGGCGCGGCCCACGAAAAAGTACGCGCCCGCGGCGTCGCGCCTGAAAATGTCCCCGGAGATGTACCAGCCGTCCGCGGTCAGCACCTCTTGGGTGCGCTCCGGCAAGTTCAGGTATTCGGTCATGGTGGCCGGTGTGCGCTGCCACAGGACCCCCTCGTCGCCCTCGCTCCCATCGGCGCCGACCAGCTTGAGCTCGACCTCGGGCATGGGCCAACCCACCGAGAGGTCGGGCACGACCCGGTCGGGACGCGGGCCGAATACGATCGGGCCGGTCTCCGTGGTGCCGTAAACGTTTATGAAATTGGTGCCGGGAAAGATCGCCTTCCCCTTGTCCCAAAGCTTTTGGGAGACCGGCGCCGAGCCCATGCGCACGTTCTCGACGGTCGAGACATCCAGTCCCGAGAGCACCTCTTCCTCGCGCAACGCCATGGCCAGCATGGCCGGCACCGAGGTGACCCAGGTACAGCCAAAGCGCTCGATCGAGAGGAGCCACCGCCGGGCATCGAACTCGGGCAGCAAGATTTCGCATGCCGAGGCGCCCAGGGCGAACAGCGACGTGCACAGCGCGTTCATGTGATAAAGGGGCGCCGCCACCAGCAGGCGATGGTGCGTAAACGGCCAGCCCCGGCGGGTGCGGACGCGCAGCACCCACAGGTGCCCGGCGTGGGTAAGCGGCACGCCCTTGGGGCGGCCTGTCGAGCCCGAGGTGTAGAGCACCATGGCGACTTCATCGTCGGTGGGGCGCACGGCCTCGAAGCCGCCCGGATCGAGATGCGCCTCGAAACCGTCGCCGTCGGCCGCATCGAAATCCGAAATGGCCACGTCGGACGGCAGGTCGCCGCGCCTGAGCGCATCACAGAGCACGTACCCGACCCCGGCGTCTTCCAGGATGAACGCGATGGTCTCGGCGGGAAGCTTGTGGTTTATGGGCACGGCGACGAGACCGGCCCGCAGAATGCCGAAAAAGGCAATCAGGTACTCCGCCCGGTTGGCCGAGAGGATGGCGACGCTGTCGCCCCGCTCAAGGCCGCGTGCCAGCAGCCCCCGCGCACAGGCGTTGGCCAGTTCGTCGATTTGCCGGTGCGTATACTCCCGCGGCCGATTCCAATCGCGACAGTCGATCAGCGCGACGCGATCTGCGCCGAGTTCGGGGTCGAACAGGGCTCCCAAGTTGTAGGCTTCGATCATCAGGGGGCTTCCATGAGAGTATCGCGGTCCGACTTTGTCTTGCCCGGCTTTGATCCCGCCGATGCCCTTGCCCTAGGCATCGAACTCGGGGCCCACCAAACGGCGCACCCGACCCGGTTCCGCGAGAAGATAAATCATCCCACCCAGAACGCAAACCAAGCACCAATGAAATTCCTGTGCCGAGAGGTCGGGGCAGGCTTCTCGCCGGCACCAATAAGATCGACGTCCGGAAATTGACCGAAAAGGCCAACCATTCCTGGGGATTGGATGATGGATGATGGCTCGAATGCTATGTTCAAACCGCTAACACGACCAATCCTGTCCCCCGACACGGCGCTCCCGATCCTGTCGGATCGCAATAGCGTTGGCTTTGTCGTTCCATGCGATTCTTAAGCCGTTCTCCCTGTTAAGGGCTTGTTAAGCTATGGCTTCTAAGTTGGGGGCTGAATGGAAAGCGGCCGATCGCCGGCCGATCATACTTTCCATTCGTCTTCAACGCCTCCCTGTTAAACTTGCGCCGCCTTTCGAGGCGGCGCCTTTTTTTCGCGCCGGTTGGGCCAAGAGTCTTCTTGACCGCGGATGGCGGCCTTGGATAGAGTTTCTAGTTACAGGCAATCTGGCGAGTTTGACAGGTTGAGGCGTTAAAAAAAAGTTCGGGGGTCGCCGGTCAAAGGGCGGCCCCTATTCTTTATGGAGCCCGATTGGACTCAGCCGTGGCCGATCCCAAATCCCTCAAGTTCGACACCTTGAGCCTGCATGCCGGGCAGCGGCCGGACCCGGCGACCGGCGCGCGCGCCGTGCCGATCCATCAAACCACCTCGTACATGTTTCCCAGCGTCGACCACGCCGCCGAGCTGTTCAACCTGGAGCGCCCCGGCCACATCTATTCGCGCATCTCCAACCCCACCGTCGCAGTGTTGGAAGAGCGTATCGCCGCCCTCGAGGGCGGCGTCGGTACCGTATGCACGGCGAGCGGCCAGGCCGCCCTGCACCTGGCGGTGGCGACCCTCACGGGGGCGGGGGGACACATCGTGTCCTCGGGTTCCATTTACGGCGGCAGCCACAACATGTTCACCCACACCTTGCCGCGATTCGGAATCACCACCACCTTCGTCGATCCACGCAACACCCAGGACTTCGCCGCCGCCATCCGCCCTGAGACGCGGCTTTTGTTCGGCGAACTCCTGGGCAATCCCGGACTCGAGGTCATGGACCTCCCGGCGGTCGCCGAGATCGCCCACGCCCACGCTTTGCCGCTGATGATCGACGCCACCTTCAACACCCCCTATCTGTGCCGGCCGTTCGACCACGGCACCGACATCATCATGCATTCGGCAACCAAGTTCCTGGGCGGACACGGCGTCGCCATCGCCGGGGCACTCGTCGACGGCGGCACCTTCGACTGGGCGGCGGCACTGGACGACGATGGCAATCTCAAGTTTCCGACCCTGACCGAGCCCTACGCCGGCTATCACGGCCTCAATTTCGCCGAGGAGTTCGGCCCCTCCGCCTTCGTCATGCGGGCCCGTGCCGAGGGCCTGCGCGACTTCGGGGCGTGCATGAGTCCGGCCAACGCCTTCTATGTCCTGCTCGGCGTCGAGACCCTGCCCATGCGCATGGCGCGGCACGTGGAGAACGCCCAAGCGGTCGCCGAGTTCCTGCAAGCCGAGGGCGCCGTCACCTGGGTCAACTATCCGGGTCTTCCCAGCCACCCCGATTTCGAATTGGCCAAGCGGCTGATGCCGCGGGGCGCCGGCGGCATATTGAGCTTCGGAGTGAAGGGTGGCCGCGAGGCCGGGCGCCGCTTCATCGAGCGACTGGAGTTGTTCTCCCATCTGGCCAATGTCGGCGACGCCAAGTCCCTGGTCATTCACCCGGCCAGCACCACCCATCAGCAGATGGACGCCGAAGCCCTGAAAGAGGCGGGCGTCGGCGAGGAGATGGTGCGCCTGTCGGTCGGACTGGAGGACGCCGTCGACCTGATCGAGGACCTGGGGCGCGCCCTCAGGGCCTCGCAGAAGGGATGAGCGGAAGCCCCGGGGGCCCCGCCGCATGGAACTAAGCGTCAACGGCGACAAGGTTTTCGTGACGACGGGCGGCCGCGCCTTCGATGGCGCCCTGCCCAGCGTGTGCTTCCTGCACGGCGCCGGCCTGGACCATTCGGTATGGAGCCTGCAGGCCCGCTACTTCGCCCATCACGGGCGCGCCGTCCTCGCCGTCGACATGCCCGGGCACGGCGGCTCGGAGGGCGCGTCGCTGTCCTCTGTCTCCGAGATGGCGGATTGGGTGGTGCGCTTTCTGGATGCCGCCGGGGTGAAAAAAACGGCGCTGGTCGGACACAGCATGGGTGCGCTGGTGGCCATCGAGACCGCCGCCCGCGCGCCTGGGCTGGTCGGCGCGCTGGCGCTGCTGGGGGTGGCGGAGAGCATGCCGGTGCATCCCGATCTCTTGGCGGCGGCCCGCGACAACGATCCTCTCGCCGCCCGCCTGATTACCTCGTGGGGCCACGCCGGCGACGCCAAGGTGGGAGGTCATCCGGCGCCTGGCTTGTGGATGGTGGGCGGCGCTACGCGCCTCCTCGAACGCAGCCGCCCGGGTACGCTCCATGCCGATCTCAAGGCCTGCGCCGACTATGGATCGGCGGTGTCGATGGCGCGCCGCGTCGCCTGTCCCACGGTCCTGGTTCTCGGTGCCGCCGACATGATGACGCCGTGCGCCAAGGGCGAGGCATTGGCCGGTGCCATCGAGGGCGCGATCACGGTCGTTCTTCCGAGGTGCGGGCACATGGTGATGATCGAGCGGCCCGACGCCACCACCGACGCCTTGCGCAAGGTTTTCTGAAGTCTCCCATGTCCGAACAGCCGAAAGAGACACGCCGCCGTTACCGGCATTTCCTGACCATCACGACGCGTTGGATGGACAACGACATCTACGGCCACGTCAACAACGTGACGTACTATTCCTACTTCGATACGGCGGCCAACGCCTACCTGGTCGAGGCGGGCGGGTTCGATCCCCAAAATGCGCCCGTCATCGGCGTCGTCGCGGAGTCCATGTGCCAGTACAAGAGCCCGCTTGCCTTTCCCGACGTCCTCGACGCGGGGCTGCGCGTCGGCAAGCTCGGCACCTCCAGCGTCCGCTACGAGATCGGCATTTTCCGCCAAGGTTCCGACGAGGCCGCCGCCTTTGGCCACTTCGTCCACGTCTTTGTCGGTCGCCGGGACATGAAGCCCGTGCCCATCCCGACATCGCTGCGCGGCGCGCTCGAGAAAATCCTCGTCGCGGACTGAGAAAGTAAAGAGGCGCGCCGCGATTGCACCGCGGCACGCCCCTTCGGTTGCTCGAGGCCGGCGCCGTTCAGGCGGCGGCTTGAGTCTCGATCGCCGCGGCGCGGGGAGCCGTGCCGATGTCGATCCGGCGCGGCTTCTTTTCCTCTGGAATTCGACGCTCCAGGTCGATATGCAGCAGCCCGTCGCGCAGCACCGCCTCCTTGACCTCGATGTGCTCGGCAAGCTGGAACCGTCGCTCGAAGGAGCGGCCGGCGATGCCGTGGTGCAGGTAGGTGCCACCTTCCCCGTCGTTCTCCGGCTTGCCGGAGACGGTGAGGGTGTCCTCGGCGATTGTCACCTCCACGTCGTCACTCGAGAAACCGGCGACCGCCATGGTGATGCGGTAGGCGTCGTCGCCGCGCTTCTCGATGTTGTACGGCGGATAGGAATGGGTCGCGGCATCGGTGCGCAAGTTGGCGTCCATGAGGCGCTGCATGCGGTCGAAACCGATCGAGGAACGGAAGAGGGGGGAAAAATCAATCGTACGCATGACCATATTCTCCTTATGTCAAGCAACATGGTGTTGTGGGGTCCATCCGGGCCGCGCCCCAAGGGCGGACCCGATCTCGCGATCGAACCCCATTCGTTTTGGCGATAGGCGGACCCTGCTCGAGAGGCATCCGTCGCCGCCCATGATCTATGCTCGGAATATGGCGTTTTCAAGGGGCGCCGCGAAACAACGGGCGGCACCCCCGGGGTCGCCTAGGACGCCTTGCTTTCCGGGGTATTGGCGACCTGGGTGGGTGGCGCCTGGGTGGGTGGCGCTTGTGCGGCCGGCGCCGCGGCGGCTGGCGCCTCGGCGGGTGGCGGTGCGGCGGCTGGCGCCTCGGCGGGTGGCGGCGGTGCCACCGATTTGGCCTTGCCGGCCTCGGGCGCCGGGCCGGCTTGAGCCGCTTCAGTTTCCGCCGCGATCTGCTGGGTGAGTTCCTCGACCGTCAAGTCCTCCTGCCAAATCACCTCGAAAAGGGTGATCGGTTCGTCGAGACCCTTCATTTCGTAGCTGCCGCGGTTGGCGAACTTGAATTCCTTGCCCACGCAAATGCCGCGGACGATTTCCGAAACGAATATCTGGTCGGCCTTGGCGCCGTCCGTGATGCGGGCGGCCACCTGGACGGTGGTGCCGAAAAGGTCGTCGTCCTCGGCGATGGGCTCGCCCGCGTTGATGCCGATTTTCAGATGGAGCGGCAGGCTCGGGTCGGTCTGGTTGTGCTGTTCCACCAGGCGCTGCATTTCGATGCACGATTCCACGGAGTTGGCGGCGCTGGAAAACGACGCCATGATGCCGTCGCCGGTATGCTTTATCTCTTTCCCCCCAAAGGCGCTCAGCGATTGGCGGACGATGCGGTTGTGGATGCGCACCGCCTTCTGGGCCCCGGAGTCGCCAAGCTCTTGCGTCATGGCCGTGGACCCGGCGATGTCGGTAAACATTACCGTGAGCAGCCCGGACGAGCCGTCCTCGGACTTCGGTTTGTTCCAATCCTCCAGGGCCTTGACCAGACCCTTGGCGCCGTCGTCGGTGTCCCCGCCGAGATAGGTGTTCATGGAATTGCGTCCGGCCTCATACATGTGCATGTACTTGGGATCGCTGACCAGATACTCGTCCGCCTTGACGGCGAATTCGTCCGCTTGGGCTTTCTTGTAGCCCAGCACCTGAACGCTGTCGCTGAGGATGGCGGAGGCCGACTCGGAATCGAGGTTGTGTTCGTGGCTCAGTGCTTCGTTGGCCCCGGCGAGGAAAAGGTTGATGCCGAATTTGCTGACGCCATCCATATTCTGCTGCTTGGACTTGACGGTCTGCAGGGCGTCGCCCAGAAACTTCATCATGTAGACTTTTTGTTTCTCGTCCTCGATCGAGAGTTCGGCCGGCAGCTCGTCTTCCGTCTCGTCCTCGTCCTCGTCCTTTTCGTCTTCCACGAAATCCATGCCCGTATCTTTTTCCGCGGCAGCCTGTTTTTTTGGCTTTTTCTTTTTCTTCTTCCTTTTCTTCACCTTTTCTATGTCTTCGGCATCGGCCTTCTTTTTCTCGGAAGGTTCGAGGTCTTTCGACGGTTTCAGTTTTTCGACCGCCTTTACCGGCTTGCGCGGCGCCCGCGCCACCCGGGAGGGCGGCGCGGCGGACAGGTCAACCTTGGAAAGCAGGGACCGCGCCAACGGTATGGAACTGGCCAGAAAGACAGCCACGAAAACGATGAACAGAGCATTGGCCCGGCTATCGCCAACCATGGAAACACCGAAAAGAGTCTTGTGCGGCAGGGCCTCGGCGAGGACCATGGTGGCTCCCGTCGCCACCGCGATACAGCCGAGGGTCACCAGCAGGGGCTTGACCACGACACCCCCGGCGGACGACGGCTTGCGGGGCGGGCCCGGTACCACCGCTTTCTTGGAGCGACGCCGCTTGGGGGTGTCATCCTCGTCGTCCGAGGCCTCTTTGTCCGCGCTCCGGCCTTTGTCCCCGCCTGAATCGGCGCGCATGGTGCTGGGGGGCGGCGACCACGAACCACCACCGCCGCCGGCTCCTGCACCAGCGCCTGCACCACTCTTTGTTTCAGTGGAGGACCATCTATACAGCGTCGATTCGGTGCTGGAGCCCGTTTCGGAGTCGTAGACCTCCCGCAGCACCTTGATGCTGTCTATACCCGATACCTTGCTGAGCCCCTTGGCCTCCTCGATGGCCGCTTCCCGTTGGGCCTCCGAGTATTGGGCGTGAATCTGCGACCGGGCTCCCTGCTGGACCAGGATCTCTATGGTGACTTCCCGCGTCATCGCGACTCCGCTAGGTCACTCGGCTCAATGCCGGGCCTCGTGAAAAGCCGAAATTTGTCCGATTGATCATACAATAGACGCGCGCACTTGAAAAAGCGCAAGCATTTGGAGCGTTCTCCGGTTAAATGCAAAGCAACGGACGGACCGGTCTTGTTGCCTGTGATGAACCGGGGCGGCGTCGCCGCGCCGTCAATAGAGGCGCCGGCGGCGGCACGGAGTGGCACCATAAACATAGGGCGCCGTCAGACGGCGCCCCATCCCTTTCGGAAATCCCGTCGGCCCTAACTGTTTAGGCCCAAGTCTTTGAATCGTTTATTGAATTTTGCCAACTGACCGCCGCTGTCGACCAGCCGGTGGACCCCCGTCCACGCCGGATGGGTCTTGATATCGACGTCCAGCTTCAAGGTATCCCCCGGCTCGCCGTAGGTCGAGCGGGTCTTGAAGGAGGTCCCATCGGTCATCACCACGGTAATTTCGTGGTAATCGGGGTGGATGTCTTTTTTCATGGCCTTGCTCCAGCAACGAGGCGCTTGTATAGCGAAGCCCGTGTCCCCGTTCAAGGGTGGATGGGCGACCGTCGTCAACGGTCGGCCTTTCTGGCTCGCGGTTTGGTCTTGAGTATGCGCAGGCCGAGGAAGAGCACGCCCACCATCACGGCGGCACCCGCGAAGAAGGGCCATTCCTTGCCGAAGACGGCGAACAACACCCCGGCGCACACCGGTCCGACGACGCGCGACAACGTGGTCGCCGCGCGGGCCACGCCCAGGACGCCCCCTTGCTCCGTCGCCCCCACCCGCAGGGAGATCAGGCTGTTGAGGGAAGGGGTGGTGACGCTGAACCCGTAGGCGGCGATGACCATGGCCGCCACCAAGGGGGCCAGGCTCTCCGATAGCGGGATGATGACAAGGCCGAGCGCCAGGGCCACCGTGCCTTGCAGGATAAGCCGCTCTTCGCCGAAGCGGCGCACCAGGGGCCCGATGAGTCCGCCCTGCACGGCGGCGATGAGTATGCCGACAAAGGCGAAAAGGTAGCCGTTCTGTTCAGGTCCCCAGCCGAATTGGCGCTCAGACCACATGGCGAAGGTCGCTTCCATTCCGGCGAAAACGAGGGTCGCCAGGAAGGAGACGCCGATCAGCAACCCCAGGTGGGGCCGTCTCAGGGTTTCGATCATGAACGGCCAATACCGCGTGCGCGGTCCGGAGGCCGTGCGCCGGCGCAATTCCGGCGCCAAGGATTCCTTCAACAGAAATATCGCCATGGCGAACGCCGCGAAAGACAAACCGGCGGCGGCGAAGGCTGGGCTTTGGAAATCCGCGTTGGCGGCGTCCGGGCCGGCGAGTACTCCGCCGATGGCGGGTCCGGCGATGAAGCCGAGACCAAACGCCGCGCCCACCAGGCCCATGCCCTTGGCGCGGTTTTCCGGCGTCGTGACATCGGCGACGTAGGCGAAGGCGGCGGCGATGTTTCCCGCCATCGCTCCGCCGAAGGCGCGCGCCGCGAACAATATCCAAAGCTCATCGGCGAAACCGAGCCCGACGTACGAGAGGGTCGCCCCGCCCAGGCTGAACAACAGCACGGGGCGTCTGCCGATGCGGTCGCTCAAGCTTCCCCACAGGGGTGCGGAGAATAGTTGCGCCAGCGAGTACGTGGCCATGACGAGGGTGACCACGTCCGGTGTTGCGCGGAAGTATTCGGCGTAAAAGGGCAGAAGCGGGATGATGACCCCGAATCCGATCAAGTCGATTAGCACGATGAGAAACAGAATTGGCATAGGGGTTCGTTTCAACGCCCGTGTCGCGGAAACGTCGGGCTGGTTAGCGTTGTGTGAGCTTTAGCTCTATGCGGCGGTTACGGCGGAAGGCGATTTCGTCGTCGCGCGTGTCGAGTGGCTGGTGCTCGCCAAATCCCGTCGCGGCGAGGCGCTCGGCGGGGATGCCCTGGGACATCAGAAACTTGACTACGGAAATGGCGCGGGCGGTCGAGAGCTCCCAGTTGGAAGGCAACTTCGCCGTGCTGATGGGGACCTTGTCGGTGTGGCCGTCCACCCGGAGAATCCATTTGATATCCTTGGGAATTTTGGGCGAGATGCGATGCAGGGTCTCGGCCAATCGAGCCAGCTGTTTCTTTCCGCTGGCGCCGATTTCGTCGGAGCCGGTCTCGTACAGGACCTCGGACTGGAAGACGAAGCGGTCGCCGACGACGCGCACGCCGGGATTATTACCGAGGACCTCGCGCAGTCTGCCGAAGAATTCGGAGCGGTAGCGCGACAGTTCCTGCACCTTGCCGGCCAGCGCCACGTTGAGTCGCTTGCCGAGAGACGCAATCTCCACCTTCTGCTTCTTGTCCTTCGCCTCTGCCGCTTCCAGGCTCGCCGTCAGGCGCGACAACTGTTCGCGTAGCGCCGCCATTTGCCGATTTAGAAGGGCCAGTTGGGCGCGGGCGCTCTCGGAAATCTTGCGTTCCTCAACCAGCGCCGAACCGGACTCCTTCAATTTTCCGGACATGGCGGCGACTTCTTCTTGCAAATCGTCGCGCAACGCCCTGAGGGCCGCAACCTGCTGGTTCAGCCGGACAAGCTCGGCGACCTGGGTCTCGATCTTGGCCTTGTCCGCCTCGATGGTCTTGAAGGCGTCGGCGATCTCGGCGATGTGAGCTTCGATCTTGGTTTTGTCCGCCGCGATGGTTTCAAAGGCGTCGGCGAGCTCGGCCTTTAGGCCCACCACTTCGGTTTCCGCGCCCTCGGCGCGCAGCATCAGGGCCTGGACCGACGCCTGCAGGTCGTCGTTCGAGGCGACCGACGCTTGCAGCTCCCTGGAAAGCTGCGTCACGTTCAGGCGCAGGTCGGAATTGGTCCGCCGCTCGAGCGCCAGAAGCTCGGCCAGTTCGCTGACCTGGTTGTCGAGCTTCTGCAGGGCGCTGTCGCGGCCCGATATAGCCTCACTGAGGAAGAACTGGGCGAGGACGAACACCATGATGAGGAAGACGAGGACAAGCAGCAGGGTCGCCAGGGCATCGACGAAACCGGGCCAGATGTTGGTGCTGCGCTGCGAGCGGGCGATGGCGGCCATGGCGCAATTGATCCCTTCGGCCTAGTCGCCTGTCTTGACTGACGCGGCGGCGATGGTACGGGCCAGCAGTTTGATCTCGCTACGCAATTGCTGGACCATTTCCTCGCGGCCGCTGCTCTGATCCTCGAGAAGGCGGGCCATGTAGACGTCGAGATTGCGGATGTGGGTGCGCGTCGCGTCGTCCAGCCCGCCATCGCCCTTGCCCACGCCATCGGCGAGCTTGGCAAGGATGGGCTTCATTTCCATCTGGCTTTCGGCGAGCTTCATCATCAGGGCTTGCTCGGTCCGCATGTGGTCGGTCAAGGTGCCGATCCTTTCGGTCAGCGACATCAGGTTGTTGTTCGCCGCGATTCGGCCTTCTTCGCCGCGTGCCAGGGTGCGTTGCAGGTTCTCGAGACTCTCCGCCGTCTGTTCCAGGAGCGCCTGCACGTAGGCGGGGACGGACTGGTCCCCATCCGCGGACAAGACCCCACTCGACAACCGCGTCAGGCTGGACAGCCATTCCTCCAGGTCATTGTAGAAGCGGTTCTGCGCCTGTCCCGCCTGGAGGTCGAGAAACCCCAAGATCAACGAGCCGGCAAGACCGAACAACGAGGAGCTGAAGGCTGTTCCCATACCCGAGAGGGGCGCCTCCAGGCCGCTTTTCAGCTTGCCGAACACTGCCGTCATATCGCCGCTGCCCACCGACAGGCCACCGATGACGCCACGGATCGAGCCGACCGTCTCGAGTAGGCCCCAGAACGTTCCCAGCAGTCCGAGGAATATGAGCAGCCCGATGGTGTAGCGCGAGATGTCGCGGGATTCATCGAGCCGCGCGCTGATGCCGTCGAGGAGCGAACGCATGGACATGGTGGACAGACTCAATCCGTCCCTGCGTTCACCCAGCATCGTGGCCATGGGGGCCAACATCTTCGGCGGCCGCGGCACGGACAGGACGGAGTGATCGCGGCGGTAACTTTCCAGCCACGTCACCTCGGGATCGAGCATGGTTACCTGGCGAAAGTTGTAGGCGATGCCCAGCACCAACACGGCCAGGATCAGTCCATTGAGGACGGCGTTGGCCACGAACGCGTCCTTCAGCGGCACGAACAAAAGGGCCGCCACCATGAAGACCGCGGCCAGGAACAGAAACATCCGGACGAGATAACGTCGCGGCCGGGTCATCGTGGGGGATCTCCGGACTCAGTCGGGCTGAAAAGCCCGACTCATCGCTCGACGACCATCACATCGACGCGGTTGACGGGTGCCGACGAAGTTTTGTTGCCCAGGGCGCGCACATCGATGCGCGTGCTGCGCACCCCACTCTCGATCATATAGGAGCGCACGGCCAGGGCGCGGGACAACGATATGCGGCGGGCCCTGCTCGCCGACAAGCCGTCGCCGCCGGCATAGGCCATGAGCTGAATGCGCAGCTTATCCCGCCCCTTCATCTTGCCGGCCAAGGCCTTCAGTCCGTTGCGCACCGAAGACGGCAGCTTGGTGGCGCCGGCGCTGTAAACGACCTTCATGGCCTGACCGGGAGCCAGTGGGCCGGCGGCGGGCGGCAACGAGGCTACCTGCTTGGCTTCGGGTTTCTTTTCGGGGGCCTTCGCGGCGCGCGTGGTTGGCGGCGGCGGTGGCGGCGGGGCGGCCGCCGTCTTGGCGACGGGCGCCTTGGGCTTGGCGGCGGGGGCCTTGGGCCTTGCGGCGGCGGGTGGCGGGGGAGGCTTGGCGGCGGCCTTCGTCACCTTCGGTTTGGCCGGCGCCTTCACAGGCGGTGGCGGTGGCGCGGCCTTGGCCGCCGATGGCGGCGCCGACTTCACCGCCGCGGTCGCTTTCGGCGGGGCCGGCCGGGTCTTTGCCATTGGCGGAGGCGGCGGGGCCATTGGCGGCGGCGCCGGGCGCGATATTTGCTCGGTCGGCGCGGGGGTGCTCCGGCGCGAAACCTTTTTCTCCTTGGGCACGCTGGCGGCGCGCCTGGCCCGGCGCTTCGGTGGCGGCACGTGAAGCTTGGAGATGGGGCGTTGCAATCCCGGCATCAACAGGCGCCGCCCGACACCCGGAATGGCCAGACTCGGTCCCAGGCCTACGCCGCCGTCATCGATGACGCTGAGGTCGACGGTGACGTAGGGATCGCTCAAATCGATCATGGAAGGCTGCTGGGCCGCCGCCCCGTTGACGCCCAGGATCGGCGCTGCCAACCCCAAAGCGGCGAACACCAGTGCGCGCGGCGATACGACGCGAATGGCGTGGCGCATGAAACCCATGTTCCTACCCTGCTCTCACGACATGCAGTCTAACCGTTGACGGAATCTTTTTCCTTGCCGAATGACCATAGCCAAGGGGCGTTCGCCAGACAACCGCTTTGCTGTCGTGGAATGGCGCGCGCGGGCATCAGGCGGCGTCCCGGAGCATCCTCCCCAACGGCTCGTAGAGGCTGTCGTTGGCGGCCAGGATGCTTGCGCCGTGGAGCATGTCTTCGCCGCCGCCGATGTCCCCGACGAGACCGCCTGCCTCGCGGACCAGGACGATTCCCGCCGCCACGTCCCATGGATGCAGGCCGTTCTCCCAAAATCCATCGAAGCGCCCGGCCGCCACGTAGGCCAGATCGAGGGCCGCCGAGCCGAAGCGGCGCACCCCCGCCGACACCGCCATCACAGCGCTCAGCTGCCGCGAAAAGAGCGCGTGGTCGCGCACGCCCTTGAAGGGGATGCCGGTGGCGAAAACGGAGTCTTCCATCTTGGAGCGGGCGGAAACCCTGAGCCGGCGGTCGTTGACATAGGAACCGGCGCCGCGCTCCGCCCAGAACATCTCGTCGGCGATGGGCGCGTAGACGACGCCGGCGACCAGGCCGCCGTCCCGCTCGAGCGCGATCGAGATGGCGAAGTGGGGAATGCCGTGCAGGAAATTGGTGGTGCCGTCCAGGGGATCAATGATCCACCTGTTGCTGGTGTCGGTGCCGGCAACCTCGCCGGCCTCCTCCACAAGAAAACCGTATCCCGGGCGCGCCTTGGCGAGTTCGGCGCGCAGCGTCTCCTCGGTTCGCCGGTCGGCGGTGCTGACGAAATCGGCGGGCCCCTTGCGCGACACCTGAAGGTGCTCGACCTCGCCGAAGTCGCGCACCAGTTTTCGCGCCGCCTTGTAGGCGGCATTCGTCATCACGGTGATCAGGGCCGAGCGGTGGGCCATGCCGGGGCGGCGCTCAATCCTTGGCCCGCTCGACGTAGGAACCGTCGGCGGTGCTGACGACGACGCGGGTCCCCGTCTCGATGTGGGGCGGCACCGTGGTGCGCAGGCCGTTCTCCAGCAAGGCGGGTTTGTAGGACGAGGCCGCTGTCTGGCCCTTGACCACCGCCTCCGTATCGGTGACTTGCAAGACCACCGAGTCGGGGAGTCGCAAGCCGAGCGGCGTCTCCTCGAAGCTTTCGATGGTGACCGTCATGCTCTCCTGGAGAAAGGGGATGAGCTCAGACCCGATCTGCTCCTCGTTCAGGGTGATCTGCTCATAGGTCTCGTTGTCCATGAACGTGTGCATGTCGCCCTCGGCGTACAGGTACTGATGGGGCTTTTGTTCGAGGCGCGCGCGCTCCACCGATTGCGAGGAGCGGAAGCGCTCGTTGAGCTTGGTGCCGCCGCGAATGTCCTTGAGCTCCACCTGCAGGTAGGCCCCGCCCTTGCCCGGCTGGGTGTGCTGGATCTTCACGGCCCGCCACAGGCGGCCTTGATGCTCGATCACCATCCCGGGCCGGATGGCGTTTCCCTGGATCTTCATGAGCGCAACCGTGTTGTCGGAAAATGGCCCAACGTCGCGGCGCGCAAGCTATCAGCTTGCCCCCCGCCACGCAACGGAGAGGTGGGGGCTCACCCGGTGAGTGCCTCGGATATGGCCGCCTCGATCTCCCTGACGGCGGCGGCGGCGCCCCGGGCGTGGTCCCACACCGCCGACGAGACGGCCAGGAAACCGGCGCCGGCCCGCACCAGGGGCGCGCAGTTGGCGGCGGAGATGCCGCCGATGGCGACGCAGGGTACGGTGGTGACATCGCTCCAAATCTCGAGGATTTCCGGTCGGGCGCGAGATTTCGAGGTCTTCGTGGCGGTCGCGTAAAAAGCGCCGAAGGCCACGTAGTCGGCGCCTTTTTCGGCGGCGACCATGGCCAGGTCCCGGGAATCGTGGCAGGTGACGCCGACGATGGCGTCGTCGCCGAGGGTGGCGCGCGCCTCCTCGTACGTCGCGTCCTCCTGGCCGATGTGCACGCCGTCGCAGCCGGTCTCGGCGGCCAGATCGGGGCGGTCGTTCATGAGGAAGGCGACACCGCGCTCCTGGACGACGGGCGCCAGCGCCTCGGCGGCGCGCCTCGCCTCGTCATCGTCGACGCCCTTGAGGCGGAGCTGGACGCAGGCCACGTCGCCGGCTTCCAGGGCCGCCGCCAAGTCGTCGGCGAAATCGGAAGGGGCGAGGCCGCCGGCGACCAGGCGCGGCGGCGTGATCAGATAGAGGCGGCAATTGCTGTCGGCCAAGGGTGCACCCGGGTTGTCGTGGCGGCGCCCCAGCGGCGCCGCCGTTCGCGCCCTCACATAGCCCCGGCGGGGAGCATTTGCAACGGTAGCCGCCGCCTAGCCGTCAGAAGCGCAGGAAGGGGCGCAGGGCGCGCTCGACGCGGTCCGGGCCGAGGGTGACCAGGGACTGCTTCAGCGCAAGCCGCGTCTTCGGCCCGAACGCGCCGTCCTCGCGCAACACGCCCTCGGGCACGACGGTACGCGACGCCGCCCAGCCGTCGCTG
>JASLQF010000067.1 GCA_030744625.1 Rhodospirillales bacterium
TCCGAGTTCACCGGCGGCGTTGCGCGGCGCTTGTGATGCTCCCGCATCACGGCGCCCCACGCGTCTGGCCGGGTGAACTCGGAGAGCCGTCGTATGGGTATCATATGTCTGATCCAGGACACTAGCCGTTCCGGTCTGTGATGGAGCGCCGCCCCTTGACGCTCAGACCGTATCCTTCGAGGCTGACGATCCTGGTGCGCGGCGTGCTGCGCTTGGTGTTCGACAAAAGGATCATCTCCTTGACGCCGAGATCGAGCAGTATTTGGGCGCCAATGCCGTATTCCCGCAATTCCCCGACGCCTTTCCTGCCTTTCTCCATTCGGTCGCGCACGAGGTCCGACAGGCTCGTCGGCCGGGGCTCGCGGATCAACACCACGGCGCCGCGGCCGTCCTCGGCGATCGTCTCCATGGCGCGATGGAGATCGTGTGCCTTTCCGGAAGTATCGTCGCCGAGGACGTCTTCCATGATGTTGAGTCTGTGCATGCGCACCAGCACCGGGCCGTCCTCCGACAGGTCGCCTTTGACCAGCGCCACGTGCTCCGCGTAAGAGACGGTATTGACGTAGACGATCATCCGGAACTCGCCGCCATAGGCGCTGTCAAGAGTGGTTTCGAGGGCGCGCTCGATGATGCTGTCGTAACGCAGCCTGTAGGCGACGAGATCGGCGATGGTGGCAACCTTAAGTCCATGGTGATGGGCGAATTTCAACAACTCCGGAAGGCGTGCCATGGTGCCGTCGTCGTTCATGACCTCGCAGATCACCGCCGAGGGCGAAAGGCCGGCGAGGCGCGCCACGTCGACCGCGGCCTCCGTGTGGCCGGTGCGCACCAGCACGCCGCCGGCCCGCGCTTCCAGTGGAAAGACATGCCCGGGGCAGACGATGTCGTCCTTGCCCTTGGTGGGATCGATGGCGACGGCGATGGTGCGGGCGCGGTCGGAGGCGGATATGCCCGTGCTTATGCCCTCGCGCGCTTCGATGGAGACCGTGAACGCGGTTTCGTGGCGCGATTCGTTCTGGCGCGCCATTGGCGGCAGGTCGAGTTCCTTGACCCGCTCGGGCGACAGGGACAGGCAAATCAGGCCGCGGCAGTGCTTGGCCATGAAATTGACGGCCGCCGGAGTCGCCATCTGGGCGGGGATGATGAGGTCGCCTTCGTTTTCGCGCTCCTCGTCGTCGACGAGGATGAACATGCGCCCATTACGGGCGTCGTCGATGATGTCCTCGACGGACGATAGATTCTTACCTGAGGGCACGGCTATTCCTTTTCGAGAAGGCGTGCAACATACCGTGCCAGCATATCGATTTCTAGGTTGACGGCGTCTTTCGGCGCCGCTTCGCCGAGGGTCGTCACTTCCTGCGTGTGGGGGATGAGGTTGATCCCGAAGCGGGGGCCGTTGACCTCGTTGACGGTGAGGGAGACGCCGTCGATGGTCACCGATCCCTTGGCCGCGATGTAGCGTCTCAGGGAGGTGGGCGCCTCCAGGACGAGACGCAGCGAGTCACCTTCCGGCGTCCGTTCCAGGACGCGGGCGACGCCATCCACGTGGCCCGAAACGATATGCCCGCCGAGCTCGTCGCCGGCCTTGAGGGAGCGCTCGAGGTTGACCGCCGTCCCTTCCTCCCACCGACCGAGGGTGGTGCGGGCCAGGGTCTCGCCGGATGCCGAGACGGCGAACCAGCCCGCTCCCTTGTCGATGACGGTCATGCACGCCCCGGAACAGCATACCGAGGCACCGATGTCCAGGGTCTCCGTATCGTAGCGGGTCTCGATCTCGATGCGGGTGTCGCCGTTGGCGCGGATGCCCCGGACGCGGCCCAGGTCGGTGATGATTCCCGTAAACATGGCCCGTGATTAAACCGGACGCCGGTAGGTTTCAAGAATATCCACGCCGAGGGACACGCTTCCCGTCCGCACGAAGCGGGGGGCGTCGCGGAGCCGTTCCACGCCGAAGCCGGCCGCCGCCGGAATGCCGTCGCCGCCGATCACCAGCGGCGCCCGAAACCAGGCCAGTCGGTCGGCCAAGCCGGCGCCGAGGAGGGAAGCGGCGAGCCGCCCGCCCCCTTCAACCAGGACCCGGGTGAGGCCGCGCCCGCCCAGTTCCCCGGCCAACCACGCCAGATCCGGAGATCCGGCGGCGCCGGGTGGCGCCTCGATGACATCGACGCCGGCCTCGGCGTAGGACTTGCTGGCCGTTGGGTCCGTTTGCGCCGAGGTGACCAGCCACGTGGGCACGTCCCGCGCCGTCTTCACGACGCGGCTGTCGGCGGGCAGACGCAGACGCCCATCGACGACGATGCGCACCGGCGAGCGGCCGCCCAGTCCCGGCAGGCGGCATGTGAGTTCGGGGTCGTCGGCCAGTGCCGTGCCGCTGCCGATGAGTACCGCGTCATGGGCCGCCCGCAGGCGATGGGCCGCGTCGCGCGCCGCCTCGCCGGTGATCCACTGGCTGTCGCCGCCGCCGGTGGCGATGCGGGCGTCCAGGGAGGTCCCGCACTTCAGCGTGAAAAGGGGACGCCCTTCCGCAATGCGCAGAAAAAAGCCGTCGTTGAGGTCGGCCGCCTCGTCGCGGCCAACCCCCACTTCCACATCCACGCCCCCTTTTTCGAGGCGCGCCAGGCCGCGCCCCGCCGTCCTCTGGTCCGGGTCCTCGATGGCGATTACGGCGCGGGCGATGCCGGCGGCGGCGAGGGCCTCGGAACACGGTGGTGTTTGTCCGTGATGGTCGCAGGGCTCAAGGGTGACGTACGCGGTGGCGCCGCGTGCCGCCGCGCCGGCGCGGTCGAGAGCTTCCGTTTCGGCATGCGGACGTCCGCCGGGCTGGGTCCAGCCGCGCCCCACCACCCGGCCGCCCTGGTCCTCGCGCACGAGCACGCACCCGACGGCCGGATTGGGCCATGTGCTCCCCAGGCCGCGCCGCGCCAGGGCCAGCGCCGTGCCCATGTTTCGGAGGTCGCGGGCGTCAGTCGGCGTCGCCACCCAAGTTTCCCACGAAATCCTTGAAATCCTTGGCATCCAGGAAGTTGCGGTAGACCGAGGCGAAGCGCACGTAGGCCACCTGATCGAGGTCGGAAAGGACCTCCATGACCATCTCGCCGATGGTCTTGGTCGGGATCTCGTTTTCACCGAGGCTTTCCAGGCGTCGCTGGATGCCGTTGACGATACGCTCTATGTGATCGTCGTCGGTTGGCCGCTTGCGCAACGCGATCTTTAGCGAGCGCTCCAGCTTGTCGCGGTCGAACAGGCATTTTTCGCCATTCTTCTTGAGCACCGTGAGCTCGCGAAGCTGCACCCGCTCGAAGGTGGTGAACCGCGACCCGCACGCCGGGCAGTAACGCCGCCGCCGGATGCTGGCGTTTTCCTCGGTCGGGCGCGAGTCCTTGACCTGGGTGTCTCCGTGTATGCAGAACGGGCAGCGCATGGATCCTGATCCTCCCCCTTGACGGGCCGTTCGCCTTTATGCGTCCGAATAAACTGGAAAGCGACGGCACAACTCCGCGACTTTCCCGGCCGCCACTTTCTCGGCGTCGTCGTTGGCTTGCGGATTGACGGTGAGTCCTTCAAGAACGTCGCAGATCAACTCTCCGATCCGGCGAAACTCCGCCGCGCCGAAACCGCGTGTGGTCCCCGCCGGCGTGCCCAGGCGCAGGCCCGAAGTGACGCTCGGCTTCTCGGGATCGAAGGGAATGGCGTTCTTGTTGCAGGTTATGTTCGCCCTCTCGAGGCTGGCCTCGGCAAGATCGCCGGTGAGGTTCTTGGGCCTGAGATCGACGAGCATGAGGTGGGTGTCGGTACCGCCCGAAACGATGTCCAGTCCGCGTTCCTGAAGCACCGCGGCAAGCACCTTGGCGTTCTCTACGGTGGCCTTGGCGTAGGCCTTGAATTCGGGTTCCAGGGCTTCGCCGAGCCCCACCGCCTTGCCCGCTATGGCGTGCATCAGGGGCCCACCTTGAAGGCCGGGAAAGATGGCTGAATTGATCTTCTTTGCGATGTCGGGATCGTTGCAGAGGATCATGCCGCCGCGCGCCCCGCGAAGCGTCTTGTGGGTGGTCGTGGTGACCACGTGGGCGTGGGGCAGCGGGCTCGGATGGGCGCCGCCGGCGACGAGGCCGGCGAAGTGCGCCATGTCCACCATGAGATAGGCCCCCACCTTGTCGGCGATGGTGCGGAAGCGGGCGAAATCAATGAATCGCGGATAGGCCGAGCCGCCGGCGAGGATGAGCTTGGGCGCGTTCTCGTCGGCCAGGCGTTCCAGTTCATCATAGTCGATCAATGCGTCCTCGCGGCGCACGTTGTACTGGACAGCGTTGAACCATTTTCCCGACAAGGACGGGCGGGCGCCGTGGGTAAGATGGCCGCCGGCCGCCAGGGACAGGCCGAGAAAAGTGTCCCCGGGCTCGAGCAGGGCCAGGAACACGGCCCCGTTGGCCTGGGCGCCCGAGTGCGACTGAACGTTGGCGAAGCCGCAATCGAACAGTTCCTTGGCGCGTTCGATGGCCAGGTTCTCGGTCACGTCCATGAATTCGCAGCCACCGTAATAGCGGCGCCCGGGATATCCCTCGGCGTACTTGTTGGTCATTACCGAACCCTGTGCCGCGAGCACGGCGCGCGAGACGATGTTCTCCGAGGCGATCAATTCGATCTGGTCCTGTTGGCGTGCCAGTTCGGCGCGGATGGCGGCATCGATCTCGGGATCCGACTCGGCGAGGGACGCCCCGAAAAACTTATCGTGGTGAAGACTGGGATAGGCGGATTTCGCGACGGACATTGGTGGAGGCCTCTATCAAGTGGTTGCGGGGGGCGAGCTCAGTTTGGTCACGCGGCCGGCGTGGCGGCCACCCTCGAATTTAGTGGTCAGGAAGACTTCCAAACAATCGACGGCGACCTCGACGCCGATCATTCGCCCGCCGAAGCAGATGACGTTGGCGTCGTTGTGCTGACGGGCCATGCGCGCGCCCAGGGAGTCGTGGACCAGGGCGGCGCGAATCCGGGGGTGGCGGTTGGCGGCGATGCTGATGCCGATGCCCGAGCCGCAGACGAGCACTCCTCTCTCGGCCCTTTTGTCATCAAGGGCCGAGATCATGGCGTAGGCATAATCGGGATAATCTACGGAACTGGGCCCGTCGGTCCCCAAATCGACGACCGTGTGCCCTTTCTCCTCCAGCGCCTGCCTGAGTGTTTGCTTCAACTCATAACCGGCGTGATCGGAAGCGATGGCGATCGATGAGGATGGCATGCCAGTTTCCCGTCGAGGATGAGCGGCACTCATCCCGGCACCGCGTAAGCCTAGTTACCATATATTGAACGGCCTTGCCAGCCCGCCACAAGCAGTCGCGTCCCTGATCGCCGGTATCCGGATTGCAGCCGAAAGGCGGCGTATCCGTTCGTTTGCGGGGTGGCGGTGCGATTCGTTGGGGAGGCACGGTATTCAGCCGAATACTTCGCCAAAGTGGCGCATGTCAGGTAGCGCCCCTCCCCGACAAGAGCACAAGCGCCGTATTCCGGGCACATTAGTCGGTTCGGAAAATCGATGTTACTGCACCGATTGAAAGTTCTAAGAAATCAGTATTTGGCATCATCAATAAATATAATTGACATTAAAAAATTAAAATGTTCTAGATTATGTTTACCCGTTCCGAATTCATGGGCATTTGAGTTATGGCTGAAGCCTCTACCGAGAACGAAACACCCGAAAACGTATTGCGCATGGCCGTCGACGTGGTCGCTGCTTACGTGAGCAACAACCGCGTCTCCTCGGGGCAGGTGGGGGATGTCATCGAGAAGGTTTTCAGCTCCATGAACTCCCTCGGCATGGCGACGGCGGAAGCGCGGGGCGGTGCGCAGAAGCCGGCCGTGCCGACGCGCCGTTCGGTGACGCCGAACTACATCGTCTGCCTCGAGGACGGAAAGAAGTTGAAGATGCTCAAGCGTCACCTGCGTACCGCCTACGGCATGACGCCGGCGGAGTACCGGGTCAAGTGGAACCTGCCGGCGGACTATCCCATGGTTGCCCCCAACTACGCCAAACAGCGCTCGGAGTTCGCCAAAAAGATCGGCCTGGGCCGCAAACCCGGGCAGAAAGTGAAGCGCCGCCGCGCCTGAGCGCTTTTCGCCGAGGACGGCGCTCCCTTACTGCCAACGGAACAAAGAAACGGCCCGGCGGAAGCATCCGCCGGGCCGAAACCTTGGTGCGTGGAGTACGGCTTATTTGTAGTCGTACTTGCCGTCTTTCCACACGTACCACACATAACCCGGCGCCGTGACATCGCCCTTCATGTCGAAGCCGATATTGCCGAGCACGGTATCGAACTTGTTCTTGCGGAGCGACGCGATGACCTTCTTGCTGTCGGTCGATCCCGCCTTCGCCACCGCCTGGGCCCAGGCCTGGATGGCACCGTAGGTGTACAGGGTGTAACCTTCGGGCTCGTATTTCTGCGCCTTGAACGCCTTGACGACGGGTGCCGCGACCGGGTTCTTGCGGGGGTCGGGGCTGAAGGTCATCAGGGTGCCCTGGCCGGCCTTGCCGGTGATCTTCCAGTACTCGTCGGTGACCAGCGCGTCGCCCGAGATGAGTTGCGGCTTGTAGCCTTGCTCGTGGGCCTGACGGATCATGAGGCCCGCC
>JASLQF010000068.1 GCA_030744625.1 Rhodospirillales bacterium
CAAGCGCTCCTTGGCGATCGACGAGAAGGCCCTGGGGCCGGAGCACCCCGCCGTGGCCACGAGCCTCAACAACCTGGCGCTGATCTATGACGCCCAGGGCCGCTACGGCGAGGCCGAGCCGCTCCATAAGCGCGCCCTGGCAATCCGCGAGAAGGCGCTTGGGCCGGAGCACCCCGACGTAGCCACGAGCCTCAACAACCTGGCGGGGCTTTACCGCGACCAAGGCCGCTATGCCGAGGTCGAGCCGCTCCATAAGCGCGCCCTGGCGATCTGGGAGAAGGCGCTTGGGCTGGAGCACCCCGACGTGGCCACGAGCCTCAACAACCTGGCGGAACTCTATCGTGCCCAGGGCAAGTACGCCGAGAGCGAGCCGCTCTACCAGCGCGCCCTGGCAATCCGCGAGAAGGCGCTTCGGCCGGAGCACCCCGACGTAGCCACGAGCTTCAACAACCTGGCGCTGATCTATGACGCCCAGGGCCGCTACGGCGAGGCCGAGCCGCTCTACAAACGCTCATTGGCGATCTGGGAGAAGGCGCTTGGGCCGGTGCACCCCGACGTGGCCACGAGCCTCAACAACCTGGCCGAGCTTTACCGCATCCAGGGCAAGTACGCCGAGGCTGAGCCGCTTAACAAGCGCTCCTTGGTGATCGACGAGAAGGCCCTGGGGCCGGAGCACCCCGCCGTGGCCACGAGCCTCAACAATCTGGCGCTGATCTATGACGCCCAGGGCCGCTACGGCGAGGCCGAGCCGCTTTACAAACGCGCGCTCGCGATCTGGGAGAAGGCGCTTGGGCCGGAGCACCCCGACGTAGCCACGAGCCTGGAGAACTACGCCGACTTGTTACGCAAGACCGGCCGTGTCTCAGAGGCGAAAGAGATGGAGGCTCGCGCCAAGGCGATCCGCGCCAAGTACGCCAAGGAGAACCCGGCGGAGTGACCTGAGGCGTGCGAGGTGGGGCTATGTACGGAAAGTAACTCTCTTCTGTACACGACATTTGCCGAGCACAGATCTCCGGAAACTCTCGGATCGAAATGGCGGTTTCTGAGGGGTTTTTCCGTACAGCCGATTTTAGGAATATTTTCGGCTTTTAGCCTTCGCCTCAAAGTCCGCTTATGGCTAAAAGCGGACGTTATAAGGGACGCTAATTTCCGTCCGCTTCTCCCCTGAAAGCGGACATACCGAGACCCAATGTCCGCTCCTGGGGCTATAGCGGACCAAATAACAGGGCGGCGTTTAGGTCCGCTCCTGACCGAAACCGGACATTGCGCGGAATGAGCCTCCGGGTGCAAAATCAGGCGAAGCAGTTCGGAAAACGAATGCGCCGCCGATTGAAGAAAGAACCCTTAGGGGGAGCACAACCATGACCGCGATTACACGCCGGATTTCCGAATTTGCCGCCGGCATTTCCTTCGACGCCGTGCCGACGGAGGTCATCGAGCGCACCGGGATGCTGTTGATGGATTCCATCGGCATCGCGTTGCGCGCCCACCACGACGCCGAATCGACGCCGGGCCTGGTCCGCGCGGCGATGCGCCTCGGCCTCGACGGCGGCACCTGCGTCGCCATCGGCGACCGACGGGGCTTCACACCCCAGGGCGCGGCGCTGATCAACGGCACGTTGATCCATTCGCTTGATTTCGACGACACCCACGCGCGCTCGTCCCTGCACCCTAGCGCCCCCATCGTGCCGGCGGCGCTAGCGGCGGCCGAAATGGCCGGCGTCGATGGCGAGAAACTGGTCCCCGCCATCATTGCCGGATACGAGATCCAGACCCGCCTCAGCATGGCGCTGGGGCCCTCCGACCATTACGACCGGGGCTTCCATCCGACGGCCACCTGCGGCGTCTTCGGTGCCGCAGCGGCGGCGGGCAAGGTGTTTTGCCTCGACGCCGACGGCATGGCCCTGGCCTTCGGCATTGCCTTGAGTCAGTCCGCCGGTTCCATGCAGTTCCTGGTCGATGGCGCCTGGACTAAGCGTTTCCACGTCGGTCACGCGGCAATGTGCGGGCTGATGGCGGCGACGCTGGCGCACGAAGGGTTCCGTGGCGCCGCCGATCCATTCGAAGGCAAGGCCGGGTTCTTCCACGCCTATGCCCCCGACCCGGACCCCGAAAAGGCGGTCGAGGGATTGGGCGAGGTGTGGGAGACCATGGAAACGGCGGTCAAGCCCTATCCCAGTTGCCGCTACAGCCACGCCGCTATAGATGCGCTGATCGATCTCCGCGCCGCCAACGACATCAAGCCCGAGGATGTGATGTCCGTGGAAATCGGCTTGCCGGAAACCGGATGGAAGATCATTGGCGACCCGGAAGAAGCCAAGCACGCGCCACGCGGCGTCGTCGACGGGCAGTTCTCGATGCCGTTTTGCGCCGCCGTGACGCTGCGCGAAGGGGGGATGGCCTGGGACGATTACGCTCGGCACATCGACGATGAGAAGACCCTCGAGTTGTGCCGCCGCGTCCATACGATCACTGATTCCAAGGCCGAGGCCGAGTTCCCCAATAACCTGAGCGCCGTCGCCCACGTCAAAACAACGAAGGGCGAATATGAAGCCTTCGTCGCCGTGCCAAAGGGAGAGCCCGGCAACTTCCTCAGCTCAGACGAACTGCGGGCTAAGTTCGACGGCCTGGTCGGGCCATACCTGCCGCCGGCCCGGATCGACGAGCTAGCGTCAAGGCTTTTGGCCATTCATAAGGAAGACGACATCAATGAAGTGCTGCGCCTGACCCGGCCCGTTCCGGCCGAACTCGTGGCCGCCGGCGAGTAGAAGGACCGCCATCGCGCGCAAGGTCGCGAGAAAAAAGAGCGGGTCCTTCGGGCGAACTACGTGAGGGGAACTCCTGGATTCTGACGCCCACCGTCACCTAGGGGGTGGGGGTCGAGGCTGGCGGGGGTACCCCCCCCCTCCCTTATGGGTTCCAGGGGTCCACGCCCTTCGATTCGTGGCCGCCCCTCCCCGGTGGTCACGGGTATAGGCGGAGAAGGCATCCGCCCATTTTCAGGGATTGATGTTGGGAATCAATGCGTTGTCGTTTTGGTGCGACCGTGACCCACGTCCCGACCTACATCAACGCATTCACTCGACGATGTGAATCTCGATGTTGAGCCCGTCGGTTGGCTTGCTGACCACGCTCGCCGCCTTTCCGTGGCCTCGGTCGAGCAGCTCCCTGGCGGCCTGGACCCGGACCTTGCCGTCTGGGTGGCTGAGCAGCTCCTTGAGGGTCTTGATGGCCGCCTTGGTTTGCTTGCGCGCCAGCTCTCGGGCCTCGGGGTGGCGTGCCGGACCTCGTGGCCGACCGACTCGCTTCTTCTCGGGCGGTAGGACCTCGGCCGCAGGCTCCTCGACGGCCACGGGCAGGGTAATCACCTCGGCATCAGTCATGACGGTCTCCTCTGGCGCGCGTGTGTGCGACCACGTGCTGGGCAGGTCGACGTGCGCTTTCTCCCCCATCGCCGCTCCACCTCCCCGCCTCGATGCCACCAGTCCCCGTCCAGCACACAGCAGGCTTTCTGCGACGCTCGGTGCGGATGCTGACGGGGCGATTACGGCTCCGCATACTCAACCAAGCCAATGCCGGTGACCTCCACCAGGGCGCTCAATGCCTATTTTACCGCACGGTATATCAATACCGCACTAATTGTTTGACCTTTTCTGGAATTTTCTGGGCGTTTTACAGATGGTAAGTCGAGTGCCCGCGCCCCACATGGAGAACAGGAGGATGTTAAGTGGACGTTGGTACACAGAAACCCGAAGTAGTCTTCGAGACCCCGGCGGCCTGCCCAGCCTCGACCAACGGTGTCTGCGTGGCGTTCAGTCTGTTGAAACGCATCTCCGAGGAAGGGCTCGATGTCGTCTCCGTCGTTGACCTGGCCCGCGCCATTGGCAATATCGAGTGCCATGTCGAAAAGCGGCCCCATGAATGTCATGCGCATGATGTCCTCATGAGTACCTTGCTTCAGGCGTGATACCCGTTCCGCAATCCAAACATCTTGTCGTCGTCGGTCTTCGATTTTTCCTCTTGTCTACAAGGGCAGCGTCCCCCTCAAGGGGGCGCAAGCCCTTAGGGGGGGTATGGGGGGCAGCATGGCGCATCCGTGGCGCATCCGTGGCGCACCTAAAAAACCCTTGGTTTCCGCGCCTTTCACGAAGGTCCTATAGTGAACCGTGACGCACCGTGGCGCACACAACGTGGCGCAATGATTTCAATGACTTACAGACAACTGTGGCGCACCGTGGCGCAGCATCAAAAATGTATTTCCGCGTCGAGGTTCGCTTCGTGATACGCCCTCAATGTTGCGGATGCGGCGCGCATCAACGTCAGGTCGAGACCATCCAGGGCAAAGCTAATGAACATCAAGAGTGGCGCCGTATAGTTCGTCGAGGTGGTAGCGCAACTCCTGCCACCATCCGTCGGCGGTCATGAAATGGACAATCTTCGGACCGATTTCTTGCCACAGGGCCGTGGCTTCAGGCTTGTCGATGCCCTCTCGGTACATGATGTAGTCGATAGCGTCGGCGGTCGGAATGGTCGCCTTGAGGTCTTCCATCGTTTTCTCCTTCATCTTTGGGGATGGCTTTCTCATTTCGAAATGGTGGTTCATCGTCTTCAGTTTTCACTCTCACAATTTGCCGTCGTCGTTCACCTTTGTCGGGGCACGCATGATGCCTCTCGCAGGGTGCCGGTTGGCTTTCCGAAATGGCGTGCCGACGATGATGGTGCCGTCGTTGAACAACCGGGTCATGACCCCCTCGAAGGCGCGCTTCTTGACGCCCACGGCCTCGGGCATGGTTGCCATGATCTTCGGACCGTAATTCCCGGCTCGGTTCGAATCGCTGAGCGCGCGGCCTTGAACCGTCGTGGCGTCCAGGCACTCCAAAAAGATTTTCTCGACGCGGCGGTCGTCCATCGCCTTGAGGGTGCCGGTGGGTTCATGCTCGCGAACGAACGCGCCGTCGCGCCAGCGCACCATGATTTCGTCGCCGCTCCGGGCGTAATTCGATTTCATGCGCTTGAGCACGCGTACGTCCTCGGCGTCGGTGTCGGCGTCACGGTCCTTGGGGCGCGATAAGAACAGGCGGCTGCGGCAGGCGTTCGACCAGGCCGTGCTGCCGCTTGTTCCAGCGCCGGTTTTCAGCCCATCAAGGCTCGGGTGGGCGCATACCACCACGGCGCCGTCGATGTCGCGGGCGAGTTGCGTCAGCGCCTTGATAAACCGCCGAGCGTGCTTGCGCTCGTTCTCTCGGCCGTCGAAGACATCGTGCAAGCTGTCGAAAATTACAAGCTGGCACCCCATGTCGGACGCGAAGTCGTGAATTTGCTGGTAGAGCGGGGTGACTTCGGGCGGCTCGTCATCGAATCGATGGAAGGTCATCAGGGAGTTTTCATCGTCGATGCGTGGAATGAAGCTCAGCTTGTCCAGATCCTCGAAGTCGATGTCGTAGAGGCTATTGATGGCCAACTGGCGCCGGTGCAATTCGTCGCCTTCGTCCTCGCAGGAGACCATCAGCGCCTTCACGGACATCACCTCCATGTCGAGCCACTTGCCACCCGTCGCGCAGGCCGTCGCCAACTGCATCGCCAACAGGCTCTTGCCGAGCCCACCGTCGCCGTAGAGGAGCGTGGTCGTGCCGAGCGGCACCCAGCCCGGCACAATCCAACGCCGTTCGGGCACAGGCCGCTCTGCCCACGTGATCGGGTCGATGGCGCCAGGCAATTTGGGGGCGATGTAATCTCGATTGGGCGCCTGCGGTGCGTGGCGCTGTCTGGCCTCGGCAAGAGGTATGCGGTCCCTGTTCATGCCGCCACCCTCCTCGGGACCGTGAGCCGAGGCCCGCGTTTCTCTCGAAGGCGGCGCTCGATGTCGTCGCCGTGGTCAACGTCCTCGGCGACGATCTCGCCGACGCAACGGAGGATCGGTAGGGCCAACGGCCAGTTGAGGACGACGGCGCCCTGGCACCCCATCCGAAGCCATTGGAAAGGCGAGCGCCAGAGCGACAGCGGTTCGCGGCAGCCCATAGCCCTCAGCACCGCGTCCTCGCCGAGGAGCCGCGTGACGCGGCGCCGTCGCCACCACCTATCAGGGCGCACCGGATACCACGCGATTAAATCCTCCAGGCCGTCGTCGAGAAGATCGGCGCCGATGATGAGAGCGTTCTGGTCGTCAACGTCATGGTCGGCCAACTCGAAGGCGCCTTCTCGGAACGTCTCGATGGGGTGCAGGCCGAAGCGTCCGCCGATGCCAATGTCCGTCATCAGCGTCCGGCTATGGACGCCAGCCTTTGCCAAGAGCTTTAGATGCCGACCATGAACGCGATCAGCTGCGGCGGCGAGTTCGGCTACGATGTGCCTGCTCACGGTGCCACCTCCCCGATGTCAGCGCCAACGACCTGGCTGCAGCTCGCCCAGGACATTTGCATGCGGATGGCATTCGCCTCAGCAACAGCGGCAGGCGCTCCTCGGACCACGCTGTCGAGATGATGGGCGATGGCGCGCCGTGCAGTGTCCGCGAGCAGGCCGTCGACGACATATCCGAGGGAGCGCCATGGCGCCGGGCCGGGCACCTGGTCGCCGCCAGCGCGGTCATCACCAGCGCGCAACGCTTGAATGTTTGCGGGCCGGAGCTTATCGTCCGGTTTATCGATGCGTCCCGCTTCGGCGAGATCAGAAGCCCCGTATGCCGCGTCCACGGCATCGGGGCTTCGTCGTTCATCGGGCGGGCGCATCAGGCGCCTCCACCGCGCCGCCGCCTTCTGGCACGTACTCGGGCAGGTTTTTGAGGCACTCCTCCGCGTCCTCGTGCAGAATGATGGTCGACCTTCCGCGCTTGCGAGCCCTAAGTTTCCCGCTGTTAATCATCTTATAAATTGACGAGCGACGACCCACGCCTTTGTCGGCGAGTTCATTGATGGTGTAGGCCAATTTTTCCATTGTGTGCCTCCGTTCACAGGTAACTGTGGGAGACCAAAATTTAGGGGGTATTGGGGGGGTCGTAAAAATGGGACAGGGTTGATTAATTCTAGTCGAGATGTCCCATTATCGGCGGTTTCGCTGCCAAGTCTTAGTAATTGCTTCCTCGGATTTCGGAATGCCGAGAACGTCGAGGACGGCTTTCGCAAAGCGCAGACCAGGGCCATACGGCGGTCCACCCTTTGGAAACCGGGACCTACCGAACTGTGCGGCAAAATGCTGCTCGTAGACCTCGGGCAGCTTCTCACCGATGAGCCATGCTTCCGCCGAGGGGCCACCGGGTGGCCAGTCCTCGTAATCAGGCTCCTGCATTTCTTCGAGCGCCGTCTTAGCCAAAACGTGGAGAAGCCCGGCACCCTCTGCCGCCCGCAAGACTGCCTCGGCCTCGCCATAGTCGATGACCTTCTCGCCGCTGTCGGACTGGTAGGGTGTCGGTTTCAAGCCGGGGAAGGGGTGCGGGTCACCGAGTTCTCGCAGCTCTCTGCGCGCTTCCCGGAAGGGCCGCCGCAGTTTATGCCGCAGTTTATCGCGCTCCTTGTTCGAGGACGCCTCATATAATTCGCGTTGAAGTTCACGCAATTGCTCCTGTAGAGGCTTCGCCCGCTTTGTCCACTGGACCGCCTCGCGTTCTGCATAGATGCCCGCCTGGCGCGTCAAGGCCGAGTAGAGGTATGGCTGCGTGTGACGAATGTCTTTGCCTTCAACGACGCCCAACGCCTTCGCCAATCGTCCGGCGTGTTTCCCAATCTCTTCAAGAGACTTTCGTGTTTTGGATGCAGATGGTGGGGCGTCATACAGCACACGCCACATCTCAAGAAGTTCAGCGGCCTCCTCCAGGTCGTCGGCCAGCTCCTCCGGGCTTGTCGCCAATGGCTTCGCTACCTTTTCGACAATCCCTGAAACCGTGTTTTCGTCGAATTTCAAGCGCACCTCCGGCGCTGAACCGGCCTTGTCGGGGGCGACCTCATCGCCTGCCAAACTCGATTCTATTTCTTCCGACCGCCGATAGCGACGACCTTCCCGGCCTTCGCCTCGGTGCCGCAGAATCTGGACCATTCGTCCATGAGCCTCCGTCGCTTCTCGAACAGGTCACCACGGCGGTAGGCGGCTTCCACCTTATCGCTGATGACGTGGCCCAGCGCCATTTCGGCGACCTCGCGCGGGTAATTGGTGCGCTCCGCCGCCCAATCCCGAAACGTGGACCGGAAGCCGTGTGGCGTGATGTCCTCCCGGTCCATCCGGCGCAGCAGCGCCAAGAAGGCCCCGGTGGAAAGCGACTTGCCGCGCTTGCCGCCTGGGAACACGAAGTCGCTGTCGCTCTCCGAGGCTCGCCCGATGTCCATGGCCCGGACTATCTCCATGGCAGGCGCCGACACGGGAACGCGATGCTCGCGTCCTGACTTCACGCGCTCGGCGGGGACCGTCCAGACGGCATCATTCAGATTGAACTCGCCCCGGCGTGCCCCAACGACCTCTCCGGTGCGGCCAGCACTCAGAATAAGGAAGTCGAGCGCCTGGGCCGTGATGCCGTCCTGGACACGCAGGCTCTCCATGAAGGCGGCAATCTCGTCGTAGGGCAGCGCGGCATGGTGGCTCACTCTCTGCACCCTGGAGCGCCTGGGGAGAAGGTTGTCGAGGTGCCCGCGCCACCGGGCCGGATTGTCACCCAGGCGGTAGCCTCGGGCCGTCGCCCAGTCCAAGATCGACTCGATTCTGCCCCGGACGCGGGAGGCGGTCTCAGTTTTCTTGGCCCAGATCGGCTCCAAGACCTTCATCACCAGGGCAACATCGACTGCCTGTACCGGGAGATCACCAAAAATGGGATGGGCGTAGGTTTCAAGGGTGCTGCGCCACTGGCTGGCGTGCTTGGCGTTGCGCCATCCGGCCTCGTGCGCTTCGATGTGCCGCTCGGCGGCTTCTCGGAAAGAGATCGACTTGGCGGCTTCGAGACGGGCGCGGACAATGTCGGCGTTGCGAGCGTCGATTGGGTCGATGCCGTCGTGCCGAAGCTGCCGGGCCGCCGCCGCCTTCTTCCGGGCATCGGCCAGCCCAACGGCGTGCAGCGGGCCAAGGCCCATGTAACGGGTTTTGCCGAGTAGCGCGTATCGGAATATCCAGGACCGCGACCCGGCAGCCGTAACCTGCAAGTACAGCCCCCCGCCGTCGGCATACATCCCTGGCTTTTTCTTGCGCGCTACGTTCAGGGCTTTAAGCTTGCCAATCTGCCGTGCCATGCCTTGCTCCGACCCACGTTCTGACCCACACTCTGGTTGCGGATTGTAGCAATCATTGACGGACGATGAAAGATAAACATGGACGAAAAGCGCAGAAACACTGTATATTTTCCGCGCATCAGCGGACATTAACGGACGCTGAAAAAAACGAGTTTGGCGGACACCCCATCCGCCAATTATCTCAAGTGCTCAAAGAAAAAAAGCGGCCCGCTTGAATGGCAACGGGTCGTCCCTCACCAGCCGAGCGTCCGCACCTCGTCGAGGACGGGCAGGATGTGGTGGCGGAACCCGGCCGGATTCTCGGACATCGGGAAATGTCCCAAGCCTTCCATCACCGTCGCCTTCGAACCCTTGATACGGGCCGCGGTGGCCAACATGCGTTCGGGGGTGCACGAGCAGTCGTATTCGCCCGACAGCAGGTAGACCGGGCAGCGTTCGGTGTCGATGCGCGCCGAGAGATCGTCGAAATGACCATCGACCCAATAGAAATATAGGTCGCCCTTGAAGACGCCGGGGCCGCCCTGCATGTAGGCCCAAAGGGTTTCCCAGCGAAACTCGTCGGGGCTCTGCGGCGCCACCTGGCCCGAGACGAAGGCGGCGGCGACCTCGCCACCATGGACGTCCGGGCGGTGCAGCCAATCGATGTCGTAGAAGGCCTCCAGGCGATCGGCGCCCTCGAGGGCGATGACGGCTCGGAAGTCTTGTCCGTGGTCGAGGGCGAGATGGAGGACAATGCGCCCGCCCATGGAGCATCCCATGACCACCGGGCGCTCCAGTTCCATGGCGCGGCAGAAGTCGAGGATGGTTTGTTTATAGGCCGCGGTGGTCAATTGGTACTCCCGGTCGTGCCAGCCGACCGGTGGATTGGACTTGCCGTGCCACGGCAGGTCGAAGGCGATGACCCGGAAATGGTCGGTCACCGCCGGATCAGTCATCAGGTGGCGGAACTGGCGGCCGTCGGCGCCGGCCGTGTGCAGGCAGACCAGCGGCACCCCGTCGCCCGCCTCCTCGACGTAGATGCGGACGCTCTCGCCGCCGGTTTCCATGGTCAGGTAGCGGCCGACGATGGGCTCGAAGTCGGGCATGGCTGTTCCTTCCATCCCTGGCGCGGGTTGCGCTATTGGCGGGCCCGCGGCACCGCCAGGAGGTCCTTGAAGTACTGCAGGTTCTGCATCAGGGGCGCCACGTCGCCATCGATCTCGGCGAGGCCGACGCTCAACATGGAGAACAGGTCGTGGTGGTTGCGCTTGGGCAGCGGCTTCCAGAACTCGGCCCACACCTCGGCCGGGGCGCGCACGGTAAAGTGCCCGCTATTGGTGGCCAAGGTCCTCTTGTCGACGCTGACCACCCGGCCCCGGGCGATCTCGACGATATAGTCGTCGTCGCCGATCCCCCACAGGAAGGCCAGGCTGACGTAACGTCCCCGGCGCACCAGGGCGGCGTTTCCGTTGACCAGCTCTTCCAGGCGTTCTATCAAGGCCACCTCCCCACGGTAGCGATCTTTCACAGCATAACACCGAATCATCATGGAGGTGCGCGGGTGGCGGTCGCCGGAGTGCTACGATCGGCCGGCGCTCAGCCGGCGCTTGGAATGAAACAAAAAAAGGAGGAACGGCCATGGCCGCGTATTGGATCGCCCACGTCAGGGTAATCAACGAGGAAGGATATGGCGAGTACGGTAAACGAGCCGGGCCGGCCGTCAAGAAATACGGCGGGCGCTTCCTGGCCCTCCCTGGCCGCTACGTGTCGCTGGAAGGCGTGGACTTCCCGCAAAACGTCATCGTCGAGTTCGAGAGCGTCGAGGCGGCGCAAGCCTGCTACGATTCGCCCGAGTACCAGGAAGCACTGGTCCACTTCAAGGGCAACGCGGAACGCATGCTGACCATCGTCGAGGGCCGGTAGTCCTTGGAATCGTTTTGTGGCACGAGGAGGTCCCCGACCCCGGGGGGACGGGTCCGTCTCGTCGCCATTGGCCGTCCCGGGGTCGGAGCCGAGCGCCGCCCCAATCCCCTGATCGGACCCTCGGCGTGCCGCATTCAGATCAGCATTGAGGCCCAAACTTGACCTAAATCAAAGCCACCAAGGGGGCCACTTCGCACACTGTCTCATGGCATGGAAGGGCTTTCGTGCCGCGGCTCGGCGCCAGCGCGCCGCCGCGGCACCGGGTCGGCCATGTCGGCGCCTTCCTTTCGCCCGATGTTGGCGACCCCCGTGGCGCGGCCGGAGCACATGACGAGGTGAAAGGAATGACCAGGAAATTACCCGATACGCCTCTTCTCGATGAGCTCGAAAGCGGCCCCTGGCCGAGCTTCGTGACGGGACTGAAGCGGCTGGCCCGCACCGAGGACAAGCCGTACGCGGGCGTCATGAAGGACCTGTTGGGGCAGCTCGAGCATTCCTACGAGACGCGCAAGGGCTATTGGAAGGGCGGCACCGTCGGCGTCCGCGGCTATGGCGGCGGCGTCATTCCCCGATTTTCGGAGGTCGCCGAGGATTTCCCGGAATGCGCCGAGTTCCATACCTTGCGCATACAGGCGCCGGCGGGGATGCACTACGACACCGAGACCCTGCGCGGACTCTGCGACATCTGGGAGGAGCACGGTTCCGGCCTGATCGCCTTCCACGGCCAGTCCGGTGACATCATGTTCCAGGGCTGCACCACCGAAAACGTCCAGAAGGCCTTCGACGCGCTCAACGAGTATGGCTTCGACATGGGCGGCGCCGGCCCCGCCGTGCGCACGTCCATGAGTTGCGTCGGCGCGGCGCGCTGCGAGCAGTCGTGTTTCGATGAGCAGAAGGCGCACCGCCTGATCGTCAATTCCCTGCTCGACGAGATGCACCGCCCGGCCCTGCCCTACAAGTTCAAGTTCAAGTTCTCCGGGTGCGCCAACGACTGCGTCAACGCCATCCATCGCTCCGACGTGGCGGTCATCGGAACCTGGCGCGACGACATCCGGATCGAGCAAGAGCGCGTCAAAGAGTATGTCGAGGAGCGCGGCCGCAAGGCCATCATCGATCAGGTCGTCGCCATGTGCCCGACGCGGGCGATCAGCCTCGACGACGACGATTCCCTCGACATCGACAACCGAAGCTGCGTGCGCTGCATGCACTGCATCAACGTCATGACCAAGGCCTTGTCCCCGGGCAAGGAGCGCGGCGTCACGATCCTCATCGGCGGCAAGCGTTCGTTGAAGATCGGCGACCTCATGGGCACCGTCGTCGTGCCGTTCATGAGGCTGGAAACCGACGAGGACTACGAAAAGTTCCAGGCACTGGCCCATGCTTTCGTCGAGTCCTTCGCCGAAAACGCGCTCGAGCACGAAAGGGTCGGCGAGATGATCGTACGCATCGGCCTCGTCAACTTCCTAGAGGGCATTGGTCTCGAGCCCGATCCCAACATGATCCGTCATCCGCGCACCAGCTCCTACGTCCGCATGGACGACTGGGACGAGGAAGTGGAGAAGTGGAATGCCCGCAATAACACCGCCGCCGAATAGGGTCGGCGCCGCCATGAGCAAGCCATGAGCGAAGCCCCCCGCATGCCCGACGAGACCGGCGTCCCCGATCCCCTGCCCTTGATGCACCCGCTGCTCAGGAAGAACCGCGGCACGTGGAAATGGCACGACCGCCCGCGGCCCGGCGTCCTCCATCACGTCGCCGAAGGCGGCGACGAGGTGTGGACGGTGAGGGCCGGCACGCCGCGCCAGATGGACGTCCACATGGTGCGCAATCTGTGCGACATCGCCGACCAGTACGCCGAAAGCCACGTGCGCTTCACCTCGCGCTCCAACATCGAATTCATGCTCAGCAGCTTCGACAAGGTGCAGCCCCTCATCGACAAACTCGAGGAGGAAGGCTTCCCGATCGGCGGCACCGGCAACTCGATCTCCATGATCTCCCACACCCAGGGATGGCTGCACTGCGACATCCCCGCCACCGACGGCTCGGGCGTGGCCAAGGCCATGATGGACGAGCTTTACGACGAGTTCATCGCCGAGGAGATGCCGAACCGGGTCAAGATCACCACGTCGTGCTGTCAGATCAACTGCGGCGGACAGGGCGACATCGCCATCAACATCCAGCACACCAAGCCGCCGAAAATCGATCATGACCTGGTGGCCAGCGTGTGCGAGCGCCCGGTGGTGATCGCCCGCTGCCCGGTGGCTGCGATACGGCCGATCGTGATCAACGGCAAGCCCTCCCTCGAAGTCGACGAAAGGAAGTGCATGTGTTGCGGCGCCTGCTATCCGCCGTGCCCGCCCATGCAGATCAACGATCCCGAGCACTCCAAGATCGCCATATGGGTGGGCGGCAAGCATTCCAGCACCCGCAGCAAGCCGACCTTCCACAAACTGGCGGCGGCCGGCCTGCCCAACAACCCGCCGCGCTGGCCCGAGGTGGCCGAGGTCGTCAAGATGATCCTCGGCGTCTACAAGGAAGATGCCCGCCCGTGGGAGCGCATGGGCGAGTGGATCGAGAGGATCGGCTGGCCGCGCTTCTTCGAACTCACGAACCTGCCTTTCACCAAGTATCACGTCGAAAGCTGGCCGGGGGGCCGGGCCAGCCTCAACGCGTCCAGCCACGTCTACTTCTAGTCGACCGGATGGCAGGAGAGGAAAACCGCCCGATGAAGCTCGGCATCATGGTCAACGAGGGACCGTTCACGCACCAGGCGTCGGATTCCGCCTATCTGTTCGCCAGCGCCGCCATTGAAAAGGGCCATCAGGTGCTGCGGGTGTTCTTCTATTACGACGGCGTCAACAACGCCAACCGGCTGTCGGAACCACAGTCCGACGACCGCAACCTGGTCAGGCTCTGGTCGGAACTGGGGAAGGAGCACGGCATCGAACTGATCGTCTGCGTCGCCGCCGGACTGCGTCGCGGCATGAAGGAGGAGCTTCTGGCCGACGGCTTCACGATATCCGGCCTCGGCCAACTCATCGAGGCGGGAATCGCCGCCGACCGCCTTGTCGTTTTCGGCGATTGAGGGAAGAGGTAAGCACGGTGAACGAGTTGGAACCCGATTACGACACCGAGGGTGTCGTCAAGAAGTTCATGTTCGTCAACCGCAAGGCGCCCTACGGCACCATTTATGCCCTCGAGATACTGGAAACGGTGCTCATCTCGGCCGCCTTCGACCAGGACGTCAGCGTCGTCTTCATGGACGACGGCGTCTTCCAGATCAAGAAAGGCCAGGACACCAAGGCCATCAACGTCAAGAACTTCTCGCCCACCTACCGGGCGCTCGAGGGTTACGACGTCGAAAAGCTCTTCGTCGAAAGGGAATCGATGGAGGCCCGGGGCCTGGCTGTGGACGATTTCGTGGTCCCGGTGGAGGTACTGAGCGCCGAGGAACTGGGTGGGCTGATGGACCAACAAGACGTGATTATCACCGGCTGAACGGGGCACGCACCAGATGCTGCACATCGTCAACAAGTCACCTTTCGAACGCTCTGCCCTCGACAGCTGCCTGCGCGTGGCGCCGAAGGGCGGCGCCATTCTGCTCTACGAGGACGGCGTCTACGCGGCGTGCGTGGAAACGACCGTGACCGACACGTTGAAGGCGGCGGCCATCGAGTATTCCGTCTTCGTCCTCGGTCCCGACCTGGCGGCCCGGGGCATCGCGCCAGACCGCGTGATCGAGGGCATCGAGGTCGTCGATTACGGCGGTTTCGTGGACCTGGTCGAGGAGCACGGACCCGTCCAGTCGTGGCTGTGAGGCGCCCTACCTCGAAGCACACCGGTGGATGCCGACGCGGCCACAGCCAACAGAAGAGGAGACCCTGAAATTGTCTTATGAACTCAACGGCAAGGTCATCGAACACGACGAGGAAGGCTACATCGTCGACATCGAGCAATGGAGCGAGGAACTCGCCAACGTGATCGCCGTGCAGGAAGAAATCGAGATGAACGACGAGCACTGGGAAGTCGTCAACTTCCTGCGCGAATACTACCAGGAATACCAGATCGCGCCGGCCGTCCGCGTCTTGATCAAGGCCATGAAGAAGGCATTCGGAGAGGAAAAGGGCAACAACAAGTACATGTACAACCTGTTCCCTTACGGCCCGGCCAAGCAGGCCTGCAAGATCGCCGGGCTGCCCAAGCCGACGGGCTGCATCTAGCGCCTCGCCCGGCCCGACTGGCGGAGGACGATGACAAGATGTCGGCCCTGACGACGCTCTTCGCCCTCCTTTTGTACTTTGCGGCGGCGGTGATGATCGCCGGTCTCGCCTACAAGATTTTCCAGTACGCCAGGACGCCCGCGCCCCTGAAGATTCCCACCACCCCGGCGCCGCTGAGCGCGGCCGGCGCCGGGCTCAGGGTGGCGCGGGAGGTGTTGTTGTTCGAAAGCCTGTTCAAGTCCAACAAGTGGATCTGGCTGTTCGGCGCCATCTTCCACGCCGCCCTTGCGCTGGCCCTGATACGCCATCTGCGCTACTTCACCGAGCCGGTCTGGACCTGGGTGGTTGTCCTCCAGCCGTTCGGCAAGTACGCCGGCTACGCACTGGTGATCGGGCTCATCGGGCTGTGGGCGCGGCGGCTGTTCCAGGCGCGTGTCCGCTACATCTCCCATGCCTCCGATCACCTGATTTTGCTGCTGCTGGTGGCGATCGCGGCAAGCGGGCTGGCTATCCGCTACGTGGTGCGTACCGACATCGTGGCACTCAAGGCCTTCGTCCTCGGCCTCCTCTACTTCGACTGGCAGCCGCTGCCGGGCGATCCCTTGCTGCTCATCCATCTGGCGCTGGTCGCGGCGCTGATGATCGTCTTTCCGTTCAGCAAGCTCCTGCACGCGCCGGGGGTTTTCTTCAGCCCCACCCGCAACCAGGCCGACAACCCGCGGGAAAGGCGGCACCTCTCTCCCAGGGCCGCCCTCCTCGGCAACCACAAGGACGCCTGATCGACCACAGCACCCTGGAACAAACTTGGCCAAGAAAGAATTCCACATACCGGAACTGACCGGGCATACCGAGGTCCCCGACATCGTCGACGGGGCGATGGCCCATTGCCGACCCTTCGTGGCGGGCGCCGAGCACCAGGAGGCTCTCGGCTTTCCCGGTGAATTGGTCGAGGGCTGGGAACAAAAGGCCATTGCCAAGCTGGGCGAACTGCTGGAGCGCAACCGCGCCCTCAGGGTGTACCTGGATACGTGCGTCAAATGCGGCGCCTGCGCCGACAAGTGCCACTATTTCCTGGGCACCGGGGATCCCAAGAACATGCCGGTGGCCCGCCAGGACCTGTTGCGCGAGGTCTACCGCCGATACTTCACCCTGTCCGGCAGGCTGGCGCCTCGCATGGTCGGTGCCAAGGACCTGACCAAGGAGGTCCTGGACGACTGGTACACCTACTTCCACCAGTGCTCCCAGTGTCGCCGATGCTCGGTCTTCTGCCCCTACGGCATCGATACCGCCGAGATCTCCATGGCCGCCCGCGAGATCATGGATCACATCGGGCTCGGCCAGAAGTACAGCAACGAAATCATCGCCAAGGTGCACAAGATCGGCAACAACCTGGGCCTGCCGCCGCGCGCCCTGGAAAACACTCTCGAGGGCCTGGAGGAGGACGTCAAGGAGGAGACCGGCGTCGACGTGCGCTTCCCCCTCGACGTCGAGGGCGCGGAGATCATGCTGGTCAGCCCCTCGGCCGACTTCTTCGCCGAACCCCACGTCGACGGCCTCATCGGCTACGCCAAGGTATTCCATCAGGCGGGCGTCAGCTGGACCATCAGCTCCCATGCCTCGGAGGCGGCCAACTTCGCCATGTTCATCGGTTCCTACGAGCACATGCGCCGCATCGCCGGGCGCATTCGCGAGGCGGCGCGGCAGCTCGGCGTCAGGCGCATCGTCTTCGGCGAGTGCGGCCACGCCTGGCGCGCCGGCTACAGCTTTCTGAACACGCTGGCGGGGCCGTGGGACTTCCTCGATTCCCGCTATCCCGTGCCCCAGCACATCTGTGAGTTCACCTACGACCTGATCGGGCGCGGCGCTCTCGGCCTCGATGCGTCGGCCAACGATGACATGACGGTGACCTATCACGATTCCTGCAACGTGGCACGGGCCTCGCGCATGGGAGAGGCGCCCGGCGGGCAGTTCCACATCCCGCGAGAGCTGATCAAGGCCAGCGTCAACAGGTTCGTCGACATGGACCCCGAGACCACTCACGGCAAGACCTTCTGCTGCGGCGGCGGCGGCGGGCTGCTGACCGACGATCTGTTGGAACTCAGGGTCAAGGGCGCGCGGCCGCGCATGCAGGCGCTGAAAGAGGTCGTCGAAGAGGAAGGCGTCACCCACATCGCCGCCATTTGCGCCATCTGTAAGAGTCAGTTCAGCACGGTATTGCCCCATTACGGCTTCGAGATGGACATGACGGTCAGCCTCCACCAGCTGGTCGGCAACGCCATTCGGCTGGGCGCCAAGGAATGAGGAACCCCGACATTGAATGAAAAAGGCGTGAACCAGACCGGCGACGCGGCACCGACTTACCGGCGCTACGAGGAGGGCGAGACGGCCTTTCGGTCGATGACCGATATGATCTTCGAGGCCGATGGCTCCTACAAATGCCCGGTATACGTGCATCGCGCCCCACCCTGCCAGGCGCACTGCCCGTCCGGTCACGACGTGCGCGGCTGGCTGTCGATCGTGAGCGGCCTCGACAAGCCGGACGAGGGGACGGCGTGGCAGGCGTACGCCTTCCGCCGCATGACCGAGGCCAACCCCTTTCCCGCCATCATGGGACGGGTGTGCCCGGCGCCCTGCCAGGACGGCTGCAACCGCGACGAGGTCGACGAACACGTCGGCATCAACGCCGTCGAACACTACATCGGCGACTGGGCCATCGGGCACGGCCTCGCCTTCCCCGCGCCGCCGACGGAGACCGGCAAAAAGGTCGCCATCGTCGGCGGCGGTCCGAGCGGGCTGGCCGCCGCCTATTTCCTGCGGCGCAAGGGCCACGCCTGCACCATCTTCGAAGAAGGCGATGCCCTGGGCGGCATGATGATCTTCGGCATCCCCGCCTACCGCACGCCGCGCGACGTGGTCAACAAGGAGATCCAGCGCATCATCGACATGGGCGTCGAGGTCCGTCTCGGCACCCGGGTCGGCACCGACGTCACGGTGGCCGACCTGGAAAAGGATTACGATGCCGTCTACTGGGGAATCGGTGCCCAGTCGGGAAAGCCCCTGCCCTGCCCGGGGGCGGAAGCAAGCAACTGCGTGAGCGGAATTTCCTTCCTGCGGGCTTTCAACGAGGGAAGGCTGAAGCACCTGACGGGCCGCGTGCTGGTGGTCGGCGGTGGCGATACCGCCATGGACGTGGCGGCGGTGGCACGGCGCCTGGGGCGCACCGAAAACCTGCCCGCCAAGGACCGTCCGGAAAACGTCATCCTGGGGCAGACCGTCCACGACGTGGCCCGGGTGGCCCGCCGCGAAGGCGCCGACGTGTGGATCGTCTACCGCCGCCCCATCTCCAAGGCGCCGGCGGCCAGGCACGAAATCGACGCGGTGATCGCCGAGGGCGTGGAAATTCGCGACAACCTGGCGCCGCTCGAGGTGGTTCGCGGCGAGGACGGCCGCGCCACCCACCTGAGGGTTGTCCCCGTCGAGTGGAAAGAGGGCACCATGGTGGCGCAAGAGGGCCAGGAGTTCGATATCGAAGGCGCCCTCATCGTCGGTGCCACGGGCCAGGCCGGCGACTACCGGGGCATCGAGGAGTTCGACAACGGCGAGGGCCTGATGGCCGCCGACGGGCACCACCGGAGTCCCGTCAGGCCTGGCCACTTCGTGGGCGGCGACGCCATCACCCCGCACTTGATAACCTCGGCCATCGGCCATGCCTCCATCGCCGTCGACAGCATGGACCGCTACCTGCGGGGCGAGGACGCACCGCGCCGGCCCAAGGTGGACGTCCACCATTTCGACCTCGTCGCCGACCTTCGCCGCCACGGCCGGCAACCTGACGATTACAACCATCAGCCGTCATGGGGAACCTGTGACGGAAACTACGCCGTCCACAATTACGAGGACCGTTCGTCTTCCGAGATCGTCCACCACCAGGACCTGTTCCTGGGGCACTTCGACCATGTGCCCATGAACCGGCGGAACGAGCCCGCGATCACCCCGGAAACGGTGGTCGACAACTTCGAAGAGCGCTTTACCGGCTTCTCGGACGAGCATGCCATCGGCGAGGCCGAACGCTGCATGAGCTGCGGCATGTGCCTCGAGTGCGACAACTGCCTCATCTATTGTCCGCAGGATGCCGTCTACCGCTTGAGGAAGGGCGAGCGCACGATAGGACGCTACGTGGACACCGACTACGACAAGTGCATCGGCTGTCACATCTGCATGGACGTTTGCCCTTCCGGATACATCCGCATGGGGCTCGGGGAGTAAGGGCGTCGTGACCCGTCCGAGGGACCTCCCACGCAGGCTCGCCGCAACGCTGGCGGTGCTGCTGCTGTGCGGCGTCGGTGCGGACGCCGCGGATAACAAAGATTCTATCGACGGCCGGGTGCCGCTGCCGCGCCCCGCCAAGGGCAAGGGCGAGAGTTGCATCGAGCCCACCGCTTCCATGCGCCGCTACCACATGGACTATCTGGCGCACCAGCGTGACGAGACGGTGCGCCAGGGCATCCGCGGAAGGAAGTACAGCCTGAAGGAGTGCGTGGCCTGTCACGCCGTGCCCGAGCCCGGGCAAGAAGAGGCGAAGACGCTAACCGTGGAGCCCTTCTGCGGCCAATGCCACACCTATGCGGCGGTGCGCATCGACTGCTTCGAGTGCCACACCGACAAACCGGTGGACAAGGCCCGGCGAACGGGATGGCAGGCGCCTCCCCAAAAGGAAAGCCGGCGCGCCCGGCTCGGGGCGCACCTGGGCGCGTTGGAGCGATCCCCATGAAGATGCCCCCATCGCCTCCGGCCAACAACACCGTCGACGGCGCCCGACGGCGGCTGCTGGCCGGCGCCGCCGCCATCGCCACTTTGTCCCTGGCGCCCGGTGTCGTCCTGATTACCGCCGCCGAGGCGAAGGCACCCACCGGGCCGGCTTCGGCCAAGGTGCGCTGGGGCCTCCTCGTCGATTCGGCCAAGTGCGGCGACGGCTGCGACGTCTGCGTCGACGCCTGCCGGACGGAGAATGGCTGGACGGGCCATGGCCGCCCGCGCACCGACCCCCAGTGGATCCGCATGGTGAGCTTACGCGAGCCGGCGGGCGGCGCCTCCTGGACGCTGCCCATGATGTGCCAGCACTGCCGCTTTCCGCCCTGCGTCGACGTCTGTCCGACCGGCGCCTCGTTCCGGCGAGCCGACGGCATCGTCCTGGTCGACAAGCACATCTGCATCGGCTGCCGCTACTGCATGATGGCCTGCCCCTACAACGCGCGCTCGTTCGTCCACGAGGATGTCGCCGAGCAGAGGCCTCACGCACCGCGCGGCAAGGGCACGGTGGAATCGTGTACCCTTTGCGTCCATCGCATCGACGCCGGCGGGATACCGGCCTGCGTCGAGGCCTGTGGCCGCGCCGGCGGCGGCGCCCTCACGTTCGGCGACCTCAACGACCCGGACAGCGAAATCGCCCGTCGAGCGGCGGCCTACGCGGCGGTCCGCGTGCGCGCCGACCTGGGGCTCGACCCCGCCGTCCGCTACCACATTCCAGGGAGGGCGGCGAAGCGATGAAAAGGGTCCGATTCCAGGAGATCCAGGGCCGTGGCGCCGGGTACCGCGCCGTGCTCGGCGTGCTCGCGCTGCTTATCCTGGGCGGCCTGGGCGCCGCCTACTACATGGAGCACTTCGGCCACGCGGTGACCGGCATGAACAATCGCATCGTGTGGGGCACGCCGCACGTGTTCGCCGTCTTCCTCATCGTCGCCGCCTCGGGCGCGCTCAACGCCGCCTCCGTCTCGTCGGTGTTCGGACGCACCCCTTACCAGCCGCTGGCCAGGTTGTCGGGGCTGTTGGCGGTGGCGCTGCTGAGCGGCGGGCTCATGGTCCTGGTCCTCGACCTGGGGCGTCCGGACCGCCTGATCGTCGCCCTCACCTCCTACAACTTCAAATCCATCTTCGCCTGGAACATCTACCTCTACATGGGATTCTTCGCCGTGGTGGGCGCCTATCTGTGGGTGATGATGGAGCGACGCATGAACCGCTTCGCCAAGCCTGTGGGATGGTTCGCCTTCCTGTGGCGGCTGGTGCTGACCACCGGCACCGGTTCCATCTTCGGCTTCCTGGTGGCCCGACAGGCCTACGACGCGGCCATCATGGCGCCGCTGTTCATCGCCATGTCGCTGGCCTTCGGCCATGCCATCCTCATCCTTGTCCTGATGCTGGCCTGCCACTGCGCCGAGCGGCCACTCGGCGACGCCCTCGTGCGGCGCCTCAAGAACCTGCTCGGCGTGTTCGTGGCCGCCGTCCTTTATTTCGTCGCCGTCCAGCACCTGACCAATCTGTACGCCGCAGAACACCACGGCTTCGAACGCTTCATCCTGGCCGAAGGCGGCATCCATACGGTCCTCTTCTGGGGCGGCCAGGTGGTGCTCGGCGGGCTCGTCCCCCTGGCCCTTCTCTTTCATCCGGCGACCGGCGGCCGCCGCGGCGCCGTCGGACTGGCCGCCGGCCTCGTCGTGCTCGGCGGACTGGCGCAGGTCTACGTCATCATCATCGGCGGCCAGGCCTATCCCCTGGTGCTGTTCCCGGGGATGGAACCGGGCAGCGGCTTCCTCGACGGCGCCATCGCCTCCTATGCGCCCAGCCTGCCGGAGTTGGCCCTTGGAATCAGCGGCGTCGCCATCGCCCTGATGATGGTCGCGCTGGGCGTCAAGGTCTTGCCGTTCCTGCCGCGAACCCTGGCCGACGCCCCGGCCGGTCCCGACGCGCCACCCGCCGATACCGGGACCGGGGCGGAAGCCGCAAGGGCCACTGAACCGGCGTAGAGGCGGAGGACTCCCCGCATAGGGGCATTGCTGCCAACGGTATAAATTTGATGGCCCACGTGTTCATCTCCGCCTCCCACAAGTCGTCGGGCAAGACGACGATCGCCATGGGCCTGTGCGCGGCCTTCAGGGAACGGGGACTGGTCGTCCAGCCCTTCAAGAAAGGCCCCGACTACATCGACCCCATGTGGCTCGGCGCCGGCGCCGGCCGCGTCTGCTACAACCTCGACTACAACACCATGAGCGAGGCCGAGATCCTGGCCGCCTTCTGGCGCCGCGCCCGAGGCGCCGACCTTTCCGTCATCGAGGGCAACAAGGGCCTCTACGACGGTCTCGACCTCGAGGGCGGCAACAGCAACGCGGCGGTGGCCATTCTCCTGGGGGCGCCGGTGGTGCTGGTTATCGACGCGCGCGGCATGACACGCGGCATCGCGCCGTTGATCCTCGGATATCAGGCGTTTGACCCGGCGGTGCGCATCGTCGGCGTCATTCTCAACAAGATCGGCGGCAGCCGGCACGAGGCCAAGCTGCGCGCCATAATCGAGCACTACACGGACGTACCGGTGCTGGGCGCCATCCACCGCGACCCGGCGCTGGAGATCACGGAGCGGCACCTGGGCCTGATCCCCAACACCGAGACGGCGGACGCCGGGGTCAAGGTCGCCACCATCGCCCGTATGGTCGCCGATCAGGTGGACCTGGAGCGCCTCCTGGAGCTCGCCGCGCCGACGGCGACGCCGACGCCGCCACTGGCGCGCGAACAGCCCGGCGCGGCGTCGGCGGCCACCGATCTCACCATCGCCGTGGCCCGGGATGCCGCCTTCGGCTTCTATTATGCGGATGATCTGGAGGCGCTGGAGGCGGCGGGCGCCAGGCTGCTGCCCATCGACACCATGAAACAGGCGCACCTGCCCGACCTCGACGGGCTGTTCATCGGCGGCGGATTCCCGGAAACCCACATGACGGCGCTGCAAGACAACCGGTCGCTGCGCCACGATATCCGCGCCGCCATCGAGGGCGGCCTGCCCACCTACGCCGAGTGCGGCGGTCTCATGTATCTGGGGCGTACCCTCTCGTGGCGGGGCACCACCCGCGAGATGACCGGTGTCATCCCCGCCGACGTGGTCATGCACGAAACGCCGAGGGGACGCGGCTACGTGCGGCTCCGCGAGACCGGAAGCGGTCCGTGGCCCCTCGCCGGCGGCGGCGAGATCGCGGCCCACGAGTTCCACTATTCGAGCCTGGAAAACCTGCCCGGCGGGACAACCTTCGCCTACGACGTGTTGCGCGGGTTCGGGGTCGATGGCCGTCACGATGGCATCGTCATCGGCAACCTCGTGGCCTCCTTCGCCCATCTGCGCGACGGCGGCGCCCACCGGTGGACGCGGCGCTTCGTCGATTTCGTGCGCGCCCACAAGGGCCGCCTCGACGAGACGGGGCGCTGACGGCCCGGCCGGCGAGGATTGGCGGGTACCGACCGGAATACCTAGTCCTGTTGCGGGTTGATTTGTGGGTGGAATATAAATCTCTCTGTAAGCTATTGTTATTCAATACGATATGCAGGACATCCCATGAGCAGGGCCGAGCGCCGGCGCCAGCAAAAGCAAACCAGGAAGCGCGCCAAGACGGGCCGACCGCAAGGCGCCGCCCGCCACATTGCTCGCGGCCGCGCCCTGGAGGCCGAGGGCAAGCCGGCCGCGGCGGCCGCCGCCTATCGCCGCGCGCTCGGCATTGACGCGGGCTCCGTCGAGGCCCTCAACCACCTGGGAAACGCCCTCGCCGACCAGGGCAAGGCGGATGAGGCGGTGGCGGCCTACCGCCGCGCCCTCGACATCGACCCCCGGTCCCTGGCCATCCTCAACAACCTGGGCAACGCGCTCCGCGAACTCGGTCAGCTCGACGAGGCCATCGCCCACTACCGCCGCGCCCTGGAGGTCGACGGCGCCTCGCCAGGGACCCACAACAACCTGGGCAATGCCCTCGCCAGCCAGGGCGAGGCGGAGATGGCGCAAGCCGCCTACCGCGAGGCCCTGAAGGCCGACCCCCGCTTCGTGGACGCGCTCTACAACCTGGGAAACGTCCTCGCCGGCCAGGGCCGCGCCGACGAGGCCGCCGACGCCTACCGCCGCGCCGTCGCCATCGACCCCGGCCTGGCGCCGGCCCACGTCAACCTGGGCAACGCGCTTCTCCTCCAGGGCAAGGCCGACGAGGCGGTCGCCGCCTACCGCCAGGCCCTCGCCTCGCACCCCAACTTCGCGGAGGCTCATTACAATTTAGCCCGCGCCCTCATGGATCAGGGAAAGACGGACGAGGCCGCCGCCGCCTACGGCCAGGCCCTCGACATCGATCCCGACAACGCCCCCGCCCTCAACGGCCTCGGCATGGCGCTCAAGAAGCAAGGCAGGCTGGCCGAGGCCGCCGCCGCCTTTCGCCGGGCCCTCGACGTCGACGCCGATTTTTCCGAGGCGTCGAACAACCTCGGCAACGCGCTTGTCGAGCAGGGCAGGATCGACGACGCCATCGCGTCCTACAGACGCGCCCTGGCCGTCAAGCCGGCGGACGCGGAGGTGCACAGCAACCTGCTGCTCGGCCTGAACTACCTCGCCGACATTCGGCCCAAGGAGATTTTCGAGGCGCACCTGGAATGGGGGAAGGCGCAAGACGCGGCGGCGGAGGCATCGGAGCCCCCCCCGCCTTCCCGATCGCCCGAGGCCGAACGGCTGCGGGTCGGCTACGTGTCGCCCGATTTCCGCACCCATTCCGTGGCCTATTTCCTCGAACCCCTGCTCGCCGCCCACGACAGCGTCGCGTTCGAGGTGTTCTGCTACCCTTGCGACAGGCGCGTCGACGCCACCACGCGGCGCCTGCGCCGGGCCGCCACCCACTGGCGCCCCATCGCCGGCCTGTCCGACGAGGACGCCTTGCGGCTGATCCGCGAGGACGGCATCGACATCCTGGTCGACGTGGCCGGCCACACGGCCAACAACCGGCTTCCCCTGTTCGCCCGCAAGCCGGCGCCGCTGCAGTTTTCCTGGCTCGGCTATCCCAACACCACCGGGCTTTCCGCCATCGACTGCCGCCTGACCGACGCCGACGCCGACCCGCCCGGCGCCGAGGAACTGCACACCGAAGCGCTGATCCGGCTGGAAACGGGGTTTCTTTGCTACATGGGCCCCGGGGGCGGCAACGAGAAGGCCCCCGACATCGGCCCCTTTCCGTGCCTGGAAAACGGATACGTGACCTTCGCCAGCTTCAACAATCTCTCCAAGGTAACGGCCGAGGTGGTCGCCGCGTGGTCGCGCATTCTCGGCCACGTCGCCGACTCCCGGCTTCTGCTCAAAGCCAGGGCGCTGGCCGACGGCGAGACCCGCCGTGCCTGTGGCGAAATGTTCGCCGCACAGGGCATCGCGGCGGAGCGCCTCGAACTCCACGGTTTCATGGACAACGCGGACGACCACCTGGGGCTCTATGGCATGGCCGATTTCGCCCTCGACCCCTTTCCCTACAACGGCACGGCGACGACGTGCGAGGCCCTGTGGATGGGGGTGCCGGTGGTCAGCCTGAGCGGCGAGCGTCACGCCGGACGGGTCGGAACCTCCATCCTCAACCGCCTCGGCCTGTCCCAGTTCGCCGCCGCCACCGTCGAGGAATACGTGCGGACCGCGGTGGGATTGGCGGGGCGCGTCGACGAGCTGGCCGAGCTGCGGCTGGGGCTGCGGGCGCGCATGAAGGCCTCGCCCCTGGGCGATGCCGCCGCCTTCGCCGGCGCCGTCGAGGACGCCTACCGCAAGGCGTGGGCGGGGCTCGGCGAGGGATAGTTGCGGCCGCCGGCCCTCAATCCGAGACGTCGATGATGACGTTCTTGACCTCGGTGTAGAGTTCAAGCCCGTGGCGGCCCTGCTCGCGGCCGATGCCCGACTTCTTGAAGCCGCCGAAGGGGGTGAACACCCCGAGCTGGCTGGCGCTGGGGATGCCGTTGATGGAAACCATGCCGACGCGCACCCCCTTGGCGACGCGCAGCGCCTTGCCGATGTCGCGGGTCCACACCGTGCACTGGAGCCCGTAGTCGTTGTCGTTGGCGAGGCCGACCACCTCTTCCTCCGAGGCAAACGGGATGACCACGGCGACCGGGCCGAAGATCTCCTCGCGCGCGATGCGCATGTCGTTCGATACGTCGGCGAAGACGGTGGGCAGGAAGTAGTTGCCCTGGTCCATGCCGGGCGGCCGCGCGCCGCCGCAGACGAGGCGCGCCCCTTCCTCCACCCCGGCATCGACGTACCCCATGACCTCCTCCCAATGGGACGGCGAGATGAGGGGGCCGAGCTCGGTCGCCGGATCGTCGAGGGGGCCGGCCTTGAGTTTCTTGGCCGTCGCCACGAACTTGTCGAGGAAGGCGTCGTGGACCGCCCTTTCCACGAAAATGCGGGTGCGCGCCGAGCACGACTGCCCGGCGTTGCCGAAGACGGCGGGCACCGCCAGGCGCGCCGCCTTGTCCACGTCGGCGTCGGCGAAGACGATGTTGGGGCTCTTGCCGCCGAGTTCCAGGGTGACGCGCTTCATGGTATCGGCGGCGCTCTTCATGATGGCGGTGCCGCCGGCCGTCGATCCGGTGAAGGAGATCTTGTCGACCAGGGGATGGGAGACGAGGGCCCCGCCGGTGGTCCTGGCGTCGCCGGGCACGATGTTGACGGCGCCCGGCGGCACCCCCGCCTCGGTCACGATGTCGCCCAGCATGAGCGCCGAGAGCGGCGTCGCCGACGCCGGCTTGAGTACCACCGTGCAGCCGGCGGCCAGGGCCGGCGCCATCTTCCAGGCGGTGATCAGGAAGGGGGCGTTCCAGGGGATGATCTGTCCGGCGACGCCGACCGGCTCGCGCACGGTGAAATCGACGAGCCCGCCGCCGAGGGGGATCGAATCGCCGAAGAACTTGTCCATGGCACCGGCGTAGTAGGCGAAGACGCGGGCGGCGCCCATAACTTCCTTCAGCGCCCCGGCCATGGGCTTGCCGGCGTTCAACGCCTCGACGCGGGCGATCTCCTCGGCGCGCTCGCCGATGAGGGCGCCGATCCGGCCCACCACCTGGCCGCGCTCGAAGGGCACCATGGTCGACCAGGCGCCATCGTCGAAGGTCCGTCGCGCCGCCTTGACGGCGCGGTCGACGTCGGCGTCGCCGGCGGTGGCGACGGTGGCGATGGTCTCGTTGGTCCACGGGCTGGAGACGGTAAGGGGCTTGCCGCCGGTGTCGCCGGCGTAGGCGCCGTCGATGAACGGCCGCTCGCGCCGGGCGCCGGCCTCCACGACCGTATCCATCACCGGAACTCCTTCGCCGCTTGCCGGGGGGCGGCCCGCGCCCGTGCCCTCATTTTCCCCCGTGCGCTTCCTTGGCGGGCAGCTCGTTGAAGAAGCAGGTCAATTGACCGTGCCCGCACACCGGGGCCTCGGGCAGGGTCTCGAACAATACCGTGTCGTTGTCGCAATCGACCTTGACGCGGGAGACTTTGATGAAATGGCCGCCGTCCTCGCCCATGGTCCAGACGCGGCCCAGGGTGCGGCGGTAGGACGTGAGGATGCCCGTCTCGCAGGTGCGGCGCCAGGACTCGTCGTTGAGGACGCCGAGCATGAGGATCTCGCCGGTATAGGAATGTTGCAGGATATATGGAACGACACCGTTCATCTTGTCGAAGTCGAGATCGATCGGCTCGAACTGGTGGGTGCCGGGCGGCGGTTGATTCTTGGCCATGGTCAGCTCCTTTTCTTGCCGCCCGCCGAGGCTAGGCGAGGGCCATGATTTCGTCGACGAAGCGCCGCGCCGCGGCACCGGGATCGGGCTGCTGGTGGATGGCGCGCCCGACGAGAATGCGCCTGGACGGGCACGCCTCGGTGGCGGCGAAGGATTGTTTCAGGTCGCCCCCCATGGGCCCGAAGCCGACGATGTAGAGGACCGGATCGGTGACGTTGTCGGCGACCCACTGGGCGCGCCTCTCCAGCTTGTCCAGCTTGGCCGGCACCACGAAGCGCTGGCAGCCGACCTCGGCGCTGATTTCGACGATGCGCTCGTAGGCGTCGTCGATGACGAAGCCGCCGTCGGAAGCCGAGTAATCGGGTATCAGGACGTCGCCGCCGGGGACGGCAATAAGCCCGGCCTTCAACGTCTCGCCGACGAACTGGCGCACCGCCTCGGGCCCGGCGATGGGGAACAGCAGCAACCCGTCGACGCCGGCTTCCTTGCACCGCTTCACGTAGGGCCCGGCATTGGCGGGCACGTCGAGCCCGGCCTTCTGGTGGTCGTAAAGGATGGGCAGGTCGGTGATACGGCGGATCGCCTTCATTGTCTCGTCGAGGGCCAGGCGCATGGGCCCGCCGCCGAGCTTGTATTCGGTGACGCCGGGCACCTCGCAGGTCTTCTCGATGACTCTGAGCAGGTCGTCGGTCGATTCGAGGTCGACCGCCGGCACCACGCCGAGGCGCGGTACACTTTCGGCGCGCGCGGCGGGCAGCCGCGCGCTGGTCGTTTCGACGCTGGTCATGTTTGTTCTCCCGGGCCGAGGAAGCGCGCTCAGCCGACGCTGGAGAGCTTGGCGCGGGCGCGGTCGATGGTGCGCTTGGTGCTCTCCTTCATGTCGTAGAGATCGATGCTGATATCGAGCGCCTCGACACTGTTGGTGAGGCCGCCGACGGCAATCTGGTCGATGCCGGTCTCGCAGATGGGCACCACCATGTCCTCGGTGACGCCGCCCGAGGCCTCCTTGAACGCCTTGTCGCCGATGATATCCACGGCTTGGCGCAGCATGTCGACTTCCATGTTGTCGAGCACCATGGCATCGACCCCGGCGTCCAGGGCCTCGCGCACCTGGTCCAGGGTCTCGCACTCGCACTCCAGGCGCAACGTGTGCGGACCCCTGGCGCGCACCAGCTCGATGGCCTCGGTGAGCCCGCCCGCCATCTTGATGTGGTTGTCCTTGATGAGGATGGCGTTCGACAGGCTGTACCAGGCGGACCGTGCCCCGCCCTTGCGCACCGCGTACTTTTGCAAGAGGCGGATGGGGGGAATGCCCTTGCGCGCGTCGGCGATGGTCACGCCGAAGGGTTCGGCAAGCTCGACGAAGCGCCGCGTCTTGGTGGCGATGCCCGACAGATGCTGCAGGTAATCGAGGGCCAGGCGCTCGCCCGCCGACAGCACCTTGGTCGACGCGGTGATGACCATCAGCACTTGGCCGGGCTCGCATTCGTCGCCGTCCTCGGCCAGCACCTCGATCTCGCAGTCGGGCTCCAGCATTTCCCAGTACATCTTGGCCAACGGCAGGCCGCAGACCACGCCCTCCTTCTTGATGTAGGTCTTGCCGGTGGCGATCTGATTGGGCTTGGCAAGGAATGCCCCGGTATGATCGCCGTGGCCGAGTTCTTCGCGAATGCCCCATTCGATAATAGGTCTGATGACGCTCGGGATCAGATCGAGACTCATGTCTTCCATGCCGGATACTCCCTTTATTTCCGTATTTCCTGTGTGCCTTGGTCGCACTGTGTGGCCGCGGTGGCAGGCGCGCGCGCCCTCCCGTGGGCACCATGACAATTTGCCACCACAATTAATCTGCCAAATTCAATAAACATCCGCAATTCAATCTATTAAAAATATATATCATCTATGTATTTGACATGTCAAACATTATTCTCTAGAGTTTGAACTAATCGCTCAGTGACCCGCCCCCCTTAACCGGATCAACATGCTTAGTTTGAGAAACCGTGCATCTGGATTCACAGGCGAAGGGGATAGCAGATGTCCAGGAAGCCTTTTTCGGTGAAAAAATCATCGCTCACCTGCCGCGGGCGGAGGTTCGCCTGGTCCAGGGCTGTAGCCCCCATGTAGTGGAGGCCGGATCGGACCTTCCCGGCAATACCCGGTCTAACTTGAAAAGTGGTATCGTTCGTGGGCGCAGGTCACTGTTTATGAGAACGCTTTGATGAAAAAGACGACAGATGGATAAAGTTATCAGCGGTAGATTCGGCGAGCCTCATCATCGCAGAAAACGAGAGACTCTGTCGGAAATCGCCCTTCTTCGACTTCGCAGAGCTATCGTTACCCATGAGCTTCTTCCCGGCGAAAAGATATCGGAAGCATCGCTTGTCGAGCGGTTTGGATTGACCAAGTCGGCGGTTCGCTCAGCGCTTACTCGTCTATCAGAGGATGGTTTGATCGCAAAGCCATCGCCAAAGACCCACATTGTTGCGCCGCTGACGATGGACGAAATTCGCTCCGTGTTCCATTTGCGGTTTCTTCTTGAACCGGATATCACGCGGAGGGTCGCCGGGAAGATCGACCCTCAAGCCCTACGTGAGCTTGATGCGGCTTGTAGAGCCGACTACGACGTTGGCGACAAGATAGGCGAATTTGCGTTGTTAGAGGCCAACAGGAATTTCCATTGTGCCGTAGCCTGGGCGTGTGGAGATGGAAGGCACGCTCGATGGGTTGAGCAACTTCATAACGCGACGATGCGAATACTATGGGTAAGCTTGCAGCTGGAAAATCGACCAGACGTCTGGCGCCACACCCACGAAGAAATCTTGAACGACCTCATCAACGGAAATGGCGATGCGGCCGCTGCATGCTGTGTTTCGCACATAAAGGAAGCACAGCGTATAGTTTATGAGGTGTTGACTTCGTCACCTTCGTTTCAAAACCTGATGATATTGCCTCCAAACGAGTAGATTGACCCGCCCCCCTTAACCGCATCCACATGCTTGGTTGTCCGAAACGATACGTGCTCGGGGCTGGGGCTCGTGTGGGTGGCGGAACAGCGTCCTTGACTTGAGGTAATTGGGCGGCGGGCAACCTCGATTTTTCACCGGTTAACGGGGGGTCACCGGGGGGCCACGTCGAGCCGCGCGACGGCTCCCTCGAGCGCTTTTTCGGGCGCCGGATAGCGCGCCATGACCAGGGGATCATGGCCGGGGATGATGTGGCCGGGCGTCTCGGCGAGCCCCCGCATCCTCTCGTAGCCGGCGATCATGTCGCCGACGTTGTAGACGATGGGAAAGGGCGAGACGGTTTCCATGTTCTCGTAGAAATGGCTGGCGTCGGAAGCCAGCACCACCCAGCCGCGCTTGGTGCGCACGCGCACGCATTGCAGGCCCAGGGTGTGGCCGCCGATATGGTGCACGGTGACGCCGGGGGCGATGTCGCCGTCGCCGTCGTGGAATTGGACGCGCCCCGCATAGACGCAGCGCACCATGTCGACCACGTCGTCCACGGTGTAGGCATGGCGCAGCGGCTGGTGGCACATCTGCCGCCCCGTGGTGTAGGTCATCTCCAGGTCCTGAACGTGGAAGCGCGCCCGGGGAAAGGCGCCAAGCGTCCCGGCGTGGTCGTAGTGGAGGTGGGTGACGATGACATCCTCGACGGCGGCCGCCTCGATGCCCAGCATCTCCAGGCCCTCGCCCGGCAGGCGGATGAGCTGGCGTCCGCGCTTCCGGGCTTCCTCGTGGCCGAAGCCGGTATCGACGACGATGGTGCGGCTTTCGTTGACGATGGCCCACACGTAGTAGTCGATGGGCATCGCGCCGTCGTGGGGATCCGGAGCGGCGATGAAATTATCGCGCCGCGGCCGCGTTTCCAGGTGGGCGTAACGGACGGCGAAAAGCTCGTAGGTTTCGGCGTCGCTCATGGTCGTTTCCTCCGCATTGGCGCTCGCCCCTCTCGTCATCGAATATCGTTTGTCCAATCAGACCCCGGCGCCAGGGCCCGCGAGAAGCGTTGTGAAGAGGTGGCGGGAGGATCATATTCGTAATTGCCGCGGCTGTGATAGTGGCCAGCCGCGTTTGGCGGACCCATGGGGGCATCGATTGAGGAACAGGCGATGAGCATGGCCATCGGTCAGTTGCTGGCGTATCTGAAAGTCGCCGTTCTAGCCTTCGCCCTGATGGCCGTGGTGTGGGGTATCGTCAAGTTCATCGAGACCAGGGGGCGGGCCGAGATCGGCGACGGGGACGAAGCGGAAACCGACTGAGCCGCCGACCTCCCGATCGAACGCCAGGATGTACCCCCCTCCTCACCCCGCGAACCGCGGCTCGGGGATTCCCTGGACGCCGAGGCCGTGGATGGCGTGCAGGCCGCCGGGGCGGGGCGCCGGGTCGGCGGCGCGCAGCGGCTCGGTCAACGACGTGACGTAGAGCACGTCGAGATCGGCGCCGCCGAACATGACGCTGGTCGGGTGGTCGACGGGCACGTCGATGGTGCGCTCGAGGCTGCCGTCGGGGGCGAAGCGGCCGATCCGCCCGCCGAGCACGAAGGCGCACCACAGGTATCCCTCGGCGTCGACGGTGGCGCCGTCCGGCGCCGTGTCGAACTCGTCGGTGTCGGCGAAGGGCCGCTTGTTGGCGAGGGCGCCGCCCGTCACGTCGTAGTCGTAGGCGGAGATGAGGCGCGTCGGCGTGTCGGTGAAGTAAAACGTGGCGCCGTCGGGGCTCCAGCACGGGCCGTTGGAACAGATGATTCCGCTTTCCAGCACGTCCACGCTCAAATCCCGGTTAAGCCGGTAGAGATTGGCGTCGGGGGCGCTCAGGTCCTCGACGATGGTGCCGGCCAGGAGACGCCCCTGGCGGTCCACCTTGGCGTCGTTGAAGCGGATGCCGGGGGCCTCGACCAGCCCGGTGGCCAGGGGCTCACAGGCACCGCTTGCGAAGTCGAAGGCGTAAAAGCCGTCCTTGAGGGCGAGGACGGCGCCGCCTTGCTGGCGCAGGGCGATGGCGCCGATGTCGGAGGGCGTCGGCCAGCTTCGCACGGCGCCACGGGCCGGATCGAGGCGGTGGATGGCGCGCCCCTTGATGTCGACCCAATAGAGGACGCGGGCAGCCGGGTCCCACAGCGGCCCCTCGCCGAGTTCGTCGTCGGGGACGCCGATGCGCTCGATCTCGATGCCCATGGCCCGTGCCCCCTGCCCCCCTTGGCCCTCAAGCGGTGAGGCCGCCGTCGACCACCATCTCGGCGCCGGTGACGAAGGCGGACTCGTCGGAGGCCAGGTAGAGAACCATGGCGGCCACGTCGTCGACGTGGCCCAGGCGGCCGAGGGGGATCTGGCGCTTCAGGGTCTCCTCGGTGCGTTCCGGGTCACGGCTGGCGTCGATAAAGGCGCGCACCATCGGCGTGTCGACGAAGGAGGGATGCACCGAGTTGCAGCGGATGGCGTACTTCTGACGCGCGCAATGCAGGGCCACCGACTTGGTAAGCAGCCTGACGCCCCCCTTGGAGGCGTTGTAGGCGGCCAGGTTGTAGCCGCCGATCAGGCCCGAGACCGACGACATGTTGATGATGGAGCCGCCGCCGCTTTCCTTCATGGCCATGACCCCGTGCTTGCACCCCAGGAAGACGCCGTCCAGGTTGACCGCCATCACGTCGCGCCACTCCTCGAACGTCGTCTCCTCGACGTCCTTGAGGATGGCGATGCCGGCGCAGTTGACGAGCACGTCGAGACGCCCCATGCGCCCGACGGCGGCCGCCATGACGGCGATCCAGTCGTCTTCGCTGCGCACGTCGTGGCCGAGGAAATGGGTGTCGCCGCCGATGTCCCCGGCCACGGCGCCGCCCGCCGCCTCGTCGAGGTCGGTGATCATCACCCGGGCGCCCTCGGCGGCGAGCCGCCGCGCCACCGCCACGCCGAGGCCCGAGGCGCCGCCGGTGACCAGCGCCACCTTGCCGGCCACCCGGCTCATGGGCCTTGGCCCGTCGCCGCCCCGCCGAGGGCCACGAAGCGTTCCAGGTGGTGGCCGGCGTCGCCGAACAGCGCGCCGATCATCGTCAGGCGCTTGAAATAGTGGCCGACGTCCAGCTCGTCGGTCATGCCCATGGCACCGTGCAGCTGCACGGCCTGCTGGCCGACCAGTTTCCCGGCCTCGCCGATCCGCACCTTGAGGGCCGAGGCGGCACGCCCCCGCGCCCCGGCGTCGGCGTCCGCCGGCGAGGCCGCCGCCCGGTAGGTGAGGGCACGCGACAGCTCGCACGCCATGAACATGTCGACGACACGGTGCTGCAGGACCTGGAAGTCGCCGATGGGGACGCCGAACTGTTGACGCGTCCTCAGGTATTCCCGCGTCGCCGCGATGAGCGCGTCCATGGCCCCCACCGCCTCCGCCGCGACAGCGACGATGGCGTCGTCGACGACGCGCTCGACGAGGGGCAGGCCGCCGCCGACGGCGCCCAGCACGTCGCCGCCGCCCACCCGCACCCCGGCCAGGCCGACCTCGGCGGCGCGTCTTCCGTCCTGGGTGGCGTAGGGACGCAGCGCCACGCCGTCGGCTTGGCGGTCGACCAGGAACAGCGTGATGCCGTCCGGCTGGCGCGCGGTACCCGAGGTGCGCGCCGAGACGACGATCCTGTCGGCGGCGGCGGCGTTGAGGACGACGCATTTATGGCCGTCGAGCACGTAGCCGCCGTCGCCACCTGTGTTCTCTTTCGCCGTCGTCTCGACATCGGCCAGGTTGAAGCGCGACTGGGGCTCGCCATGGGCAAGCGCCATCATGAGCCGGCCCTCGGCGAGCGGCGGCAGGAGGGCGTCTTTTTGCGCCTCGGCACCGGCCAGCGCCACCAGGCCGCCGCCCAGCACCACGGACGGCACGTAGGGTTCGACCACCAGGCCGCGGCCGAAGGCCTCCATGAGCACGGCGACGTCGAGGAGCGAGCCGCCGAGGCCCCCATGGGCCTCGGGCAACGCCACGGCGAGCCAGCCGAGTTCGGCGAAGCGGGCCCAGTTTTCGCGGCCGAACCCGAGCTCGCCGGCGGCCAGCTTCCGGCGCGCCGCGAAGGTGTAATCGCGCTCGATGAAGCGCTCGGCGCTTTCCTTGAGCATCTTCTGCTCGTCGGTCAGGGAGAAATCCATCAAAACCCCAGGACCATCTTGGCGATGATGTTCTTCTGGATCTCGTTGGAGCCGCCGTAGATCGAGGCCTTGCGCCAGTTGAAGTAATGGGGCGCCAGGGGGGCGGCGTAGTCGGGGCCCACCGGCTCCTCGTTCCAGCCGTCTTCCAAGGCCTCGGGGACATAGGGGTGGGCGTAGTCGCCGACGGCCTCGACCAGAAGCTCGGTGATGGCCTGTTGCAGCTCGGTCCCCTTGATCTTGAGCAGGGACGCCTCGGGGCCCGGCGGGCGCCCGGCGCTTTCCTCCGAGAGCACCTTGAGGACCACGGATTCGAGTGCCAGCATGTCGATCTCGGCCATGGCGATCTTCTCGGCGAAACGCCGATCCTCGATCAGCGGCCGGCCGCCGGAGAGCTCACGGGCGGCGATCTCCTTGACCTTCATGAGCTGCTTCTTGGAGCGCCCGACGGCGGCGATGCCCGTGCGCTCGTGGCCGAGCAGGAACTTGGCGTAGGTCCAGCCCTTGCCCTCCTCGCCGATGCGGTTGGCCTGGGGCACCCGCACGTCGTCGAGAAAGACCTCGTTGATCTCGTCCGAGCCGCCGTCGATGGTGGTAATGGGACGTACCGTGACGCCCGCGCTTTTCATGTCGATGAGCAGGAAGGAGATGCCGTTCTGCTTCTTTTCCTCGTCCGACGTGCGCACCAGGCAGAACATCATGTCGGCGTATTGGGCCATGGTCGTCCACGTCTTGGCGCCGTTGACCACGTAGTCGTCGCCGTCGGCCACAGCGCGGGTCTTCAGCGAGGCGAGGTCGGAGCCGGAGCCGGGTTCGGAGTAGCCCTGGCACCACCAGTCGTCGGTGGCCAGAATGCGCGGCAGGTATTTCTTTTTCTGTTGGTCGCTGCCGAAGGCCATGATGACCGGCGCCACCATGCCCAGCCCGAAGGGAATGATGGCCGGCGTCGAGCCCATGGCGAGCTCTTCCTCGAAGATGTACTTCCGGATCGGCGTCCAGCCGGTGCCGCCGAATTCCTCGGGCCACCCCGGCGCGATCCAGCCCCTTGCGTGCAGGATCTTCTGCCAGATGACGTAGTCCTGCCTGTCGAGCCGCCGCCCCGTCTCCACCTTGCGCTTGATGTCGGCGGGCAGGTTTTCGGCGATGAAGGCGCGGACCTCCTGGCGGAAGGCCTCGTCCGGTTCGCTCAGTCTGAGTTCCATGGCTTTCAACACTCGGTGCGGCTGCGCTATCATCGGCGCGGTCCAATAATCGAAGCTGGCCCATAATCGAAGCTGGCCCCATGAAATACAACAAGCTCTTCGATCTTACCGGCAAGGTGGCGGTGATCACCGGCTCCACCAAGGGCATCGGCAAGGCGATCGCCGAGGCCATGGCGGCGGCCGGCGCCCGGGTGGTGATCTCCAGCCGCAAGGAGGACGCCTGCCGGCGCGTCGCCGCCGAGATCACGCAAGCGGGCGGCGAGGCCGTGGCGCTGCCCTGCAACGTCTCCCACAAAGAGCAATTGCAAGGCCTGGTGGACGGCGCCATCGGGCACTGGGGGCGCATCGACGTGCTGGTCTGCAACGCCGCCGTCAACCCCTACTTCGGGCCGATGTCGGAGATCCCCGACGAGGCCTACGACAAGACCATGGAGACCAACGTCAAGAGCGTGCTGTGGCTGTGCAACATGGCGATCCCGGCCATGGCCGGGCGCGGCGACGGCTCGGTCATCGTGGTTTCCTCCATCGCCGGCCTGAAGGGCCACGGCAAGCTCGGCATCTATGGGCTTTCCAAGGCCGCCAACCTCCAGCTCGTGCGCAACCTGGCCGTCGAGTGGGGGCGCCACAACGTGCGCGTCAACTGCCTGGCGCCCGGGTTGGTGCGCACCGACATGGCGCGCGCCCTGTGGGAGGACGCGGACGCCCACGCCCAGGCCGTCGAGGCCTATCCGCTGGGCCGCCTCGGCGAGCCCGAGGACATCGCCGGCGCCGCCGTGTTCCTGGCCTCCGACGCCGGGCGCTTCGTCACCGGCCACACCCTGGTCGTCGACGGCGGCGCCACCGTCATGAGCGGGCGCTATACGTGAAGGCAAGCGGCGCGGCCCCGACGGTGCCGGCTTCGCGCCCCGAAGCGAACGCCGGGCCGGTCATGCCGCCAGGGGCGTAGCCATAAGCGAACATTGGGCGAATTATAATTCCGGCGGGGAACATTCCCGGGCCAGCAGCACGGCGTCCCCGTCCCGGTAATGCAAGGTCGGGTGTGGGACCACGGCGCGCCGGTCGAGTTCCCGGAAGCCAAGCTTCCGATACAACCTCATGGCTCCGACGTTGCGCTCGAAACAAATGAGGCTGATGCGCCGAAGGGAGAGGCCCCTGGCTCGCCGGTTCACCGCCTCCATCAAGGCCGCCCCGATTCCCGCGTTGCGGTACTGCTCGACGACTGCCATGGCGGACAAGTAGAGGCTGCCGTAATCCTCCAGCTCGCTGTAAGGTTTCAGCACCGGATCGCTTTCCGGTTCGGCGTCCGGGTCCTCCTCCATGCCGAAACCGTGGGCCATCCCGACAGTGTCGCCTTCCCGCTCCGCGATCAGACAATTTTCATAGGAGAAGGCCACGCCCTGGCGGGCATAGCGACGAGCCCCCGCCTCGATGACCGTCTCGCCGGGCCCGCCAACCTTGCTCCAGATGTATTCGGCCAACCCGTCGGACGAGATGAGAAAAAGGCGGGCGATTTCCGCACTGTCTTCCTTTACGGCTTGGCGGATATGGATCATGACGCCCCTTGCTTTACTCGGATCAATGGCAAGAGTTTAGCGTAAAATATGCCGATCCCGTCACGTCTGCCTTCAGGGGTGAAGCGGACGGAAATCAACAGCCCTCGGATTGCCCGCTTGAACGGCCTTTTTTAGGCCAAATTAGTATAATTCGTAGAATCGCTGTTTTTGACTAAGATCAAAGAAAACCCCTCCACGATGCCGCAATAGTTCCCGCCGTCCGCTTGGCGCCTGGCGGGCAATCGAGTTTTGTTGTCTGCCGGTGGGGTGGGAGACAAAGTTATCTAACTTGCAAAGAATCCTGGGGATCCGATGAATAAGCCTGATTCCGCGCGGCCCGGCGAAAAGCTGACCAACCAGCCGCGGCCCATGACCGGCAACGAAGCCATTGCCCGTGGCGCCTGGGAAGCCGGCGTCAAGGTTACGGCGGCCTATCCGGGCACGCCGAGCACCGAAATTCTCGAGAACATGGCCACCTATGACCCCGAGGACGTGGTGGCCCATTGGTCGACCAACGAGAAAGTATCCGTCGATACGGCGATCGGCGCCTCGCTGTCGGGTGTGCGGGCGATGGCGTCCATGAAACATGTCGGCCTGAACGTGGCCGCCGATTCGGTCATGTCCGTCACCTACATCGGCGTCCACGCCGGTTTGGTGATCGTGGTTTGCGACGACCCGGGGCTCCATAGTTCGCAAAACGAGCAGGACACCCGCGTCTTCGCCAGACTCGCCAACATTCCCGTCCTGGAGCCGGCGGACGCTCAGGAAGCACTCGACTTCACCCGCCTCGCCTTCGATCTCAGTGAAACTTTCGATACGCCGGTCATCGTCCGGGCCACCACCCGGCTGTCCCACACGCGAAGCCCGGTGTTCGTGGGGACAAGGAAAGAAGCGGAAGCCAAGGGCTGGGTCGACGATTCCAAGAAAACCGTGATGATCCCTGGTCACGCGCGCATGCGCCATCCCCTGGTGGTCGAACGGGTCGAAAAATTAGAGGATTATTTCTCCAATTCACCCCTCAACCGTTGGGACAAGGGCGACAGCGGCTTTGGCATTGTTACCCACGGCACCTGCTATCCCTACGTCAAGGAGGTCGTGCCGAAAGCCAGCATCCTGAAACTCGCCGCCTCTTATCCCCTGCCTGAAAAGCTGATCCGCGAATTTGCCGCGACCGTCGAGCGGGTCATCGTGGTCGAGGAATTGGAACCGGTCCTGGAGGTGGAAATCCGCGCCCTCGGCATCGAAGCCGAAGGCAAGGCTTTTTTCCCGAGGATCGGCGAATTGCCGCCCGAGCTTGTCCGTGAAGGGCTCGCCAAGGCGGGCCTGATCGATGCCCCGCCGGCGGCCCATGACTGGGAAGTCGAGCCCATCATGCGCCCGCCCGTTCTATGCGCGGGATGCCCGCACACGACCAGCTATATGGCGCTGCGCGCCATCGATGCGCTGGTGCCGGGCGATATCGGCTGTTACACCCTGGCCGCGGTCGAACCGCTCAAGTCAATCGACGCCACGGTTTGCATGGGGGCCAGCATCGGCAACGCCATCGGCATGGCCAAAGCCAATTCCACCGAGCGGCCCATCGTCGCCACCATCGGCGATTCAACCTTCCTTCATTCGGGGATTCCGCCTCTCATCGACGCCGTCTACAACAACGCCGACATCACGGTCATGATCCTCGACAACAAGATCACTGCCATGACCGGCGGCCAGAACCATCCGGGCACGGGCAAGACGCTGCGGGGCGAAGAGACTCACGCGGTCGAATACGAGGAACTGTGCCGTTCAATAGGCGTGAAATGGGTCAAAACGGTCGATTCCTACGACACCGGAGAACTCTTCCAGGCGCTCCGGGAAGCAACCGAATTCAGGGGCGTTTCGGTTTTGATTTCAAACCGGCCCTGTGTCCTCGACCCGGTAAAGATCAAAGGGCCGACACTGGTCGTAAAAGCCGCCACCTGCACCGCCTGCCAGGCCTGCATGAATCTGGGCTGCCCGGCCATCACCTGGATCGACGAACTGTTCGAAGACAAACACAAGGTGGAAATCAATCCGGTCTCGTGCATCGGCTGCACTTTGTGCGCTCAGATTTGTCCCACCGATTGCATCCAACCCCTGGCCCAACCGGCACCATCGTGAGTATCAGCCGATGAACAGGCAATTGGTTCAAGACGTCAAAGCCGAAAAAGGCGCTACATCCCGGAAAGCGGCGACGACCAGGAACGTATTGATCGTCGGCGTCGGCGGCCAGGGCGTCATCATGATTTCCAAGGTGCTGGCGCTGTTGTGCCAATCCCAGGGCTATCAGGTTAAGCAAAGCGAGGTCCACGGCATGGCCAAACGGGGCGGTGGCGTGTTCTGCCACGTCCGTTTCGGCGAAGAGGTCTGGTCCCCGACCATCCCCATGGGCGAAGCCGACATGCTCATCGCCCTCGAATGGGCCGAAGGGTTGCGCTGGCTGCCGTTCCTGAGACCGGAAACCGGTATTTTCATCGCCGACACGCAACGCATCGTGCCGCCCTTCGCGTGTCGCAACCGCGCGGTGGGCGCACAAACCGCCTACGCCAAGGAGACCCCGGCGGAAATCTTGGAAAAAGTGTCCGACGGTTACGCCCTCGACGCCGGCGGGTTCGCCAGTGAACTGGGCGATGCCCGCGCCGCCAACACCATCCTTTTGGGCGCCTTGTCGGCGAGCCTGGATTTCGCCGACGAGGACTGGCTGAAGATCATCGCCAAGTTCGTCCCCAAAGGGTCCGAGAAAGTCAATGAACGGGCCTTCGGGAAAGGCCGCGACTGGATCGAGGAAGTCCGCAACAACCCGGATGAAATGCTGCCCGATGCGCCGCCACCGGCGATGCCGGCAATGCCGGCCGGGGATGTCGAAATCAACCTCGAAATTGTCGATGCCTGGTGCAAAAGCTGCAATATCTGCGTGCGGCTGTGCCCGGAACGCTGCCTGGAACTCAACGAACTACAGATCGTCCGCTTGAATGACCCGGACGCCTGCACCGGTTGCCGGCTTTGCGAATGGCTTTGTCCCGACTTCGCCATCACCGTCAACCGGGTGCGCCTGAACAACAACAGGAAAGGCAAAAGGGAAGCCGCCTGAATGTCTGGAAATTTCGAACATCTGCACGGCAATCACGCCTGTGCCCTGGCCGCGGTGGCCGCCGGGTGTCGTTTTTTCGCCGGCTACCCCATCACCCCTTCATCCGAAATCGCCGAACGCATGTCGAAGGAACTGCCCAAGGTCGACGGTACGTTCATTCAGATGGAAGACGAAATGGGCTCGCTGGCCGCCGTTATCGGCGCCTCCCTGGGCGGGGTCAAAGCCATGACCGCCACCAGCGGCCCCGGATTTTCCCTCAAACAGGAAAATCTCGGTTACGCGTCGTTGGCCGAGGTGCCCTGCGTCATCGTCAACGTCTCGCGGGGCGGCCCGTCGACCGGCATGCCGACACGCCCGGCACAGTCGGACATCATGCAGTCCCGCTGGGGCAGCCACGGCGATCATCCGGTGATCGTGATTACGCCGGATTCGGTGGCCGAGATCTATAACGAGACCATCCGGGCCTTCGACCTATCGGAAAAATTCCGGGTCCCGGTTGTCCTAATGTTCGATCAGGTGATCGGCCATCTGCAGGAAACCGTCGAGGTATCGGATGCCAGGAAACTAAAAACCATCGAGCGCAAATGGGCGAAAGGCGACAAGGACGGTTTCGAGCCCTACGCCGCGACCAAGGACGCCGTGCCGCCGATGGCCCGCCCGGGCGACGGCAAGAGGGCGCACACGACCGGCCTCACCCACGCCGAGAGCGGCTTTCCCACCCAGGACACGGAAATCGTCGCCCGCAATATGAACCGGCTCCTGAGCAAGCTCGAAATCAACAAAAAAGAGATCGAGAAATACGAATGCGTCGAGACCGGTGACGCCGAATATCTGATCGTCACCATCGGCATCAGCGCCAGGGCGGCCCGGCGGGCGGTGAAAACCCTGCGCCGGAAGGGCGTCAAGGCGGGCCTTTTCCGGCCCATCACTCTTTGGCCTTTTCCGGAGGAAGCTTTCCGCCAAGCCGCCGCCGGGGCCAAAGCCGTGCTGGTGCCGGAAATGAATGCCGGCCAGCTCGTCCTGGAAATCGAACGGCTCGGTTCCGATGACTGCCACGTGGCGGGGCTCAACAAGATCGACGGCGAGCCGATCGTGCCGGCGGAAATCGTCGCCAAACTCGAGGAGCTCGCAAGATAATGAGCAATCCGGCCACGGATGTTTCCGCCCACGAGGTGACCCCACCCGGCGATTTCGAGATCAAGGATTATCTCCGGCTCGACCTCATGCCCCATTTCATGTGTCCGGGCTGTGGCCACGGCATCGCGCTCAGGGCGCTGTTGTGGGCGATCCATGAGCTGGGCATCGAAAAAGACAACCTCGCCATCGTCTCCGGCATCGGCTGTTCGGGCCGGGTCGGCGCCTACATCGACGCCAGCACCTTTCATTTCACCCACGGCCGGCCTCTGGCCATGGCGACGGGCCTCAAGCTGGCCCGTCCCGACCTCACCGTGATCGTCATATCCGGCGACGGCGATTGCCTGGCCATTGGCGGTAATCATCTGATCCATGCCTGCCGCCGCAATCTCGACATCACCTGCCTGATGCTCAACAACGAGGTCTACGGCATGACCGGCGGCCAGGTCTCGCCGACGACTTCGGAATCCATGTTGACCACCACCACCACGACCGGAAATATCGAGCCGGCATTCGATGCCTGCAAACTGGCCGAAGCCGCCGGCGCGGGACTGGTGGGCCGCGAAGTGACCCTCCAGGTGCCGACCTTGAAAAATTTGATCAGGGACGGCATCACCCACCAAGGATTTTCCTTCCTAGAGGTCATCTCCGACTGCACCGAAATATACGGACGCAAGAACGATCTCGGCGAGAGTCCGGAAATGATCCTCAAGCAGAAGAGCGATCTCAGGCCGGAATCCTTCGGCAACACCGCCGACCGGCCCTTCCGGCCCAATAAGCTGGAGACCGGCGTCCTGGCCCGCAGCGATCGGCCGGAATACGGCGTCGCCTACCGAGCCCACGCCGCTCGGGCCAAGACCCGTGGGGGAGGGAAATAATGGAATTGACCGAAGTCCGTTTCGCCGGAAGCGGCGGCCAGGGCCTGATCCTTTGCGCCCGCATCCTGTTCCGCGCCCTCAGCCTCGAGGGCAAGACGGCGGCCCGCTCCCAAGGCTACGAGCCGACATCGCGGGGCGGCTTTTGTTTTTCCGACGTGGTGGCGGGTGACGATGAGTTGGATTATCCGCTCGCCACCGCCCTCGATTTTCTGCTGGCCATGGATCAGGTGGGCGTCGCGCCGTCCCGATCGCTGTTGAAGAAGGGCGCCCTGGTTGTCGCCGACCAACGGTTGACGCCGCAACCGCCGACCGGGAATGTCGAGCTTTACCGCACGCCGTTGACGGATCAGGCGATCGCCCTTGGCAATATCCGCGTCGCCAATATCATCGGTCTCGGCCTGATGTGCGGCCTGGGCGGTATTTGCGGCAAGGAGTCGCTGGCCAAGGCCATCGAAGGCGAAACGCCCAGGAACTTCCTCGACCTCAACCTCGAAGCCCTGGAGGCAGGCTTCGCCGCCGTCGGCGAACTCGAAGCGGCCTGAATCAGATCATGACGGGCCTTGGTTTGGGGCGCGGTACATATCAGTTCCTCCTGCTTGCCAATGCGGCGAACACGATGTCCGCTCCGGCTCATTTTCGTTAATTCAAAAGCGCACTCGGAATGGTGAGCGGATGCCCATTCGTGCTAGCGTTGTCGGCAACCGGGAGCAGCCATCTGGGGACTCCCGGTATAATTTTGCATCGTCACCGCAATGAAACATCGCAAGAATGACCATGTGGATCTTGCCTTCTCTTTCAAAGAGAGGGTGAAGCACTTGCTCGTCCCTCCACGGCTCTATATTCGCTACATCGCCTACAAAGAGAAAATGCGGGGCGAGAGGGAGCTTTCGCTACTGCCCCATCTCGTCGAGCGCCGGAAAATCAGCATCGATATCGGAGCCAACAAGGGGGCATACACTTACTTCCTGAGCAAGCTGTCCAGGGAAGTGCTGGCCTTCGAGCCCAACCCAAGAATATTCCCTATCTTGGAAAAGGCGGTTGCGGCCAACGTTACCGCTTACCCCGTCGCGCTCTCCGACCGTTCCGGGGTCGCCACCTTTCGAATCCCCAAGGGGAAGAAGGGATTATCGAACCAGCGCGGGACTTTGAGCGAAATCCTCACGGACGAGCCTTATTCGGAAATCGAGGTGGAGACCCGGCGGCTTGGCGATTACGGGCTTTCAAACATTGGATTCATCAAAATCGATGTCGAAGGCTTCGAACAACACGTAATCGAGGGAGCGAAAGATACCATCCGGGAAAACAGGCCGATTCTGCTCGTCGAAATCGAGGAGATGCACACCGGCCAATCCCTGGAGGATTCACTGCAAAAGATAACCGCGCTCGGCTACAGGTGCGTTTTTATTTTTCGTGGGGCCTTACATACGCTCGGTCGCTTCGACATTCAAAAGCACAATAGAACAACAAAGAAAGATGGAACGAAGCTTGAAGAGTATGTTTTCAATTACATATTTCTTCCCGAATAGTGTCTTGCTTTCCGAACTGATCAACAAGCCGCGCCCTAGCCCTCGGCCAACACCACCGCCTTGTCGGCCAGCGAGGCGACGCGCTCGCCAAAGATGGCGAAGCGTTCGTCCTGGGTCTGGCCGCGCACGTAGCGGATGTAGATCTGCTGCAGCACCACGGCGATCTTGAAGACCCCGAAGACGTGATACCAGCGCATGGCGCCGACGTCGAAGCCGGTCTTCTCGGCATAGCGCCGGACGGCCTCGGCGCGGGTCGGGAACCCCTCGTGCCAGGTCGGCATGGGCGAGGCCTCGATCCACCCCGGGTCGTCCCCCGCCTCGTTCCAGAAATTGAGCAGATAGCCGAGGTCCATGAGCGGGTCGCCCCGCGTGCACATGTCCCAGTCGAAAATGGCCACGGCGCGCGACGGATCGTCGGCGCCGACCATCATGTTGTCGAGCTTGTAGTCGTTGTGCAGCAGCGTCACCTGATGCGATTGCGGGAAGTTGTCCTCGAGCCACTTGACGGTGCGGTCGATCTTCGGGTCGTCCTCTTCCTTAGCCGCCTGCCAGCGCCCCGCCCAGCCCTCGAGCTGGCGGCCCACGAAACCCTCGGGCCGGCCCAGGTCGCCGAGGCCCGCCGCCTCCGGATCGACCTTGTGCAAGGCGGCCAGTGAATCGATGATCATCTCGCCGATGGCGCGGTTGAGCCGGGGCCGGCCCTGGAAGCGCTGCGGCAGATCGACGCGGATGACGATGCCTTGGCGGCGCTCCAGGATGTGGAAGTCGGCGCCGATGATCGAGGCGTCGTCGCAGTAGAGGTAGCTCTTGGGGGCCAGGGAAAATACCTCCGAGATGGCGGCCAGCACCCGGTGCTCGCGCTTCATGTCGTGGGATCTCGGCGCCACCGGTCCGAGCGGCGGGCGGCGCAGCACGAATTCGCTGTCGCCGAAGCGCACCATATAGGTGAGGTTGGCGTGCCCACCGCCGAACTGGCGCACCCGCAGCGGCCCCTCGGCGCCGGGCAGGTGCTCCCTGAGATAGGGCTCGAGCCGCGCCGCGTCGAACACCTCGTCGGCGCGTACGTCAATGACCTCGGGATCGTCGCTCATCGCCGGCCACCTTCACTAGGCCCATGCGGCCGGTTTTCATGTTTGTCCCCATGCGATCGGACATCTTCGTACAACCGTTCCCGGCGGAGCCGCATATCATCATCCACTAATACAGCGCCCTACCAAATGTTTGCCACATAGAGCCGGGAAGCCTACAATTTCTTTCAATGGGAGCGGCAAGAATACGACCACGAAAATAAGGCTCTCTCCGTTCAAGGAGAGACGAAATCATAGGGAGTCTATCATGAACATAAAGGCATTCTTGGCGGGGCTTACCCTCGCCATCGTCGGTGGGCTCGCGAGCATGCCCGCCGCAACGGCGGACAGCATTCGCGTCGGTGTTATCGAGCCATTGTCGGGCCGTGTCGCGGCGGTCGGTCGAGACGCGCTGAACTCGTTTCAATTCGCCGCCGAGCTGGTGAACAGCCGGGGCGGCGTTCTTGGCGGCAAAAAAATCGAGGTCATCGGTCTCGACAACGCCATGAAGGCCGAAAAGACCACCGAACAGTTGAAAAAAGCGGTCGATATGGGCCTCAGCTATATCATCCAGGGGGTGGGCTCGAACCACGCGCTCAATATCATCAAGTTCGTGGGCAAACACAACAAACGAAATCCTGGCAAGGAAATCCTCTTCCTCAACCACTCGGCGGTAACGACCGCGTTCACCAACGAACTGTGCTCGTTCTGGCACTTCCGGTTCGACGCCAACGTGGACATGAAGGTGGCGGCGCTGGTCACCCAGATCAACCGCGATCCGAGTATCAAGAAACTTTACATGCTCAATCAGAACTACGCCTACGGGAAGTCGTTCCAGGCGGCGGCCCGGCGGCTGCTGGCCAAGCGGGCGCCGCAAGTGAAGGTCGTCGGCGACGAACTCATCGTGCCCTTCGGCAAGGTCCAGGACTTCACACCCTTCATCGCCAAGATCAAGGCATCGGGCGCCGACACGATCCTGACCGGCAACTGGGGCGCCGACATGATCCGCTTCGTGAAGGGTGCCGTGGGTTCCGGTCTGGATGCCAAGTTCTACACCATCTATGGCGGGCTCACGAGTTCGGTCGGCGGCTACGGCACCGACGGCAAGAAGGTCAACCTCAAGCAGGTGACCGAAATGCACCAAAACCATCCTCGCTTGCCCAAGGAATTGGTCGACTACTCGGCCGGTTACATGGCCAAGTACAAGGACACCTTCTACGCCGACCGGCAACGGTGGCTGATCCTCATGTTGGCCGCCGCCATCGACAAGGCCGGCACCGCCGACCCCATACCGGTCGCCCGGGCGTTGGAAGGCATGAGCTTTCCCGGGCCGATGGGTGCGGTCCAGATGCGTGCCTCGGACCACCAGATGCAGATGCCGCTGGTGGTCAGCACGCTGACCGACAAGGCGCCTGATCCCATCTTCTACAAGGGCAAGAACTTTGGCGTTGCCTTCAAGACGGACGGCGTAGCGGAGCGCAAGGACACCTCGCTCTCGACCACCTGCAAGATGAAGCGCCCCAATTAGCGGCGTTGCCACGTAAACGAGTGAAGGTCCGCCCTTCGGGTGGGCCTTCGCTTCGCGTCCGGCGTTAGAGAATTCGGCCCACGGAAGCGGCGACGGCCCCGGATCGTTGGCCCTGCTTGAAGTAGGGGGCGGGATGGAAGTCCTTGTTTTCTCGATTTTCAATGGTCTGCTTTACGGCATGCTGTTGTTCATGCTGGCGAGCGGCCTGACGCTCATTTTCAGCTTGATGGGCGTGCTCAATTTCGCGCACGCCAGCTTTTTCATGCTGGGCGCCTATTTCGCCTATCAGATCAGCGGCTTCATCGGTTTCTGGCCGGGTCTCGTCTTTGCGCCCTTGATCGTCGGGGTCATCGGCGCCGCCGTCGAACGATACGGACTGAGGCCGGTACACAAATTCGGCCACGTGGCGGAGTTGCTGTTCACCTTCGGGCTCGCCTTCGTCATCGAAGAAGTGGTGCAGATGATCTGGGGAAAGGTGCCGGTGCCCTACGACATCCCCGAAACCATGAACGTGGCCGCTTTCACCTGGCGCGGGCTCGACTACTCCGCCTACCGCTTGTTCATGCTCGGCGCTTCCGTGGCCATTTTCTTGGCACTGTTCGTGTTCATCGCCAAGACGCGGACCGGCCTCATCATCCAAGCCGCGTTGACCCACCCCAACATCGTTTCCTCCCTTGGTCACGACGTCGGGAAAATCTTCATGTGGACCTTTGGGTTCGGCTGCGCCTTGGCGGGCGTGGCCGGCGTCATCGGCGGCAACGTGCTGGGCACCGAGCCGTCCATGGCCATAACGCTGGGACCCATCGTCTTCGTGGTCATCGTGATCGGCGGCTTGGGCTCGCTGTGGGGCGCCCTCATTGCCGCCCTGTTCATCGGCATCATGGACAACCTGTCGATCTCGTATGACCTGTCGCTCTATCCCGTCTTGGCGTTGTTCGGCGTCGAGCGGGAAGTGGAAGGCATAATGCAAGACTTGGTCAACCTGACCACCGCCGGCCTCGCCCCCGTCCTGCCCTACCTCTTCCTGGTCCTGATGCTGATCCTGAGGCCCCGGGGCCTGTTCGGAACGAGGGACGTGTGATGGCGGGCCTCGTCAGGCGACACGGAATGTGGGTCGCGGCCTTTGCGGTGATGTTGGTATTGCCGTGGATCTTCCAGACCGGCTTCGCCATCACCATGCTCAACCAGATCGGCGTGCTCATCGTCTTTTCGCTCGCCTACAACATGCTGCTCGGGCAAGGGGGAATGCTGTCCTTTGGCCATGCCCTCTACTTCGGCATTGCCGGTTATTTCACCGCCCACTTTCTGAACGGCGTTGGCGAGGACTGGCTGCCTTATTTCCCGGTGACCCTGCTTCCCATCTTCGGCGGCCTTATCGGCCTTTTTTTCGGGATTGGCATCGGCTTCGTCTCGACGCGCCGGGCGGGCACCGTCTTCGCCATGATCTCGCTCGGCTTCGCCGAGATGGCCACCGCCCTGACCCTGATCCTGGTGGTCTTCTTCAACGGCGAGGAAGGCATCCAGACGGATCGCATGGTGGGGCCGGAGCCGCTGGGCATAACATTCGGACCGGACATCCACGTCTACTACTTGATCTCATTCTGGTGTTTGGTGGCCACGGCGGCCATGTACGTCTTGACCCGCACCCCGTTCGGCCGCATGTCGAATGCCGTGCGCGACAACCCGGAACGGGTCGAGTTCGTCGGCTACAGCACGCACAGGATTCGCTGGCTGGCGTTCGCCCTGTCGTCGTTCTTCGCCGGGCTGGCGGGCGCCCTTCACGCCCTCAACTTTGAGCACGTGGGCTTCGAGACGATTGGATTGGAACAGTCGGGGCTGGCCTTGTTCATGGTCTGGATCGGAGGCGCGCGTAATTTCGTCGGACCTATCCTGGGCGCCATCCTGATCACCTACTTGAACAGCAACCTGAGCGACATCACGGATGCCTGGTACCTCTATCTCGGCATCCTGTTCATGGTCATCGTGATGTTCACCCAGGGCGGGTTGTCCGGCCTCGTTTTCATGCACGAGCCGATCTGGAAGACCGACTACCGCCTGTTCGGCCGCATGATGGCGCCCTATGCGCTCGGCATCGGCTCGACGATTATCGCCGCCATCGGCGTCATCGGCATGTTCGAGATGATTTATTTCCTCAGCACAAGGGTGACGGAAGAGACGATTGCGGTGCTCTACTGGATGGAGGTTGATGCCGCAAGCGCCCTGCCCTGGATCGCCTGCGCCGCCATAACCGCCCCCGGCGTGGCGGCCTGCCGACGGACCTACCCGCCCATGGCCAACAGCTACAACGAAGCGATCGCCGCCGTGAAGGGGAGGATGGCGCCATGAAGACGCCGGCTGTCGAACTGCGCGGCGTGTGGAAAAACTTCGGCAACACCGAAATCATCCGCGGCATCGATCTGGCCATCGAAAAAGACACCATCCACGCCATGATCGGTCCCAATGGAGCGGGCAAGTCGACCATCTATAACCTGATCACCGGGCGCTACCACGTGGACAGGGGCCAAATCCTGCTCAACGGAGAGGAGATCACCAACCAAACACCCCACGAGATCAACCGCAAGGGCATCAGCCGGAGCTTCCAGGTGACCAACATATTCCACCGCATGAGCGTCTTCGAGAACATCCGCTGCGGCATGCTGTGGCACCGGAATTACAAGTACTCGTTCTGGAATTTTCTGGGCCGGCAAGGTGAACTCAACCGGCGCACCGAGGAGATCATGGTGCGCACCGGCCTTGCCTCGCGGCGCGACGTGCTGGCGGGAATGCTCTCCTATTCGGACCAACGTGCCCTGGAGATCGCCATCACCCTGGCCAGCGGCGCCGACGTCATCATGCTGGACGAACCGACGTCCGGCATGAGCCATGGCGAGACCGAGCAGACGGTCGAGCTCATCCGCAAGGTGGCCCGGGACAAAACCCTGGTCATCGTCGAGCACGACATGGGCGTGGTGTTCGACCTGGCCCACACCATCTCGGTTCTGGTCTACGGCGAGATCATCGCCTGCGACGTGCCGCAAAGGATCCGCGGCGACAGGGCGGTGCAGGAAGCCTACCTGGGTACGGAGGTGGCGTGACATGCTGAAAGTCACCGACCTGCATGCCTATTACGGCAAGAGCCACATCCTCCAAGGCGTCAACCTGACTGTCCACGGCGGCGAGATCGTGTCGCTGCTCGGCCGCAACGGCGTCGGACGCTCGACCACCATCAAGGCGATCATGGGAGAGGTGGAACCGCACGGCTCCATCAAGTTCAAGGACCAGGAAATCGCCGGCATGCCGAGCCACGAGATCGCCCGCCTGGGCCTGGGCTACGTGTCGGAGAACCGCGACATCTTTCCGACGCTGACCCTGCGCCAGAACCTGCTGCTCGGTCAGAAGATCGCGCGCCAGACGGGGCGCTGGTCCATAGATGACATGTTCGACCTTTTCCCCGCCCTGCGCGAACGCGCCGACACCCAAGGCGGGGTGTTGTCGGGCGGCGAGCAGCAGATGCTCACCATGTGCCGCACCCTCATCGGCGACCCGGACCTGATCATGATCGACGAACCGACGGAAGGGCTGGCGCCGCAGTTGGTGGAAACGGTCGCCGGCCTGCTCTCCGAGATGGCCCGCCGCGGGCTTTCCATATTGCTCGTCGAACAGAAGCTCACGATCGCCCTGAAGATCTCGGCGCGGGTCTACGTGATGGGACGCGGCGTCGTCGTATTCGAAGGCACGCCCGACGAGCTGCGCGACAACGAGCAAGTGCGAAAGGAATGGCTCGAGGTCTGAGCCCCCGGAGAGAGCGTTCGCGTCATCCGGTGGGGTTGCCTCGGCCCCGTCACCTACCCTTCCGCGTTGCCCTCGCTTCCCGCGAAAAGCCAAGCCGGAGATTGTTTTTTCAGCTCCTGCCTGGCCACCGTCCCACGGTGCACCTCGTCGGGGCCGTCGGCGAGGCGCAGGATGCGCGAATGGGCCCAGGCGTGGGCGAGGCCGAAATCCTCCGACACCCCGGCGCCGCCGTGCACCTGGATGGCGCGGTCGATGACCTTGAGCGCCATGTTGGGAGCCACCACCTTGATCATGGCGATCTCGGCGCGCGCCACCTTGTTGCCGACGGTGTCCATCATGTGGGCGGCCTTGAGGGTGAGGAGCCGCGCCTGTTCGATCTCCAGGCGCGAATCGGCGATGGCCTCCATGACCACGCCCTGCTCGGCCAGGGTCTTGCCGAAGGCGACCCGCGACTTGGCGCGCGCGCACATGGCCTCCAGGGAGCGCTCGGCGACGCCGATCAGGCGCATGCAATGGTGGATGCGCCCGGGACCGAGGCGCCCCTGGGCGATCTCGAAGCCGCGCCCCTCGCCAAGCAGCATGTTGGAAGCCGGCACGCGCACGTCGGTAAACGTGACCTCCCAATGGCCGTGCGGCGCGTGGTCGAAGCCAAAGACCATGAGCGGGCGGACGATGCCGACCCCCGGCGTCCCGGTGGGCACCAGGATCATCGACTGCTGCTTGTGGCGCTCCGCCCCGGGGTCGGTCTTGCCCATGAAGATGATGATCTTGCAACGTGGGTCGCCGGCGCCCGACGCCCACCACTTGTGGCCGTTGAGGACGTAGTCGCCGCCGTCGCGCTCGATGCGAGCCTCGATGTTGGTGGCATCCGACGACGCCACGCCGGGCTCGGTCATGGCGAAGGCCGAGCGGATTTTCCCTTCCAGCAGCGGCTCCAGCCATTCCTTCCTCTGCGCCGCGTCGCCGTAGCGCGCCAGCACCTCCATGTTGCCGGTATCGGGGGCCGAGCAGTTGAAGACCTCGGGCGCGATCGGCGATCGCCCCATGATCTCGCAGAGCGGCGCGTATTCCAGGTTGGTGAGCCCGGCGCCGTAATCGCTTTCCGGCAGGAACAGGTTCCACAACCCGGCGCCGAGCGCCCTGGTCTTCATGTCCTCCATGACGGGCGGGGTCCGCCAGTGGTCCTTGGCCGCCTCGTGCTGCTCGTAGTAGGTGCGCTCGTTCGGGTAGACCACCTCGTCCATGAAGGCGAGGAGCCGGGCGCGCAGTTCCTCCACCTTCGCCGAATATTGGAAATCCATGGGTTGCGTCCGCTGTTGTGGCGTGGCCCGGGGGCCCTGACTGGCCACAGCATATTACTCTTCGAGCTCCGCCGCCATCCGGCGCAGCCTGGCGCGCTGGATCTTGACGCCGTTGGGGCCGTCGGTGGTGGGAAATTCCTCGATGGCCAGGAAACGCCTGGGCACCTTGTAACCGGCCATGCCGGCCCGGCAATGGGCGCGCAAGTCGTCCTCCGAGAAGCCGGCGCCGGGGTTGGCGATGACGAAGGCGACGGCGCCAGGGCCACCCTCGGCCTCGACGCCGACAACCTGACAGCCGCGCACCATCGGATGGGTCTCCACGAACGCCGAGATTTCCTCGGGCGCCACCAGGAAGCCGCCGAGGCGCATGGCGTCCCCCATGCGGTCGAGGAAGACAAAGGCGCCGTCTTGGGTGGTGTGGCCGAGATCGCCGGTGCGGACGAAGCCGTCCTCGGTCAGGGTCTCCTTGGTGGCCGCCTTGTCGCCGTCGTAGCCGGCCATGATGCTGGGGCCCGAAATCTCCACCTCGCCGTTCTCGCCGTCGGCGAGCAGGGTGCCGGTGTCCGGATCGCGCACCCTGACGCGCGCCTCGGGCGACACCGGCGTGCCGCCGGCCTGGGCGCGCACGACGGCTGGCGCCTCGACGGGCCGCACCGAGAACAGCGCCTGCACCTCGCTCATGCCGTAGAGGCCGACGAAGGGGACGGCGCGCCGGTCCCCTTCCGCCACCAGCTTGACCGGGTCGGCGGTGAAGGCGGCGAATCCGCACTGGCGGAGCGCCGGAAATGGCGGCTCACCGCCGGCCTCGGAGACCACTGCGGCATCGAGGATGCGGCGGTACATCTCGTCGCTGCCGTTCATGTGGGTGACGGCGTGCGCCTTGATAAGCGTCGCCGCCTCGTCGCCGTCGAAGGCCGGCGTCAGCACCATGGGCCGCCCGCCGGCGAGGCTGGCCATGGCCTGGGCGAGGCCGAAGGTCCCACACAGCGGCAGCCCCTGCAGCATCACCGCGTCCGGCGCCGCGTAGCCGAAGTGCCGGGCCACGGCGGCGGCGTGGCGGGTGATGGCGCGCTGGTGGTGAAGCACCAGCTTGGGCGCGCGGGTGGTGCCCGAGGTGGTGAATATGGTGCAGGCGTCGTCGGCGCGGGCGTCGTCGGCCCCATACGCCGGGCGCCTCGCCAAGTCGCCGTAACGCACCGCCTTGAGATCGCCGAAGAGCTTCGAGGGGGTGTCCCCTTCCTCGCCCTCGCCGTAGACGACGACGGCGTCGAGCGCCGCCAGGGCGGCCGGCCCGGCGTCCCCCAGGATGCCCAGGAAATCTATCTTGCGGAAGCCCGGCCACAGGGCCAGGACCTTGGCGCCGGACGCCCCCAGGATGCCCCCCACCTCGCTCGAGCGGTAACGGGTGTTGAGGGCGACGGCGACGGCGCCGAGGCGGGCGCAGGCGAAATAGAGCTCGAGCCAGGCCGGCACGTTGGGAAGCCAGATGGCGACGCGGTCGCCGCGGCCGACGCCGAGATCGGAAAGCCCCCGGGCCACCCGGCGGCTGCGGTCGTCAAGCGTGCCGAAGGAGACGGCGCGCCCACCGCCGAGGATGGCGGGCGCCGACGGGGCACTCCCAGCCAACGCCTCGAGAAAGCCGCTCAGGGTTTCGCGCAATTGTCACCTTCCGCCCGCATAATGCCGGCAAGGGGTGCCCAAAAGAACCCCCTTCCCAGCGGCAAGGGAAACGGGCATGCCTTCCAGCGCTTTTGATACGGCAGCCTGTTCGTGCGCCACTCCTCCACGATGATTCCGAGGCCGGTTTGGCGGTCGCCGGTTAACCTTTCGGAAACTTTTTTGTCGTAATGACGATTCCAAGGCGAGAACGTTCAGGGGCCGAAGCGTCCCGCGCCGCCTTCGAGAACATCGACAAGAAAGAGGCAGAACGCCATGAACGCAGCAACCGAGACTTCCCTCGACGCCCTGACCCTGACTCGCAACGCACGACAGTTGCGCGCCGAGGATAAAGGCCGCCGCCGCCGCATGGCCATCCGCCGCCGGCCCGCCCGAAAAGGCGGGCTGGGCTCCGCCCTTTGGTGGGTATGGCCGATCTCGTGGGCGACCATCCTCAGCACCGTCTGCTTCGCCACCGACGTGTGGCAGGACACCCTGTACATGGTCCTCGTCAACGCCGGGTATTGATGCGAGCTCAGTTTCTAGGAGAACCGCGGTGCGGCCGAAGCGCCCCGCCCTGAAAATCAACAACACCGAAAGAGGCAGAACGCCATGAATACCATCACCGAAAGCTCCCTCGACTTCATCACCGTCGCCCGCGAGCCCATCGACCTGGGCGCCGGAGACCACGGCAAGCCCCGGCCCATGCTCATCCAATGCAAGCCGTCTCGGCGACGCCGCTTCGGCAACGCCATATGGTGGACGTGGCCGACGTCCTGGGCGGTGGCCCTGACGTTCGGCTATTTCGTGTCCGAAAGCCTGGCCGCAACCGTCAACTCCCTGATCGTCAACGCCGCTTTCTGAACGACCAGCTACAATGATGCCTGGGGCTCGGCGCGCCCGCCATCCCGGCGAACCGTAGCCATTCGCCTGTCGCGAGGGCGCGCCGATACCCTATATAATGGCGCCATGCAGATCGACGTCATCGCCGATACCGTCTGCCCCTGGTGCTACATCGGCAAAAGGCGCCTCGAAAAGGCGCTGGCCCAGCGCCTGGATACCACGGTCGTGGCGCGCTGGCGGCCCTTCCTGCTCAATCCCGAGATGCCCGACGACGGCCTCGACCGCACCGCCTACCTGGTCAAGAAGTTCGGCAGCGAGTCGCGCGTGCGCCGCGTCTACGGCGCCATCGCCGAGGCCGGCCAGTCAGTGGAAATCGACTTCTCCTTCGAGCTCATCCGCCGCACCCCAAGCACCGTGAACTCCCACCGCCTGGTGCGCTTCGCCGAGGGCACCGGCAAGGCCGACGCCTGCGTGGAGGCCCTGTTCCTCGCCTATTTCATCAACGGCCACGACATCGGCGACACCGACGTTCTGCTGGAGATCGGCGCCAACCTCGGCCTCGAGGCGGACCAACTGGCCGCCTACCTGGAGAGCGGCGCCGATTTCGACTTCGTTTACGAGGAGAACGCCCGCGCCCATCGCTTAGGGATAAACGGCGTGCCGTCCTTCGTTTTCGACGGCAGCCTCGTCGTCTCCGGCGCCCAGGAACCGCAGGTCCTGGCCCGCATGATCGACGCCGCCGAGGCGCCGGCGGACGCGGCCTAGGTCCCCGCTGTCTCCGCCCCCTCCCCCGCCGCGGCGATTTCGGCGAGCTTGCTCATCAGGGCCTCGACCCCGGCCAGGCGTTCGGGCGGCGTCTCCCAGGTGCGCCGGTAGACCAGGGTGTGGTCGGGGCGCAACTTCGCCGTATCCGCCTGTTCGGTGATGAAGTCGACCATCCCCGCCGGGTTGGCGAAGCGGTCCTTGCGGAAGGCGACGATGGCGCCCTTGGGCCCGGCCTCCACCTTCTCGACCCCGGCGGCGCGGCACGACTGCTTGACGGCGACAACGCGCAGCAGGTTCTCCACCTCGTCGGGCAAGGCGCCGAAGCGGTCGATCATCTCGGCGGCGAGACCGTCGATCTCGGCCCGTTCGGAGAGCCTGGCGATGCGCCGATAGAGGCTCATGCGCACGCCCAGGTCGGCGATGTAGGCCTCGGGGATGAGGACCGGCATGCCGACGCCGATCTGCGGGCTCCATTCGTCGTCGGCGCCCAGCGCCGGGCCGCCGCGCGCCTCGGCCACGGCCTCCTCGAGCATCTGCTGGTAGAGCTCGATGCCAACCTCGCGGATGTGGCCCGACTGCTCCTCGCCCAGGAGGTTGCCGGCGCCGCGGATGTCGAGGTCGTGGCTGGCCAGGGAGAACCCGGCGCCCAGCGAATCCAGGGTCTGCATGACCTCGAGGCGCTTCTCGGCGGCGGCCGTCAGCTTCCGGCGCGGCGGCAGGATGAGGTAGGCGTAGGCGCGCACCTTGGAGCGCCCGACCCGCCCGCGCAGTTGATAGAGCTGGGCCAGCCCGAACATGTCGGCGCGGTGGATGACGATGGTGTTGACGGCGGGCAGGTCGAGCCCCGATTCGATGATGTTGGTGGACAGAAGCACGTCGTAGGCGCCGTCGTAGAAGGCGCTCATGGCGGCCTCCATGTCGCGCACCGCCATGCGTCCGTGCACGGTGACCAGCTTGACCTCGGGCACCAGCTCGGCGAGTTGCGCCGCCATGCCCTCCAGGTCCTCGATGCGCGGGCACACGTAGAAGGTCTGGCCGCCCCGGTAGTGCTCGCTCAGGATGGCCTCGCGGACGATGACCGCGTCGAAGGGCAGCACGAAGGTACGCACGGCCAGGCGGTCGACCGGCGGCGTGGCCATGAGGCTCATGCCGCGCACCCCGGTGAGAGCCAGTTGCAGCGTCCTCGGGATGGGTGTCGCGGTGAGGGTCAGCACGTGCACGTCGGCGCTGAGGCGTTTCAGGCGCTCCTTGTGGGCGACGCCGAAATGCTGTTCCTCGTCCACCACCAGCAGGCCGAGGTCGCGGAAACGGATGCTCTTGGCGAGCAGCGCGTGGGTGCCGATGACCACGTCGACGGTGCCGTCGGCGAGGCCCTCCTTGACCTCGCGGGTGCGCTTGGCGGGGACCATGCGCGAAATCTGCTCGATGCGTACCGGGTAGCCAGCGAAGCGTTCGCCGAAGGTGTGGAAGTGCTGGCGCGCCAGCAGGGTCGTCGGCACCACGACGGCCACCTGCTTGCCCGCCATCACGGCGACGAAGGCGGCGCGCAGCGCCACCTCGGTCTTGCCGAATCCGACGTCGCCGCAGATCAAGCGGTCCATGGGCTGACCGCCGGCGAGATCGGCCAGGGTGTCGTCGATGGCGCGGCGCTGGTCGTCGGTCTCGGCGAACGCGAAGCGGGCGCAGAACTCGTCGAAAAGGCCGTCGGAAGGTAACAAGGGCTCCCCGGGACGCAGCGCCCGGGACGCAGCCACGGCGATCAGACGCTCGGCCATGTCACGGATGCGTTTCTTGAGACGCGCCTTGCGGGCTTGCCACGCGGCGCCGCCCAGACGGTCGAGCTGCGCCCCCGCCTGCTCCGAGCCATAGCGCGAGATCAATTCGATGTTCTCCACCGGCAGGAAGAGCTTGTCGCCGCCCTCGTAGAAGACGCGAAGGCAGTCGTGGGGGGCGCCCGCCACCTCGAGGGCGGCGAGCCCGTCGTAACGGCCGACGCCGTGATCGACGTGGACCACCAGATCGCCGACCTCCAGGCTCGAGGCCTCGGCGATGAAGTTCTCGGGACGGACGCGGGGCCGCGCCGCGCGGGCCAGGCGGTCGCCGAGGATGTCCTGCTCGCCGATCAACGTCAGCTCGGGCATCGTAAACCCGCGCTCGACGCCAAGAACCGCCAGCGCCACCGCGCCCGACGCCCGCGCCCGCGCCGCCGCCCAGTCGTCGGCCGGCGCCAGGTCCTCCACCCCGTGCTCCCTGAGGACGGCGGCCAGCCGGTCGCGCGAGCCCCGGGTATAGGCGGCGACGACGACGCGGCGCCCGGCGGCCAGCTCTTCCGCTATGTGATCGCGCACGGCATCGAAGACGTTGGCGCCGGGGAGCACGCGCACGTCGGCGAAATCGCGGCCCGGCCGTCCCCCGGCGTCGATCCCGCCACCGGGCGCGGCGAAGGGCGAGAACTGGCCGGTCGAATGCCCCGCCAACACCCCCTCCCAACCCTCCGCGTCGAGGAACAGGCGATCCGGCGGCACCGGGTGGTAGACCGTCCCCGCCGCCGCCAGCCCGCCGCCGGCGAGGCCCTGGCGTGCCTCGTAGTATTCCTCGATCAGCGCCAGGCGGGTATCGCGCGCTTCCTCCGCCTGATGGTCGAGCACCACGGCGGCGCCCGGCACGTAGTCGAGCAGGGTTTCCAGGGGCTCGTGAAAAAGCGGCAGCCAGTGCTCCATGCCCATGTGCCGGCGACCCGCCGAGACCGCCTCGTAGAGCGGATCGTCGTCGCCCGCCGTGCCGAACAAGGTACGGTAGCCGGAGCGGAAGCGTTGCACCGAGGCGTCGTCCAGGAAGAGCTCGCCGACCGGCTTCAGAATGAAGTTATCGAGGCGCTCGGACGAGAGCTGGGTGGTCGGATCGAAGCGCCGGATGCCGTCCAGCTCGTCGCCAAAGAAATCGAGGCGCAGGGGCTCCGCCTGGCCCGGCGGAAAGACATCGACGATGCCGCCGCGCACGGCGAACTCGCCGGCCTCGCGCACCGTCCCGGTGCGCCCGTAGCCCTGGGCCAGCAGGAAGCCCACCAGGTCGTCGGGGTCGAGGCGCTCACCGGTGGCGGCGGCACGCTGGGAACCGGCGAAGACGGCGCGCGGCGGGACGCGCTGCAAGAGCGCCGAGACCGTGGTCAGCACGACGCGTCGCGGGCGCGCCTCGGTATCGTCCAAGAGGCGCGTCAGGGTGTCGACACGCCGCCCGACGATGTCGGCGTGGGGCGACACCCTGTCATAGGGCAGACAGTCCCAGGCGGGAAAGAGAAAGGCCTCGACGTCGGGCGCGAAAAAGGCCAGGACCTCGGCGGCACGCGCCGCGCGCACGTCGTCGCGGGCCACGAACACGGCATCGGCGGGGCCGCCGCCAGGAGCGCCGCGCGCCACGTCGGCGAGCACCATGGCATCATAGCCGCCGGGGGCCCCGGAGACCAAGGATCGCTTCTGATCCGACCAAATTTTTTCTAACGGTATCAAATGTTTAATAGTGTCTTTCTAAAGTCTTGCAGTAACTTCATGACATCGTGATCGAGAGCCGCCGGCACCGTCTTTTTGCCGGTGATCCAATCGAACAGATCGTTGTCGATTTCCTCGAGCAGGGCCTCGAAACGCTGCACTTGCTCCTCGCTCAGCTCTTCCAGGTGGCGCCGCGCGAAGGCGCCGAGCAGGAGATCGGTCTCCTGCATGCCACGATGCGAACTGCGGAATAGCGCCCGCTTGCGGCGGGCGTCGATGTTTTCGTTTCCCATGGTCCCGATTTTTGCCGCCAGCGGTCTCGTTCCCGTGGATTTACGGCCTGTACTCTGTAGGATATAGAGCCTTGGAAAGGTTCTGTCAGCACGCATCGCCATGCGCCCCGAAGTCCTCAATTCCCTGTTCCGGCCGGTCGACGCGCTGACCGGCGTGGGACCGCGCATCGCCAAGTCCATCGAGAGCTTGGCGGGCGAGCGCGTGGTCAATCTCCTGTGGCATTTGCCGAGCGGCCTCATCGATCGCCGTTACGCGCCCAAGGTGGCCGAGGCGCGGCCCGGCGTGGTGGCCACCATCACGGTACACGTCGATAAGCACCAGCCCCCCCACAACCCGCGCCAGCCTTACAAGGTCTATTGCTCGGACGATACCGGCACCCTGGCGCTGGTCTTTTTCCACGCGCGGCCCGACTACCTGAAGCGCAAACTGCCCGAGGGCGAGACCCGGGTGGTGAGCGGCACCCTCGAGCGCTTCGGCAAGGAAACCCAGATCACCCACCCCGACCACATCGGCACGCCCCAGGAAATCTCGCGCTTGCAGGCGGTGGAGCCCGTCTACCCCCTGACCGCGGGCCTCAGCCTGAAGGTGCTGGGCAAGGCCATCCGCGGTGCCCTCGACGCGGCACCCGAGTTCGCCGAGTGGTTGGATCCGGCGTACCTGTCCGGGCAAGCCTGGAAACCGTGGCGCGAGGCACTTGCCGAGGCCCACGCGCCGCAATCCGAGGATGCCTTGGAGCCCATGGCCCCGGCACGTCAGCGCCTGGCCTGCGACGAGTTGCTCGCCAACCAGTTGGCGTTGTCCCTGGTGCGCCTCAACATGCGCCGGCTGGCCGGCCGCTCCATCGAGGGCGACGGCACCCTCGGTGACAAGGTACGGGCCGCCCTGCCCTTCGCCCTCACCGCTTCCCAGGAGGGGGCACTCGCCGAGATCGTCGCCGACACGAAGGACACCTCGCGCATGCTTAGGCTGGTGCAGGGCGATGTCGGCAGCGGCAAGACGGTGGTGGCGCTGCTCGCCATGCTCAACGCCGTCGAGGCCGGGCACCAGGCAGCGCTCATGGCGCCCACCGATATCCTGGCGCGCCAGCACATGACCACCATCGAGCCCCTGGCGGCGGCGGCCGGTGTTTCCGTGGCCTTGCTCACCGGTCGCGACAAGGGAAAAGCCCGCCAGGGGGCGCTGGAAGGCCTGGCCTCGGGCGCCACCTCGCTGGCCGTCGGCACCCACGCCCTGTTCCAGGACGATGTCGCCTTTCACGACCTAGCCCTCGCCGTGGTCGACGAGCAGCACCGCTTCGGGGTGCATCAGCGCCTGGTCCTGGCCGCCAAGGGCCGCGCCGTGGACGTCCTGGTGATGACGGCGACGCCCATACCGCGCACCCTGATGCTGACCGCCTATGGCGACATGGACGTCTCGCGGATCACCGAAAAGCCGCCCGGGCGACGCCCCGTGGATACCCGCGTGCTGCCCCTGCCGCGCCTCGGCGAGGTGGTGGCCGCCGTCAGGCGCGCCGTGGCGGCGGATAACGGCGTCTACTGGGTATGCCCCCTGGTCGAGGAGTCGGAAACCCTGGACGCGGCGGCCGCCGAGGAACGCCACGCCCACCTCTCCGACATCCTTGGGGGGAGCGTCGGGCTCGTGCACGGGCGCATGAAGGGCGCCGACAAGGACCGCGTGATGGCGGACTTCGCGGCGGGCGCGGTGAAGGTCCTGGTCGCCACCACGGTCATCGAGGTCGGCGTCGACGTCCCCGACGCCACGGTCATGGTCATCGAGCACGCCGAGCGCTTCGGCCTGGCGCAACTGCACCAGTTGCGCGGGCGCATCGGGCGCGGCGACAAGCCCTCCACCTGTCTTCTTTTGTACGCGCCGCCGTTGACGGCGACGGCGCGGGCTCGCCTCGACATCCTGCGCGAGACCGACGACGGTTTCCGCATCGCCGAGGAGGACCTGAGGCTGAGGGGCGCCGGCGAGCTGCTCGGCACACGCCAGAGCGGCCTGCCCGAGTTCCACCTGGCCGACCTCGCCGTCCACGGTGAGCTGCTAGCCGCCGCCCGCGACGACGCGCGCCTCATCCTCGAGCGCGACCCCGACCTCGAGACGACGCGCGGCCGCGCCCTGCGCACCCTTCTCGACCTGTTCGAGCGCGACACCGCGGTCAAGTACCTGCGGTCCGGGTGAGACGTCGTCTTATTTCTTCCTGCTGACGAGGACGGGAGTTCTCTCCTTCTCGCGGAGCACGTCCATGTCCTCGTAGGTGGCGGCGGAAACCTGGGGGACATCCCGTTCCTCCTTGGGGCGGAGGTCGGGGGGCGTCACGATGCCACCCGAGATGACCATCTTGATGGCTTCCTCGACCGACATCGAGAGTGGCACCAATTCCTTCTTCGGCACGAACAGCAGGAAGCCCGAGGTCGGGTTGGGTGTCGTCGGCAGGAAGATGTTGATGACCTCCTCCTCGGTGATGTTCTGCACCTCGCCCTTGGTGCGCCCGGTGATGAAGGCGACGGCCCAGATGCCGCGGCGCGGGTATTCGACGAGCACCGCCTCGCGGAAGGCGGTGGACTGGCGGGCGAGCACGGTTTCGAAGATCTGTTTGGTGGCGCTGTAGATGCCACGGACCACCGGCACGCGGGCCAGGATGCGCTCGCTGGTGCGCTGGAACAGGCGCCCGACGAAGCCGGCGGTGAGCGCCCCGATCAGGGTCAGAATGACGATGGCGATGATCAGGCCGAGGCCCGGGATACTGAACGGCAGATAATTTTCCGGGTTGTAGGGGCCCGGAATCATCGGCGTCACCTGGCGATCGACGAAGTCGATGAAAATCCAGGCCAGGTAAACGGTGATGGCGATGGGCGCGGTGACCAGCACGCCGGCCAGGAAATAGGCGCGCAGCCGCGCCATCAGGCGCGGCTTCTGGGCCGGCTGCACCAGGGTGATGGTCGGCGCCGACTCTTCTTGCGGCTCGGGCTGCTTGGACTTGCCGGTAGTCATGGAATGCACTGCCTCCGCGAAATCCTGGCGCGCGCAGCATGGTACAGCCGAGCACGATCGTTTCAAATTGAATCAATTTGAAACGTGAATCTCCCTCTATTTATATCATTAGGGGCTTATTCACGTCCTGGATCGTTTCGATCCAGGACGATAAGACCCTAGGCGACTAGGCAATCGTTCCTTATCCGAAAAACCGCGTCAGCTCCGCGTAGGTCTCGTCGGGCGCCTCCTCCGGCAAGAAATGGCCGCAGGGCAAGGCTCGGCCGGCGACGTCGGCGGCCCGCTCGCGCCACGTGGCGAGCACGTCGAAGCGACGTTCCATCAGCCCCTTGGCGCCCCACAGGACGAGCACGGGGCAGCTAATTTTCGCCTCCATATCGGCCTCGTCGTGCTCGAGGTCGATGGAAGCGGCGGCGCGGTAGTCCTCGCAGGTGGCGTGGATGGTGTCGGGGTTGGTGAAACAGCGCACGTATTCGGCCATGGCTTCGGCGCTGAAGCTGTCCGCGTCCGCCCCCCACGATCCGAGCTTCTTGCGCAGATAATATTCCGGGTTCGAGCCGATCAGGGTCTCCGGAAGGTCGAAGGGCTGGATCAGGAAGAACCAGTGGTAATAGCCGGTCGCCACGGTCTGGTCGATGGTGGAAAAGACCTTGTGGGTAGGCACGATGTCGAGAACCGAAAGCTTGCGCACCCGCTCGGGATGGTCGAGGGCCATACGATGGCCGACGCGGCCGCCACGGTCGTGGCCGGCCACGAAAAACGACTCGAAACCGAGGGCCTCCATGACCTCGACCTGGTCCTTGGCCATGGCGCGCTTCGAATAGGCGGCGTGGGTATCGTCGCCGGGCGGCTTGGCGCTGTCGCCGTAGCCACGCAAGTCGGGGACCACCACCGTGAAGCGCTCGGCCAGCCGGGGGGCCAACTTGTGCCACATGGCGTGGGTCTGGGGATAGCCGTGCAAAAGCAGGAGCGGCGGACCGGAACCGCCGTGCAAGGTGTGGATGACGGCGCCATCGGTTTCGATGTCGGCCGCGGTAAAGCCCTCGAACATGGTGGCGCCTCCGATGCCCGGGTTTCGAATTTCGTGAATGTCCCGCGCGGCCCCGTCAGGCGTGCAACGCTCAAGCGTTTGAAACGGAGACCCCTTCTCGGGATATCGGACAGGAGACTTAATCGTCTCCCTCTTCCTCTTCCTCTTCTTCTTCCTCTTCTTCTTCCTCTTCCTCATTATTCTCGTCGGTGGCGTCGGCGTCGGCCTCCGGCTCATCCGCGGCGGAGGTGCTACTGATCGTGCGCACGTTCTCGACCAGGATCTTGAGCAGGCCCCTGATGAACGGATCGGTCTTGCTCATCTTGGCCTCGAACGCCGGGCGCGTGACCACGATAAGGGTGCATGCCTTGGCGGCACGCGCCGTCGCCATGCGCGGATTGTCGTCGATCAAGGCCATTTCCCCGAAAATGGCGCCCTTGCTTACCGTTCCGAGGACGATATCCCCCTTGTCCGTCGACTTCACGATTTCGACCAATCCCTCCTGGATGACGTAAGCGCGGTCACCCATGTCGCCTTCCTTGAAGATTTTCGTGCCGACCGCACAGGTCGTCCGTTCCAGTACCGAATCGGCCATCGATCAACCCCTCCCCCGTGCCCGGCGATTACGCCGTGGATCTTGCCGCCTTCGAATCCCGATAATACCTCCAATCCACCGAATTTAACATCACCGATCAAGCTGATTTGAACCGCCGACGGGCTGGCCCCTACCGCCGGCGGGGAAAATGTCTTAGGTAAGGGCGCCAAGGTCGGCCGCCGCGCTCTGGCGCGGCTTGGCGCCCTGTCGCCGATGGAGGAGACGACAGCCATGTCGCGGCTTTACCCCAAGCGCCCCATCGTCGGAGTAGGCGTCGTCGTCCTGCGCGGCGACCAGGTGCTGCTGGTACGCCGCGCCAAGCCGCCGCGCCAGGGCTCGTGGAGCCTCCCCGGCGGCGCCCAGAAGATCGGCGAGACGGTCTTCGAGGCCGGCCGGCGCGAGGTCCTCGAGGAGACGGGCGTCACCGTCGAGGTGCGCGGCCTGTTGGATGTGGTCGATTCCATCCAGCCCGACGACATGAAGCGCATCCGTTTCCACTTCACGCTGGTCGATGTGCTCGCCGTATGGATTTCCGGCGAGGCGCGGGCCGCGACCGACGCCGAGGAGGCGGCTTGGTTCGCGCGGGCTGCCGTCCCCGGCCTGGGGTTGTGGTCGGAAACGGAACGGATGATCCGACTGGGCTTCGAAAGGCGGGCCGCGCTGTCTGACTAGCGGCCCGGCACCTCGATGGTCCAGCTCTTGAGCATGGCCTCGGCGATCGCCTGATACTCCTGGAACCGGTCTTCCGGCGACGCATAGGACCAGATGTGAACGACCGTTCGGCCGGGGCGCGGAACGATGACGGTCAATTGCTTGAAGCGCTGGGAACCACGCGTGTAGGTCACCAGGAATTCGCGCCCCTCCAGACGCAAGCCGTTCCTCTCGTAGCGGTAGGGCCGCTCGCCGAGGTAGGTCACCCCGCCGGGTTCGGACGCCAACTGCGATTTCAGGTCGGCCAGCACCGCCCCCACCACCTGCGTCGGGGTGCCCGCTGTTTCAGGCCTGGCATTCTGGACGCTGACCGTCGAGTAGTAGGCCGGGCTGCCCTTGGCGCCGCTAAAGATCACCGAGGATTCGGACGTCCGGTGCGCCATCCAGTCGGTGGGGTAGTCTATGGAAAAGCCAAACTTGGGATCGACGAAGCGCTGGCGGGCCATCGGCCGGGACGCTTGCATCACCGGCTTGGCGGCGGCTACAGACTTGGCGGCGGCGGGCTGCGGCGCCGGTTCCCCCCACGCCTCGGCAAGGGCCGGCCGGAAGCTCGCCAACACGCTGTCGAATTCCAGAACGAGTTGATCGTAGAGATCTTGCGGCGAGAAAAACATGAACACGAACTCGGTCCGCCGGCCGCGGGCGATCACCACCCGGGTGCGGGTGCGGTTTCCCTGATAAAGGCCGTCGAAGGTGGGTAGTCCGGCCACTTTCGTATTTGCTTCGCCAAGTCTCTGCGACCAGATTTTCTTTTCGCCGAGGTACTTTTCCTCCAGCTTCGCCCGCATGGCCTCCAAGGTGAGATTTGGTTTTGCCGCCGCCGTCTGCAGGTTGATCACGTAGCCGGAGCGCGACCGAATGCTGAGGTCGAGCGTCTTGGTCGGCTTGACGCTGTCGGCGCTGAGCGGGATCGACAGGGTGAACCTTTTCCGCGGATCCTCATACGGTCCGGCGGTGATGGGGGCCGTCTCATCGGCGGCCGCGGCGAAGGCTTGTACTAAAGCCGCCACCACCAGGGCCGCGAGCCACCGGCCCAGACACCATTTACCCTGTCGCATGGCGCCCAGATTACACCATCTCCGGCGGTGGAGCAGCATCTCGTTACGTTGGTGAAGAAAGGGGCGCATGGCTCTGTCTATCGGCTAATTCCAAGAGTATAATTCCAACCGATTCACTTTGGAGTTGGTTCCGTGGCGCAAGGCAAGGATGACTATCGCGGCCTGACGGGTCCGCAGAAGGCGGCGATCTTCATGCTGGCGGTTGGCGAGGAGCATTCCGCCAAGCTTTTCGAGATGATGGACGACG
>JASLQF010000069.1 GCA_030744625.1 Rhodospirillales bacterium
GCATCGACGTTGATGCGCTTCTGGTCGGACAGGATCACTTCCTCGGGCTTGGGGTCGAGGTCCAGGATGCGCTTGTCGAAATGAATCACGTTCTGGACGAAGGGGATCTTGAAGTTGAGTCCGGGGTCGCGGATGACCCTCATGGGTTCGCCGAACTGCAGGACGATGACCTGCTCGCGCTGGTCGACGGTAAATAGGGCGCCGGACGCGATGACGCCGAGGACGATGATGACGATGCCGATGATGGCGAGGGGCATTTTACCCATTACTTGTTCTCCCCGGCGCGTTTTTTCAACTCGGGCAACGGCAGGTAGGGAACGACGCCGGTCCCGCCCTCGCCGCTGTCGATGATCACCTTGTTGGCGCCGCGGTAGACCTCCTCGATGGTTTCCAGATAGATGCGCTGCAAGGTCACGTCCTTGGCCATCTTGTAAGTCTGGTAGACGGAAAGGAAGCGCTTGGCCTCGCCCTCGGCCTCCTTGATCAGGCGTTCCTTGTAGGCGGTGGAATCCTGGATGATCTTGGCCGCTTCGCCGCGCGCCGTCGGCACCACCTTGTTGCGGTAGGCCTCGGCTTCGTTCTGCTTGCGCTCCTTGTCCTGGCGGGCACGCTGCACCTCGTTGAAGGAATCGATGACGGCGGAAGGCGGTTCCACCTGCAAGAGCTGCACGTCGCGGATGAAGATGCCGGCGCCGTAGCGGTCGAGCATCGACTGCATGACTTCCTGGGTCCTGTTCTGGATGCCTTCCTTGCCCCCGGTCAGGGCTTGCTCCAAGGGGGTCTGGCCGATGACCTCGCGAATGGCGCTTTCGCCGACCGCCTTCACCGTGATTTCGGGATTGCGGATGTTGAATACGAAATCGGCGGCGTTGCCGACCTTCCAGAAGACCGTGAGGTCGGCGTCGGCGATGTTTTGGTCGCCGGTGATCATCAGGCTTTCCTCGGGAATGTCGCGCTGCACGGCGACACGCCTTCCCTCGCTGGCGCCCCTGAAACCGATGTCGATGCGGTTGACGCGCTCGACGTCCGGCGTCATCACGTTGCCGATGGGCGCCGGGAAGAACCAGTGCAGTCCGGGGTCCGTGGTCTGGATGAACTTGCCGAACAGGAGAACCACGCCTTGCTCGCCCGGCTGCACCTTGTAGAACCCGCTGGCCAGCCAGATGGCGGCCACGGCGAGGATGGCCAGAACAATGCCCCGTATCGTGCCCAAGCCGCCGGGCATGAAGCGTTTCAGGCGGTCCTGGCTACGGCGCAGCATCTCCTCGATATCGGGGGGTTGCGGTCCCGACGGTCCGCCGCCCCAAGGGCCTTGTCCGCCTTGCGGGTTCCAAGCCATGCGATTATGTCCTCTCTGCGGCTTCCGTTTGATCCGGATGTCTATCTGGAATTGCCAGCCCTGATTCCTATAACTATTCTAAGGTGAGAAACCACAACCGACGTTTCCGCTTTATAGGATAGCTTGGCGAGTGGCGCAACGGTAGGCCAGTTGACGCTTTTGTGTTCGCGAACAGGATTTGGAGAGATCGCATATGGCCGAGGTTACGGAACAACAAGTGCTCGACGCCCTCAAGGACGTCGCCGATCCCGACAGACAACAGGACGTCGTCAGCCTGGGCATGGTGACGGGCCTGCAGACCAAGGGCGGCCACGTCGCCTTCGCCATCGAGGTCGACGCCGATCGAGGCCCCCACATGGAGCCGGTGCGCCGCGCCGCGGAGAAGGCCGTCCATGACCTGCCCGGCGTTATTTCGGCCACCGTGGTGCTGACCGCCGAGCGCCCGGCCGGCGGTGGCGCGGCCTCGGGTCCGCCGCCCGGCGCGCCGGGTCCGGGCCCCGGACAAGCACCGGGACAAGCACCCGGACAGGCACCGGGACAGGCGCCCCTTCTGGCCGGGGTCGGCGCCGTGATCGCCGTCGCTTCGGGCAAGGGCGGCGTCGGCAAGTCGACGACGGCGGTCAATTTGGCGCTTGGTCTGGCGGCCGGCGGGCACGCCGTCGGCATCATGGACGCGGATATCTACGGGCCGTCCATCCCGCGCATGCTGAACGTCAAGGGTCAGCCGGCATCGGTCGACGGCCGCACCCTGGAGCCCATGGAGAACTATGGCGTCAAATGCATGTCCATGGGCTTCCTGGTGGAAGAGGACACGCCCACCATCTGGCGCGGCCCGATGGTCATCTCGGCCCTCGAGATGATGATGCGCGACGTGAACTGGGGCGCCCTCGACGTCCTGGTCGTCGATTTGCCGCCGGGAACGGGCGACGCCCAGCTCAGCATGTCCCAGCGGGTGCCGCTGGCCGGCGCCGTGATCGTCTCCACGCCCCAGGACATTGCGCTTATCGACGCGCGCAAGGGGCTCAACATGTTCCGCAAGGTCGACGTGCCCGTTTTCGGGATCATCGAGAACATGAGCTACTTCGAGTGCCCGAAATGCGGCGAGCGCTCCGAGATATTCAGCCACGGCGGGGCGCGCCTCGACGCCGAGCGCCTGGGCATGGACTTCCTCGGCGAAATTCCCCTGGACATCGCTATCCGCGAGACTTCCGACAGCGGCCACCCCATCGTCATCTCGCAGCCGGACAGCACGCAGGCCAAGGCCTACCGCGCCATCGCCGAGAGCGTGTGGGAAAAGGCGGCGGCGTCGATCGGCGCCAACGCGGGGCCGCGCATCGTCGTGCAATAGAAGGCGGCCGGGCGCCGGTACACCAAGTCGGCGCTTCGGCCCGCCCTCACGGCGATTCGAGGGTGATGACGCGCTTCCGGACCTTTGCCGTAAAACGCGCTATCCGGCGCCGAACATTTTCTTCAGGTTGTCGAACCCGGCTTGGTAAATGCCGCGGACGACGTCGGCGGCTTCGCCCTCCGTGCCGCCGGCGGGATCGAACTGGCTCGACCAGTCGACGGTGCAGCCGTCCTCGTCCTCGGTGACCTTGAGGATCGCCGTGTAATTGGCCAGCGGCAGAGGGCTGTCGACGATGGAATAGGAATAAGTGCGCTCGTTTTCGTTGATTCTTTCCAGTTTCTCGATGACGGTGCCGCCGCCGGCGAGGCTGAGGCGGCGCATCTGGCCTTCTTCCTCGAGTTCGCTTTTCTCGATGGCCGGGTGCCAGTCGGGCAGCGCGTTGAAGCCGCCGATCAGGCTCCACACCCGGTCGGCGGAGACGTTCAGCTTGGTCGACATGGATACCTTGGTCATGGCGTAACCTCGCTTGTGGTGATTGGTGTTGGGGCTTCTCTCAGGGGGCGCGCTCCAGCACGATGAAGCTGTAGGCCGGTGCGCCGGCGTCATCGGCCTGGTGGTCCTGGCGCGACACTTCCCGCCAGGCGTCGGCGGGAGTGTCGGGGAAGTAGGTATCGCCGGCCACCTCGGCGTGCACCTCGGTCACGTACAGGCGCTCGGCCACGGGCAGCGCCATGCGGTAAATCTGGGCGCCGCCGATGACCATGACCTCGTTGGCGTCGCCCTCCTCGGCGAAGTTCCGGGCCAGGGCGAGCGCCGCGTCCAGGCCCTCCACCACGTTGACGCCCCGACTCGCGTAGCCGGGATCGCGGGTGATCACGATGTTGGGCCGGCCGGGTAGGACGATGCCGATCGATTCGTGTGTCCTGCGTCCCATGATGACGGGCTTGCCCATGGTCAGCGACTTGAAATGCCGGAGATCGCCCGGGATGCGCCACGGAAGGCCGCCTTGCCTGCCGATCACCCGGTCCCTGGTCATGGCGACGATCATGGATACGCGCACGGCACATGCGCCTCAGACGGCCACCGGCGCCGCGATGTGCGGAAGGGCGTCGTAGCCCACCAGTTCGAAATCCTCGAAGCGGAAGCCGAAGATGTCCGTGGCCTCGGGGTTGAGCCTCATGGCGGGGAGGGGCCGCGGTGGGCGGGCCAGTTGCAGGTCCGCCTGCTCCACGTGGTTGGCGTAGAGGTGGACGTCGCCGAAGGTGTGGATGAATTCGCCGGGCTCGAGGCCGGTGACCTGCGCCACCATCAGGGTCAAGAGAGCATACGACGCGATGTTGAAGGGGACGCCGAGGAAGACGTCGGCGCTGCGCTGATAAAGCTGGCACGACAGCTTGCCCCCGCTCACGTAGAACTGGAACAGACAGTGGCAGGGGGGGAGCGCCATGGCGTCGACGTCGGCGACGTTCCAGGCGCTGACGATGAGGCGCCGCGAAGTGGGGTTGGTGCGGATCTCCTCGATGAGCGCCGCGATCTGATCGATGCCGCGCCCGTCCGGCGCCGGCCACGAGCGCCACTGATAGCCGTAGATGGGCCCGAGATCGCCGTCGCCGTCCGCCCATTCGTTCCAGATGCCGACCCCGTTGTCCTTCAGGTACTTGACGTTGGTGTCCCCCTTCAGGAACCACAAGAGCTCGTGAACGATGGATTTGAGGTGCAGCTTCTTGGTGGTGAGCATGGGAAAACCGGCGGAGAGATCGAAGCGCGTCTGATAGCCGAACACGCTGAGCGTGCCGGTGCCCGTGCGGTCGCCCTTGGCGTCGCCGTGGTGGCGGACATGGTGCAGGAGATCGAGGTATTGCCGCATTCGTTCTTTCCCCGAGGACGCCCCAAACCGCTAATCCCGGAGGTGGCGGGCGGGAAGGGGGCGGAACCATTCTAGCCGCCACTGTCCACCCTTTCCAAGGCCCCGCCCAGTGCCTATATTAAAGGGGCCGGGAAACCGGCTATGGCGATAAACGTCGTGTGGAATAAGCGTAACGGACCCGGGGGCAGTACCCGGCGCCTCCACCAATTCCCCCGGCACCGGGCGCCATGCGGTGTCGGGGCTCCGAGGGGGCGAAACAGGATCGACGTGCGTGGTAAAGGCGCGATTTTCGCCCGGCATGGTACCGCCGTTATCGGGCCAACATTACAAATGCCAATGATAACGAGGCATTTGCCCAGGCCGCTTAAGGTCTGAGCGGGGTTCGGGGGGCACCTGGCAACAGAAGCCCCCCACTTGACCTGCCGCCGCCGATATCTCAAGAATAGGTGTCATGGAGGAAACCCCGCTTCGATACGACGTATGGGTCGAAGAGGCCCTGCGCGGCGTCATTCGCCGGGCGCTGGGGTGGGTGTCGGAAAACGGCCTTCCCAGCGATCACCATTTCTACATCACCTTCGAGACCGGTGCCCACGGCGTCGAGATCCCCGATTTCCTGCATACCGAATATCCCGAAGAGATGACCATCGTCATCCAGCACCGTTACCGGGACTTGATGGTGGCCGACGACGCCTTCGAGGTCACCCTGACCTTCAAGGGCGTCTCCGAGCGTTTGCGCATCCCCCTCGAGGCGGTTACCGCGTTCGCCGATCCCGCCGTCAACTTCGGCCTGCAGTTGAAGGTCACCGAAGCCTCCAACGAAGAAGACAATATCGGCCTGACCTTCGTCGCCGGCGAGTCCCTTCAGGAAGAGCCGGCGGAGGCCCCCATGGCGCAAGGGCCCGACGCCGAGGAGCCGGCCGAGCCGCAAGAGCAAGCCGCCGAGGAGAAGAAGTCGGGCGAGGTCATTGCCCTCGACACGTTCCGCAAGAAGTAAACAACGGTCCGCCGGCCGCGTGGGCCGAGGCGCGCCATCCCGAGGGCCACACATGAGCACCTATACCCACCACGAAATGTTCCCCCTGGGCGACGCCGACGTCCCCTATCGCCTGCTTACGTCCGACCACGTCGCCACCGCCCGTTTCGAGGGCCGGTCCGTGCTCAAGGTCGGGGCCGAGGGCCTGACGCTGCTGGCGGCCGAGGCGCTCAAGGACATTTCCCATTACCTGCGTCCCGGACACCTGGCGCAGCTGCGCAAGATCCTCGACGATCCCGAGGCCTCGGACAACGACCGTTTCGTCGCCCTCGAGCTCCTCAAGAACGCCAACATCTCCGCCGGCGGGGTGCTGCCCATGTGCCAGGACACGGGCACCGCCATCGTCTTCGCCAAGAAGGGGGAGGGCGTGTGGACCGGCGGCGACGACGAGGCGGCACTCTCGGAAGGTATTCTCAACGCTTTCGTGGAAAGCAACCTGCGCTACAGCCAGATGGCGCCTCTCGACATGTTCGACGAGGTCAACACCGGCAACAACCTGCCGGCCCAGATCGATATCTTCGCCACCCCCGGCGACACCTACAAGTTCATGTTCGTCGCCAAGGGCGGAGGCTCGGCCAACAAGACCTTCCTGTTCCAGGAGACCAGGGCGCTTCTCAACCCGGACAGCCTGATGAAGTTCCTGGACGAGAAGATGCGCCTGTTGGGCACGGCGGCGTGTCCGCCCTACCATCTGGCCGTGGTCATCGGCGGCACGTCGGTGGAGTTGACCCTGAAGACCGTGAAGTTGGCGAACTGCCACTATCTCGACACCCTGCCGACGCGCGGCAATGAATACGGCCAGGCCTTCCGCGACATCGAGACCGAAGAAGCGGTCTTCGAGCTGAGCCGTTCGCTGGGTATCGGCGCCCAGTTCGGGGGCAAGTACTTCTGTCACGACGTGCGCGTCATCCGCCTGCCGCGCCACGGCGCCTCGTGTCCGGTCGGCATCGGGGTGTCGTGCTCGGCGGATCGCCAGGCGCTGGCCAAGATCACGCCCGAGGGCATCTTCCTCGAGCAGCTGGAGACCAACCCCGCCCAGTACCTGCCCGAGGTCACCGGCGACGAGCTCGGCGGCGAGGTCGTGCCCATCGACCTCAACCGCCCGATGAGCGAAATCCTCGCCACTCTCGGCCGCTATCCCATCCGAACGCGGCTGTCGCTGTCGGGCCCCATCATCGTCGCCCGCGACATCGCCCACGCCAAGCTCAAGGAGCGCCTCGACGCCGGTGAGGGCCTGCCCCGGTACTTCAAGGACCACGGCGTCTACTACGCCGGCCCGGCGAAGACCCCGGAGGGCTACGTGTCGGGCTCCTTCGGGCCGACCACGGCGGGGCGCATGGATTCCTACGTGGACGCCTTCCAGAAGGCGGGCGGCAGCATGGTCATGCTGGCCAAGGGCAACCGCTCGCGGCAGGTGACCAAGGCGTGCGCCGACAACGGCGGCTTCTATCTCGGCTCCATCGGCGGCCCGGCGGCGCGCCTCGCCCGGGACTGCATCCGCAAGGTCGAGGTCGTCGAATACGCCGAGCTTGGCATGGAGGCCATCTGGCGCATCGAGGTCGAGGACTTCCCCGCCTTCATCGTCACCGACGACAAGGGCAACGACTTCTTCGCCGAGTTCAACCGCCCCCAAATCCACGACGGCTGAGGCCGGGCCGGCGATGGCGGCGCCCGACCTCGTCTTCGACGGCCCGACCGACGCCCCCCTGACCATTGCCCTGGCCCACGGCGCCGGGGCGCCCATGGACAGCCCCTTCATGGCGGCCTTCGCCGAGGGTCTGGCTGCCCAGGGCTTCCGCGTGGCGCGCTTCGAGTTCCCCTACATGGCGGAGCGGCGGGTGGGTGGTGCCAAGCGCCCGCCCGACCGCGCGCCGGTGCTACTCGAGGCGTGGCGCGCCGTCATCGCGGCGCTTGGGCCCAGGCGCCTGGTCATCGGCGGCAAGTCCCTGGGCGGGCGCATGGCCAGCCTGGTCGCCGACGAGGCCGGGGTCAGGGGGCTGGTGTGCCTGGGCTTCCCCTTCCACGCGCCGGGCAAGCCGGCCACCGAGCGCATCCGGCACATGGCGGACCTCGCCACCCCGACCCTGATTCTGCAAGGGGCGCGCGACGCGCTCGGCAACGCCGACGAAGTGGCGGGCTACGACCTTTCTCCCGCCGTCCGCGTCCACTGGCTGGCCGACGGTGATCACGGCTTCAAGCCGCGCCGCGCCTCGGGGCTTACCGAGCGTCACAACTGGGACGAGGCGATGGCCGAGATCGCCCGCTTCGTTTCCGGTCTTTAAATTATCCCGAGGGCCTGGCCGGGCACGGCAAGGGCGCCGAGCGCGCCGGTGATGGGAAAAATCATGGTCGTCATGAAACAGCCTTCTCTCGTGCCGGGTCAGCCGCCGGACGGCGCCGTGGCGGCGAAGCTCGGCCGTTGCTGGATGGTCCCGTACCAGCGCCCGACGTGGGCGAAGTCGGGAAGCATCTCTTCCCCCTCCGGCGTCATGGCCAAGTAGAAGACGGCCGGCGCCAGGAACATGTCGGCCAGGCTGATCTCGGCCCCGGCCAGCCAGTCGGCGTCGGCCAGGGCGCCGTCGAAGAGGCCGAGTTGATTGCGAACGTCGGCAACGGCGCCCTTGATGCGCGCCTCGTCGGGCTCGCCTCCCCGCCGCGGCACCACCAGGCGCTGGATGACGATGTTGGTCACCATGGGCCTGTAAACGTAGCCGTTGAAGACGCTGATCCACTGGAGCATGCGAGCCTTTGCCTCGGCGTCCGCCGGCTGCAACGCCGGTCCGTCGAAGGTGGCGTCGACATAGGCGCAGATGGCCAGGGTCTCGTACAGCATAACGTCGCCATGGCGGAAGGCGGGGATCTTGGCGAAGGGGTGGAGCGCCTTGATCTCGTCGCTGCCCGGCGCCAGCGGGTCCACCTCATGGGCGACGCCTTTTTCCTCGAGCGCCAGGCGCACCGTGCGCACGTAGGTGCTGCCGGGAAAGCCGTAAACCACAACGTCGGTCATCGCGTGTTCCTTTGATCTGTGCCGTTCAGGAAGCCGCCGGTCCAGCCCTCGGTGTGCCGCTCGGAGGTCCCGATGGCGGCGAAGTCGCGGCTTGAGCAATCGGTGTCATCCTTTCATCCACCGTACATTCATTTGTGTTTTGGAGATAGTGGACAGGCTGTCGAAGCGGCCTTCCCGGAAGGCGCGGCGGCGCGAAAACCATTGGCCGGCGCCGGTCAGCACGCCGGGACCGCCCCGGTTGTCAAGCACCGCGTCCTTGACAGAGGGTCGGCGCCGGCGTAGGCGGAACCCATGTTGCCGGTCGAACCTTCGGTGCTCGGTGCCTTCGTGGTCGCGGTGACGGCGATCGTCATGTCGCCGGGGCCGGACACCATGGTCATCCTGCGCCACGCCCTGGCCTCGGGCCAGAGGTCCGGGCTCGCCGCGGTGGCCGGCGTACAACTCGGCCTCGTGGCGCACACGGCCCTCGCCGTGGTCGGCATCTCGTTGATCGTCGCCTCCTCGCCGGTCCTCTTCAAGTCGGTGGCGGTGGCCGGCGCCGCCTATCTGGCGTGGCTCGGCGTGCAGGGCCTGCGCGATACCGGCGACCTCGGCGTGTCGCAGGCGCGCGCCGCGGCCGGATGGGCGCGGGCGTGCCGCGACGGGGCCGTGAGTAATCTGCTCAACCCCAAGGTGATCCTGATCTTCCTGGCCCTTTTCCCGAACTTCGTGGAAACCGGGCGCGGCGACGTGGAGGCCCAGTTGATCACCCTCGCCGTCGTGCTCATCGCCATCAACGTGCTGTGGCAGGCGCCCATCGCCTGGGCAGCAGAGACGGTGCGCCGCTTGCTCGGCCGGCCCAAAGTCGGACGCGCCGTCTCGCGCGTCTCGGGCGCCGTGCTGATCGCCTTCGCCGCCCTCATGATTCTTGATCACCTGGTATGAGCCGGCCATGAACGAACGGGTGGCCCGCCACTACGAAAAGGCCGATATCGTCGCGGTGATCGAGGGGGCATTGCGCGCCGCCGGCAAGGACCCGGCCAACCTGGAGCCCGCCGACCTTGCCCCGGTCGACGAGTTCCACGTGCGCGGACGCACCGCCACCAAGGAGCTGGCCGGGCGCCTGGGGGTCGATGGCACCATGCACGTCCTCGACGTGGGCTCGGGCCTTGGCGGCCCGTCGCGACTGCTCGCCGCCGAGTACGGTTGCCGGGTGAGCGGCATCGACCTGACGGCGGCCTATTGCGAGGCGGCCGCCGTGCTCGCCGGCTGGGTGGGGCTCGACGGTCTGGTGAGCTACCGTCAGGGAGACGCTCTCGATCTTCCCTTCGACGACAATGCGTTCGACGCCGCGTGGACCATTCACGCCGCCATGAACATCTCCGACAAACCGCGCATGTATGCCGAGGTCCGGCGCGTCCTCAGGCCGGGCGGGCGCTTCGCGGTCTACGACGTGCTGCAGGGCGCCGGTGGCGAGGCCTTCTATCCTGCCCCCTGGGCGCGCCACCCCTCCATCAGCTTCCTGGTCACCCCCGATGAATTGCGCGCGCTGCTCGCCGAAGCCGGCTTCGCCATCACCGGCTGGCGCGACACAACGGAACTTGGGCGCGACTGGTTCCGCCAGGTGGCGGCGCGCCTGTCTGGGGGCGGGCCGCCGCCTCTCGGGTTTCACCTGCTGCTGGGCGAGGGTTTCGCGGAGATGGCCGGCAACCAGCGCCGCAACCTGGAAGAAAACCGCATCGCGATGATCGAGGCAGTGTGCGAAAAACCCGGGTAAGGTAACGGGCGCGCCGCGCCGCCACGGAGGAGCCCCATGGCCTTCAGCCCCGAGCTTCGCGATCACGTGCTTGAATTGCTGGAGCCGCTCGGCCCGGTGACGGCGCGGCCCATGTTCGGCGGCGCCGGGTTTTTCCTGGACGGGACCATGTTCGTGCTTCTGACGCGGTCCGACGTTCTTTATCTGCGCACCGACGAGGAGACCCGGAGCGCCTTCGAGGCGGCCGGCATGGGCCCTTTCCGGCCGCGCCCCGGCAAGTCCTTCGTCATGCCCTATCACGAGGCCCCGCCCGAGGCCATGGAGGACCCCGACGCCATGCAAGAGTGGGCGGAGCTGGCGTGGCAGGCGGCGCGGCGCGGTCGCCGCCGGAAAGAGAGCCGCGCGCGGGGACGGAAAAAGAGCCACGCCAGCAAGGAAAAAAGTTCTTGAAGGGGGAAGCGGGGGTCATTCGAAAGCGCTCGGTGCGGGTTGCCGGGCACCCCACCAGCGTCTCCGTGGAGGAGGCCTTCTGGCGTGCCCTGAAAGAGATCGCGGCAAGGCGTGGCGTCTCCCTCAACGACCTGATCACGGAAATCGACCGCCGCCGCGCCGGCAACCTCTCCAGCGCCATTCGCGTCTTCGTCCTCGACGAGGCGCGGGGAAATCACTGAGCCGAAACTCGTCCCTCTTTACGAATCAAGGCCGCACGCGCCGGGCAGGACTTCGGTGTCGCCGACGGCGGCAGGGACGTCATGGGGGCTACCGCTTGAAGAGCTTCTTGAGCAGGTCCTCGGGGCGGAACTTCTTTTCCTGCGGCGGTGGCGGTGGTGGCGGTTCTCCGGTCCCCGGCTGTTGCTGCTGGGGCTGTTGGGTGGACTGTTGGCCAGGCAGAATCTTTTGCAGAAGACCGCCGACGCCCTTATTGCCGAGCAGTTTGCCGATACCCGGCAAGGGCACCCCGCCCGACGGCATCTTGCTGGTATCGAGCTTGACGTTGGGGGAATCCAGCGTCCCCTTGATGCGCAGGGGCAGCACCTGCGGCGCCCGGGTCTTCTGGGCCAGGAACTGGGTAAGCAGGTTCTGCGACAGCCGCACCTCTCCCACCACGTCGATCAGCCAATTGGGAAGATCGATGCTGCCCTTCGCCTGGCCCGTGCCGAGGTTGGACGACAACGCGAGATCGCTGGAGCGCGCCACTCCCCTGTCGATGCGGAAGGTGCCGCTGATGTCGGCGAGGCCGCCGCCCTTCTTCTGGCCGCCCAGCAGCCCACCGAGCTTGTTGAGGCCAGTGATGAGGTCGAGGGCGCCGGCCAGCGCCGTACCCTTGCCGGCCGCCTTGACGTCGACGCGGCTGAGCGCCAGCCCGCCGGTGCCGGAGAGCGCCTCCACCATATCGGCGACGCTGCTTCCCGCGGTCGTCACCTTGAGGTTCGCCCGCATGGTTCCGGTGGCCAGCGCCTTGCCGGTGACGGCGCGCGTGGCGCGACCGACATCGACGCCCTTCACGGCCAGGGCGCCGTCGAGCTTGGGCCGGCCATTGGCGTTGACGACGGCGTTGGCCTGCAGCGCGCCGCCGAATACGGTCCCCGTCAGGCGGTTCACGTTGAGGACGCCGTCGGTCAAGGTCGCGGCGAGATTGGCGTTCTCCACCCGATACGCCTGGAAGGCCACCGCCGTGGATTTGAGCTTGATGTCGGCGTCCACCGTAGCGAGGGCCGAAAGGTCGAGGGGCTTGCTCGACCAGCGCTCTCCCGCTGTCGCCGCGACGGCGCGCAGCGGCCCGCGATGCCGGTCGTGGCGCGGCGGCGCCGGCCATGCTGCCGGGACGACCCCCGGGCGCCCGTAGGGATGCCGCGGCGCCGGGGCGAGGCCGGCGGATCGCGTGGCCGGCAGGAAGGGGTCGATGACGATATCGCCGCTCGTCAGGTTCGCCGCCATCTTGGGCCGTAGTCCGTCGAGAGCGAGGGTGGCGTCGCCCTGTAGGCTGATTTTGCCCACACTGCCCTTGAGCCCGCCGACGGTGAGGCGCGAGGCATCGCCCTTGACGGCGGCGGCCACGTCGAACCCGCCGATGGGTCCGGTTGGACGGTAGTCCACCCGGAGCGCCCTGAGCAGCCGCGCCAAGTCGCCGTGACGGGCCCTCATCTGGGCGTCGATCACCGGCGCCGGCAACAGTGTCACCTTTCCCTTGATGCCGGCGGTCACTCCCGCCGCACCGACGGTAAGATCGAACCGCGGAACGAGCATCCCGCCGTCCAACCGCCCCTTGAGGGAGACCTTGCCGAGGTTCCTGGGCGGCACCGGCGGATCGATGCCGGCCATCCGGAAGAGGCCCGAGGTATCGGCGGCGCGCACGTCGAAGCTGACGCCCTTCATGGCGGGGATGCCGCCCAGCCCCTCGATGGTCCCGCTCACCTTGGCCGAGGCCCCGGCCAGATTGGCGACGCCGGCTTGACGCAGCTCGAGGGCGCCGTTGAACAGCGTTCCGTCGAGAGTGAGGCCCTTGATCGGCGTCTTCCGGTAGACCAAAGATTTGACGCGCAGCTTGAGGTTGGCGTCGAAGACATTGAGGGAGCTCAACACCGCCAGGGGATCGCCGGAGTTTTTCTTGTCCTTGGCCGGGGCGCCGCCGGCTTCTCCTTTCGCCCCGCTACCGCCGGACGCCGACACGCTTCTCGCCTTCTTCTTCGCCGACCCGGCCAGGTAGGCATCCAGGTTGACGCGGTCGAGGGTCAGATCGGCGCCGAAGGCCAGGCGTTTGCGCAGGGCGACGGTGACCCCGCCGGTCAGCCGTGAGCTGTCGAGGCCGATGCCGAGGTTGGCGATCTCCACCTGCTCGGGCGAAGCGTTGACGTTGGCGACCAGGGTCAGCTTGCGCAGCCGGTCGCTGGCGATGGACGGTACCGGCACCTCAAGCCACCTCATCACGCTTCTCACGTCGCTGACCGAAAGCTCCGCCTCACCCTCGAAATGGGGCTGCCCGTCATTGATGCTGATGAACCCGAAGGCCGCGACCTCGGAGCCGCCCGGGAACTGGGCAGCCAGTTGGCTGACGGTAATTTCGCCGCTGGCCAGTTCGGCGCTCGCCCGCACTTGGCGGACGATGGCGCCCCTGTAGGTGACGGCGTCGACAACCAGGTTGACTGATCCGGCGAGGTTGGCGGGGATCGCGAAGGCCCCCGCCGGTGGCGGTCTCGCGGCCTTCGGTTGGGCCGGGTCGAGAGAGATGGTGGCCTTGATGCGCCCGCTCTTTTCCGGTTTCTCCGAGCCGTCCGAAGAGGCCGCCGGCGCCGCCGGCATCTCCAGCCACTTGTCCAGATTGACGTGGTTGACGGCGAGCCGCCCGGCGACGGTCAGGGTCTCGCCCAATTCCACGGCGACGCCGCCGGTCGCCTCGGCGTCTCCCAAGCGTATCATCAGTTCCTTGACCTCGGCGCCTTCGGCGGAGGCGACGACGGCGCCCTCTGCCGCGAAGGCTTGGCCGGCGAAGCCGGGCAGGGGCCCGGTCGCCGCGATGGCGGCGACGATGGCGGCGAGGCTGTTACCCTCGGCCTTGATCCTGCCTTTGAACTTGGGGGCCTTGGCCAGGCTCACCAGGGTGCCATTGATCTGGACCTTGCCCTGGGCGGCGGCGCTCTCCAGGGTCAGGCTCACGGGGACCGTGCGGCCGTGGATGATCTCGCCGATCAAGGCCCCGAACTTCAAGGGGATGCCGCGCGCCACCAAGGTGCCGGAACTTTCTATCGGTCCCTTGAGCGAGGCCGCCGCGATGCGGGCCTGGAGGTTGTCCACCCGCTCGACGGTGCCGGCCTGTTGGTCCCTGTAAACCAGCGTCGCGTTTTCGATGGTGAAGTTGTCGAGCCTGATGGCCGGCTCGGCGTCCCGCGCCGCCGCCGGCGCCTCGTTGTCCGGTCCGCCATCCTGCTCGGCGTCCTGCGCCGGCTCCTTTTCATTTTTCTCGGTGGGGCTGAACTCCCAGTTCTTGCGGCCGTCGGCCAGCACCTCCAACTCGATGACCGGATCCACCAGCTTGACCGTTTCCACCTGGATGCTGCCGCCGAGCAGAGGCCCCAAGGCGACACGCACCTGGAGCAAGCGCAGGCGCACCATGTCGGGCGCCGTCGCCCCTTGCAGATTGGCCAGGGTGACGTCATGGGCGATCAGCGCCGGCGACGGCAACACGGAAATCTGGATATCGCCGCCGATGACGAGGTCGCGCCCGGTGGCAGCCTTCGCCCGGGCGGCGATTTCGGACTTGTATTCGTTCCAATCGACGAACCCCGGGCCGATCAGGACGACAGCCGCGAGAACGAGGATCAGGCCGATGACGCCGGAGAGTACTTTTTTCACGTCATGGGCTCCACGCGGCATGGGTCAAACGGGAAAGTCGGCCTGCCTTGGGATAGTAGAGACTGAGCCAATGGGGATCAATTCGTAGTGACAGGGAATTGGGGCAAAACGATGACGCCCCCTCGAAAGCGCCCCCTCCCGCCGCAAGCCCACTTGATTCCGGCGCGGCGGATCATGCAAGCTTCTCGGCGCGGTCCCACGGCGCGCCGGTCCGGCGCCCGGCCGCCGTTGCCGACAGGAGGCCACCCCGACCATGGAATTCGAGACATTGATTATGGAGGTGCGCGACTCGGTCGCCCACCTGACCATCAACCGGCCCGACGCGGCCAACGCGCTCAACAGGCAACTGGCCATCGATCTTCACCAGGCGGCGATCGCCTGCGACGAGGACGCGGGGGTCCGCTGCGTACTCGTCACCGCTACCGGTAAGATGTTCTGCGCCGGCGGCGACCTCAAGAGCTTCGCCGCCCAGGGCGACGGTCTGCCGGCCCACGTCAAGGAGGTGACGGCGTACCTGCACGCCGCGATCTCGCGTTTCGTGTGGATGGACGCCCCCGTCATCGCCGCCGTCAACGGCCCCGCCGGCGGCGCCGGTCTGAGCCTGGTTTGCGCCACCGACCTGGCGGTCTCCGCGGCGTCGGCGAAATTCGTCATGGCGTACACGCGGGCGGGGCTCGCCCCCGACGGCAGCTCCACCTACTTCCTGTCGAAGCTTATCGGCCTGCGCCGCGCCCAGGAGCTCGCCCTCACCAACCGCACCCTGTCCGCCGAGGAAGCCCTCGAGTGGGGGTTGATCAACCGCGTCGTCCCCGATGCCGAACTGGCCGCCGCCGCCGGCGAATTGGCCGCCGGTTTGGCGGAAGGGGCGACCTTGGCCCTCGGCGAGGCCAAGCGGCTCATCCAGCAGGGATTCACGGAAACCCTGGAATCCCAGATGGAGCGGGAAACCCGCGGCATCGCCGACATGGCGCGGACCGAGGACGCGCACGAAGGCATCGCCGCCTTTATCGCCAAGCGCAAGCCCGACTTCAAGGGACGTTGAACGGCTAGTGTCCTGGATCAGAAGTTCGTGGCATGTACGATCGCTTTTCCCGTTCGCTCGGCAGGAAGGGAGGGGCCGGCGATGCCTTCGCATCGGCAAGTCTTCCTGACGCCCCGAAGGGGCGGGAAAAGCGACCCTTCGGACGGCCTTCCGAGCCCTCCGGCGTCGCTGCGAGGCGCTTGTGATGCTCCAGCATCACGGCGCGCCCCGCGCCTAGCCGGATGAACTCGGAAGGCCGTCGTACAGGCCACGAACTTCTGATCCAGGACACTAGCGCAAAAGGAGCCCCCGATGATTTCAGCCGACAGGCGTTACCGGATGAAGCGCGCCACCGTCCACGGCCGCTCCATGGCCTACGTGGACGAGGGGGTCGGCGATCCCATCGTCTTTTTGCACGGCAACCCGACGTCGTCTTACCTGTGGCGCAACGTGATGCCGCACCTGGAGGGCAAGGGCCGCTGCATCGCGCCCGACCTCATCGGCATGGGCCAATCGGACAAGCTTCCCGATAGCGGCCCGGACAGCTACCGATTCGTCGAGCACCGCCAATACCTGGACGGTCTGCTCGCCGCCCTTGGCGTCGAAGGCAACGTGATCTTCGTGGTCCACGACTGGGGCTCGGCGCTCGCCTTCGACTGGGCGAACCGCCACCGCGAGTCCGTGCAAGGCCTGGCCTACATGGAGGCCGTGGTGTGTCCGCTCACCTGGGACGATTGGCCGGAAGGGGGGCGCGGCGTCTTCCAGGGGTTTCGCTCGCCGGCCGGCGAGGAAATGGTGATCGAGAAGAACATTTTCGTCGAAAAGATCCTGCCGCGCTCCGTCCTGCGCGGCCTCACCGAAGACGAAATGACGGTCTACCGCGCGCCCTACCTGGAGCCCGGCGAGAGCCGCCGTCCCACCCTGACCTGGCCGCGCCAGATACCCATCGAGGGGGAGCCATCCGACGTCGTCGCCATCGTCGAGGATTACGGCGCGTGGCTCGCCGGCAGCGACGTGCCCAAGCTCTTCATCAATGCCGATCCGGGCTCCATCCTGGTCGGCCGCCAGCGCGAGTTCTGCCGGACCTGGCCCAACCAGGACGAGGTCACGGTCGGGGGCTCCCACTTCGTCCAGGAGGATTGCCCCGACGAGATCGGCCAGGCGGTGGCGCGCTTCGTCGACAGGGCGCGCGCCTGACGGCCAAGTGGTTTCTATCCACTAGACGTGTAAGATCTTGCCCGGGTTCATGATGTTGTCGGGGTCGAGGGATCGCTTGAGCGTGCGCATGACGCTCATCGCCTCGCCGTGCTCGGCAACCAGGAAATCGATCTTGCCGTAGCCGACGCCGTGCTCGCCGGTGCACGTCCCTTCCATGGCCAGGGCCCGCATGACCATGCGCTCGTTGAGCCGTTCGGCGGCGGCGGTGTCGTCGGGCTTGTCGGGATCGACCAGGATGACCAGGTGGAAATTGCCGTCGCCAACGTGGCCGACGATGGGGGCGGTGAGGTTCGAGGCCTCGATGTCCTTCTTGGTCTCGAGGATGCACTCGGTCAACCGCGAGATGGGAACACACACATCGGTCGCCCAAAAGCCGCATCCCGGTTTGAGGGCCGCCGCCGCGTACCCCGTGTCGTGGCGCGCCTTCCACAGCTTGTTGCGGTCTTCCGTCTTGGTCGCCCACTGGAAGTCGCCGCCGCCGAAGTCGGTGCAGATGCCGCCCACGGTTTCCACCTGCTCCTTGACGCCGGCCTCGGAGCCGTGGAACTCCAGGAAAAGTGTCGGCTGCACCGGATAATCGAGGTCCGAGAACTTGTTGACGGCATCCATCTGCACCTCATCGAGCAATTCGACCCGCGCGATGGGGATGCCGCACTGGATGGTGGTGATGGCGCTGTCCACCGCCCCCTTGAGGGTGGGAAAGGAGACCACGGCGGACGAGATGGCCTCGGGGATGCCGTAAAGGCGCACCGTGACCTCGGTGATGACGCCAAGCGTCCCCTCGGCGCCGACGAAAAGCCGTGTCAGGTCGTAGCCGGCGGCCGACTTGCGGGCGCGCCGCGCCGTCCTGATGACGCGCCCGTCGGCCAGTACCACGGTCAAGGCGAGGACGTTCTCGCGCATGGTGCCGTAGCGCACGGCGTTGGTCCCGGATGCCCGGGTCGAGGTCATGCCGCCAAGGGAGGCGTCGGCGCCGGGGTCGATGGGGAAGAAAAGGCCGGTGTCGCGCAGGTGTTCGTTGAGTTGTATGCGGGTGACGCCGGGCTGCACGACGACGTCCATGTCCTCGGCGTTGACGCGCAGGATCTCGTTCATTTCCGAGAGGTCGATGCACACCCCGCCATGCAGCGCCGCCACATGGCCCTCCAGGGAGGTGCCGACGCCATAGGGGATGATCGGCACCTTGCTTTCGGCGCACACCTTGACGATGTCCCGCACCTCCTCGGTGGAATGGGCGAAGACGACCACGTCGGGGGCGTGGGCGGCGTGGTACGATTCATCCTTCCCGTGCTGTTCGAGCACGCTGGCCGACGTCGACAGGCGGTTGTCGCCGACGATGCTCCGCAGCGCCTCGATCATCCCGTCGTCGAGGGGTGCGGGTCGGGCGGTCATGTCGCGGTCTCCTCGCCGGTTGCAACGTCCTCGCGTGGTCTCAAGGCTACCCGCCGTCGACGCCGCCTTCAAGGCCGCCGCCGGGGGAGTTCTAGAACTTCTCCACCCACGGCCTGAGGTCCAGCTCCTGGGTCCAGGCGCTGCGGTGCTGGCGGTGCAGGTTCAGGTAGTTGTCGGCGATGGCGTCGGGCGCCAACAGGCCGTCGTCCGGCCTGTCCTTGGCCAGCTCGGCGTAACGCTCCGAGGAGATCTGGCCGTCGATGATGGCGTGGGCGACGTGGACGCCGCGCGGCCCCAACTCCCTCGCCATGCTCTGGGCCAGGGCCCGGAGCCCGAATTTTCCGACCGCCAGGTTGGCGAAGTTGGCGCCGCCCCTCAGTGAGGCGGTGGCGCCGGTGAAGATGATGGTGCCGCCCGTGCCTCCCGCTTCGGCGCGCGCCGTCATCAGGCGCGCCGCTTCGCGGCCGACCAGAAAGCCGCCCAGGCAGAGCGCCCGCCAGCAGCGCTCGAACTCCTCGGGCTCGATGTCGGTGACGGCGGCGCGGACGAAGGCGCCGGCGTTGTAGACGACGAGGTCGGGCTCGCCGAGATCGGCCTTGACGTGGCCGAACAAGCTTTCGACGTCGGCCTGGTTGGTGGCGTCGCACCCGTAGGCCCGCCCCCCGGGGCCCAGCTCCCCGAGCTCGCCGGCCAGCGATTCCAGGCGCGCCGCGTCGCGCGCCGCCGCCGCTACCCGCATGCCGTCCCTGGCGAAGCAGCGGGCCAGCGCCGCCCCCAGTCCCGGCCCGACGCCCACGACGAGCGCGGTACCACCTTCGGCCATGATCATCTCCCCGTGTCTTGTATAACCGAGCGGTATCATATCGTGCCGGCGAAGAAGGGGGCCACCACCTCGCGACAATGTGACGGCGACCGGATATGGTGACGTCGAACGAATTCGCGAGAACCGCCGATGACGGAAGGTTCCACCTTCGAATATCAGGCGCCCCTGGAAAAGGGGTGGCGGAAATCGTCGTCCGCACCCTCAAGGCATTCGATTCCGCCCAGCGCCTGAACAAGCTTTTTGATGCCGCCGCCGGCTTCGTTGGCGGGCTCATGGCCGATCTGGAGCGCACCCAGCCGCCGCCCCGGCCTATCGCCTGCGGGGAAGGCTGTGCCTATTGCTGCACCGGGATCGAGGTGCACGTCAGCGCCTTCGAGGTGCTGCGCATCGCCGATCACGTGTCGCGAAACTTGACGCGATCCGACCTGGCGGACCTGGTGAAGACAACCAAGGCGGTGGACGCCAAGAAAAATAGCGCCCGGGAGGCCGGTGCCGAGCACCCCCGCTTCACCTGTCCGTTGCTGGTCGATAACCGGTGTTTGGTTTACGACGTGCGGCCGTTCATATGCCGTGGCTTCAATTCCTACGATGCTCTCAAGTGCGAGCAGCGCAAGCGCGACGGCATCGAGTCGGTGGTCATCGAAGGCTACGTCCATCCGAAAAAGGTCGCGAAGTCGGCCTTGAACGGGGTGCGGTTGGGGTGCATCGCCGCCGGCCTCGAGGACGATGTTCTCGACCTGGCGCCGGCGTTGCTCATCGCGCTCACCAACCCCGACTCCAGGGAGCGCTGGCTCGGCGGCGAGGCCGTGTTCGAGACGGCGCGGGTGCGCCTCGGCTTCGAGGACGCGGATTAGCCGCGCCGAGGGCCGGCGTCAGATGCGTTTGCCCTTGATCTTGGCGCGCAGTTCCTTGACCCGTTGGCGGGCGTGGGGCATGTGTGGGTTGACCTCCAGGGCGCTTTCGAAGGCCTTGAGCGCCGCTTTGTCGTCGCCGAGCGCCGTGGTGACGAGGCCGAGGCCGGAAAGTGCCCCGAAATGGCGCGGCTCGAGGGCCAGGGTGCGCTTGATGTCGCCGATCGAGGCCTCGTAGTTTTTCAAGTAGAAGAACACCGTGGCCCGCTTGTTCCAGCCCTCGGCGAAATCGGGCGCCAGGTTGACGACCACGTCGAAGGCCTGCAAGGCACGCCGAAGGTCGCCCGTGTTCATGGCGACGATCCCGTGCGCCATGACCAGATCGACCTGCTCCGTGCCGTGACGGGTCCAGATTTTCCAGATTTGCGCGGCGACTTCATCGGCCTCGGCGGGGTCGGGCGTCGCCTGCAAGCGGGCGAAGAGCCCATCGAGGCTCGCATCATCCTGTGCCGCCGCCGCGGGACAGGCGGCCGATAACAGGAACACGCCGAACAGCACCTTCAACAAGGCGCGCATCGGGTAAGAATAGCCACCGCCGGCGCACCTGCCAAGGCGCCGCCGTTGGCGCGGCACCCCGTTCTACTGCCGGGAGCGCAACTCCTTGGCGTGCGCCCTGGCTCCAACCAGGTGCGGGTTGATGGCCAGTGCTCGCTCGAACGCGGCCAGCGCCCCCTTCTCATCCTTCATGGACAGGCGGATGGTGCCAAGCCCGACGAGGGCGCCGAAGTGCCGCGGTTCGAGTTCCAGCACGCGCTCGATATCCTTGATTGCGCTCGGAGTGTTTCCCATGAAATAGTACGCGGTGGCGCGCATATTGTAGCCTTCGGCGAAGTCGGGCGCCCGAAAGACCGCCAGGTCGAAGGAGCGCACCGCGTCCCAAACGGCACCGTCGCGCATGGCGCCAAGGCCGACCGCCATCAGCTTGTCGGCGTCATCGTTTCCCGACAGCGCCCAAAGGCCGCGGATGGACGTCGCGATTTCCTCCGCTTCGGCGGCGTCGGTGGTGGCCTTGAGGCGCTCGAACAAGGGATCGAGGCGCGCGTCGCGCTGGTCCGCCATGGCTCCCGAGATAGTGGCAAACAGCAGGGCGCCGACGAAAAGACCCAGAACTTTGTTCATATCCGAAACCTCTACCCCAGCTCTGGCGGCCGCGGGCCGCCCATCGCCCAGTCGAGAAGCTCGACCGTATGCACGACGGGGATGCCCACGGCGCCCGTCATCTGCGCCAGGCAGCCGATATTGCCGGTGGCGATGACCTGGGCGCCGGTGGCGGCGAGGCGGTCCGCCTTGCGCGCGCCCAGCGCCGAGGCCAGTTCCGGCTGCAGCAGGTTGTAGGTGCCGGCCGAGCCGCAGCACAGGTGGGCCTCGGCGGGCTCGCGCACCTCGAAGCCGGCATCGGCGAGCAGGCGCTTGGGCTCCTTGGTGATCTTCTGGCCGTGCCGCAGGGAGCACGCCGAGTGGTAGGCGACCACGGGCGGCTCGCCATCAATCCCCGGTTTGTCCGGTGTGACCAGTGTCCCCAGGTCGAGTTCGACCAATACCTCGCTGACGTCGCGGGCCAGGGCGGCGACGCGCCGCGCGCGCTCGGCCCACGCCACCTCGGTGCGCAGAACATGGCCGTAGTCCTTGACCATGGTACCGCACCCCGACGCATTGACGACGATGGCGTCGAGGGCGCCGCCCTCCATGACGCGCTCGAAGGCGGCGATGTTGGCCTTGACCTGGGCGTCGGTTTCCGCCTCCCGCCCCATGTGGTGGACGAGGGCGGCGCAGCATCCCACCCCCTCGGCCACCACCACCTCGCAGCCGAGGCGGGTAAGCAGGCGCACCGTCGCCTCGTTGATGGCCGGCCTCAGCACCCGCTGGGCGCAGCCGGTGAGCAGCGCCACGCGCCTTTGCGGCACACCCTGGGCCGGAAACACCTGTGGCCGGTCCAGGGCCGAGGGGCCCGGCACCGAGGCCGGCGCCATGGCGACGAGGCCCTTCAGGCGCCCCGGAAACAGCCCCTTGAACGGCCGCGCCAGGCGCGCGCCGACGAGGGCCAGGCGGAACAGACTGGGCCTCGGCAGCACCACGGCGAGCAGCGCCCGCAGCAGCCGCTCGGGCCAGGGACGCACGTAGGTCTCGGCGATGCGCGTCCGCGCGTGGTCGACCAGGTGCATGTAATGGACGCCGGACGGGCACGTGGTCATGCAGGACAGGCACGACAGGCAGCGGTCGACGTGCTTGACGAGCTTGGCCGAGGCCGGGCGCTCGTTCTCCAGCATGTCCTTGATCAGGTAGATGCGCCCGCGCGGGCTGTCGAGTTCGTCGCCGAGCAGCACGTAGGACGGGCACGTCGCCGTGCAGAACCCACAGTGCACGCAGGCGCGCAGAATCCCGTTGGCGGTCTCGATATGCGGATCGGCGAGCTGGGCCGGAGAAAATTTGGTCTGCATGGTTTGGCCTCTCGCCCTAAACGCCGGCGTACATGCGTCCGGGGTTGAGCACACGCTTGGGGTCGAAGGCGTCCTTGATACGGGCCGAGAGCGCCTTCAAAGCCTCGCCTTGCGGCTCGAAGACGGGGAAGGCGGCGCGCACCGATTCCGCCGCCCGCAGCAGTGTCGCGTGGCCGCCGCCGGCCGCCGCCAGGGCGCCGCGCACCACTTCGTGGGCGGCGTCGGGCCTGGGCGGCAAGGCCAGCCACACCAGCCCGCCGCCCCAGTCGTAATAGGCCCGCCCGCCGGTCTCGGCGCGTACCTCGGCGGCGAGACGCGGCCCGGCGCCGGGCGTCGCCGAGACGCGCCACACCTGGGTTTCGGCCTCGGCGGTGAAATAGGCGGCGCCCGCGACCTCGCTCCACAGGGTTACCGAGTTGGAGCTGTGCAGCTCTTCGGTGTCGCCGAATTCGGCGAGGTTCTCCCTAATTGCCTGGCAGCGGTATTCGACGGAGGCGCCGGTGCCCTCGATGCGCACCGCGGTGACCGGGCGCCCCGCCCCGGCCACGTAGTCGACCCCCGAGCCGGCGGCGACCTCGGCCGGCAGGTGGGCGGCGCCGGAGACGTCGAAGGCGCTGCCCAATGCCTGGGCCAGGGCCTTTACCGCCGCCCCGTCCTCGGCGCCGTAGACGAGCACGGTGCGCGTCCTTTCCGGCGCCGGCATAACCTTGAGATTGACGTCGGCCATCACCGCCAGGGTCCCGAACGAGCCCGCCATCAGCTTGGAGAGGTCGAAGCCGGTGACGTTCTTGACGACACGGCCGCCCGACTTGAAGTCCTCGCCGCGTCCGCTTACCGCGTGGAAGCCGATAATGTGGTCGCGCGCCGCGCCTGCCTTTACGCGGCGCGGCCCCGCCAGGTTGCAGGCGATGGCGCCGCCGATGGTGCCGGCGCCGGCGGCGGCGCCGAGCAGAGGGCCGAAATCCGGAGGCTCGAAAGCGAGCTGCTGGTTGTTGGCGGCCAGGGCCGCCTCGATTTCGGCGAGCGGTGTCGCCGCGCCGACGCCCATCACCAACTCGGCGGGCTCGTAGTCGGTGACGCCGGCGAGGCCCGAGAGGTCGAGCCGGTGCGATGTCTGGCAGGGCCGGCCAAAGACGCGCTTGGTGCCCGCCGCCGCCACCTCGAGGGGGGTGTCGGCGGAGGTTGCCCACGCCACCGCCTCGCGCAACTGCTCGGGGGTCTCGGGCCTCAGGGTCTCGGTCACGGGGAGGCGGCCTAGAACCGGGGGAGGTCGGGGAAGCGGGTTTGCCCGCCGCTGACATGGAGGCGCCCCAGCTCGGCGCAGCGGTGCAGGGTCGGGTACACCTTGCCCGGGTTGAGAAGGCCGTCCGGGTCGAAGGCGCACTTGAGTCGCTGCTGGTGCTTCAGGTCGTCCTCGGTGAACATGACGCCCATGAGGTCGCGCTTCTCGACGCCGACGCCATGCTCGCCGGTGAGCACGCCGCCGACCTCGACGCACAGTTTCAGGATATCGGCGCCGAAGGCTTCGGCGCGCTCCAACTCGCCGGGCTCGTTGGCGTCGTAGAGGACCAGCGGGTGCAGGTTGCCGTCCCCGGCGTGGAAGACGTTGGCGACGCGCAGGGAGTAGTGGCTCGACATGGCTGCCATGCGCTTGAGCACCGTGGCCAGGGCGCGGCGCGGGATGGTGCCGTCCATGCAGTAGTAATCGGGCGAGATGCGCCCGACGGCGGGGAAGGCGGCCTTTCGGCCGGCCCAGAAGACGAGGCGCTCGTCCTCCGACTGGCTGATGCGGATGGTGACGGCCCCGGTCTCCTCGGCGATCGCCTGGACGCGCGCGATGAGGTCGGCGACCTCCGCCTCGGGGCCGTCGAGTTCGACGATGAGCAGCGCCTCCACATCGCGCGGATAACCGGCGTGCACGAAATCCTCGACGGCGTGGATGGCCGGCTTGTCCATCATTTCCACGCCGGCGGGGATGATGCCGGCGGCGATGATGGCGGCCACGCAGTCGCCGGCCGATTCGTTGGAGGGGAAGCCGATGAGGAAGGCGCGTGCCGTCTCCGGCTTTTGCAGGATGCGCACGGTGACCTCGGTGATGACGCCGAGCAACCCCTCCGAGCCGGTGATGACGCCGAGCAGATCGTAGCCGCCGCTGTCCAGGTGCTTGCCGCCGAGGCGCAGCACCTCGCCGGTCATGAGCACCACCTCGACGCCCAGCACGTTGTTGGTGGTGAGCCCGTATTTGAGGGAGTGCACGCCGCCCGAGTTCTCGGCCACGTTGCCGCCGATGGTGCAGGCGATCTGGCTCGACGGATCAGGGGCGTAATAGAAGCCCTGGTGTTCGACCGCCTCGGTGATGGCCAGGTTGGTGACCCCGGGCTGGACCACGGCCGAGCGGTTCTCGTAATCGATCTCCAGGATACGCTTGAATTTGCCGAGGCCGAGCGTGATGGCGTCGGCGACGGGCAGCGCGCCGCCCGACAGCGACGTGCCGGCGCCCCTCGGCACGATCTTGACGCCGGTCTCGTGGCAGTAGCGAAGGACGCGGGATATCTGCTCGGTGGTTTCGGGCAACACCACGACCATGGGCAACTGGCGGTAGGCGGTGAGCCCGTCGCACTCGTAGGCTCTGAGTTCGTCCTCGTCGACGATGACGCCTTCGCCGGGGACGATGGCGCGCAGTTGTTCGATGATGTCGCCGCGCCGGGCAAGCACCGCAGCGTCGGGCTCCGGCATGCGCATGGGCCAGTTACTCCTTACCACCCTCGCCGCGACGGCGTGGGGGCGCCCATTTTACGGGAAGCGCGGACAAAACAAAACCGCGCCCGGGGGCGCGGCGCATGGCCGGCGGACAAAATGGCGGGTTCAGCCCTGGCGTGCCTTGAACCGCGGGTTGCGCTTGTTGATCACGTAAACGCGGCCGCGGCGGCGCACGATCCGGCACTCCTTGTGGCGCAACTTGGCGGACTTCAGAGAGCTTTTGACCTTCATCGGCGGTGTCCTCAAGGGGGCCCGCTCCACGGATGGCGGCGGACCAGGGCGCGCGGAACATAAGGCCCACCGCACCGCCTGTCAATGGCCGGGGGCACCGCCATCCGGAGGCCGCGGGCGGGCGCCCCGCGCACAAATGGAAGTCGGGAGAACTCTCCTCCCGTGTCCTCCGGGGACCCTAGCCTTCGAGGATGAACGTGATCTCGATGGTGGCGCGGTACTCGGTAATCTTGCCGTCCTCCACCTTGGCCTTCTGGGATATCACTTCAAGGCCGGAGATGCCGCGGAGCGTCTTCGAGGCGCGGCTCAGCCCCTCGTCGACGGCGCCTTGGAAGCTCTTCGACGAAGCGGCGGTGATCTTGGTGACGCGTGCTACTGCGGTCATGGAAACCTCCCGTTTTCAGGTTCGCGGCCTTGTAAGCGTGCGGCCATCTCTACGCGGTCAATGATAAGGTACGCGGCGCGCCTTGGCGACTGTCTTGAACGTGGCGCGGGAACCAACCCGCCTTATTCCATATGGACAATGACGGCGAGGACGTCTTCCGGGCTCGTCACCCTGGTCGCGTGGCCTTTGCCCTCCGTGTCTTCCATGACCAACATGCCACCGGGACCCAGGGTGCGCGCGGTGCCGTCGCTGGCCGTTCCCTCGATCTCGCCGGCCATCACGCAAAAGAGCTGTCGCCGTGGCGTGCAGTGCATGTCGCCGCTCCAGCCGGAGGGCATGCGCACGAAGACGTAGCGGGTCGCATCCATCGGCGCCGACACGTCGAACGACGGGGCGGGCGGCGCGTAAGTCACCGGCTCCAGTTCGGCCTCGATCTCTTCGAAGTGGCTTTCACCTTGGCCATCGGCGAACAGTCTGAGGTATTTCATTCCTTGCCCCGGTTTCTCGGAGTTGTGGGAAGAGAGCGGCGCTGGCGCCGGTTGGCGAAGGGCGGAACAATCGCCCAGCGAATACCGCGGCTATTGATCTTCGCCGGTGACATCGTCGGCTTCGCCGGCTTCTCCGACCCCGCTGACTTCTCCGGCCTCGCCCGCTTCTCCGGTCCCATCCGTTACCCCGGCCAGGCCGGCTTTCTCCAGTTTGGCCTTTTCGGCCTTTTCGACCTTTGCCTCCTGGCGCTTGCGGCGTTTTTCAGCCTTCAGGCGTTCACGTTCCCTGCGTTCGAAGCCGTAATTGGGCCTACGGGCCATGGTGTTCCTCGTTGTTCAAGCGACAGCGCCGGCGCTGTCCACGTCCGCCTCCACATAGGGAAACGGTGGAAATTAGCGGCCATCTCCAAATAATGGGCGGCGACCGCGGTCTCGACGATAGACGATCGAGCCTTATTCGACGACGACGAGATTCTCGGCGGCGGACCTGCCGTCGCGGCCGGGCGCCAGTTCGTACTCGACCTTTTGACCTTCTTGAAGACTGGTCAGTCCGGAGCGCTCGACAGCCGATATATGGACAAACGCATCTTTGCCGCCGTCGTCGGGTTGGATGAAGCCAAACCCCTTGTTGGGGTTGAACCATTTAACGGTGCCAGTAGCCATGACAATTCCCCTGCTTAAGGCACTACGCGCCGATCTCGTGCAGATTGCCGAATCGGTCGTAATTACGGTTTCACAACACCGAGGGGCAAACCGGACCGGTCGTCGCCGCGGCCAACCCCAAGGTACGCCAGGAATTGCGAACCCAGTAGCCAGGATACCTATCGCTGTTTCCAGCCAGAAGCAAGGCCTTGGAGTTTGGGTGGTGGGCGCGGCAAGGATTGAACTTGCGACCTCCGCGATGTCAACGCGGCGCTCTCCCGCTGAGCTACGCGCCCACACGGCCGCCCGGCGGGCCGCCGCGAGGCCCGCGTTGTAATCCCATCGGCGGCGCTTGGCAAGCTTCGGGAGCGCCGACATCGATGCCGGAACGTCGCGGCGCGGCGCGCCGATTGGCCTCGTCGGGCGCGTCGAGGGTTGATTTCACGGAACCGAGGAGTTGATCATTTGACGTTGATGTCTGGATTTGCCGTTGCGCGGCGGCGCCGGGCAGGCTAACCAATCGCCGTTGCCGGCCATCTCGGGCCACGGGTCCGGGCGCCGGCGGAGACGGTTCAGTGGAGATTGCCGTGGCGCCTCCCGACGATGATCGCGCCCTCGCGCAAGGCACCGACAAGACCCCGGCGGCGACATGGGACGTGGTCGAGCCGAACGCGCGGACCGTGCCCGTGGTCTTCGCCTCGCCGCACAGCGGGCGCGACTACCCCACCGAGTTCCTGGCCGCCTCGCGCCTCGACGCGATTGCCGTCAGGCGCTCGGAGGACGCCTTCGTGGACGAGATTTTCGCGGCCGCGCCGAAGGCCGGAGCGCCGCTGTTGCGCGCCCAGTTCCCGCGTGCCTTCGTCGATCCCAACCGCGAGGCCTTCGAACTCGACCCCAACATGTTCGAGGACGCGCTTCCGTCGTACGTGAACACGAACTCGCCGCGCGTTGCCGCGGGGCTCGGTACCATCGCCCGTGTGGTCACCAGCGGCGAGGAAATCTATGACGCCAGGTTGTGCTTCGCCGAGGCCAAGCGGCGCATCGAGACGTACTACGTGTCCTATCACAAGGCGTTGCGCGGGCTCGTCGAGGCCACTCGCGAACGCTTCGGCGTCTGCCTCCTCGTCGACTGCCACTCCATGCCGTCGGTGGGCGGGCCCATGGACAATGACCGCGGCCGCCGGCGCGTCGATTTCGTCCTCGGCGACTGCCACGGCACCGCCTGCGCGCCCGTGGTCACCGATATGGCGCGTCAGGCGTTGGCGGACATGGGATACGTGGTGACCCGGAACGCCCCTTACGCGGGCGGCTTCACGACGCGCCACTATGGGCGCCCCCATGACGGCGTGCACGCGCTGCAGATCGAAATCAACCGCAACCTGTACATGGATGAAAAGCGCATCACCCGCGGCCCCGGCCTGCCGGAACTGGCGGTGCGCATGGGCCGGTTGATCCAAGCCCTGGTCGCCGTCGACGGGGCCGCCCTGGCGGCCCCATGACGCCGCCGTCCGGAGGCGGCGGCGTCATCGTGCGCGACGCCACAGACGACGACCTGGAGGCCATCCAGGCCATCTACGCGCACTACGTGCTTAGAGAGCCTTCCAGTTTCGAGGAAGTGGCGCCCGATACCGCCGAGATGGGCCGCCGGCGAGCCCAGATCGTAAGGCGCCGGCTGCCCTATATCGTGGCCGAGATGGGCGGTGCGGCGCGCGGGTTTGCCTACGCCGCGCCCTACCGGACGCGTTCCGCCTACCGCTATATGATCGAGGACTCCATCTACGTGGCCCCCGAAGCCCTGGGCGACGGCCTGGGGCGCCTGTTGCTGCATGAGTTGATCGAGCGCTGCACGGCGCTGGGCTATCGCCAGATGGTCGCGGTGATCGGCGATTCGGCGAACACCGCGTCCATAAACTTGCACGGCAAATGCGGATTCCGCCCGGTCGGCGTCCTTACCTCGGCCGGGTTCAAGCTCGGCCGTTGGACCGATTCGGTGATCATGCAACGCCCGCTGGGCGATTCCGACACCTCTCTACCTCCGGCTTGAGGCGCGCCGCGCGCCGCCCGAGAAACCAAAAAACGGGCCGCGTCTTGCGCGGCCAGGGATCGCTCCGCGAACAAAAAACGGGCCGCGTCTTGCGCGGCCCGAGTCTTGGGAGGAAACGTCTGGGAACAGCGGCGGCCGGGGGAACGGCCCGGAGGGGGCCGCGAGCCGCATGCTGTAATGAACCACATGGTGTGTGGGAGGCGTGATTTCAAGGCCATCCAGCGCCAAGCCCCGAGAAATTCCGCCGTCGATTCCAGATACTTGGCACGCCTCCTGCAGAGCCTTTCCTTGGGACGGAAGTTTACGGCAAGTGATGGGAAGTCCAGGTGTGATGCCCCGATTGTGGAGAATAGGCTTGTGGTTCTTGGCGGCGGCCCTGGCCGGGCCGTTGCCGGCTTCGGCCAACATCGCACAAGCGCTTGAAAAACAAGGAGATTTCTGCGCCCAGGCGACCTCTCGCACGGAACGCGTCGAGGGCGTTCCCAGCCATCTCCTGCGCGCCATATCGCTGGCCGAGACGGGGCGCTGGGACGAAAAGCGCCAGGCAAGTTTTGCCTGGCCATGGACCGTTACCTCCGGTGGGAAAGGCCGCTATTACGCCACAAAGGCCGAGGCCGTAGCCGAGGTGCGCAGGCTTTCGGCGCGCGGCGTGCGCAACATCGACGTCGGTTGCATGCAGGTGAACCTGCTTTACCACAAGGACGCCTTCGCCACCCTCGAGGAGGCTTTCGAGCCGGCCAGCAACGCCGCCTACGCGGCCAGCTTCCTCAAGGACCTGTACGCGACGTCAGGCTCGTGGTCGGCGGCCGCGGGCTTCTACCATTCGCGAAATCCCGCCAACAACCGCCCCTACAAACTGAAGGTCATCAAACTGTGGAACGAGGCGCGCCGCGCCGCCGCCGAAGCCCCCGGCGAAGCCGTCACCGCGGTTTCCCCCGTGCGGTCCTCGCGGCGGGCGGCGGCCGTCGCCATGTCACCGCCGCCGGCTGCCCTCGACCGCGCGCGCACGGCGAAGTTGACGGCGGGCTTCAAGGCGGCGCGCGTCGCCCGGCGCGCCACCGACCGGGCCCAGGTGCGCCTGCGCCAGATGGACGCGTGGCGCGAGAAGCGCGTGCGCTCGATGGACTATATCCACCTAGCGGTCATGCGCCGCGCCGAGGCGAAACTGATGCGCCGGAAAGAGCTGTACCGGCGGGCCGAGGCGGCGGAGAAGCGTGCCGCGTCCCTCCACGGCCAGCGCCGTCCGCCGCCGCGGCGCAGTGCTTACTGAGCCACTGCCACCGCTGCTGCCACCACCGCCGAAAGGGCGGCGAAGCGGCCTACTTGGTGCGGCCGGCCGCCGTCGCCCGCTTGACCTCCTTCAAGCGACCCGTCTTCACGTCGTAGATGTAGCCGTATATGGGGATGCGCTTGGGCACCAGCGAATGGGATCGGATGCGCTGTACGTCGGCGACCACGCTTTTCGGGTTGTCGACGAAGGTCAGCCAATCGATGTAATCGCCCTCCGTCGAGCCCTTGCCCTTGCCGTTGTCGCGCCAGCCCTTCTTGCCGATCGAGGAGGTATGGAGGCTGCTCGCCAGCAGGCCGCGCATGACCTCGTCTGTAAACGTCTCCATCCCGCAGTTGGTGTGATGGACGACGAACCACTCCCTAGTCCCGAGAAGCTTGTAGGAAATGACCAGCGAACGAATGGCGTCGTCGCTGGCGCGGCCGCCGGCGTTGCGGATGACGTGGGCGTCGCCTTCGGCCAGCCCGGCGAACTTGGCGGGGTCGAGGCGCGCGTCCATGCACGTGAGGACGGCGAATCGCCGCGCCGGCGGCGCTGCAAGCTTGCCCTTCTTTCCAAAATCCTTGGCGTACGATTTGTTCGCCGCCAACACTTCATTCAGGACTTTGCTCATGGTTCAGCACCTCATAGTAAGACGATTTGTTGGGTGTTTTGTTTAATTAAATTCCCGGCCAGCGCCGGTGGGGACCGGTGGGTCCGATCCTTCGCCGTGGGCTCAGAACTTTATGGCTTGGCCGGGTTCCACGTCCAGCACCTTGATCGGCGAACTGCCGAGGGCCACCTCGGAAACGAGAAAGGCGTTGGACTCCGTCCCATAACGGAAGTCCGGACCTTCGTACTTGTCGTCCCGGTACGGGTTGGTCATTGCGGGCCCTTGGCACCGCAGCGGATGCTCTTGACGGTTTCCGTCAAGGCCCCGTCGCCCTTACAATGATCGTCCGAGTTCCTTTCTTGGCGGCGGTATCGGTGGGAGGCCAGTTTCATGAGCAATGGCGGATTTCCTGACATCTTTCCGGGATTGCCCTCCATCCGGGGCCAGCGTTTGGTCGACGTCGGATGCGGCGAGGGCGTGCAACTCAGGCTCTTTGCCGGCGAGGGGGCGCATGCCACCGGCCTCGACTGCAGCGCCGAGATGATCGAGTTGGCCCGGGCCGGGGAACAGGTGGCGGACGAGACCTACGTCGAGGGTTATGCCGAGGACATGCCTTTCGAGGACGGCGAGTTCGACGTCGTCGTCTTCTATAACAGCCTGCACCACGTGCAGGTGGAAAAGCAGGCGACGGCGTTGGCGGAAGCGGCGCGGGTGGCGCGGCCTGGCGGGCTCGTCTATCTCTCCGAGCCCTTGACCCGTGGACCGCACTACGAACTCATCAAGCCCGTCGACGACGAGACCTACGTGCGCCGCCGCGCCTACGAGGCGATCATGGAATCGGCGCAAGCCGATCTCGAGCAGGAGGACGAGCTGACCTACGACCGCATCGCGCAATACCCGGATTACGAGGCCTTCCGCGACCGCCTCATCCGCATCCTTCCCGACACCCGCGCCGTCTTCGCCGAAATGGACGCCGATCTGCGCGCCACCTTCGAGCGCCTGGGCAAGAAGCGTGCGGACGGTTACGAATTCGTGCAGCCCAACCGCGTCAACCTGTTGCGCCGGCGCTAGTGTCCTGGATCAGAATTTCACCGCCTGACCCGGTTCCACGTCGAGCACCTTGATCGACGAATTGCCGAGGGCCGCCTTGAGTTCGGCCGGCGTTCCCTTGAGCGGCGGAAAGGTGCCGTAGTGGATGGGAATCACCTGCTTCGGCTTGACCAGCTTGTCCATGGCGTAGGCGGCGCCCTTGGGGTCCATGGTGAAATGGCCGCCGATGGCGACCAGGGCCAGATCGGGCGCGTAAAACGTGTTGATCAGGGCCATGTCGCCGAACACCCCGGTGTCGCCCGAGTGATAGATCTTGAAGCCGTTCTCGAGCTCGATCACGTAGCCCACCGGCATGCCGGAATAGACGATGCGCCTCTTGTCCCCGTCCATGACCCCGAGGGACGAGCTGTGCTCGGCCGGCACCATGTGCACCTTGATGCCGGGGCCGAGCGCCATCACGGTGCCGCTCTTGTTCATGGAAATGCCCTGGCCCTTTGCGATGACGCCGTAGGCGGTCATCTGATGGGGCAGGGCGCCGTTGCCGACCACCTTGGCGCCGGTCAGCTTGGCCAGCTCGCCGACGTCGGCGGTGTGGTCGAAGTGGCCGTGGGTGACGAGGATCAGATCGACCTTGCCAAGCGCCTTGAGGTCCTTGTACGCCGCCGGGGTCTTCGGGTTCTTCCTGAGGAACGGGTCGATCATGATGACCTTGCCGGACGGCGTGGTGATGCGCGTCGCCGCCTGGCCCAGCCACAAAACCTCGATCCCCGCCGACCAGGCGAGCCCCGACCATAAGACCGCCGCCGCCGCCACGCCCGTGGCGATCGCCGTTTTCAGCCTGTCCATGAAAAATACCTCCCTTGTTGCGGTTTCGCTTGAATCGGGCGGGCATGTTGCGCGCGGCCCACCTGTGGGAACACGTTTTATCGCGGGGCCAGGGGGCGGTCCTGTAAATTCTGCGTGAACGGGCTCGCCGCCGCCCACTCCGGCCACATTCCGATCACTCAGAGATCCGGTGCGCGATCGCCCAAGACCACATGTTACGTTTTTTCTTGATATTTGCGTATAATACATATATTATGGCGTTTAAACCGGTTAAGCAAGGAGTGCCGGTCGCTTTGACGGAGATGGAATGTTCGTGTTATGTTCGATTTTTTCCGGACGAAGGCGAGGTAAGGCAATGACCAAAAAAGGCTTGCTCAAGTGGGCGCTTATCGTGCTTGGGTCGTTGATCTTTATAGTGGCGGCTGGGGGCTATGGTTTGTACCGTGCTTTCGAGATTCCCCTCGAAGCCATCGTCGTCCTCGAAAACCGAACGGATAGCCCGGTCGAGGACGTCCGCCTTACTTACGGCGGCGAAGTCATTTATCGCGATCCGTCTTTCGCCGCGCTCGCCGTATTTGCCTATCTCCGACTCGAGGACGAGGAAACTCCAATCGAACTGACCTTCCGGCGGCCCGGCGGCAACGAGATGGAGACCTACCCGTTCGTGGCTAGACAAGGCGAATACTTCGAGCGGTACGTTTTTTCATTTCGATTTTGAACGAAGAAGCACGAATGCGAGGCTGTTTCCTAATCGGCTTTGAAAGGGAAGTGCGGCTTAAACCACGTAGTCGAAAGGGGAGATGACCAAGATGGATTATAAAAAATATATTGGCGTGAATGCAGCTACGAACGCGGCCGGAAAATCGGAAATGCCGGGGCTTTTAAACGGGCCAGGTGACGCCTACCGCCATATCGTTTGGGCGGCAGAAATGACCCGGCGTTTCGGCGAAGCGGCGGCACGGGCGATGTTGGGTTCAGCGAAATGAAGATCGGGAAATGGCTGAAGGGGTTGTTATGGGCGTCAGGTAGCTTCGTGCTGCTCTGCGCGGTAGGCTTTTTCACGTTGTTCATGATTTTCACACCTCCGCGAGCGTTCATGTTGGTGGAAAACCGGACCACCATCCCCATTACCGTTGTTCACCTCAGTTACTCGGGCAAGACTCTTGCGAGAAATCTGTTGATCGAGGCTGGACATGCGTCTGAATTCTTTTGCATGTGGCCCCGCACAGAGGCCGAAATCATCGTCGAGCTTATGAGACATGACGAATCGGAAGCTTCCCGCCATACCTTTTTCGCCAAACAAAAAATCTACCAGCACAGAGACTTTCCAGTCGCCGTAACCGAGCGATCCACGTTCTTGAGGAAAGTCGGGTTTATGGAAGGAGTCGACCATTCGAACTGCGTTTGGATCGACTAGGTATAAATTCTTTAACTAAAAGGAGAAATACGAGATGGCCTACTACGACACGGTTGGCGTCGGACCTGCCTTCAGGGAAGCGAAGAAGTCACTACTGCCGGGAGAGCATAACGGTCCGGGTGACGCCTACCGCCATATCGTCGGGGCAGCGGAGATGACCCGGCGCTTTGGTGGAACCGCGGCGCGAGCAGCGCTTGAGGGTCGCGAAATTTTCAGCGGAACATTCGGTGACCAACCTGAAGAAGAAGCTGACATGGACCGCCACAACAACGAGATCGGCATCGCTATCGGAAAAACAAGTCGCACCTACGAGGAAATCGTCGGTAAGGCCCGGCAGGTGGTTGACCAAAGCGTGCCTCATCGCGGCAGTGGGGCGGACGGAACCGCCAAGTGGCGTGACCCTTCAACTTGGAGCAAAGATCCTAAAGCTAAAAACTGGCCGCCGAACTGGAACAAGGTGCCGCCGTCGAAGGACAAATACCCCTACGCCGGCGAGAATAACCGCTACGAGGGCAACGCCATCGACGAGGTGATGGACAAGCCCCTCGAGGACATGAGCCAGGGAGACATCGGCACGCTGATGGGCACCGGCGCCTACCGGGCGTCCGGCCATCCCGACTTTCAGCGCCTGCACCGCAAGGTCTCGGCATGGTACGATCAGCGCTTCGGTTCCGGCCAACAACGTCCCGGCCGCGACAGGCCGACAGGCGGCGGCCCTGTCCACGTGCGCGCCCATGGCCGCGACGGCGGCCAGACCTCGGTTCGCGCCCACACCCGTTCCGCGCCGTAGAGGCGACGTTCACTGCCCCGCCGTCCTCACAGGCTTTTGTTCCGGCAACGGCGCCGCTTACGCTATAACCGGGACATGGGAAACGAGGTTCGGTTCCGGAGAAGCCCGGTGGTGGCGCTGGCCGCCCTCGCCGTGCTCGGCATTGTGGCGCTGGCGCGGCCGGCGGTGGCGGCCGAGGAGGCCACGGGCACCGCCAAGGTGGTCGACGGCGACACCCTCGAGGTGGCCGGACGGCGCTTCAACCTCTACGGGGCGGATGCGCCGGAGCTCGGCCAGACCTGCCAGTGGCCGAACAAGACCATCCCCTGCGGCGATGTCGCCCGCACCGCGCTCATGGACCTTGTGGTCGGCGTCGAGGTGACCTGCAAGCCCCAGTGGAAGGATCCCGACGGCGGCTGGCTGGCCTACTGCTTCGCCGACGGCTTCGACCTCGGAGAGAACATGGTGCACACCGGTTGGGCGCTCACGGCGCGGCGTTACTGCAGCCACTACTCGGCGACCGAGGAGCGCGCCAAGGCCGCCAGGCGCGGCCTGTGGAAGGGCGAATTCACCGCGCCCTGGGAATGGCGCGCCGGCAGGAAACAGTGAACATGGACGAGACGGGCCACAACGACGCCAAGGAGATACTCTTCGTCGCCGATCCCATGTGCTCGTGGTGCTGGGGGTTCTCGCCGGTCATTACCGCCATCGACGAGACCGGCCGCGGCCGCGCCAAGATCACGCTGGTCGTCGGCGGGCTCCGCCCCGGCACCACCGAGGCCATGGACGAGGGCATGAAGGCCACCATCCGCCACCACTGGGAGGAGGTGGGCCGGGCCAGCGGCCAGCCGTTCTCGTTCGAGTTCTTCGAGCGTGACGGCTTCGTCTACGACACCGAGCCGGCGTGCCGCGCCGCGGTGACCGTGCGCCGGCTCGCGCCCGAGGCGACGCTGCCCTATTTCGCGGCCCTGCACCGCGCCTTCTACGTCGACGGCGAGGACACCACGGACCCGGCGACGCTGGGCCGCCTCGCCGAAGAGTTCGGCGTCGACGGGCAAGCCTTCGCCGAGGATTTTGCCTCCGAGGAGATGGCACGGGCGACGCTCGAGGACTTCCAATTCTCCCGGCGCCTCGGCGTCACCGGCTTCCCCACCGTAGTGGTCAACGACAGCCGGGGCTATGCCTACCTCACCGTCGGCTTTCGCCCGTTCGAGGTGCTGCAACCCCATCTCGATGCCTGGCTCGATTCCTGAGAGGCGGCGCCGCGGCGATTGAGCCGGCGCGCCGGCGCGCGTAGTCTGCCGCCATGATCCCCGTCACTCCCACCATCGCCCTCGACGAGGCCGAGATCGAGGACCGCTTCATCCGCGCCGGCGGCCCCGGCGGCCAGAACGTCAACAAGGTGTCGTCGGCGGTGCAACTGCGTTTCGACGCGGCGCGCTCGAAGGCGCTGCCCGACGACGTGCGGGCGCGCCTCAAGCGCCTGGCCGGCCGCCGCATGACCCGCGACGGGGTGATCGTCATCGAGGCGCGGCGCTACCGCACCCAGGATTCGAACCGCCGCGACGCCCTGGCCCGCCTGGTGCGGCTTGTCGAGAGGGCCGCCGAGCCACCGGTGCCGCGCAAGAAGACACGGTTGTCGGCGGCCCAGCGCCGACGCCGCCTCGAGGCCAAGCGCCGCCGTGCCGCCCTCAAGCGCGCCCGCGGCCCGGTTTCGGACTCCGAGAGCTAGCTTGGTAGCGCGCCCATGATCCGCCTCGGCGTTCTCGACCAGTCCCCGGTGCGCGGCGCCCGAATTAAGCTGACACGGTGTAATTGCGCTAGAGCGTATTCCGATCCCACGGAATCGAAATTGATTCCCTTTGTTAAGGAATTGTGATTCAAGCTATGTGGAATGTGCTCTAGGGCGCATTCCGGCTGAGTGGCCCAGGCCTCAGCCGAGCCCCATCTGGTCGTGGATGGCCCGGGCCAGGGCGCTGTCGGGATCGCGCAGTCCCTCCAGGATCGAGAAGTGGTTGAGCCCCGCCATCACCATGGGCCGGCAGTCGGCGCCCTTGGATCCCCAGGTGGCGGCGAGTTCGGCGCCGTGGCGGTGGAACTCGTCGCTCTCGTCGCCGCCGACGGCGAGGATCAGCGGCGCGGCGACGCGGGGCTCGAGAAGAAGCGGGCTGTGGCGCGCCACGTCGTCGGCGCCGAGATTTAGCTCCCCGTTGAGGTAGCTGAGCCGCACGGGCTCCAGGTCGAACAGCCCGCTCACCGAACAGCCGCCCTTGACAATATCATCGGGCAGTCCGTCGAAGGCCGGCCAGTCGGTGGCCATCATGGTCGCCACCAGGTGGCCGCCGGCGGAATGCCCGGAGACGAAGACGCGATCGGCATCGCCGCCGAAGGAGGCGGCGTTGCGATGCACCCAGGCCAGGGCGGCCCGGCACTGGCGCACCAGCTCGTCCATGTCGACGGTGGGGATGAGGGCGTAGTTGACCACCACCACGGCCGCCCCCCTGGGCGCGAAGGCGCGGGCGGTGAAGCTGAAGTCGTCCTTGTGGAAGGCCCGCCAGTAGCCGCCGTGAAAGAAGACCTGCACCGGCGCCGGGCCTGGAGTCGCGGCGGCGTCCGCGGGAAAGATGTCCAGGGTCTCGTCCGCCGACGGGCCGAAGGCGACGTCCAGGCGGCACGAAAGGTCCTGGCGCACCCGGATGCTGTCGCTCGTCCAGGCCTCGATGAGGGCTGCGTGGTCGGGCACGGCGGAGCGCGCGTTGTATTGCAGGTCGAGGGCGTCCTGGCCGTAATCGCGGTAGATGGGCGTGCCGCTCATGGTCTGGCTCCCGTCCGGGGAGTTCGGGGTTTCAATGCAACTCGGCGCGCACCTTCTGGCGCAGGACGTCGATGGGCACCAGCTTGCCCTTCACCGCCTTGTACCAGAACTGCCAACCGTTGCACGCCGGGGCCTTCTGAACATAGGCGCCGACCTGGTGTATGGAGCCCTTGAAGTCGGCCGAGACCAGGGAGCCGTCGGCGCGCACCCGGGCCGTGAAGCGGCGCCGCTCGTCGCACAGCACCTCGCCCGGCGACAACAGGCCGCGCTCGACCAGCCAACCGAAGGGGATGCGCGGCTCGGACCGCTTGGCCGGCGTATCCAGAAGATCATCCTCGGCGGCCTGGCGGACCCGGGCCAGGCGCTTTTCGGCGAGGGCCACGTAAGCCGGCTCGCGTTCGATGCCGATGTAGCGCCGCCCCAGCTTCTTGGCCACGGCGCCCGTCGTGCCGCTGCCGAAGAAGGGATCGAGGACGACGTCGCCGACGCCGGTGGAGGCCAGGATGACCCGGTGCAGCAGGGCTTCCGGCTTCTGGGTCGGGTGCGCCTTGCGCCCGTCGACCTTGAGACGTTCGCGCCCGGTGCACAGCGGCAGCAGCCAGTCGCTGCGCATCTGCAGCCCCTCGTTGAGCGCCTTCATGGCGTCGTAGTTGAAGCGATAGCGCGCCTCGCGGTCGCGGGCGCACCAGATGAGGGTCTCGTGGGCGTTGGTGAAGCGGCGCCCGCGGAAATTGGGCATGGGGTTGGTCTTGCGCCACACCACGTCGTTGAGGAACCAGAAGCCGATGTCCTGCAGGGCGGCGCCGACCCGAAAGATGTTGTGGTAGGAGCCGATCACCCACAGCGTGCCGTCCGGTTTGAGCACGTGGCGCGCCGCCTCCAGCCAGGACCGCGTAAAACGGTCGTAGGCATCGAAGCCGTCGAAACGGTCCCACTCCTCGGCGACGCCGTCGACCTTGGTGTTGTTAGGCCTGAGCAGGTCGCGGTCGAGTTGCAGGTTGTAGGGGGGGTCGGCGAAGATCATGTCGGCGGAGGCCGCCGGCAGGGACCGCATCAGGTCCACGCAGTCGCCCAGAAGGACTTGATTCGTCCCGCTTTTTTTCGGCCTCCCCATGGCCCGGAGCATGAGTCAGTGCCGAGTCCGGGTCAAGAACTATGTGGATTCAAGGGGTTAGGGAAATCGAGAGACCCCAACATCTGGCACTCAAGGACGTTCGCGCCCCAACATTTTGATAATTGGCCGGAAGCTCCTGCGGTGCTGCGCCGTCACGCCGAGCCGTTCCAGGGCGCCCCGGTGCTCGGCCGTGCCGTAGCCGGCGTTGCGTTCCCAGCCGTAGCCGGGGTGGGCGGCGGCGAGGTCCGCCATGATGGCGTCGCGGGTCACCTTGGCGACGATCGAGGCGGCGGCGACCGAAAGGCTCCGCGCGTCGCCCTTGACGACGCATTGGACCGGGCACGCCAGGGCCGGCGCCTGGGTGCCGTCGACCAGCGCCAGGTCGGGCGGCGTCCCCAACTCGGCGACGGCACGGGCCATGGCCAGGAGGGTCGCCCGCAGGATGTTGAGGGTGTCGATCTCGGCGACCTCGGCGCGCCCCACCCCGATGCGCGCGCAGCCTCGCAGCGCCGCCAGCAGCTCGGCGCGCCGGGCCGGCTTGAGGCGCTTGGAATCGTCGAGGCCGGCACCGAGCCGCGCCGGCAGGGTGGCGGGATCGAGGATGACGGCGCCGGCCACCACGGGCCCTGCCCACGGGCCGCGCCCCGCCTCGTCGACGCCGGCGACGACACCGCCCGCCGCCATCTCCAGGCGGAAGTCAGGCATCGCCGCGCTTCTCCCTGGAGCGCCGCCGCTCAGGCACCTTCGTCGGGCTTTCCGTCGAGGTCTTGGCCGATTCCCTGGCGGCGGCGCCTTTCGCGGACGGCGTGGTCTTGGCCGGTGGCGCCGCCTTGGCCGCCCGCGCTTGCTGCAAGCGGCGGGTCGCTTCGGCCAGACGCCGTGCCGCCGTGAGGGTCATGGCGCGGGCGCCGTCGTAGGTGACGGCGACCATCTCGGCCTCCGGCCCGTAGACCAGGCGCAGCAGTTCCCTGGCCGAGGTGATGCCGTCCTCGGCCAGTTGGCGCAGGCGCCGCGCCGTGACCACCCATAGCGGGCTGAGGGCCAGGCTGAGCACGGTGACGGCGACCACGAGGCGGCCGTCCTCGGGCGCGATCAGGCCGCTTTGCACGCCGGTCAGGGCGAGAAGGAACGAGAATTCGCCGATCTGGGCCAGCATGACGCCGGCCAGGAAGGCATGCAGCCAGGTCTGGCCGAGGGCGCGCAGCACACCGACGTTGAGCACCGTCTTGAACACGGCGGCCAAGAAGAACAGCAGGATTACCGTGCCCAGGTTGTCCCAGATGTAGGCGAGGTCGATGAGCAGCCCGATGGACAGGAAAAAGACCATGATCAGGATGCTCTCGATGGGCCGCGCGTTGGCCGCCATTGCTTGGCGCTCGTGGCTGTTGCCGATGACCAGCCCGGCGAGGAAGGCGCCGTAGGCCGCGGTCATGCCGATGAGGCCGCTGAGCGCCGCCGCCCCGAAGCAGAAGGCCAGGATGGCCAGCGGGGTGAGCGCCGCGTTGCCGGCGACGACGCGGGCCAACGGCAGGTGGATGCGCGGCCCCCGGCTCAGGAACCAGATGAGCCACGCCAGAAATCCCATGGAGCCTACGATCTTGACCACGGTCAGCCAGTCCAGCGTCGCCTCCGCCAGGGCGCCGATGGCGAGCAGCATGGGCACCACCGCCAGGTCCTGGGCGATGAGCACGCCAACGGTGAGCCGCCCGGTGCGCGTCCTCAGCTCGCCGGTGTTCTCCAAGACCTTGATGGCGACGGCGGTCGAGGAAAGCGCCACCACGAAGCCCAGCACCAGAGCCAGTCCGAAGGGCCAGCCGAGCACCGTCGAGAGTAGCAGCATGACCGCCGTGCTCGCCCCGATCTGGAAGAGGGTGGCGAGGACGGCGAGACGCCACAGCCGCCGGAAGATGCGCAAGGAGAGCTCCATGCCCACCACGAACAGCAGCATGAGGACGCCGAGCTCGGCGAGGACGTCGATCTGTCCCCGGTTCTCCACCAGTGCGAAGCCGTCGGGGCCGAGCATGACGCCGGCCACGATGTAGCCGACGATGGCCGGCTGGCGCAGCCGCTCGAGCCCGAGGCCGCAGACCAGAGCCACCAGGGCGACGACGGCGATGCCCGTGAGGTCCGTATGGGCGACGGCGTCCATGGGCCGACTGTATCACGCGCCGCGGCGTGCCGCGATGGGCCTCACCACAGGTTGAGCTGATCGCCGGCCCTTTGCGGGGGGCGAAACAGGCCGCTGTCGAAGGCGCCTTCGGCGGCGCGCGAGGAATTGAGCCCGAGGCGCTTGCAGGCGACATCGAAGCGCCTTGCCAGCAGCTCGGCGAAAGCGCCCGTTCCCTTCATGCGGGTGCCGAAGCCCGACTCGTAGAGGGCGCCGCCGCGGCACGCGCGCACTTGATTGAGCACGCGGCGCGCGCGGTCCGGGTAATGGGCCTCCAGCCACTCGGTGAACAGCTCCTTGAGCTCGCCGGGCAGGCGCAGGAGGATGTAGGCGGCGGCCTTCGCCCCGGCTTCAGCCGCCGCTTCCAGGATGCGTTCAAGCTCGGCGTCGTTGAGGGCCGGGATCATCGGCGCCGCCATGACGGTGACCGGTACGCCGTTCGCGGCCAGCCCGTCGATGGCGGCCAGCCTTCTGGCGGGCGCCGCGGCGCGCGGCTCCATGGCGCGCGCCAGGCGGCCGTCCAGCGTGGTCACCGAGACACCGATGCTGGCCAGTCCACGGGCCGCCATCGGGGCCAGGATATCGATGTCGCGCAGTACCAGGTCGGACTTGGTGACCACCGCCACCGGATGGTGGTGGGCGGCGAGCACCTCGAGCAGGCGGCGGGTCAGGCGGTGCCGGCGCTCGATGGGCTGGTAGGGGTCGGTGTTGGCGCCAAGGGTGATGGGCCGGCAGCGGTATCCTGGCCGGGCGAGTTCCTTTTCCAGGAGTTCGGGGGCGTTGGGCTTGTAATAAAGGCGGCTTTCGAAGTCGAGCCCCGGTGACAGGCCGAGGTAGGCGTGGGACGGGCGCGCGAAACAATAGACGCAGCCGTGCTCGCACCCCCGATAGGGGTTGATGGACAGCTCGAAAGGAACGTCGGGGGATCGGTTTTCGGTGATGATGGCGCGGCAGGCCTCGGCCGTCTCCGTTGTTGCGAGGGGCGGCGCGCCTTCGTCGTCGTGGCGCCGCCAGCCATCGTCGACGGCGTGGCGGGCGTGGGCCTCGAAACGGCCGCTCGGGTTGCTCACCGCCCCCCGGCCCTTGCGTGCCAGCGATGGGAGGACGTAATCCATGGTGCCAGGGTAGGGGACAAATTAGAACATTTCAAGAACATTCATGGGCGGCACCAAGACGCGCCCTCTCGTGGTCCCCCGGTTTGTGTTATGTGGAGGACCGGACGCGCCGGATAAGGGGCGGGAGAGGGACGGCCACCGTGCTCAGCATCGTCATACCGACCCTTGACGCCGGCGACACCCTGGGTGCGACCCTGGCGGCGCTTGGCGAGGCCGCCTTCGAGACCGAGGCCATCGTCGCCGACGGCGGTTCCCGCGACGCCACCCGCGCCGTCGCCGAGGGGGCGGGGGGGCGCTTCGTCGAGGCGCCGCGCGGGCGCGGCACGCAACTCGCCGCCGGGGCCGCCGCCGCCGTCGGCGAATGGCTGTTGTTCATGCACGCCGATACGGTGCTGGCCGTCGGATGGGCCGACGCTGTCGGGGCTTTCATGGCCGATCCCGCCAACGCGCGCCGCGCCGCCTTTTTCCGCTTGGCGCTTGACGACGCGGCGCCGGCGGCGCGCCGGCTCGAGCGCCTGGTGGGCTGGCGCTGCCGAGTCCTCGGACTCCCCTACGGCGACCAGGGATTGTTGATGAGTCGCGCCTTCCATGACGAACTCGACGGCTATTCGCCGTGGCCGCTCATGGAGGACGTGGACATGGCGCGGCGCATCGGGCGCCGCCACCTGACCGCCCTCGATGCCGTCGCCGTCACCTCGGCGGCGGCCTACCGCCGGGGGGGATATGTGCGCCGCCCCTTGCGCAATCTCGCCTGCCTCGCCCTCTATTACCTGGGCGTGGCGCCGCGCCTGATCGAGCGATTCTACCGATGAGCGGCGGCCCGGCGCGCTTCGCCAAGCACCTGGTGATTTTCGCCCGCGCCCCGCGCCTCGGCCTGGTAAAGCGGCGCCTGGCCCGCGACATCGGCGCCGTCGCCGCCACCGCGTTCTACCGGCGCACGCTGTGGGGCGTCGCGCGGCGCCTCGCCGGCGACGGGCGTTGGCGCTGCTGGCTGGCGGTGACCCCCGACGGAGACGCCGAGGTGCCCGCCCTTTGGCCCGCCGGCTGCGCCCGCGTGGCTCAGGGGCCGGGCGATCTGGGGGCGCGCATGGCGCGCTCCATGGGCGACTTGCCGCCGGGTCCCGTGGTCATCGTGGGCAGCGATATCCCCGGCATCCGGCGGCGCCACATCGCCGATGCGTTCGGCGCCCTGGGGCGCCACGACGCGGTTTTCGGCCCCGCCGCCGACGGCGGATACTGGTTGGTCGGCTTGCGCCGCCGGCCACGGCTGCCGGACATCTTCCAGGGCGTCCGCTGGTCGGGTCCCGACGCCCTGGCCGACACCGTGGCCAACCTCGACCGTGGCGCCTCGGCGGCGCTTCTCGAGGTCCTCGCCGACGTCGACGACGGTGCGGCGTACCGGCGCTGGCGGGCGTCCGCCGCCGGCGCGACGGTCAGAACGGGCTCTCGTCGCCGCCCTGCAGCATGAGATTGACCCGGCGGTTGCGGGCGCGCCCCTCGGGCGCCGCGTTGTCGGCCACCGGTCGGGTGTCGGCGTGACCGATGGCGCGCAGGTGGCGCGGCTCGATCTTCCTTTCCACCAGGCGGCGCACCACGTTGCTGGCCCGCGCCGTCGACAGTTCCCAGTTGGACGGGAAGTAATCGGTGGCGATGGGCACGTTGTCGGTGTGCCCCTCGACGGAGATCCAGTACTTGCCCTGGTTGAGGGTGGGCGCCAAGGCGTCGAGCAGCTTGGCGCCCCTCTCCGAGACCTCGGCGCTGGCCACCGGGAACAGCACGTCGTCGCGGATCTCGAGCCTGACCTTGTCGCCGACGGCCTCGACCAGGACGAGGGAGGATATCCCCTGCTCGGCGAACTTGTCGCGCAGCTCGCGGGCCACTTCCTCGGCGTCGGCGGCGCGCGGCCCGCCGGCCGGCAGGTCCGTTTCGATGGCCACGGGCAACCTGACCAGGGGGACGCCGCCCCTCATGACGCTGCTCAACGACTGTGCCAGTTCCCGGAACTTGCTTTCGTTGAGGGTGGCGAAAGAGAGCAGCAGCACGAACAGCGCGAGCAGCAGCGTGATCAGGTCGACATAGGCGATGAGCCACTCTTCGCCTTGCTCGGCGCTGCCCGGGGCCGGCGCCGTCTTGGGATCGAAGTTCCCCTGCCGGCTGCCACGCCCGGCGCGCTTGAACAGCGCCAATTTGTGGTGCGTTTCGGCCATGTCCGGGGCGCCGCCTCCTTATCCTCAATCCGTCTTTGGCGGGTCCGCCTTTGCGCGGTCCGCCGTTTCCGTCTTGGGGTCGTCCACCGGTGGAACATCCGCCGCCGCGGTTCCCCTGACCTCGTCCTTGTAATGGGCGATGAACGATAAGAGGGTTTCGCGGACGAACGAGGGCGTGCGTTTTTCGCTGATCAGGACGACACCCTCCATGACCATGCTCAAGAGCGCCACCCTCTGTTCGGTGCGGCGCTCCAGCTTCACCGCGATGGGCTTGAAGATGAGGTTGGCGAGCACGATGCCGTAGAACGTGGTGATCAGGGCGACGGCCATGTTCACGCCGATGTTGGCGAAGTCGTCGCCGCCCATGTCGTAGAGCATGTTGACCAGCCCCAAAAGCGTCCCCACCATGCCGAAGGCCGGCGCGTAGCCGCCCATGACGCGATAGACCTGCGCCTCGGCGTACTCCCTGGCCTTGAGCCGCGTGATGCGCCACTGCAATAGGTTGAGGATGTCCTCCACCGGCACCCCGTCGACGACCAGCTGCAAACCCGTGCGCAGGAAGGGATTGCGCAGGTTGCTGATGACGTCCTCGGCCTGCAGCACCTTGTTCTGGTAGAGAAGCTGGGCGATGCCGACGATCTCATCGATGTCGGCCTTTTCGTAAAGGCGCTCGTTGCGCAGCACGATGACGAAGACTTTGAACACCCTGAGCACTTCGCGCAGCGGGAAGCTCATGAGCGTCGCCGCCACGGTGCCCCCGAGCACGATCAGGAGGCCGGGCCAGTTGATGAATACGGAAGCATCCTTGGCCGTCGCGATGACCGAGAGAACGAGCAGCGCGATGCCGCCCAGCATTCCAATCACGGTCGAAGGGTTCATCGGGCCTCTCTCATATCGATCGCAACCGATCGCTCGTAACTATATTGGGCGTAATCGCGCTTCACTCAAGAACGATCTTGCCGACGGCGGGCTCCGAGGTCAGTCGAGGTGCTCGTTGAGCCGCGGCATGAGTTCGACGAAATTGCAGGGACGGTAGCGGATATCCAGCTGGTGGACGAGGATCTCGTCCCAGGCGTCCCGGCACGCCCCCGGCGATCCCGGCAAGGCGAAAAGGTAGGTCTCTCCGGCGACGCCGCCGGTGGCCCGCGACTGGATGGTCGAGGTCTTGATCTTCTGGAAGCTTATCCAGCGGAAGAGCTCCCCGAAACCGGGGATTTCCTTCTCGTACACAGATTGGAAGGCCTCCGGCGTGACGTCGCGCCCGGTGACCCCGGTGCCCCCGGTGGCGATCACCACGTCGACCCCGGGGTCGTCGATCCAGGTCCGCAGCTTGGCGGCGATGACGTCGCGTTCGTCGATGACGATGTCGCGGGCGGCGAGGCAGTGGCCGGCCGCCGCGATGCGGTCACACAGGGTCTGGCCGGACTTGTCGGTCTCCGGCGTGCGCGAGTCGGAAACGGTCAGGACCGCGATGTTAACGGGTAGGAATTCTCGATCGCCGGGGCCGCAGGCCATTCGCCGCCACCATGGGTGTGTCCGTGTCCAGGGGTGTATAGACCGGCCACTCCCCGGCGGCAATAGCATCCAGCGACGGCGCCGGCTGTCCCAGCCGGTCGCGGTAAATCCATAGGTTGGCGAGCACGCGTTCGATGAAATTGCGCGTCTCGCGGGACGGAATGCTCTCTATGAAGAAAAGAGGATCGTCCAGATACTTGATCTGGCGCCGCCATTTGTTGAGGTTCCCCGGCCCCCCGTTCCAGGCGGCGGCGAGCAGGAAGAGGCGCCCCCCGATGGACGATTCCCCGAGCAGCATCTCGATGTACTTCTGCCCCAGTTCCAGGTTGACCTTGGGCTCGTAGAGCACATGACGCCGCGAGCCGCGAAGCCTGCGGTCGCGGCCGACGAAGCTCGCCGTGCGTGGCATCAGCTGCATCAGGCCGCGCGCTCCCGCCCAGCTCTTGGCTTCCGGGTTGAACCCCGATTCCTGGCGGATCAGCGCATAGATCAAGGCGCGATCGACGCGGAAGCCCTGGGCCGGCGTCCAGCGGGGCACCGGATAGGCGGCGCCGTCGAATCCGTCGCCGGCCGGAAACAGCAAGCTGTCCAGGCGAACGGCGAGGGCCGGCATGTTGACGCGGCCGGAAAGGGCCAGGATGTGGCGCACGGTATCGCCCTCGGACCTCATGGAAAGCAGTCTCAGGTCCCTCTCGGCGCGCCGGTATTCCCCCAGTTGCAGGAGCGCCAAGGCACGCCTGCCGGCGGCAAGCGAGGTCAGCCCCCTGATGGCCTCCGTTTCCAGTTCGGGCGTCACCCACCGGAAGGTCGTCTTCAGGCCGAGCATGCGGCGGGCCAGCAGCCCGTAAAAGGTGCGCGGATGGGCCGCCGCGATACCAAGCCAGCGGTTGACGCGCTCGGGGCGGCGGTCGACGAGGTGGCTCCGTGCCGCCCAAAACGCCGCCGCCGAGGCCATCCACGGTGAGTCCTCGTCGCCCTTCGCGGTCGCCTCGAAGTGCCGCGCCGCCGCCTCGAACCGCCGCAGCCGCCAAGCCGCCAGGCCCGCCGTCCAATGGGCGCCGGGGATGTAGGCGCCCGAGCGCGCGGCGGCGCCGCCGGCCCACTTCAGTGCCCACGCGTCGCGGCCGGCGGCGAAATAGCCGGCGCCCAGCCTGGCCCGGGCGCGGTCGTATTCGACGGTGGAAAAGAGCCGCTTGACCTCGTTCGACAGCAACAGCTTCTTGGCGGCCAGGGTCCAGCCCTTCTTCACGTACCAGCGGATCTGGCGCTTGTATTTGCGGACCTTTTGGCGCTGAACCTTGTTCAGACGCTTGCCCGCCGCCGCCGCCCGGCCCGCCGCCGCGACCTCCCGGGCGCTACGCGGCCAGGCGATGGGCACCGGCCGCTTCGGCGCGCGCCACTTCTTGGGCTTGCGCCGCAGGGCCAGCTTATAGATGCGCCGGGCGCTGGGGTGATCGGCGTACTCCGCCATCCACGCCTTGAGCTCCTTGTAGCGCGAGCGGTACTTGGTGGGATGGAGGTAGCGTTGCGCCAGCACGTGGCCGAGGAGCAAACGGTCGTCGAGGGCGGCGATCAGGCGGTCGGCCTCTTTCCATCGGCCGGGCTCCTGAAGGGCGAATATGTCGGTGTAGCGTTCGATATCGGCGTCCGACAACATGGCCGGCAGAGTGACGGTGTGGCCGCCGGTCAGCGCCGCCGTCTCATAGGACGACAGAGGCGGACCGTCGGCGAGAACCGCCGCCGGGAACGGCAGGGCGGCGAGCACGGCCGCCGTGGCGGCCGCCAAAAGCCGGCGTGCAGAATTTTTCAAATATCCATGCATGGGAAAATAATAGACAGCCATCCCCTTCTGTCCGGCGCTTGTATAGAGCATCTTCCGAATCGGAACAACCGGAAGCGCGCATTTATAGGTTCCCACATATTGTAGCTTAAATCAAATCCGCTTCTAAATCTTGTAGTTTACGTCTATGGCCTTGGATTATCGTTACTCACAACGATTCCAGTTTTTCCTTGATCCCCAGGAAGTCCCGCCACGTGTTCCTCTTCTGGGCCGGGGTGCGCAACAGGTACGCCGGGTGGTAAACGGCGGTGGCTTGCGCCGGGCGCGGCATCCCCGGCGTCGAATAGGGGAACCAGTGCCCACGCAGCCGGCCGACGCCCTCGCTTTTGGCAAGCAGCGTCTTGGCGGCGGGGCCGCCCAGGGCGACCACGACCGCCGGGTCCACCAGCTCGACCAGGCGCTCGACGAAGGGCAGGCAGGTGGCGATTTCCGTGGTCGTCGGGTTGCGGTTTCCGGGCGGACGCCAAAACACGATGTTGGAGATCAGGGTATTGTTCCTGTCCAGCCCTATCGAGGCCAGCATGCGGTCGAGGAGCCGGCCGCTGGGTCCGACGAAGGGCAGGCCCTGGCGGTCTTCCTCGGCACCCGGACCTTCGCCGATGAGGATGATGCGTGCCCGCGGATTGCCGTCGGTGAAGACCAGGTTGGTGGCCGTCTTCTTGAGGGGACACCCGTCGAAGGCGGCCAGGGCCCGGTGCAGGTCGTCGAGGTCGGTGGCCGCGGTGGCGGCGTCGAAGGCGGCCTGCACAGTCCCGTTGCGGCTCGGCGGCGCGGCGGGGTCGGACGGTCCCCGGGATATTGACCGGGATATTGACGGCGCCATTGGCGGCGCCGGCGTCGGCGCCTCGGCGAGTCCGGGCCGCCCTGGCGCCGCCACTTTGCCATCCGGGGCGGCGTAGCGGTCCACGGGCGCCTCGCCGACGGTCTCGTCGACACCCGCCCCCAGGTACCAGTCGAGCACGTCGCGCGGCGATGGTGGGGGATCGGCCATGGGCGAGCTTACCATCCGCGGCCGCGCCGCGGCACCCCCCCCCGGCACCCCTGGGCGGAAGGCAAGGCACAATGGGCTGCGGGGGCCTTTCCCGTGTGCTAATAAGGGGCCACCGGCGGCGCCAGGAATGGACGGGAGATTTCCGTGGAACGGGAGGCGATGGAATTCGACGTGGTCATCGTGGGTGCCGGCCCGGCCGGGCTGGCGGCGGCCATCCGTCTCCGCCAGTTGAGCGCCCAACACGGACGCGAGGTCAGCGTCTGCGTCGTCGAGAAGGGCTCGGAAGTGGGTGCCCACATCCTTTCGGGCGCGGTCATCGAGCCCCGTGCCCTCGACGAGCTGATCCCCGATTGGAAGGAAAAGGGCGCCCCCCTGAATACGCCGGCGACGGAAGACCGCCTGCTCTTCCTCACCGCCACCTCGGCCATCCGGCTGCCCACCCCGCCGCAGATGCGCAACCACGGCAACTACGTGGTCAGCCTGGGCAACCTGTGCCGCTGGCTGGCCGCCCAGGCCGAGGAGGCGGGCGCCGAAGTCTATCCCGGCTTCGCCGCCGCCGAGGTGCTCCATGGCGCCGACGGCACCGTCCAGGGCATCGCCACCGGCGACATGGGCCTCGGCGCCGACGGCCAGGCGACGGACAACTTCCAGGCCGGCATGGAACTACGCGCCAAGCAGACGCTGTTCGCCGAGGGCTGCCGCGGCTCCCTCGCCAAGACCGTCATCGAGCGCTTCGGCCTCGACGCCGAAAGCGACCCCCAGACCTACGGCATCGGGATCAAGGAGCTGTGGGAGGTGGACCCGGCCCGGCACGCGCCGGGACGCATCGTCCACACCATCGGCTGGCCGTTGGACAACGAGACCTATGGAGGCTCCTTCCTCTACCACCTCGAGGGCAACCAGGTCGCCGTCGGCTTCATCGTCGGCCTCGACTACCGCAACCCCTACCTCAGCCCCTTCGACGAGTTGCAGCGCTTCAAGACCCACCCGGCCATCCGGCCCACCCTGGAGGGGGGGAGCCGCATCGCCTACGGGGCGCGGGCGCTGAACGAAGGGGGCTTCCAGTCGATCCCGCGGCTGACCTTTCCCGGCGGCGCCTTGATCGGCGCCTCGGCCGGCTTCATGAACGTGCCCAAGATCAAGGGCTCCCACACCGCCATGAAATCGGCCATGGTCGCCGCCGAGGCCGTTTTCGAGGCCCTTGCCAACGGCGAGGACGAGGCCCGGGCCTACCCGCAAGCCCTCAGGGAGTCGTGGGTGTGGGACGAGCTCCGCAAGGTGCGCAACATCCGCCCGTCTTTTCATCGGGGGCTTTTCACCGGCCTCGTCTATTCGGCGCTGGACACCTATCTCCTGGGCGGCCGGGCGCCGTGGACCTTCCATCACCGCTCCGATCACGCGGCGCTGCGCCCGGCCGGCCAATCGCAACTCATCGACTATCCCAAGCCGGACGGCCAGCTCACCTTCGACAAGCCCTCGTCGGTCTACGTCTCCAACACCAACCACGAGGAAAACCAGCCCTGCCACCTGACGTTGGCGGACCCGGCGACGCCCCTCGACGTCAACCTCGCCCTCTATGACGGGCCGGAACAGCGCTTCTGTCCCGCCGGGGTCTATGAGTTCGTGGAAGAAGGGGGCACGCCGCGCTTGCAGATCAACGCCCAGAACTGCGTCCACTGCAAGACCTGCGACATCAAGGACCCCACCCAGAACATCAACTGGGTGGTGCCCGAGGGCGGCGGCGGCCCCAATTACCCGAACATGTAAAAACGCTCCGGCGCCGCGTGCCGCGACTTCTCGTTTGAGTGTGGCGCGCCGCCTCGGTTACACTCCCTTGATGCGTCCTGGTGCCCGCCGTGGGCGCCAGCGGGCGCCGATTGGGAATGGAACGTGACAGCTCTCCTCGATCCTCGCAGATGGCCTGTAATCCTGGGGCATGACTTGCTGGGCACTGTTGGCGCGCGCCGCGTCGCCGCCGCCCTCCTCGTCGCGCTGCTGCCGGCGGCCTGCGGATCGGGCGACGGCGCGCCGGCGGCCCAGCAAGCGGAAGCGGTACAAGACGGGGCGGATGGCGGCGGCCGGTCCCTGGTCGGCAACTACCTGGCCGGACGCCATGCCCAGTCGCGGCGCGACATCTCGGCGGCGGCCGATTTCCTGGGCGCCGCTCTCGAAAAGGACCCCGGCAACCGGGACTTGCTGCACAGCGTGTTCCTGCTGTCGGCCATCGAGGGCCGCATCGCCGAAGCCCTGAAGCTGGCGCGCGTCGTCATCGAACGCGGCGGCGATACCCCCATCGCCAACCTCGTCCTGGTCGTCGACGACATGAAGAACGGGCGGTTCGATGCCGCCGGGAGGCGCCTGGAGAAGACCTCCACCACCGGCGTAAACGCCTTCATGCGGCCTCTCATGCGCGCCTGGGCGCTGGTCGGAATGGAGCGCGTCGACGACGGCCTGGAGGCCCTGCGGCCGCTCACCGGGAAAAGCGGCTACAAGGCCATGTACGACCTACACGCCGCCCTCGTCAACGAGCGCGCCGGCCGCCTCGAGGCCGCCGAGAAGCATTATACGAGCGCCGCCTCCGGCGGGCTGTCCCTGCGCATCGTCGAACTGCTGGGCGCGCTCTACCGGCGAACCGGGCGGCCGCGGGAAGCCGAGGCCTTGTACGAAAAATACCAGGGCGCGCATCCGACCTCGCAATTGCTCGAGGCGTCGATGGCGCGGCTGCGCGCCAAGTCCGGCGCCAAGCGCCTGATCGCCTCGGCGGCCGACGGCGCCGCCGAGGCGATGTTCGGCGTGGCCAGTTCCCTGCGCACCCAGAACGCCCGCGAGACGGCGCTCATCTTCGGCCACTTGGCGCTCTACCTGAAGCCCGACTTCCCGCTCACCCAGATTCTCATGGCCGATATCCTGGAATCGGAAAACCGTCTGGCGAACGCCAACGCCATCTACGAGACCATCGCGCCGGAGTCCGAATTCTCATGGTCGGCGCGCCTGCGCGTGGCCGGCAATCTGGACAGGCTGGACCGTCACGAGGAAGCGATGTCGCAGCTGCGCGCCCTGGCCGACGAGGACCCCGCCAACGCCGAGCCCTTCATCAACCTCGGCGATATCCTGCGCCGCCGCGAGCGCTATACGGAGGCGGTGGAGGCCTACGGCCAGTCGGTGGCGCGAATCGGCAAGCTGGAGCGCCGCCACTGGTCGCTGCTCTATTCCCGCGGCATTGCCCTGGAGCGCGCCAAGAACTGGCCCGCCGCCGAGGCCGATTTCCTGAAGGCGCTGGAACTCGAGCCCAACCAGCCCTACGTCCTCAACTACCTGGGCTACTCGTGGGTGGACCAGGGCCAAAACCTGGACAGGGCCCGCCGGATGATCGAAGCGGCGGTCAAGCTGCGTCCCAACGACGGCTACATCGTCGACAGCCTGGGCTGGGCGCTGTACCGCTTGGGCGACCACGAGAAAGCGGCCCGCGAGCTCGAGCGCGCCGTCGAGCTGCGCCCCGAGGACCCCATCATCAACGACCACCTGGGCGACGCCTACTGGAAGGTGGGGCGCCGGGCGGAGGCGCGGTTCCAATGGCACCGGGCCCTCAGCCTGGAGCCCGAGCCCGAGCTCGTGGCCGGTATCCAGGCCAAGATCGAGCGCGGAATCGCCGAAAAGGCCGAGGCATCGAAGGGCGGCAAGGACTGAGGCCGCGGCCGGCCGACACCATGAGCACGCCCGCTCCCGCCAAGATCAACCTCTATCTCCACGTCACCGGGCGCCGCCCCGACGGTTACCACGAGCTCGACAGCCTCGTCGTGTTTGCCGCCCTCGGCGACACCGTGACGGTGGCGCCGGCCGACGGGCTCGAGCTTGCCGTCGACGGCCCCTTCGCCGCCGCCCTGTCGGCGGAAGGTGATAATCTGGTGCTGCGCGCGGCGCGTGCCCTGGCCGAGGGGGCGGGCGTCGAGGCGAAGGCGGCCATCGGACTGACCAAGCGGCTGCCGGTGGCGGCCGGGCTGGGCGGCGGCTCGGCGGACGCGGCGGCGGCCCTCGCCGCCCTGGCGGCCCTGTGGGGGATCGAGGCCGCACCCGGCCTTCTCGACGGCATCGCGCTCGGGCTCGGCGCCGACGTACCGGCCTGTCTGGGCGGACGGCCCGCCTTCGTCGGCGGCATCGGCGAGGAGTTGAGCCCGGCGCCGCCCCTGCCGCCGGCCTGGGTGGTGCTGGTCAACTGCGGCCGCGCGCTGTCGACGGCGGCCGTCTTCGCCGATTACGCGGGCCCCTTCAGCGGGCCCGGCCGCTTCTCGCAGGCGCCCGCCGATGCCGGGGAACTGGCGGCGCTGCTGGCCCGCCGCCGCAACGACCTGGGCGCGCCGGCGTGCCGCCTGGAGCCCGCCATCGGCGACACCCTGGCGGCGCTCGACGCGTGTCCGGGCGTGCTGCTGGCGCGCCTGAGCGGCAGCGGCGCCACCTGCTTCGGGCTTTTCGGGGACGAGAAAGCGGCGCGCGGGGCGGCGCGGGTGCTGGGCGCCGAGCGGCCCGGGTGGTGGGTGGCGTGCTCGGCGCTTGCCGGCCATGCCGGCGCCCGGCGCCGTTAGGCCGGTGGGTGCCATCCGGTGGTTGCCCGCGATCGGCTTTGGTTTTATCGTCGTCGCCGTCGGCCGGGCCGGATGGGGCGTAGCCAAGTGGTCTAAGGCACCGGTTTTTGGTACCGGCATTTCGGAGGTTCGAATCCTCCCGCCCCAGCCATTTTCTTTTTGCCCGAAAAATCGGCTTTTAAGGGCTTTTCAAAAATTTTTGCCCGGTAGCTAACCGGGACAATGGGAATCCTAAATTTGATTCAAGCTAAGTGGAATGTGCTCTAAATCGCCTATTCCTTCCTCGGCACGCGGCTGAGGAGGGGGTCGGTCCACGACGGCGGCAGGGCGCCCAGCAACCACGCCGCCCAGTGCATGGGCAGCGGGAAGCAGATGCGCGCCTTGCCGCGGCCCAGCCCGCGCTTGATGATTGCGGCGGCGGGCCCGGCGTCCATCAGGAACGGCATGGGAAAATCGTTGTCCGCCGTCATGCGGCTCCTCACGTAGCCCGGGCACACCACCGAGACGCCGATGCCGTCGGTGGCCAGCCTGCCGCGCAGCGCTTCCCCGTAAGCCTTGACGGCGGCCTTGCTGGCCGAATAAGCCGGCGCGCCGGGCAGGCCGCGGAAGCCGGCGATCGAGCTCATCATGGCAATCTGGCCGCGGCGGCGGCGGCGCATGCGGGGAATCACCGGCAGCACCGTATTGAGCACGCCGGCCACGTTCACCGCGAAGATGTCGCGCACCTGTTCCCCGTCGTCTCCGGTCCCACTGGTTTGGGCGGAGATGGCGGCGTTGGCGACGACCAGCTCGAGCGGCGCCGCTTCGTCGGCGGCCGTCACCCAGCCGGTCATGGCGGCGCGCTCGGTGACGTCGATGGTTTCGGCGCTGACCCGCGCGCCGGCGTCGCGGCATGCCGTGGCCACGGCGTCGAGGCGTTGCCTGTCGCGCCCCGACAGCGCCAGCGTCACCCCGTCGGCGGCGTAAGCCTTGGCGAGCGCCGCCCCGATGCCGCTGGAAGCGCCGGTGATCAGGATCGAGGCCGGAGGAGTGAGGCGCTTGGTCATTCGCCACAGTAGGGGCTTTCGGTCCCAGGTGCCAGCCAGGCGAGCCGGGTGTCGCGGCGCTTGTTGCGCACCTTGCCGGCGGATATAACGGGCGCACCCGAGAACCAGCCGAGGTCAGCGTGCCCATCACCTCCATGACCGGCTTCGCCCGCGCCCAGGGCCACGACGAAGGGTGTACCTGGGCGTGGGAGATTAAGAGCGTCAACGGCAAGGGCCTGGAGATGCGCTGCCGGTTTCCCCAGGGATTCGACAACCTGGAGCGGTCGGCCCGCGAGAGGGTGGGCCAGCGCTTCCATCGCGGCAACATCCAGATGACCCTGTCCCTGGAACGTGCCGAGGCCGAGGGCCGCTACCGCGTCAATCGGGACGTGCTCGACCAGATACTCTCCGTTCTTCCCGATATCCGGGAACGGTTGCCGGAGGCGGAAACGCCGCGCCTCGACGGTCTGTTGGCCCTGCGCGGCGTCATCGAGACGGTGAAGGAAGAGGATTCCCCCGCCGCCCGTGAGGCCCTGGAGGGGAATATCCTGGCCGGCCTCGACGACGCGCTCGGCCAATTGGCCGCCAGGCGCGCCGAGGAGGGCGGGCGCCTGGCCGACATCGTCGCCGGGCATCTGAACGCCATCGAGGCCCTCCACCAACAGGCGGAGGGCCTGGCCGCGGCGCAGCCCGACGCCATCAAGGCCCGGCTGCGCGAACAGGTGACGGCGCTCCTGGAGGCGTCCCCGGCGTTGCCCGAGGACAGGCTCGCCCAGGAGGCGGCGCTGCTCATGACCAGGGCCGACGTGCGCGAGGAACTGGACCGGCTCGAGGCCCATGTGGAAGCGGCGCGCGACCTGCTTGGTGGAGACGGCCCGGCCGGCCGCGGCCTCGATTTCCTGTGCCAGGAGTTCATCCGCGAGGCCAATACGCTCGCTTCGAAGTCGACGGACGTCGAACTGACCGGCGTCGGCCTCGAGCTCAAGGCCGTCATCGCGCAATTGCGCGAGCAAGTGCAAAACGTCGAGTAGCGGGATGGCCATGGATATCTCACGGCGCGGCCTGTTGCTTATCCTCTCTTCGCCGTCGGGCGCCGGCAAGACGACCATCTCACGGGCCATCCTGGAGGGCGACGCCGGCATCGAGCTGTCCGTCTCGGTGACCACGCGGCCGCCCCGGCCGGGCGAAGTCGATGGCGAGGACTACCACTTCATCGATGAGCCGGCGTTCCGCCGCATGGTCGCCGAGGGGCGCCTGCTCGAGCACGCGCTGGTCTTCGGCAACTCCTACGGAACGCCACGCGAGGCGGTGGAGAAGGCGGTGACGGCGGGCCGCGACGTGCTGTTCGACGTCGACTGGCAAGGCACCCAGCAGCTCACCGAGAACGCCCGTGGCGACGTCGCCAGCATCTTCGTGCTGCCCCCTTCCATGGCCGCCCTGGAGGACCGCCTGCGCCACCGCGCCCAGGACGCCGACGCCGAGGTCGCCAAGCGCATGTCCGAGGCCGAGGCGGAAATGAGCCACTGGCCGGAGTACGACTACGTCATCGTCAACCGGGATTTCGATCGCAGCGTGCAGGCCGTGCAAACCATCCTCGCCGCCGAACGGCTAAGGCGCGAACGGCAAGTCGGCCTCACCGACTTCATCGGCGCCATGCGCGGCGGGTGAGGGCGGCGGCGGGGCGGCGCGCGGGCCCGAAGGCGCTAGGCGCCATGCATGAAGTCGCCGTGCCGACTCAACTGATCGAGAAAGCTGACAAACCGTTCAATTCCTTGCCCGACCAGCTCGGAGTCCGCTTGGAACCTGTGCGCTTTCGAATTGACGGGAACCTGATAGCTCCGGGAGAAATCCTCATAGGTAAGATCTTCGATCGGAATGACCCGCCTCAGAAGGTCAAAATGCGGCTCGCTTCGAGCGAACAGGTGTTCGCTTTCCACGGCGGTGCTTCGGTCTTCCCGCAGGGTTTGCAAGAAGGCCTTGGTGAACTCCCGGGTCACGTGCAGATACCAGGCGATCTCGGCCTCGTACTCGACCCGGTCGTCGAAGTAGCAAACAAACCGGTCGTCCGGGAACCTCCGGTCGAAGCGGCAGTAATGAAGGTTGTCCCTTTGCCCCGCGTGTAGGGAATATATGGATCTGAACGTGTCTGTTTCATTTCTGTGCAAGTAGATGAATTTGCTGTTCGGGAAGAGAACGGAATTGAAGGGCGCGAACACCGCATCCCAGTGATTTATGACAACCGGAATCTTCTTGTTTCTATACGCGAAGAGTAACTCGGCCACTCGAGACTCTAGATAGAGGTTCAGGATTTTGGTCAAAACATCCTTGTCGTATCGTCCCAGGAGAATCCTGTACAGAAGATGGTTCCGGTCAATATTCGTGACATGGAAGTACATGTTGTGTAGCGGCACCACATGTTTGGATTTTTGTAGAAAATCGTGAAGAGCCTTCGTGCCGCATCTTCCGGTTGACATGATGAACACGGGGTCGCCGACCTCCTCCCCAAATTGCCGCCGGAACGAGCCGATGTTGTCGAGATGAAGGTCGAGACGGCCATCGGCGATGATCTCGCCGGCAACGTCCCGGAAATGCTGGATGTTGGTGACTAATTGCCCAGGCGAAATTCGTGGAGTCTCGGAAAACCCGCTTAAGCCCTCTATTTCCCTTCCATCGTAGACTACCCGGCTCAGGCCGGTGTACTTGCCATGGCCATCCGGTTCACCGGGTATTAGCGCCCCCCCGACGCCCTCTTCGAAGAAGGTCAAATACTTGTTGCAAGGATAATATCTGGAGAGGTGATAGAAAACCTCGGTCATACGGGTTGAAAGGCGAGTGATGTTCTTGAATTCGTGATATGCCGAAAGAATGTCTTCGAAACGGGAACATCGTGCTATCGAATGAATAAGCCAGAAATTTGATATCTGCGCCTCCGGTGCGAGGTCAAATGCCCGGCGGTGGAGGTCGTAAGCTTCGTCGTACCTACCGAGACTGGCGAGGGCGAGGCCCAAAAGCGACAGGGTTCTCACCCGCCGGTCCTGATTCTTCAGGAATGCTTCCTTTCTCGATACCGCTTCCTCGTGATTACCGGTTTCGATGAGCGCGTCGAGCAAAGTGGACTCGAAACGCGGGTGTTCGGGGAAGGCATCGAGCATGTCCCGGCATAATCCGATGACATCCTCATGCCGGCCCCGTTGTGTCAAGGTCATGGAATAGGCGAGTCCGGCCATGAGGTGCCGTGGGTTTTGCGTAAGTGCTTCGCGAAGAACCTTTTCCGCCGACAATTCTTGTCCGAGTTGAAAATATGCCCAGCCCAAGTGGCACAATATGTCGGGATCGCCGGGGACGATCTCTATGGCCTCGCTAAACAGGGCTTTGGCGTCCTCGAATTTCCCGGCCTCCATCAATTGGACGCCATGCTGGTTCTTCAGCTTCGCTTTTCTGACATCGGTGGTCGGGTCAACCGCCATCACGTCTCCGCGAAATCCGGAGGGCACAAATAGCCAATGCGAAATTATCACCGGGCACGGTCGCCGTCCAATCAAGTCGGTCTTTTCCGGGTGCCCCCGATGGCGAGCCTTGGCGGCGCGGGACCGCGCCCGGCCAAGCCGCGCCGCGCGCTGTCGCGCCCTATTTCAAGTGCTCGGGAATGTAGTCCAAATGCGGCAGTTTGTCGCCGCCGGGGTAGTGGCGGATGAGATAGAGGTAATCCTTGTTGCCGTGCTCCAGGAACTCCTGGGCCTTTCCCCCCAGCTCCTTCTTGACCGTGGCGGGGATGCCGGCGGCCACCATGCGGTCCGGCACCACGTCGTTCTCGCGGACCACGCTGCCCGCCGCGATCAGCGCCTCGTGGCCGACCTTGCAGGCGACGAGCAAGGTCGCATTCATGCCGATGACGGCGCCGTTGCCGACGACGCAGTCGTGCAACACGGCGCCGTGGCCGATGTTCACGCGCTGGCCGATCGTCGTGCCGGCCGCCGTTTCCGAATGGATGACGCAGTTGTCCTGGATGTTGGTGTAGGCGTCGACGCGGATGGGTCCGAGGTCGGCCCTGAGCACGGCGCCGAACCAGACGCTGCATTCGTTGCCGATGACGACGTCGCCGACGAGGGTCGCCGTCTCCGCCAGGAAGGCGGTGTCGGCGACCTGCGGCCTGTGCCCTTCATATTCGATGAGGATAGCGATTTTTCCTACTCCCTGTCGTGATCGGCGGCGGCGTGCCGCCGCCGTTATTCCGTGAGTTCGCCCAGTGCGATGACCTTGTATTCCTCGATGTCGCGCATGGGATTGCCGGACAGGATCTCGCCCAGCGCCTGGTGGGATTCGACGTCGACCAGGGTCGCGTAGCCCTTGAGCCCGGCGATCGGCCAGACCCGCGCCTTGCCGCTACGCTCGAGGTCGACGAAATGATTGACGCAACCCGACAACCGCCCGCGGCGGACGGGGGAGGGCTTGGGGTGGTTGATGATCAGGAACTTGGCCATGGGGTCCTCTCGGCTACTGCGGTCGATCCGCGGTCACAGCATTCCGGCGCTTTGCATGGCGCGCATCTCGCCCTCCAGGGTGCCCAGCGCGTAGACTTGGTACTCGCCCCAGCTTCCCAGCGGGTTGCGGAACAGGATGCCCATCAGTTCGTCGTGGTCGTCGACGTCGACGAAGGCGGCAAACCCGGCGCCATTGTCCTCGATGATCTCGTAGACCTCGGCCTTGTTCTTGTCGCGCAGTTCGATCCACTGCTGGCGGGCACTCTCGACATTGGCCTTCTCGGGCAGGGGTTTGGAGGGCCGCGCCAGTATCAGGAACTTCGACATGTCGTATTTCTCCATGCGTTCCGGACCGCGTCCCGGACCGCCTTGTCGGTCCCAGTTTTCACACGGCGGGACGATCCGCGCAATGGCTTACGTGCCTCACGAGCCGGTGGTGTCGACGAGCGCGTCCGGTCGAATTCCCCCACCACGGCCGTTCGCCGACTGAAACCCGAGATCAGCGGCGCCCGGCGTGGGCGCGTGCCAGCAGGCAGAAGGTTTCGACGTCGAGCTCCTCGGCCCGCGCCGTGGCATCGATGGACAGAGCTTCGAGGTCGAGCCCGAGGGGCTTGAGGCTGGAGCGCAGCATCTTGCGGCGCTGCCCGAAGGCCGCCGCCGTGACCGCTTCGAGGGACTCCCAATCGGCCGCGGCCAGAGGCTTCTTGCGCGGGATCAGCGAGACCACGGTGGAGGTGACCTTGGGGGGCGGCGTGAAGGCGCGCTGGTCCACGTTGAAGAGCAGGCGCGTCTCGCACAGCCATTGGACCAGCACGGAAAGGCGCCCGTAGTCCTTGCCGCCGGGCGCCGCCGTGAGCCGCCTCGCCACCTCCTTTTGAAACATCAGGGTCAGTGCCTCGAACTCGTCGGCGCGCCGCAGCCACCTCACCAGCAACGGCACCGCGATGTTGTAGGGCAGATTGGCGACGATGCACCTGGGCGCCGGTGCCAGGGCCACCGCGTCCGTCTCCAGGGCATCTCCTTCGGTGAGGTGAAGGCGCCCGGGGTACGCGGCGGCCAGTTCCTCGAGGGCGGTGACGCAGCGGCCGTCGCGTTCGATGGCGAAAACACGGCGCGCCCCGGTCTCGAGCAGCGCCCGGGTGAGCCCGCCCGGCCCCGGCCCCACTTCGATGACGTTGCGATCGCCGAGGTCCCCGGCGGCACGGGCGATGCGGGCGGTGAGGTTGGAATCGAGGAGGAAGTGCTGGCCGAGGGAGCGCCGGGCGCTCAAGCGGTGGCGCGCAATGACCTCCCTGAGCGGCGGCAGGGGCGTCGGCACGGCGCCTTCAGGCCCCAGCCCGGGAGCGCCGCCGCGCCATGTCGGCCGCCACCCCGAGCGCCGCCAGCAGGCTCGATACATGGGCGTTTCCGGTGCCGGCAATGTCCAGGGCGGTTCCATGGTCGGGCGAGGTGCGCACGAAGGGTAGGCCGAGGGTGACGTTGACGGCGCCGTCGAAATCCAGCGTCTTGACCGGGATCAGGGCCTGGTCGTGATACATGCAGATGGCCGCGTCATAGTCCTTGCGGGCACGGGCGCTGAAAAGCGCGTCCGCCGGCCGTGGGCCGAAGGCCTCGATGCCGTTGGCGCGGAGCGCCGCGATGGCGGGCACGATGACTTCCGTCTCCTCGTTGCCGAGAGCCCCCCCTTCGCCGGCGTGGGGATTGAGTCCGGCCACGGCCAGTCGCGGCTTGGCGAACCCGAAGTCGGTACGGAGCGCCGCATGGGCGATGGTCGCGGCGGCGACAATGCGTTCGGTGCTCAACGTTTTGATGGCGTCCGCCAGGCTGACATGGACGGTGACGGGCACCGTGCGCAACCCCGTCGCGACCAGCATCATGACCGGCGGTGTCGCCATCCCGCCCAGATCGGCGAGGAATTCAGTGTGACCGGGAAACGGGAATCCGGACCTGTAAAGGGTCTCCTTGTGCACCGGGTTGGTCACCACCGCCGCCGCTTGGCCCGACATGGCCGAGGCCACGGCGTCCTCTATGGAGGCGCGCACGGCGGGAGCATTCTCGAGGTTCGGTGCCCCGGGTACGGACGCGACGGCGAGCCGGCGCGCCAGCACCGGGAGGGCAGCCTCGAACGTGGCCGACGTCTGTTGTGGAGTATCGATGACGGCAATTTCGACGGGAAGACCGAGGGTTCGGGCCAGACGCCGCAATCTGTCCGGGTCGTCTATGACGAAAAACGTCGGTGTTTGGTCACGGCGCAGCCAAGCCTTGAGCGTGAGTTCGCCGCCGATCCCCGCAGGCTCCCCCATGGTCAGGGCGAGAGGGGCCGCCGTCTCCTTTCGACGCGGGGTGCAAGGCGTCATATCCTTATTTCCACGAAGGCGGCGCGGCGCAGGTCGCGAAGGTACTGGCGAACCGCGACATCAATGCGATCCTTCAGAAGCTTCCCTTTCACCCGTTCACGTTCGGCGGGTTCCGATGTTTTTTCCTGGGGCTCTCGCGTCGGCTCTCGGTCGCAGACCATGAGGACCATCACCCCATTTTCAACGCGAATGGGCTGACTGGATTTTTGTACGGGCAAGCGCTCGACAACGGCGCGGATTTCCAGTGGCAGTTGGCTCATCTTGACCTTGCCGAGCCCCCCCGACATGGTTGTGCCGAGTTCCGCGCCAAGGCGTTTCATGTCCGAGCAATCGGCGGCGAGTTGGCCCATGGTCGTGGCCAGCGCGGTTTGGCTGGCTACCTCGGTTTCATTCGCCGTGCTTGTCAGGGGCAGGAATAGTTGCTGTAGGGAAACCGACGGGTCTTGCTTCGTTTGTTCGGTCAGCCCCGAGCCAACGCGGCGGTCGAGCAGACGCAGGATGTGATATCCGGCGATCGACCGGATCGGCGCCGAGGTCTGGCCCGTCCGCAGGTTGACGAGGACCTTGTCGAGTTCCTCCATCAACTGTCCCTGTCTGACCCATCCCAATTCCCCGCCGCCGCCGGCGGCGGCGCTTTGCGAAAAGTTCTGCGCCAGGCCCGAAAATGTTGCTCCCGACCGCAGTTGCTGAATGAGGCGCTCGGCAAGCACGCGGACATCGTTCTCGTTTCCCGGGTTGTCGACGGGCAGGAAAATTTCCGCTACCTGATATTCCGGCTTGCCCTTGCCGGCCTTGACCTGGGCCAGCATATCGTCGATTTCCTCTTGACCGATGTGAATTCTCGGGCGGATGGCGTGATCGACGACCCGCGACCAGGCAAGGTCTTTTTCGATCCGTTCGGCGAGAACCGTCAACTTGATCCCTTTTCGGGCCAGGAAGTCCTTGAGCCCTCCTTTCCGTACTTTGTTCTGTTTCTCTATGAGTCTCAGCGCCTTCTCCATATCACTGCTGGCGACGCGTATGTCGAGGCGCTTGGCTTCCTGCGATTTGAGCTTTTCGTCAATCAGTCCGCGCAAGACCTGGGGCGCGAGGCGGCGCCGAATCTCAGGCCGGTCTTCGAGTCCGGCGGAAGCCATGGCAAGCGACAGCCGCTCGCCGAGGTCTTGAAGTGAAATCACTTCATCGTTGACGATGGCGGCGATGCGCAACACGTCCTGCGCCTTGGCGGCTTCGACAAGGAGAAGAGAAAAGAGCAGTATAAATAGCAGTGCTACCGATCGCATGGCCGGTCCGCCCAAGGTTCGTAATGGGTTCGAATGAGATTGCCTATATTGAGATTGCCCCATGTTAGGTCTACTGGTGGAGGTCGGGCAATTCACCCTTTGACTTTCCCGGTTCAGGTGGTCGGCTCGGTGGTTCATTACTGGACGGCGGTTTGAACGTCACCCAAGGTCTTGAATGTGAGGCGAAGGAGCACGGAATCCGTTGGTCTAAGGTCCCGGTCCTGGAAGAATGTCCGTTTGGCGCTGGCCGAAAACACGAAGCATTCGTCCTCGTAGGTCAGGCTCAGCCCGGCCGAGCGCAAGCCACCGTCCTCGTTGTCCAGGTCGTTTACGACGGAAACCTTTGACCGCCAACGCCGCGTCAGTTGCGCGTTTAGCGCGAAGTTGATTTCCTCTCGATCAGGGAAGCCCGAACTTTGCTGCCCGTTGAAGAAAAGATAGTCGGCCGACAACCGCAAGGCAGACGGCCCGAGACGCAGGTTTAATTCATTGCGCCGGGCTTCCAGGTTGTCGTCGTCGAGTCGGGTGCGGTACATGATATCCAAGTGGCTGCCGGGCGCCACATGCAGTTTGGCCACGACATCGGAAGCATTGTCCTCGAGGCCGCTTCCCTGTTCGAAGGTGTCGTCCGTCTTGAACCGGTAACTCTGCCCGATGACAAGGGTCGTGCTGCCATGGGTGCCGCCAAAGACCCCCCACTTTACCCCGTAGTTGACGCGCGGCCCGCCCTCCACGCGATCGAACCCGACAAAACGGTTCGCGGTGAAAAGGTTGGTATCGTCGAACTCGAAATCCCGACTGTCCTCGTTGGGAACGTCGTTTGGATTGCCGCCAAAAGGGCTCACGACGAACTGGACCACGGGCTCGATGACCTGTGAAATCGTGCCCTGTTGTCGGGAGACGGGAAAACGGCCTTCCAGGGCGGCCCGGGGAACCAGCCGCCCGGTAATCCCGCTGAACCTGCCTTGCGGTTCGTCCCTGTCCAGGCCGTTCACGTGGTAAAGGTCTCCCCGCAGCGACGACGACAGTTCGAAAATAGCACCCGACGAGTCGACATGGGGCAGGCGCCAGCCGGCTTCCAGCGACAGGCGGCGGGAATCCGTGCCCTCCGCCCGGCTTAGGGCGAGCAAATTGGCATCCAGGCTGGTGCGACCTCCGTAGCGGTCCGCTTCGCCCACGTGGTTGAAATCGATCATAGGCATTACGAGAGGCGTTTGCCCGGGATCGTCGTCCTCGCGCAATCCCTGGAACGCGTAGGCATTGGCGGCGAAGTAATTGCGGTGGCGGTAGCCTTCCGCGAACAAGCGGGAGGTCAGGGTCCTCTCTCCGCTGAATTCGTAGCGGCGCAAATACGTGTCGTCGGTGGCGCGTTCGATATCGAACCCGCCGCGCCATGTATCGTCAATATGGAAACGTCCTTCCGAGAACAGATGCCCGCGCACCTCATCCTCCGAATCGACGACGACGCTGCCCGAAGAATCGATCTCGCCATCCATGAGGCGATGGCGGTACTCGCCGGCGGCACCGCCGCCTCCCTTGGTGGTAAGTATGGGGCTAACGGTGGCATCCATATTGGGGGCGATATCCACGAAATAGGGTGTCCGCAAGACGAAACCCAGGTCGCTCGAACTGCCGAAGCTAGGCGCCAGAAACCCGGTGCGGCGTTTCACGCTCGGATCCGGCTGCGAGAGGTAGGGCGTGTAGGCCACGGGAACGCCGGCAAATTCAAGCCAAGCATCCTTGTATTCTATGTTCTTGGTTCTTTTGTCGTGCACAACCTTGATGGCCTTGAGTTGCCAGAGTGGCGGCCGCGTCGGGTCTTCCTGACACAGGTTGCACGGGGAATAAACGGCGTTGCGCATGACCAACAGATTACCGGCCGAGCGCCGTCCCCCGGCGGCGGCCACCCGGGCGGAGTCGCTGAGCAGCAATCTCAGGTCCTCGATAATTCCGTCCTTCAGGTCGCCCGTCAGTTCCAAGTGCTCGGCGAACAAGACTTCCCCGGTGGGCTCCAGAATCGTGATGTTGCCGGAAGCGGTGAGTATGTCCTCGCGTTGATTATAGGAAACGGTATCGGCAAGCAGGACGCGGTCCTCTTGGGATACTTCGACGTTGCCGCTGGCGGTGACGATTCCGAGCTCGCGGTCGTACTTCATGGTGTCCGCCCTCAGCAGGACGGGAATGTCGGGAATGCTGGGATTTTCGGCCTCGGCGGCGCCAGCCATGGCGGCGCCGCCGAGAGCCGCGGCAAGGGAGGCGCAGATGGCGACGGCAAACGCCCAACCCCTGTTCATAGCCACTTAACCGTCTTCCAGATGGAGCAGCATGGCAAGCCCGAGGAGCGTGGTGACGCCGGACGGCGTCCACGCGGCTAGCGTCACGGGGATACTGTCGGAGAGGCCGAGAGCGAAGACGAGATCGGAGAAGAAATAGAAGACGAAACCGGTGAGAACGCCGCCGGTGATGATGTATGTGGTTCCCCCGCGGCGTACGTGGCGCAAGGTGAAAGTTGCCGCGATCAGAGTCATGGCGCACATCAGGAGCGGCGCGGCAAGCAGGGAATGCCAGTAGAGGCGGTGCCGTATCGCCGAGAAGCCCGAGTCCTCGAGGGTCTTGATGAACGCCGGCAGGTCCCAAAACGACATCGTTTCCGGCGGCGCGAAACTGTCTTGAATCTTGGCAAGCGTAAGATCGGTCTCCAGCCAATATTCCGTTTCGAAACGCGGCGGCTTCTCCGGTGCCGTCAGCCAAGCCGTCCTGAGATGCCAAAATCCGTCCGCCAGATTGGCTTGATCGGCGTCGATACGCTCTTTGAATTTGTCTTTACCCTCGTACACGAAGACGGTGACGTCACGCAGCTCCACGTTGGCGCCTTTTTGCAGCACGTGCTGGGCGTTCACCACCGATTGGCCGGACTTGCTCGATTGGCGCAGCCACAAACCGGTCCGCGAAATCGAGAGGAAACTATGCCGTCCCTTGAGCAAGGTCGTTTCCAGTTGCTCGTATTTGGACAGCATCGCCGAGGCCACGGGATTGAGCACGGCTATTCTCGCCAAACCCAAAAGAAGCGCGATCACCAGGACCGGAAACAAAAACTGCCACGCCGATACGCCGGCGGCACGGGTAACCACCAGTTCATGGGATCGGGTCAACCGCCAAAAGGCCGCCATCCCGCCAAATAACACCGCGAAGGGAAAGGTCTGTTGGCCCATGTGGGGCAGCTTGAGGATCGCCATCTCCAAGAGTGTCGCGAAAGGCACTTCTTGGCGCGTCGAGGCGCGGCGCATCAACTCAACGAGGTCGAAGACAAGGATCAGGGCCATGAAAACCAGGAATATGGCCATGAAGCTCAGCAGAAAATGGCGTCCAATGTACACAGACAGGGTGGTCGAAAGACGCACGTCCGTCCTCCTCCACTAGGACGTCGAAGCCAACCGGGCGCCGGTGCCGGAACGGCGCCTGCGCGGGGGGAGCAGCATGTACCAATGAGCAAGCAATATGGGCAGCAACGCGTTCACGTACATCAGTGGTATCCACCGCAGGTCCCGGGCCGACAGATTCTGCAGGCCCATGGCGGCGGCCTGCAAAAGGACGACGATTCCAACCGCCGCCACGACGCGGCGCGTCTGGCCGCGCCGGGTGACGCTTCCCGAAATGAGGCACGCCAACGCGACGAGGGTGAAGGCCAGGGCGGAGAGCGGGGATACGAAGCGGTTATGGCCCTCGACGATGAACTTTCCGTAGTCCTTTTTGCTCATGAGTTTTTCTTTCTCTATATTTAATAGTTCCAGTGGCATTCTTTCCCTGGCTTCACGATAACGAATACCGCCGTCTGCCTTTTTGTTTTCGAGGTCGAATACGTACTTATCGAAATACAATATAGAGAGATTTTTTGTTTTCTTGTCGATTTCCTGACGATTGCCGTCGAACATGACGACCCGGGCGTAGCCGTCGGTGTCGATCACGGCGCCGCGCTCGGCCATGATCGTTGACGGCTTGTCCTTCTTGCGCACGTCATGGACCAGGATGCCATGGAGCTGACCGTCGCCGGTGCGCTTGCGCACGTACACCGTGACGTCGTCCGATATCATGTTGAAGGCGCCTTCCCGGAGCAGGATTTGCGAGTAGTTGTAGCGGATGTCCCACTGCAGCTCGCGGAACATGCGGTAGGACGTGGGCAGCAGGTAGAGGGTCAACGCATACCCGACGAGGACGACGGCAAAGGCCAGAATCAGGGCTGGCTTGGCGAGGGAGATCTGGCTCAGTCCGGCCGAGCGCATGATCACCAATTCGCGGTCCGTAATGAGCTTGTTGTAAGTGAACACGACCACCGTAAACAGGGCGATGGGCATGATGATCGACAGGAAATTCGGCAGCAGCAGCATGGTGAGATAGGTGAACGTGCCGACCGACAGCCCTCGATTGACGATCATTTCGACGAAGCGAAGCGACTGACTGAGCCAGATCACGCACGTCAACCCCGCCGTGACGAGAATCATCCCCACCAACAGCTGCCACAGCACGTATTTGGTGATGCCTTTCATTGCCCTCGGTCTGGTGGCCCGCGTCAGCCAAAGTGTTGTAAAAGCGTTCGAAAATCAAGGGTTAACAAGGCGGCCGGTGGCGTGCGCCGGTGCCAGGTTGCGTTCCGGACTCAGAATTGCTCTTCGTCGACCGCCAGCACGGCGGCGGCGCCTTCCGTGACCGCGACGTGAAGCATCGGGGCCTGGGAAAGCAGATGGTCCGCGAAATAGCGCGCCGAGGCAAGCCGCCCCTTCAGGAAACGGCCGTCCCCGTCGCCCGCCGCCAGCTTGGCGTGGGCGGCAAGCGCCCCTTTCGCCATCAGCCAGCCGCCCGAAACGATGCCGAACAGGCGCAGGAAATCGACGGCGCCGGCGGCCACCGCCCGTTGATCGGACGGGTAGGTCTCGACCGCCCAGTCGGTGGCCTTTTCGAGGGCGTCGATGGCAAGGCCGAGCCGCGCCCGGATTACGGCGACATCGCCTTCGGGGACGGACGCCAGCTCGCCGTCCAGGCCGCGCATGGTCTCGATGAAGGCCTTGATGGTGACGCCCTTCTCCCGCGCCACCTTGCGCCCCATCAGGTCGTTGGCCTGGATGCCGTTGGTGCCCTCGTAGATGGCGGCGATGCGGGCGTCGCGCAGGAGTTGGGCGGCCCCCGTTTCCTCGATGTATCCCATGCCGCCGTGGATCTGGATGCCGGTGTTGGCGATGTCGATGCCGGCGTCGCTGCTCCACGCCTTGACCACCGGGGTCATGAGATCGGCAAAGGCCTGTTTTTGGCGCCTCACTTCCTCGTCGGGATGGTGCTTGGCCATGTCGATGGCGGCGGCCACGTAATAGGCGAGGGAGCGCGTCGCCTCGACCTGGGCCTTCATTGAAAGCAGCATGCGGCGCACGTCCGGATGGTGGTCGATGGTGACGGGCGCGTCGCCGCCGTCGCCCAGCGCGCGTCCCTGTACCCGCTCGCGGGCATAGGCGCGGGCCTGCTGGTAGGCGCGCTCGCCGACGGCGACGCCCTCCAGGCCGACGGCGAGCCGGGCGTTGTTCATCATGAAGAACATGCACTGGATGCCCTGGTTTTCCCCGCCGACCAGGTAGCCGACGGCACCCCCGTCGTCGCCGAAGGACAACGTCGCCGTCGGACTGGCGTTGATCCCCAGCTTGTGCTCGATGGACACGCACCGGACGTCGTTGCGCGGCCCCAGAGAGCCGTCCGCGTTGACCAGGAACTTGGGCACGATGAACAGCGAGATGCCCTTGATGCCTGGCGGAGCGTCCGCGGTGCGGGCCAGCACCATGTGGATGATGTTTTCCGTGAAGTCGTGCTCGCCGTAGGTAATAAATATCTTCTGCCCGGTGATGCGGTACAGGCCATCGTCGCGCACCGCCCGGGTGCTCAGGCGGGCGAGATCGGACCCAGCCTGCGGCTCGGTCAAGTTCATGGTGCCGTTCCACGTCCCCTCCACCAGCTTGGGAAGGTACAGCGCCTTCTGCTCGGGCGAGCCGTGCGCCGACAGGAGCTCCACGGCGCCCTGGGTCAGCATCGGGCACAGCGCGAACGACAGGTTGGCGGCGTTCCATATCTCGGAGACGGCGGTCGACACCAGCCACGGCAGGCCCTGCCCGCCGTAATCGGGGCTCAGCGGGACTCCGTTCCAGCCCCCTTCGACGAAGCGGGCGTAGGCGTCGCGGAAGCCGCTCGGCGTTCGCACCACACCGTTCTCGAACACGCATCCCTCGCTGTCGCCGACCCGGTTCAACGGCGCCAGGACTTCGGCGCCGAAGCGTCCGGCTTCCTCGAGCACGGCATCGACCAGGTCCGGCGTCGCTTCGCCGAGCCCCGGCAGGGCGGCGACTTCCTCGAGGCCGGCAAGCTCGCCGAGGACGAAGCGCATGTCGGCGAGGGGGGCTTCGTAGGGTGTCATGGCGTCGGTCCTTCGCGAAATTCGGGCGCCGTCACCGGCGGCCGTCGATTATAGCACCTTCCCCGGGTTCATGATGTCGTTGGGGTCGAGGGCCGCCTTGAGGCGCCGCATCAGGTCCACTTCCACGGCCGGCTTGTAGCGCACCAGATCGTCGCGCTTGAGCGTCCCGATTCCGTGCTCGGCGCTGAAGCTGCCGCCCATGCCGACGGCCAGGTCGTGGACGATGCGGTTGAAGCGCTCCCGTTGGGCGAGGAAGGCGGCGCCGTCGGCGCCTTCGGGCTGGCTCAGGTTGAAGTGGACGTTGCCGTCGCCCATGTGGCCGAAGTCGACGACGCGGATGCCCGGCAACTCCGCCTCCACCGAGGCGGTGGCGCCGGCCACGAACTCGGGCACCCGCGACACCGGCACCGAGACATCGTGCTTGATGCTGGCGCCCTCGTGCTTCTGCGCCTCGGTGATGGTCTCGCGGATGCGCCACAGGTCGCGGGCCTGGGAAGTGCTGGCGGCGATCACCGCGTCCGTCACCTCGCCGTCCTCGAGGGCCGCCGAGAGCACGGTTTCCAGTGCGTCGCGCAGGGGCTCGCCGGGGCGCGGGCTGGTCAGCTCCATCAAGGCGTAATAGGCGTGCGGCGCGGCGAAGGGATCCCTGGCCCCCTTGTCGTGGCGGCAGGCGAACTCCATGCAGCGCCGCGACATCATCTCGAAGGCGGTCAGTGAGTCTCCCGCCGCGGCGCGGGCCCGCGCGAACAGGCCGAGGACGGCAACGAGGTCGTCCGCCGCGGCGAGCGCCGTTTCCCGGGCCTTGGGGGCGGGGAACAGCTTGAGCACGGCGGCGGTGATGATGCCGAGCGTGCCCTCGGCCCCGATGAACAGGTGCTTCAGCTCAAACCCGGCGTTGTCCTTGCGCAAGGCTCGCAAGCCCTCCCACACGGTGCCGTCGGCCAGCACCACCTCGAGGCCGAGGACCAGGTCGCGGGCGTTGCCGTATCTGAGCACCGCCACCCCGCCGGCGTTGGTCGAAAGGTTGCCGCCGATCTGGCAGCTGCCCTCCGAGCCCAGGCTGAGCGGAAACAGGAGGCCGGCCTCCTCGGCGGCCTTCTGCACGTCGGCCAGCACGCACCCGGACTCCACGGTGATGGTGTGGTTCAGGGCATCGAGGGCGCGGACGCGGTTGAGGCGCGCCGTCGTGAGCACGATGCCGCCATCGGGCACGCCGCCGCCGACCAGTCCCGTGTTGCCGCCCTGGGCGGCGATGGGCACGCCCCCCGCCGCGCACAGGCGCACCACCTCGGCGATTTCCGCCACCGACGCCGGGCGCACCACCAGGGCGCACGAACCAAAGTGGAGGCCGCGTTCCTCGACCAGGTAGGGCGCCATGTCCGCCGCCTCGGCGATCCATCCCTGGGGACCGACCACGGCGCGGATGGCGTCGAGTGTGGCTTGCGTCGCAGACATCGTCGGCCCTGCCTGGTGGATGCGGCGGCGGCCCGTTCGGCACGCCGCGGCGTTCGCTCCACTCATATACGTTTCTGGTGGCGGAAGCAGGCGGAAATGTCCAAAAAGGTGGCAAGTTTTTCAAGCCCGGAGGGCCGGAGGGCCATGGGAGGGCCGATGGCGCGCCTGCAACGGCGAACGGCGACCATGCTGTTCATGAACGTCGGGCATACCTACGCCCACCTGTTCCTGCTGCTCTACCCGACGGCGGTGCTGGCCATGGGCGACGATTTCCCCGGCACTTACGGCGAGCGGCTGTCCCTTTCCATGTTCACCTTCGCCGCCCTGGCCATCGGCACCCTTCCGGCCGGGTGGCTTGGCGACCGCTGGAGCCGGCGCGGCATGATGGGCCTGTTCTTCATCGGCATCGGCACCTCGGCGGTCCTCGTCGGCCTCGCCGAGGGCAAGGTGGGGATGGCCGTCGGCCTGGCGCTCATCGGGCTGTTTTCGTCGATCTATCATCCCGTCGGCACTGCCGTGGTGGTCGAGAACGCGCGCCACCTGGGCAAGGCGATCGGCGTCAACGGCGTCTTCGGGAACTTGGGCGTGGCGCTTGCCGCCATCGTCGCCGGGGCGCTTTCCGACCTTATAAGCTGGCGCGCCGCGTTCATCGTGCCCGGCATCGCCGCCGCCGCCACCGGCGTCGCTTACGTTGTCTTTTCCCGGGGCGGGGCCGGCGCGCCGGTGGGGCCGGCGGCGCATTCCGCGGACGGCATGACCCATGGCATCCGCATCAGGATGTTCGCCTTCGTCGCCGTCGGCACCATGTGCAGCGGCATGACCTTCAACGCCCTCACCGTGGCCCTGCCCAAGGTGTTCGAGGAACGCCTGGCGGAGCTGGCGGCGACGACCACGGAGGTCGGCGCCTGGGTGTTCGTGGTCATCGCCTTCGCCGCCGCCGGCCAGGTCGTGGTCGGCCACCTCCTCGACCGCTACCCGTTGAAGCCGGTCTACGTGGGCACCGTGTTCTTGCAGGTGGCGTTGCTGCTGCTCGCCGCCAACGCCAGCGGCGCGGCCTTGCTGGTAATGTCGTTTGTCATGATGTTCCTGGTGTTGGGCGAGACCCCCATCCGCGACACCCTGGTGGGGCGCTTCACCTCGGCCGAATGGCGGGCCCGCGTCTACGCCGTCAAGGCGGTGCTGTCGCTCGGCGTGGCCGTCGCTGCGGTGCCGCTGGTGGCCGGCGTGCGTGACGGGACGGGAGGATTCCTGTGGCTGTTTCTGGTGCTCGCCATCTTCGCCTCGACGACCCTGGTCTCCGCCCTCGCCCAGCCGACGCCGTCGCGCCCGCCGGCGCCGTCCACCTAATCCCCGCCTGCCCGCGTGGCTCGGCTGAGGCGGTCGTTAATGGCGCGACCCAGTCCGGAGTGGGGGATGGGCATGACGGCGATGCCCCCGGAATCGCCAGAATTTTGCGGGCGGTCGAGGGCGCGCAGCATGGCGAACAGGTTGGCCGCCGCTTCCGCCACGTCGCCGGTCGGGCTCAGGTTGAGTTCATGGGGCGGCGCGCCGGGGCCGAAGGCGAGCAGGGCCTCGCCCGGCCGTGCTTCATGGGCATCGAGGCGCAGCGGTCTCTCGGGCGCGTAATGGCGTCCGGCCAGGCCGGGGGACTTGGGCGCGCCGCCGGCGTCGCCTGCACCGGGGGGGGCGAGGGGTCCGACGAGGGCCTCGATGTCCTCGGCCGCCACGCCGCCGGGGCGCAGCAGGGCCGGCGCGGCGCCTGTCAGGTCGATGACCGTCGATTCGACGCCGAGCCGGCACGGGCCGCCGTCCAGGATGAGATCGACGGCCCCGCCCAGCTCTTCGGCGACGTGCCCGGCGCGGCTCGGGCTGAGGCGTCCGGCGCGGTTGGCGCTGGGCGCCGCGATGGGGCAGCCGGCGGCGTCGAGCAGGGCGCGCGCCACCGCGTGGTCGGGCACGCGCACGGCGACGCTGTCGAGCCCGGCGCTGACCAGCAGGGAAATGGCGCATTGCCGACGCCTGGGCAGGACCAGGGTCAGGGCGCCCGGCCAGAAGGCGCTGGCCAGTTGCCGGGCGCGTTCGTCGAAGGCCACGGCCCGGGCCGCCCCCCCGGCGTCGGCGAAGTGCACGATCAGGGGATTGAAGGCGGGGCGGTCCTTGGCCGCGAAGATGGCGGCGACGGCGCCGTCGTCGGTGGCGTCGGCGCCCAGGCCGTAGACCGTCTCGGTGGGGAAGGCCACCAGCCTGCCGGCCCGGAGCAGCCCGGCGGCCTCGGTTATGGCATCATCGGTGCCGTCGGTGGTGACGTCTCTGATGTTGGCGGCGGGCGAGGTCACGTGCCGGCCGCCACACCTAAATGAGAGCCGCCTCCGTAGGGGCGGCTCTCTGGTCTTTTGCTGCTTTCGGCTCGGACCACCCATGGTAATGATCCGGCTCCGCAGTCACCGCACGGAGTGCGGCGGCTAATGCGTGTCCGGGTCCCCGAACACCCGAAGAGTCTGCTCTTTTTCATGCCCGGAGTCAATCGATTCCGGTGTCAGCCTCGGCGCCCCAGGCGACGAAGGGCGGGTTCTCGAACCCGGCTTTGCCGTAGCCGATGTCGACGCCTTCGAGGTCGGTGACGCGCCCCCCGGCGAAGCGCACCACGGCGTGGCCGGCGGCGATGTCCCATTCCATGGTGCGCCCGAGGCGCGGGTACACGTCGGCGCGCCCGGTGGCGACCAGGCCGAACTTCAGCGCGCTGCCGGCGTCGATCTCCTTGACGACGTCGTGTTGGGAAATAAATGCGTCCAATTCGCCGCCGCGGTGCGAGCGGCTGACCGCCGCCACCAGCCCGCCCGAGGGCCGGGGCCGGCACGACACCTGGCGCGCCCGGCCGCCGTCGGTCTCGGCGAAGGTGCCATAGGCGCTGCCCCAGTAGGTGGCGTTGACGGCCGGCGCGTGGACGACGCCGATCACCGGGCGGCCCGCCTCGATGAGCGCGATGTTGACGGTGAACTCGCCGTTGCGCTTGACGAACTCCTTGGTGCCGTCGAGCCCGTCGACCAGCCAGAAGGCGGCCACGCCGCCGATATCGGGGACAATGCCTTCGGCGAAGGCCTCCTCGGCGACGATGGGGAAGTCGCTGGTGATCTCGCCCCGCAGCGCCTCGACGATGAGGTCCTCGGAAACGCGGTCGGCCTCGGTCACCGGCGAGGAGTCGGCCTTGGCGTCGACGGCGAAGTCGGTCTCGTAGATCTTCATGATCTCAGCGCCGGCGCGCTTGGCGATTTCACCGACCTGCTCGACCGTCGAAAGGGTGATGTTGAGGGTCACTTGGCTGCTCCCTTGATGTTTCTTGTGGTGTGTCGCGTGGTGTCTCCCGTGGCGTGTCGCGCCGCGCCGATGGCGCGCCGGCGGGTTTCGGCCGATAAGTATCACGTCACATTAATACCGACTTTAATACGTGGGATTAAGGTGAGGTGAGGATTAAGGATAAGAGATTAAGGTGACATGATACTTAATTATCTCTGCTCGCCGCACACATCCCAGCCTAATCCAAGCCGTGAAATAAGTATCATGTCACTTTATTAACTTCGCCTACTCCGGTCCGACCGGCGCCGCCTCGGCGAAGTAGGCGGCGATTTCGCCGCCCGTTGCGATCCATATCTTGTCGCGTTGCTGGCAGATGTGGCTAAGCGCGCGGCGCAGGTGGCGCAGGCGAAAGGGCTGGCCGACGATGAAGGCGTGCAGGCTGATGCAATAGACCAGGGGCTGCTTTTCCGCCTGCTCCATCATCTCGTCGAAGTTGTCGATGATCATGTCGGCGAAGGCCCCGGCGTCGCCGTGATGCAGCATGATCATCGGGATGTCGTTGACCTCGTGCGGGTAGGGCAGGCTGAGCAGATGGCCCTGGCGGGTCTTGATCCACGCTGGTTGGTCGTCCATGGGCCAGTCGAGGGTGTAGGTGTACCCGGCCTCCTGCAGCAGGTCGGGGGTGGCGTCGCTGGGGTTGACGCCGGGGCTGAGCCAGCCCGCCGGCGGCTTGCCTTCGTGCTTGGCGATGGTTTGCGTGGCCTCGGCGATGAGTGCCGCCTCGCCGGCCTCGTCGAAGTCGTTCTGGTGCTCGGAATTGGTGCGCCCGTGGCCGACGATTTCGTCGCCGCGCTGGCGGAAGGCGGCGACGACTTCCGGGCAATGGTCGTAGAGTTCCGAATTGAGCAGGACCGAGATGGGCAGCCCGAGCTTGCCGAACAATTCGAGGAGGCGCCACACGCCGACGCGGTTGCCGTACTCGCGCCACGCCCAGTTGTAGGTGTTGGGATGGGGAATGCCCGGCGACATGGAGATGCCGAGCCCCTCGCCGTAGGAGAAATGTTCCATGTTGAGGGCCACGTAGAAGGCCAGCCTCTTGCCGTCGGGCCACGTATAGTCGGGGCGGTCGGCGATGGCGGAAAATTTGAAACGGCCGTGGTCAGGTAACATATCGTCCTCGCTTTCTTGTGGCGCCCCGGCCTCTGTTCGCCGGTATTTTGACGGGCTGGGGATCGACCGCCGCCAAGCGCGGCACCGTTATGCTATGGTGCGGCGGCGAAGCGGATCAAGCAAAGACGGCTTACGCCATGGCGCAAGCGAAGCAACAACGACTGGCCGTTGCCCTGGGTGGATTCGGCGCCGTCGGCAAGAAGGTGGCGCGGTGCCTCGATGATGGCATGGCGGGCTTGCGCCTGGTGGCGGTGTCGGCCCGCGACAAGGAGCGAGCGGCGCGGGAAACGGCGGCATTTGCGGCGCCGGTTCCCGTCCTCGGCCTCGACGAGTTGGCCGGCGTCGCCGACGTGGTGGTCGAATGCGCCCCGGCGCACCTTCTCGACACCATGGCGGTGCCGGTGCTGGAGGCCGGCAAGACCCTTGTCGTGATCAGCGCCGCCGCGTTGATCGCGTCCGACCGCCTGATCGACCTGGCCGCCGACCGCGGCGCCACGATCATCGTGCCGAGCGGCGCCCTCCTCGGCCTGGACGCGGTAACCGCGGCGGCCGAGGGGACCATCCGTTCGGTGCGCCTGATCACGCGCAAGCCCGTCGAGGGCCTGGCCGGCGCCCCCCACGTGATGGATCAAGGCATCGAGCTCGACAACCTGGAGGCGCCGCTCAAGCTATTCCAGGGCAGCGCCCGCCAGGCGGCCAGGGGATTCCCCGCCAACCTCAACGTCGCCGCCGCACTTGGCCTCGCCGGGCTGGGACCGGACAGGACCGAGGTCGAGATCTGGGCCGATCCGGGGGTGACTCGCAACATTCACCTGATCGAGGTGTCGTCGGACAGCGCCGATTTCACCATGACCATCGAGAACATTCCCAGCCAAGAGAACCCCCGCACCGGCAAGATCACCGCGCTCAGCGTCATCGCCGCGCTACGCAAGCTCGCCGGCCCGCTACGCATGGGGACCTGAGAGCGATATTCCAGACCGTGGTCCGACGCCGCTATCGCAGCAACGGTGACTTCCAGTCCGAGTTGGCGACCCAGTCGTCATAGAAGGCGTAATAGGAATCGGCGACCTGCTTGAGCCAGTGATCGCCCTTCTTTTCCAGCTCGGCGGCCTTCTCGTAGGCCCACTCGCGGCTCGCCTTGGTCATGGCGTCCATGAGCGATTTGTCCATCCTCAGGAAGACGTTGTTGCCCTTTGCCTTGACTTTCTTTTGGGCGGACAGGTCGACCCAGTGCCACATCATGTAGGAATCGAAGTTGGCCAGCCGCGAGGCTATCATGATGTCCTTGCGGGTCTTTTCCGGCAGCCCGTCCCAGACCCCTTTCTTGACGGAGAAGTGGGCCAGTCCGCCGGTCCAGTGGAAGCCGGGCTGGATCACGTACTTGGCGATGTCGTAGAGGCCCTTGTTCACGTTTTCCGACGGTCCCGACCACTCCATGATGTCGAGGGCCTTGCGCTCCATCATGACGTAGACCTCGGATCCCGGAACGGTGGTGCCGGCGCCCCCGAACTTCTCGGTGAGGATCTACGCCCACACGCCGGCGGTGCGGAACTTCTTGCCCTTGAGGTCGGCGGGCTTGGTGATCGGGGTATGGGACAGCCACACCTCCTGCGGCGGCACGCCTTGCCCCCAGGACTGGAGGCCCATGGCTTCGCGGTGGTGCGCGGTCAGGAAGTCCTTGCCGCCGCCCTTGGGATCGTACCACCACATGAAAAACGCCTCGACCGGCATGCCACCCGGGTGATTGGCGTAGAACGAATTGGCCGGGTGCTTGTTGACGATGTAGAGCGTCGTCGTGTGTTGCGCATCGGCGAGGCCTTCCATGACCGCGTCGAAGCCTTTGAAGCCCGGCGCGATGATTCCCACCGCCTTGCAGTCGATCTCCACCTCGCCGCGGGTGATATGTTTCACCGCGTCGGTGAACGGCGGAGTCACGTATTTGTAGAAACCCGACGTCTTGGGCACGAAGTGGGTACAAATCCACTTCGTCTTCGCCGAAGCAGGCGCGCTGGCGAAACCGGCGAACAGGGCGAAGGCGACCGCAGCCAACACACCCTTGACGATTTTGTCGGTATACATCGATACCTCCCTTACCGTTGAGTAACGCGATTAGCTACATCGATTATTATTTTGATCAGTATATCCTTTTTCGGCAACAAAGGCATCGAACATTGTTCGCCCTTCATGTATAGGAGACGCCCGCTCCTTCCACGCAATAGCGGCGCCGGCTAGTCGGGCGCAGAGGAGACGCGGTGGGATGAGGAGCGGCGGGATGGTCGTTCGGCATTACGACTGGTTGGCATTTCACGCCAGGCGGACGCCTGGCAAACTGGCGCTCGTCGATCTCGAATCGGGCCGCCGCTTCACCTATGGCGAGTTCAACGGGCGCGCCGGCCGGCTGGCCCACTTCCTGGCCTCGGGCCTTGGGGTGGGCCGGGGGGATCGGGTCGGCGTCCTGGCCCGCGACTCGTCGGACCTGTTCGAGATACAGTTCGCCTGCGCCAAGCTCGGCGCCATCTTCGCGCCCTTCAACTGG